>NZ_CABPUR010000014.1:0-1247 GCF_902460665.1 Campylobacter concisus | reverse complement strand
ATGACATGTATTGTATTTTTTTAAAATAGTATTTAATCATTGGTTAATACCTTATTTTTGCATAATATTCTAAAAAAAAATGAAATATTGATAATAGTATGTGTTATTGTTGTTACTATGGCTACACCCATAGCCCCATAGCTTTTTACCGCTAACAAATTAGAAAAAAAATTAAATAATAATGCTATAAAAGCCACACTAGATAAAAAAATATAATCCTTATTTGCGATTATAATATTTGCAAAAGGGCTAAAAATCAAACCTTGCAACATAGAAAAACAAAAAACAAAAAGAATCCAATACGAATATATATAATCATGACCATTTACTTGTATATATACATACTTACATAAGAAATAAGCTATAAATATAGCTAAACCAAGCATATAACTCTTTTTTATCCAACTTATAGCAAATTGCTTTTGCTTTAAGGCTCCACAGCATGCTTCTTTAGACATTTTTGGCAGCAAGACGGTATGTATCGAACCCAAAAGCAAAAGACCTATGCTGTAATATTTGAAAGCTACACCATAGTTAGAAAGTTCATATTCAGAAGAATATCTACTTAACATCAAAATATCAAATTGAGAAAATAATTCTAAAAAAATAAAATATAAAATTAAAAATTTATTTTCTTCTAAGTATTTCAAAAAAGAATCGGTACTTACAGCGTTTGAATATTTTATATTTTTATTTCTAAATATTATATATAAAAAAATACATGAAAAGAACAATTGAGAAACAAAAATTGAGATAGTAACACTCTCTAGCGTGAGTATATTAAAAACAAACAATGAAAATATAGGTATAAAAATTAATATTGGCCTTGCCATGTTGGCAATATTATAAACTTTAAAATTTTCTTGAGACTGTAAAATAAAGAAAGAAATATTGGACAGCATTAAACTAAATCCACCAAAAATACCCAAAAAAAAGGAATATTTAAATTCTAATTTTCCAAAAAATATAAAAGAAGTCAGTTTTTCGTAATTATACAATAAAACAATAGCCAAAAAAGTATATATTATAACTTGTAGAAAAATTACAAACTTACATAATCCAATTGGATACATATTATGTTTAGATCTGTATTCTATAGAAAATCTTACTAAAGAATAATTAAACGCAGAAAACACAAATAAGCCTAGGAACGAAGAAACAGCATTAAAATTGATAAATAGCGAATATTCCTTTGTATTCAATGTCCTTATCAAAATTACAGTTGTAGCCATAACAAAAATTTTAGA
>NZ_CABPUR010000013.1:0-2830 GCF_902460665.1 Campylobacter concisus | reverse complement strand
AAATATATTAGCATAACCCTTTACGGTTCCTTGTATAGTAATATTATCGATACCATCGTGGGTAAAAATTCTCGTTCCGTTTAGAGTTGCGCCGTTCTTGATATTTATGTTGTCGACATCGCTACCGCCCGATATAGTTCCGCGCGTTACGTCGGCATTTTCTATAGTTATGGAGTTTCTGCCGCCCCCCCCCATGTCTATATCGTGATCGCTTACGATACTTTTCTTTGACGCATCGTTTAATCCGTTTGCGTCTTTTTTGCCTATGATATTTACGTTATCGCTACCGTAGAGGCTTCCTTCGTATTTTCCTTTATTTACGGTAGCGTATGATATATTGTAATTTGCGTCTTTGCCGCCCGCATTTGCAATCAAAATTTCCGTACCGTCTAGTTTAGCGCCGTTTTTTATCGTTACATCGCTTTCCGATCTTTCAGTGCGTATCTCGGAGTCTGTTAGCGTACTATTTCCGCTAACGGTTATGGTTTTATGACCGTCGTTTCCTTGTATCTTTATATCTTTCATTTGCGTGTCAACGATATCAAGCTTATCCGTACCGCCGCCTAGAGCTATTTCACTATCTATGACCGCATCAGACCTGTTCTCTCTTTCGGCTCTATCTTTTTCGAGGTCGTTGCTAAACGTAGAATTCTTAATCGTTATATTATCGTTATCCGTATCGTCGGCATCATCTTTAGTACCGGTAAATAAAAATCTAGAGCTATCGGACGTTATACCGTCTAGCGTTATATTTTCGCTTCCACTACCCGTATCTATGACGCTATCGGTTATTTTTATACCCTTTTTAAATGTTACTTTATCATCGCCGTCGCCCGTCATTAATTTACTTTCGTTGGTCATATCGGTATCTATCGTAGCTTCATCTTTTCCGTCTTTTAAATTTATGGAAGCGCCAGATAACGTCGATCCCTCTTTGGCATGGAATTTATCTACCGAATTGTCGCCGTATACCCATGAGTTTAATATTTTTCCACCGTCTTCTACCGTCATATCTATCGATCCATCATGCGTTCCGATTTCGGTACCGCCCTCTATGCTTCCTTTGACTTTTATCGTTCCCGTACCGGCTTGCGTATCGATAGTGGAATGTTTCACCGTACCGTCTACGTTTACGATATCGTTACCGTCACCCGTGTATATATATGAGTCTTCGCTTATATTCGCTCCAGCATTTATATTTACGATATCGTCGCCACTGAGAGTATTTATCATCGACGAGTTCTCTACCTTTCCGTTTATGTTTACGGTATCTACTCCCGCACCGCCGTATACGTTAGAGTTATTTCTAACCGTTCCGTCGATATTTATTTCGTTACCTTCGTCCAAAATAAAGTCTTCATTTTCGTCGTCGCCGTATACCGATGAATTATCTACTACCGCACCGGATTTGATGTTTATAGTATCGTATCCTTCGTTACCTTCGATTTTCGCTCCGTTTTCAGCCCTTCCGCCGAAATTTATAGTATCGTTGTCTTTATTAGCGTAAATAGTCGCGCCGTCCTTAAGAACTCCTGTCGAACCTACGTTAAACGTATCGTTTCCGTCGTCGCCGTGAACAATTCCGCCCTTGATCTCTCCGTTCATATTAAAGGTATCGTCGCCGTATCCGCCGTATATTCTAGTGCCGGAGTCATATTCATTAGCAGCTACGGTTGAGCCTTGGTCTAGGTTGATCGTGTCTTTACCGTCGCCGGCATCTATTTGAGCGTTTCCGTAATTCAACACGGAGCCTGATTTCACGTTGATAACGTCATCGCCGTCTTCTGTGCTAACATACGAACTTACATCGCTAAACGCTCCGCTCATATTTACGGTGTCGTCGCCGTCGCCCGTAAATACCGCTTCGCTTAGCCCCTCGTTAATATTTACGTAATCGTCGTTATCGGTAATTTTGCCGTTAGCTTGAGAGTTAATAATCTCGTCGTTATCGGTAGTTACGTTTAGGGTTAAATTTCTTTTATATACGCCGTACTCTACTCCGTTTAGATTAGAATACCTGCTTCCGTCTTGTTCGCCTTGATTCTGATTAACGCTTTGGGCCGTAGGATTAGTAGATATATCTACGCCCTCGTGTCCGTAGTTATCTATCGTAACTACTCTTACTTTAACGTTATTGATTTGATTTGCGTCGGCAAGATTTACGATAGTACCGCGTATCCAGTTATTGCCGCCGTCGGTAGAGTATTCTATAGAGTTTGCGTCGTAATCTACTCCGGCTACTCCGCCGCTAAAATTTAAATTTAACGTAGTAGGTCTAGCCGTTAATGCAGTAGGTAAAGATAGGTCGTAAGTCATAACTCCGCCTTCGTTAGAGCCAGCAGAGCTTATGTTTATAGTAACTTTTGGTTGAGGCTGAGGCTGAGGCTCTGGTTGAGGTTCTGGCTGAGGCTCTGGTTGAGGTTCTGGTTGCGGTTGAGGTTCTGGAGTTGGTGTAGTATCTCTTAATAAATCATTTCCACCACTTACACCAAAGCTATTATCTCCACCTGCTGCTAGAGCTAAAGCATCTATGCTTCCTACATTAGCATTGATGTTACTAATGTGGCCTCCTTCTGCAAAGCTAGCAGAAGATAAGCTTACGCCATCTCCACCATTACCACCTGCTTGTGGACCACCTGCAGCAGTTTCTTCTAGAGCATTAAGATCTGTTCCTTTTAAGATGGCTTGTTGTAAAGCTGAGATATCAGCTACTGTTTCGTTATTGTTAGAGTCTTGATCTAGAGTTATAGTATCTTTACCTATTAGAGTTATTTCTTTACCATCAGTTTGAGTTATTGTTACTTTAGAGTCAGAGCTATCTGTAATTATC
>NZ_CABPUR010000012.1:0-4614 GCF_902460665.1 Campylobacter concisus | reverse complement strand
TTACAGATAGCTCTGACTCTAAAGTAACAATAACTCAAACTGATGGTAAAGAAATAACTCTAATAGGTAAAGATACTATAACTCTAGATCAAGACTCTAACAATAACGAAACAGTAGCTGATATCTCAGCTTTACAACAAGCCATCTTAAAAGGAACAGATCTTAATGCTCTAGAAGAAACTGCTGCAGGTGGTCCACAAGCAGGTGGTAATGGTGGAGATGGCGTAAGCTTATCTTCTGCTAGCTTTGCAGAAGGAGGCCACATTAGTAACATATATGCTAATTATGGTAATCTGCCAGATAATACTAATAACTATACAATAAATAGTGCACCAACAAGCACCGCTATAGGCGGGGTAGCTGAGAATGATAATTCTCAGCCTCAACCACAACCAGAGCCTCAACCACAACCAGAGCCTCAACCACAACCAGAGCCTCAACCACAACCAGAGCCTCAACCACAACCAGAGCCTCAACCACAACCAGAGCCTCAACCACAACCAGAGCCAACTCCTCCAGCGATAATGGAAATCCCATCATCTGCATATAATATCGAGATGGGTAGAAATAATGAAGGAAAATTGGGGATAAATGCTGAAACAAGGTCGAACTACAATACTATGCGTGATAGCAATATGGATGCGTCCTTGGATAGATCCAATGATTATTTTAAAAGTTTAAATGCGGTTCAGGGCGAAGATAAAAGTTCTATATCAGCCACTAGTGATGCGTCTCAGGCTCAAAAGATATCTGATTCAGATATATCAAAAGCATTTAAAGATGCCGTAGACGGATTAACTATAGATAAGGGTGAGATAAGCGCAGGAGATAAACTTCTACAAAAACACTATATAGAAAATTATCAAGACAAATTCGATTACCAAGATGGTTGGTTCATAAGCAAAGATAAATCGACTATTATAGGATCGGATAATGCCAAAAAGCTGGTAGTGGCTAAAGAGGGTACCGATACTTCAGAATATGAAAGTCAACCGAATACTACCGTAGTAAAAGTAGCCGATACCGTAAAACCTAAAATTTTTGGATCTGATAAGGCCGATGACATAACCGTAGACGGAGCTAAAGTGCAGATGATCTCTACGGGAACCGGAGACGATACGATCAACGTTAAAAATGGAGCCGAAATTTTAACTAATATCAATAGCGGTAGTGGCAACGACACGATAAATGTAGACGGGGAAGGCACGAAAGTAAACGGCGAAGAAATAGTAAATCATACCGGCTATAAGATAAAACAAGGCGGTATAATAGCCGGCGACGGCAATGATGCTATTAACATCACAAATAAAGCAAAAGTTAAAGCGGGAATTTACGACGGCGACGGCAATGATACTATTAAAATAAAAGGCGGAGCTACTGTCGGTACTGTAGGGATTGAAGATGTATCTGCCAGATATAAGAGCATAGATAAATATAAAGACGGTCGCGAAATTACCGATGAGGATAGAATTTCTATGGAAGCTCAATTTCAACAAAGATCTGGCGTTCAACTAGGTCATGGTAAAAATACGGTAACTATAGAGGGCGAAGACACTGCTGTAAGTAGAGTAACGGGCTATAAATATAATCATGATGGCGAATTTAAAAACGAAGATTGGACCAATACCGTAACTGTAAAAGACAAAGCTACAGTATCCTTTGATATAGATATAAATAGTATAAATAAAGATACGGTAAATGTAGAAAATAATGCTACTGTAAGAGGAACTATCTTTACTGGCAAAGGCAGCGATACTATAAACGTAACTAATAATTCTAAAGTCGGTGGCGTAAGGGCTGAATCTGATGGCGATGAAATAAATATAATCGATTCAACGGTCGGCGGGAAAGGTAGTTTTTATGGAAGTTCAACCAATAAAGACAAGGGTAATTTTAATGGAGACGACTCAGGGAACAAAAACCAATTTGAGGGTATTAATGGAGATGGAAACGATGTCTTTGATACGGTTAATGGCACAGATACTATAACAATCAAAAATTCAACCGTTAACGGTACGATTTGGGGCGGAGGTTATACCGATAAAATAGAGATATCAGGCGGTAGCGTTATTAACGGAATTATCGACGGCGAAGGCGGTAACGATAAAATAACTGTAAATAACTCTACAATAAGTGGGCAACCTATGAAAGATAGCAACGGAGAAATTGTGAAGGATAGTAATGGAAAAATTATATACGAAGCTATCAAAGGCGGCAGTGGCGTAGATACTATAACCATAGAAGATGGTGCTAAAGTAAATGGAATAATATACGGCGACACGAAGATGAAGAATGATAAGTATGAAAAGGCAGTAAATCCAAGCTTGGATATAGAAGATAAAGGCGCCGATGCCGATAAGATAACATTAAGTGGTAAAGATACTTACGCAAAATATATAGCAGGCGGAGACGGTGATGACATCATCACGGTAAAGGACGGCGCAAGGACTAGCTATATACAAGGAGATGAAGGAGGCGACAAAATAACCGTAAGCGGTAAAGATGCTTATGCTGCTTACATAAACGGTAGAGGCGGCGACGATAAGATATTTGTAGAAAATGGCGCCAAAGCAGGTTATGTATGGGGTATGTGGGGAAATGACGAGATCACCGTAAGCGGTCAAGGCACCACGATACTAAAAAACGTTGAAGGTAGAGAAGATAGCGACACGATCAAAATTTTAGACGGTGCGACCGTAAACGGATACGTTAGCGGCGGACGCGGCGAAAACCCTAGCGCATACGGTGCAGCTCAGGATTCCGACGGAAATAATATTACTATCCAAAACGCCACCGTAAAAGGCAACGTCGAGGGCAGCACCTATGGCGGTAAAAATGAGATCAATGTTTCAAATTCGACAATCGGAGGCAGCGTTTTAGGCGGAAAAGATAAGGATACGATCGATATCGACGGAGGAGCTGACAGGAAAGGTTCTATCGGCGGTAAAATTATTAGTGGAGACGGCGATGATATCGTTACGATAAGGAATACAAATCTAAACAAAGTCGACAATGACTACAATAAAAACGTCAAGGTCGATACTGGAACTGGCAATGATACCGTAAATTTATATAACGTTACTGTAAACGATACTAATATCTGGACGAAAGAGGGCAACGATACTATAAATGCTACTGATACTATATTTAAAACAACGCAAGGAACTGGAATAGGAACCGGAAGCGGTAATGATATTATAAATATAAATTCAGGGTCTAATTTCGAAAGCGGTACGCATATAAGCGCAGGCGAAGGTAATGATATTATCAATATAAATTCTGGAGCCAATTTAAACGGCGGTCACGTTTATGGATATGAAGGAAACGATACTATAAATATAAATTCTGGAGCTACTTTGACGAACTCTTCGGTTCGAGGCAATGAGGGCAATGATACTATAAGTATAAGTGGTGGAGCTACTATAAATAATTCAGGTAGCATAGCTATAAACGGAGATGAGGGCAATAATACTTTAGTTTTGAAGAACGGAGCTTCTGCTGGATTTAATAACTTAAATTTTCAAAACAAAGTATCTATAACTCATACAGATGGAGACGTAAATATAACCAATATGGAAGGCGATAAAACTGTGGATCTATCCCAGTTATCTGCTATAACGGATAAAAATGTAAAATCGGTAGATATGACGAGTATAAACGGCGCAAAACTAAACATTACTGCACAAGACGTGCTAGATATCAATAAAACTACCGGCGATACTCTTACCGTAAAAGGCGGTAGCGATGATACCGTTCATAAGACGGATACGTCCTCATGGCAAAATAATAATGACGGAACGTATTCTACGACCGTAAATGGCGAAACGGTAAGTATTAAAATAGAAAATAACGTTACGCCAGATTTATAACCCCTTAATAAAACCCAAGAATTTCTTGGGTTTTACTCCAAATAAAATTACCACAGTTTTTAATCTTGTATTATTCTAGCAACTGTTCTAATTTTTGGCTTTAACAACTAGTTAACATAGCAATAAAATAAGTTAGATAGTGTAAAGAATAGCAAAATAATCAACCAAAAAATAATAGTATCAATCCATCTTTATAAAAGATATCTTCTGTTATTTTTTATTTTAACTCTGATTACACTTAAAGTGAAATATCAAATTGCTTTAGTAATTTTTAAGCACCAGGTTTAAATCGTAAGAAGACGGCACAAGCCTAACCAATACCTCTGCTATCGATTGTGGAATATGTAACGATACTGTCGACTTCAATAATGTTAAAAATTTTTGATTGATTAAGTTGAGTGGCCATGTTAATACAAACGAAACGCAGTCAATAATAATGCTGAGCTTAATTTATAGGTTAGTTTTTATCGTACCCCAGTACAATAGACAAACCCTTTTAAAATTTATATAATTCTTCCAATTTTAAATAAATCATACTCAAGATCAAGGAGAATGTCATGGCTAACGAAGCTGGAGTAGTTAAAAGTGTAACTGGGGGAAGCGTAAGAGCTCTTAACAATGCAACTGGAGAAGTAAGAAATCTTAGCGTTGGAGACATCGTCTACCAAAACGAAAAGATAATTACAGATAGCTCTGACTCTAAAGTAACAATAACTCAAACTGATGGTAAAGAAATAACTCTAAT
>NZ_CABPUR010000011.1:0-5475 GCF_902460665.1 Campylobacter concisus | reverse complement strand
CTACCGATACGATTGCTCCGACTACTCCAACCGTAGAATTTACGGATGATACAAATAATGACGGATTTTTAAATAAAAGCGAAAATAAAGCAAATGGTGATCCTGATACTACTCCTGTTAAAATTACCGTTCCTGCGGACGCAAATGTAGGAGATACGCTAGAAATTACTATTACTAAGCCAGATGGTACGACCGAAAATAAAACCGAAACCATTACTCTCGAAATAAAAAACAACGGTTATGTTATACCTAACGTTCCTGTTGAAAACGGAAAAAATTCTAGAGTAGATGCGACTATAACCGACAAAGCTGGAAATACCGGGAAAAGCGCATACGACGAAGTAGAACTAGTATCCGATAAACCTAAGCCACCGGTAGTAAAATTTACGGAAGATGTATACGTTGATCATATTTTATCTCGCGAAGAGAAGGGAGATCCGAAAGATACCTCTCCGGTAAAAATAACAATACCAGATCAAACAGGACTGCCAGATAGTGAGAAAGTTAAAGTAGGGGATACACTAAATATAAAAATCTTCGGTGGAGGCAACAACGAAACATTTAACGTCAAAATCACTCAAGGAATTTTAGACAACTTAAAAGGCAAAGGCTTTATGTTAGACGGTTCAAACAGCTTTGAAAATATAAAATCGGACGGCTCCATCGAAACTGTGAAGCCTAATCCTAAAGTTAAAAATTTCGATCAAACGACCGTTACCGCTACGATAACAAACAAATACGGCAATGCTAGTGATCAAGGAAAAGACTATGTTACGCCTAAAGTCGCTCCGAGAGTTACCTTCACGGAAGATTCTAATGACAACGGAATGCTAAATTTTTATGAAAACAGAAGCGGCGATAGTAATCTAAAAACTACGATAGCAAAGATAGAGCTTCCTTACGGCGTTAAAGTAGCAGACGATTACTTGAAATTTTATATTAAAACAGATTCGCCAACTCCAAAAACAATCACTATAAAATTAAGCGACTTTTATACCGCAAAAGAAATACCGGGAACCGATATAACCGCGCAAATTAAATTTCCAACTCAGGAAGACATAGAAAAAGGCGATAATACGCCAAGAATTGAACTAAAAGGTATACCGGTATCTAGAGATTTTAAGACGACCATAGAAAATGCCGTAGTTTTAGAAAACAACGGCGTTACCGAAAAAAGCGACGTATCTAATAAAGACGAAGTTACAGTCGAAAAAGAGGGCATATACGTAGAATTTGCCGAAAAACAAAGCGTAAAAGTAAGTGGTGGCGACAACACGCTATCAAGATCAGACAGTATGAAGGACGGCAAGGTAAATGAAATAGATGCAATCATCTCGATCCCTAAAAACGTGAGAGAGGGCGATATATTAAAACTCGAAATAAAAGATCCTATCAAAGAGACGACCGAAACGAGAGAATACACTATCCACACGGACATAAAAGGATTTTTAAACTCTATAACGTCAAATAACCCGAGCAATTATCCTGACCTAGAAAGTAAATTCCCGTCCGCTCAACCGACTTCAAATCAAAAATACGAATATATACTCAAAGGTGTAGGGCTAGAAGCCGGCGAAAAAACTACCGTAAAGGCTACCTTAGACTACCGAAAAGGAACGGATGACGATACGGTAACGACGAACGTAAGTAAAGAAGAGACTACCCAGATAGAGAACATCAAGGCTCCAGAAGTTATATTTGAAGACGCAAAAGGCGGCACTAGCGTAAGCAGAACGGATGCTAGAATAATCAAAGAAGGTAGCCGAAAAGGCGAATACATAACCGACGTTACTATAAAAATTCCATCAAATGCTGTTAATGGTGATAAAGTAACAGTAACCATCAAAGATCCTAACGGAAATGCAACTGAAACAACTTACATTATTCACAAACTTAACGAAAAAGGAGAAGATGCTAGTAAAAGTTCAAAGATTAGCAAAATAACAGAGGACAAAAATAGCAACAACGTAATGGAACTTTCTTCGGATAAAAAAGGTTTCGTTATAAAAGACGTAGTGATGAAAACCGGCGAGCCAACCGAAGTAACAGCCAAAGTACTCTCAGAGGCTACTCATAATAATAAAGCCGTAGATGAGAGTGCGGAGACTAAAGCCACCATAACAGTTTCCAACCTAAATAGGGTTTCAATAGCTTTTGATAAAGACGATAACGAAAATTCGCTACTCTCAAGACCTGAAAGCGCAAGCGGAGATAATCTAGCGATCTATAAAACTACCGCCAAAATCACGCTTCCGAATAATATCTTGGAAAACGACAAGGTAAGTATTAATATAGATGGAATCCAAAAGGATTATATCGTTGAAAAAGATTTAAACGGCAATCTGTTTCTTCCTAATGGAAGTGAAAAATTATATATAAAAGACGGTGTGGTAAGTATAAAAGATATAGAACTAAAAACGAGCGGCGATACGAATATTTCAGTTAGCGTTACCGACAAAAACGGAGCTGAAGTAAATGCCAAAAACAATATCTCGATAGATAGCCTAAACGACGATATGTTAATTAAGTTCGACGAAGACAAAAACAACGACGGAGTTATAGCCACTACTGCAAATGAAACGACGGCGAGCATTAAGCTTCCGTCAAATACTGTTAACGGCGATATATTAAAACTTAAGATAGGTAATGATTCCGAGAAGTCATACCTTATCGAGAAGAATGCGAATGGAAAATTTGAAATTACCGAAATAGATTCCGCTAAAAACAAAAGAGGTACGCCGATAGAAGTCGACGATAATAAAATAGTTAAAGTTCCTGTTCCTATTAATGATGCAAGTCCTACGAAAGTTAGAGCCGAGGTAGTCGATTACGAAGGTAAGGGCGTAGCCGTGAATTCAACAAACGATATTAAAAAAGCTTCCGGCGGCGGCGATTCGCTCATGGTAACTTATGAGGAGGATACTAATAGAGATGCTAAATTAAGTAGAGCCGAAGCTAATCAAGACGGAACAGCAAGCAAGACGAATGCTGTTATAACACTACCTATTGGCAAAATAGCAACCGGTGATAAACTAACGGTAGATATAAATGAGCCAATCGGTGATAAAAAGACGCTAAAGACGCTAGAGTATATTCTTACTAAAAATAATGACGGCTCCATAAGTGCTGTGGATAAAAACGGTAATCCAGTAAATATCGAAGAAGGGCTTATCAAAGTTCCAGTAAACGTTCAAGTTGGTACACAAACGACTACGAAAGTAACGCTAGAAGATAGCACCGGGGTTAATAAGGGCACAACCGGAGAAAAACCTATAGAGTTAGAGAGAGGACTAAATGATAAGCCTATTAAGGTAACGTTCGACGAAGATAATCTAAATAGGGATGGCACAATAGACCGCGTAGAAGCCGACGAAGATGGCAATATTTATACTACTACGGCAACTGTGACTATACCTTACAACGCATCTATCGGCGATAAATTAAAAGTAGAGATTAGCGGATCTACGCCTAGAGAATACGAACTAAAAAGCGTAGACGGTAAAATAAAGGCAGTTTCGTCAAGCGGCGAAATACTAGACGTAGTAGACAATGCAATAAAAATTCCTAACGTTAAGCTTGCATATACTGCACCAACTCCGGGAAATCCTGATCCAGCATTGGTTCCAACTACGGTAAAAGCTACGTTAACCGACGCATACGGCGAAGATAAAACGATAGACAGTAAGGACATAAATTTAAATATGGGCTTTAGCGGAAAACTCGAAGCGGTATTCACCGAAGACTTAAATCGTAATAAAGTTCTAAGCAGAGACGAAGCGGCGATAGACGGCAATGCCGGCAAAACTACTCTTGGTCTAAAGCTTCCAAGCAACGTTGTGGCCGGAGATAAGATTAGCGTTACTATAAAAACCGATGGTAAAGTCACTAGAACCGAAGATTTTACGCTTGAAAAAGAAAACGGTAAACTCGTAGCTAAAAGCGATAGTGGCTACAAGATATCTCTTGAAGGAGGAGCGTTAAATCTAAAAGATATAGATGTGAGCGTAGGCCATAAGTATAGCGCAGAAGCTGAATTAACTAACAGTAAAGGCGAATACAAGCAAACGTCTACTAACGAGGTTGAGCTAGAAAAAATGCAATATATAAGCTCTTATAGCGAAAGCGAAGATGCGAGCAACAAGGGCTTGCATAACGTAAAGCTATATTTACCGGAAGACGCTAGAGAGGGAGATAAAATTTCTCTTACTTATACAGATCCGAACGATCATAGCAAAACCGTTACGAAAGAGCTAAACGGACTAACTCAACCAGATATAGATAATGGTTACATTTCGACTCAAATAAACGTAAATCCAGAAAAAGCCTACGACGTAAAAGTAGTGGCTCAAACGGCTGATTCAAGTGGTTCAAATCACAGTGTAGCATCTTCGTTTACTATAAAAGTAAAGCAGGATAGCGGTGACGATACGGTAGAATTTAACGCAAACAACAATAGAATGTACGGTGGCAACGGTACGGATACTTTAGTATTTAAAGAAAGTATAGATTTAAGTGATGTAGAGAATCTAGGCGATAAGGTTTATAAATTTGAACAAATTAAGCTTGGAGATGATGGAGCGAGCGGTGCGGTTAATCTAACGATTAATCCGAAAAATGTTTTAGATATAACTGACAATAAAGACGTTATATTAAAAATTATGGGCGACAATCATGATAAGGTTAATTTAGATAGCCACGAATGGAAAAGAACAACAGATACCAATAGTGGCAATAAGACCTATGAAAGTATGCACGAAATTAATGGACATACCGTTAAAATAGAGGTAGACCAACAAATTCATACCGACTTCTAAAACGGCTTTGCGACGAGTCTTTAAGCTCGTCGCAAATTTTATCTTCATATATTGATCTTGTTTGCATTATTTCTAATATAAATTATAGTATTTAAGACGTTTTGCTAGATGGCTTAGTCTAAAACCAAACACATAGACTACAAAGTACCTACAGTTTTTGGTTCCGATAAAGTCTATAAAAAAATTTAGTGTAGTTGGTTGATTTTATTACACTAATAGGTTTATCTTGCTGGTAGCCTAGCATCTACCTTTCATTAGTAATTAAAAGAACCATTATAAAACGATCTATTTGCTCTTTAAAAATTCTCAGTGCTATATCTTTAAATATCCTCAAGTTTTTTATTGGATCCTTAGTTATAATTTAAATGTTTTATTACCAAAAATCATATTTAATGGATAAAGTTCGTCTAAATTTTTATATTTTTCTTTGCTCGGTCAAATAAAAATTTTGCCCGTCTGGCTAAGACCTTACAGCAAGCTCAGTCCGAGCTTGCTAAGTAAGTTTATCAACATATAAAAATGTTGATGCTTAATAGGGGTGAATATAGATAATTAAAGTGTATGGTAGCATAATTTTACGTAATGTTACATAAGGTAAAACCACGTAAAACACGTATAGTGAAGTACAGTAAGGTAAAACACGTATACTAAAGTAAAACTA
>NZ_CABPUR010000010.1:0-7337 GCF_902460665.1 Campylobacter concisus | reverse complement strand
GCCATCTCCACCATTACCACCTGCTTGTGGACCACCTGCAGCAGTTTCTTCTAGAGCATTAAGATCTGTTCCTTTTAAGATGGCTTGTTGTAAAGCTGAGATATCAGCTACTGTTTCGTTATTGTTAGAGTCTTGATCTAGAGTTATAGTATCTTTACCTATTAGAGTTATTTCTTTACCATCAGTTTGAGTTATTGTTACTTTAGAGTCAGAGCTATCTGTAATTATCTTTTCGTTTTGGTAGACGATGTCTCCAACGCTAAGATTTCTTACTTCTCCTGTTAAGTCATTAAGTGCTCTTGCTATTCCTCCGTTTATGCTTTTAACTACTCCGGCTTCTTTAGCCATCATGTTCTCCTTATTGTTTATAGTATTTGAAATTTTGAATGAATTATATAAATTTTAAAAGGGCTTGTCTATTGTACTGGGGTACTATATGGTGTACTATTTAGCACATATCATAAATATCATGCCATTCAACATGATATATCTTAGTGTCTTAATATATAGTAATTATGACTTTTTTAAAATATGATATTATCTTTTATACATATTGAAAATCATTATATATTTCTATATAATTGCCCATTAATAATTTTTAAAGGAGTTTAAATGCAGAGAAAAATCGCGCTTAGTCTTGCTTTGGTCGGCGTTTTGGCCGCCGCGCAGAATGAAGTAGAGCTAAAATCGCTAGAAGGCGTAACCGTCACGGCGCAAAGATCGTCTCAAAGCGTAGACGAGATAAGCAAAAGCGTCTCGGTAGTAGATAAAGAGACAATAGAAAGAAAGCTTGGCAAAAGCGTACCCGAGCTAATCAGCGAGGCGCCAGGAGTCTCTATCGTAAACGAAGGCATGGACTCGGGCACCGTAAACGTGCGAGGTTTTAGCTCGTCTGATTACCGCGTGCCGATGTTCGTAGATGGACTTAGATTTAGAGGTAGGCCGGCGTTTGAGTATTCGATATTTACGCCCGATCAAATCGAAAGGATAGAGATAATAAGAGGTCCCGCTAGCACGCTTTACGGCACAGATGCCTTTGGCGGCATAGTAAATTTAGTCACCAAAAGAGCTAGCGGAGACGTACACGGCGACTGGGCGCTATCTGATACGTATCTTAGCACCCAGTACCAAAGCGCGAACAAAGGCGTGCAAAACCGCTTACAACTCGGCGTAGTCGGACACGGGTTTGACGCATTGCTCGGCTTAAACTACAAGCACGGCAAGGACTACGATACTCCGGCGGGCAAAATCCCAAATACAAGGTATAATTACCGAAGCCTTGATTTTAAAGGCGGATATAGCTTTGCCGATTTTCACAGACTTGAGCTCGTGACCAGATATACGGAGTCGCAGCGCGGCGTAGTCGGTACGGCGGTCGGCGCTCCCGGAACGGCGAATAAAAAAGGCTTCCAAAAATACATAAAAGAAGCGCCTCTTAGAGAAAAATACGTAGCGCTAAACTACGAAGGCAACATAAACGACAAATTTATATTAGATTCTAGCTTGTATTACAGAGAGCTTTATACGCACCTAAATATAAGGCCATATATCGGAGCTATGTCGCCTAGACAAGTCGATAACTACGTAAACGGTCCGAAGGTCTACGGCGGCAAATTTATCGGTAAATTCGTAGGCGACAACCTAACCCAAACTTACGGCGTAGATTTTTATTACGAGGACTGGGATAGCGTGTATCAAAGCGTGAACAAAGGCCCTAGCCTACGCAACAGGCTAAGAACCAAACAGCTTGACGTCGCCGGGTTTGGCTTGCTTGAATACGCATTTAGCAACGACGCGATTTTGAGCGCAAATTTACGCTACGACCGCATCAAAACCTCGTTCGACATGGATAGCTCTATGAGCCCAGCCGTAAAAGCCCTATATGAAAACGCCAACGATAGAAAAGACGGCAGAGCCAGCTACGGACTGGGACTTATTTATCCCGTCGCCCAGGGGCTTGAATTCGTAGGAAATTTCTCTACTTCGTTTAGAGCTCCTATGAGCGGCGAGGTCGCTCCGATACTTACGTTTTCAGGCAGCGAGGCGTATCTACCGAACCCCGATCTAAATATCGAAAAAGGCGTTACCTACGAGGCCGGACTTCGCTATACGGATAAAGCGCTTAGATCGAATTTGATATTTTACACGGGAGATTATAAAGACCTGATCGTCGAGCGAAACTGGCAAAGCGGCGGCGTGACCTACTATCAATCGCAAAACGTAAATAGAGCCAAGATAAGCGGAGCGGAATTTGACCTAGCTTATAAAATTTTGTCAAATTTGGAGTTTAAAACAAATCTCGCCTACACGCGCGGCAAAAATAAACAAACCAGCAAACCGCTTCCGGAGATCGCACCGCTTAGCGGACGCGTGGCCGTTTCTTATTCGCCGGAGTTTTTGGCAAATTCCTACATAGAGTATAGCGGCGACTGGGCGGCTAGAAAGACGCGTATAGATGATAGCGTAGAGCGCGAGCGAGCGGGATATTTCGTGCATAACCTATACTTTGGCAAAAGTCTGGGCAAACTAGGCTTCTTAAAAGATTTTAGTCTAAATTTCGGCGTCGAAAATATCTTCGACAAAGAATACGCCCCAAGCCTAAGCTACGAGCTAATCAGCCAGCCTAGAAGCGCTAGCAACCCGCTCATAAATCCGGGTAGAAATTTCAAACTAGGCTTTAAGGCTAGCTTTTAAAATTTAAATTTGCCGAGCGGGTTTTAAACAGATCCGCTCAAAAGCCCTAAAATTTACGAATTTAAGGATCGAATTTGAGAAAAATCGTATCTGCTTTATTGCTACTGGCAGCGACGCTGGGCGCGCTTGAATTTACCGATCAAAATGGCAATAAGCTTCGCTTCGACCGCTCCGTTAAGAGCGTAGCGCTGTTTCCCGTGCCGCTAGCTTCGTTTTCTCTTAGCGTCGAAAACAACGTATCTCGCCTAGCCTCAGTCCATCCGATGGCTAAGAAAAATATTGGGCGCGGAATGCTCGGAAAAATGATCAAAGGCGCGTCTAGTATCCCCGCAGGCGGTATAGGAGAGGATTTTACTCCAAATATCGAGGAGCTGCTAAAACTATCTCCGGATCTTGTCGTGCAGTGGGGCATGAGAGGCAAAAAGATCATCGAGCCGCTGCGAAAAGTAGGGCTAAACGTTGCTTTGGTAAATTTAAGCGGCACGGAGGAAGATCCGCTTTTTTGGTTTGGGATGCTGGGTAAAATTTACGAAAAAGAGCAAAGAGCGGAGCAAATTTTACAAAACAGAGCCGAGGTAAGAGCTAAGGTCGAAAATTTCGTAAAAGGGCTTAGTAAAAAACCGAAGGTTATTTTTATATTCGGCCGAGATAAAAGCTACGAGGCGGCGGGAGGCGGGACGTATTTCGATTACGAGATAAAACTAAGCGGCGGAGTAAATGCGGAGAATTTCGGGGGATTTAGAATTTTAAATAAAGAAGAAATTCTCGCGCAAAATCCGGACGTTATCTTACTTAGCAACTTTGACGAGCTTACGCCGCGGGACTTTTTTAACGATAAAATTTTAAAAAACGTAAAAGCCGTCAAGCAAAAAGCCGTCTATAAAATGCCTCTGGGGGGCGATATGTGGGAGCCGCCTACGGGCGAATCGCACCTGGGCTGGGCGTGGTTTAGCGTGCTGTTTTCTGGGCAGGCGCATATAAATTTAAAAGACGAGATGAAAAAGAGCTACAAATTGCTCTACGGCTACGATCTAAACGGCGATGAGATAGCTCAAATTTTACGCTTTGATCTAAACGGCGAGAGCAAATTTTACGAGCTTTTTAGATAATGAAAAAATATCTGTTTTTATCGCTTTTTCTAGCTTTTGTGGTCGTTTTTTCGCTGCTTGCGGGTAGGATTTCGCTTGAGGGGCTAATTGACTATTATCAAAACGACAAAGAGACGCTTTACGCTTTGATATTTGACCTGCGCCTACCAAGGCTGATAGCGGCGTTTTTGATAGGCGCTAGCCTTAGCGCGGCTGGCGTGATATTTCAGGCGATGTTTGCAAACCCTTTGGTAAGCCCGAATATCCTGGGAGTAGGTAGCGGAGCGGGATTTGGCGCGGTAGTTTGCATTTTAGCCTTCGGTAGTCCCGTAGCCACGCAAATAGGCGCTTTTATTTTCGGCTTTCTAGCCGTCATGATAGCTTACGCCCTGGGCGTTTTGGCAAACAAAAACTCAAAGCTTATGCTGGTGCTTGCGGGCATCATCACGGGCGCGATATTCGAGGCGCTGATCTCGGTTGTCAAATACGTCGCCGACACGCAAGAAAAGCTACCTAGTATCGTATATTGGCTGATGGGAAGCCTAAGCGCCATATCTTGGAGCGACGTGGCAGCGCTTGCTCCCGTTTGCGTTAGCGGGCTCGTGCTTTTGAGCCTAATGGGCTGGAAGCTAAACATTTTATCCTTAGGCAGCGAACATGCAAGCATTTTGGGCGAGAGTAAATTTTTAGGCTTTATCTTTATCCTACTTGCTACTCTGATAACGGCCGCAAGCGTAGCGATAGCGGGTATCATCGGCTGGGTAGGGCTTTTGATGCCGCATGTTACGAGGTTGATTTACGGCTCCGATAACTCGCGGCTGGTTCCGATTTCTGCGATTTTAGGCGGGATATTTTTGATGCTAACCGACGTCGCGGCTAGAAGCGCGAGCTCAGCTGAAATCCCGCTAAGTATCCTAACCGCGCTTATAGGCGCTCCGATGATCGGCGTAATCATCGTTAAAAGGGGCAAAAGATGGTCTTAAGCGTAGAAAATTTAAACTTTTCTTACGAGTATAAGCAAATTTTGCAAAATTTAAGCCTTAGCCTAAAAAGCGGCGAAACGCTTGCGATTTTGGGCCCAAACGGCATAGGCAAATCTACGTTTTTAAAGATTATTTTAGGGCTTTTAAAAGCACAAGGCGGTCAAATTTTGATCGACGGCCGAGATCATGCCTCTCTTAGCGGTAAAGAGCGCGCCAAGCTCGTAGGATACGTGCCTCAAAGCGAAAATATCGCTTTTAGCTTTAAGGTAAAAGACCTGATTTTAATGGGCGTAAACGCAAACGTCGGTACGTTTTCAAGGCCGAGCGCGAAGGATAGGGCGATGGCTGAGGACGCCGCACGGATAGCGGGCGTTAGCGAGTATTTAAATTTAAACGTAGACGAGCTAAGCGGCGGCATGATGCAACTGGCGCTTATAGCTCGCTCGCTAGTACTACGGCCTAAAATTCTCGTCATGGACGAGCCTACGTCGTACCTCGACGTTTTTCATCAAAACGCCGTTTTGAGCCTAATCAAAAGGCTAAATAGCGAGCAAAAAACCTGCGTGATCTTTACCTCGCATCATCCCGATCACGCGCTTGCGGCGGCGGATAAAACCTTGCTATTAAACGGTCCCTTAGGATATGAATTCGGCGCAACCGATCAAATTTTAAAGGGCGAAAATTTAACAAAACTCTTCGGTATAGATTTTATAAATTTAAACGTCGAAGATAAAAGGAGACTGTTGGTTAGATGGAATATCGATTAATTATGGAGTGCTTAGATTTTTATAATATCTTTCATCAGGTCATAAACCATAAAACTATTATTAGATGTTTGTAAATTTACTTAATCATTTTAGCTTGAAATAGTCTTATGTTTTATTGCAGAAAATTTATACAAAAATAGACAAATAGGTTATTTTACATAGATTAAAAAGACAAACAATTATAAAAGTTTAATGATAGAAAAGAATATCCCAAAGGAATTTCCTTTGGGATTAAAGTAATTAGTTAAATTTTAAATCTCATGTACTAATACATCTTTAATTTCTAAGGTTACGGTGTGAATTCCTTCTGTTTTTGTATAGACTGTATAACCATCGCTATTAGGGATAGCAGATTTATTCCATGTACCTATACCTCCTTGTAGCGTTACATGATCGTCACCATTACCATCTGTTCTTAACTTGTTATTACTATCAGTCATATCTAAAACGTCTTTAGCTGATAGATTTATATTGTTATTGCCTTGGGTTAAATCTAGTTTTTCGAAATTCTTAACTCTGCTAAAATCTATACTGCCGTCGGCGACTTTTAACGTATCATATCCGGCTCCGCCGTCTATAGTAGAGCTGCCGTCTATGCTTGCGTTTTTACCGATAGAGACGGTGTCGTTGCCCGAGCCTAAGTTTATGTTCGAATTTATAACCGTACCGTCTATATTTAAAGTATCTTCTCCTCCGTAAGTTTGTATTTCGGCGTTTTTGACGGTAGCACCGGCTTTAACGTTTATGGTGTCTTCTAAATTTTGACTAGCCCTATGATCTGATCTTATATAAGTTTTATGGTCGCCAAAGTCGTTAAGACCAGCATCTTGGTCGCCAAATACCGCGCCAAACTCTATATTTACTTCATTTTTACCCTTGCCTAGTCCAATCTCTGCTTCGCTAAACGTACCGCCTCTTAAATATACTTTATCTTCACCATCATCAGTATAAATTCTTGTACCGGTTAAATTTGCTCCGGCATTTATATTTATCTTGTCGTTACCGCCATTCATATTCACAAGAGAATCTTTAAATGTAGCATTATCTATTGTTAAAGTATCTTTGCCATCGCCCATATCTGCTTTGACTTTTACCGTAGCTCCGCCGTGCATCTTTATCTCATCGTCTCCACCGTGAGTTTGAAGATTATTGCCGACGTTAGTATAAGTAAAGTCGCCTGCTATATCTATAACGTCTTTATTTTGGCTACCCATAAGGCTCATTACTCTAGCTTCGCCGCTTTGATAGAAATTCATATATTGCTCGCCTAGAGATTGAGAAGCTTGTATCGTTATATCTTTTAATACGGCGTTTCCAGTTACGTTTAAAGTGGCTTTATCTGTTGATTTACCGCCTTCAAATTGCAATGTAGTGCCATCCAACTCGGCATTACCGTTAATATTTATTTTATCGTTTGCTCCGGCGCCCGTATCGATATTACCACCTTTAACCTTAGCATTATCGTTTACGGTTATAGTGTCGTCCCCGGCTTTTCCTAGGATATATGTACTATTTAGATTAGCATTACCGTTTATATTACTACTATACTTTGGATATCTCTAGAAAATTTCTCTACCCCCATCTCCATCAAAGCATCATCTTTTGTAAATTTACCCCTTAGCTCTGGAATTTCATTGACTATCATCTCTCTTATCTCTGGGTTGATATTTGCTATTTCTAGTAAAAGACCCAAGCTTTTGTCATTAAAGTCTCTTAGTCTGATATTTTCACTTTTCAAACTTTCAGCTTTACGTGTTAGAGATTGATTTTCTCTATTCTTACTCTCTATCAATGCACTTTGTTCA
>NZ_CABPUR010000009.1:0-13453 GCF_902460665.1 Campylobacter concisus | reverse complement strand
ACAGAAAATATAAACAAAGAAGGTAAGCAAGACAAAAACGCTACCGAAGAAAAATTTGACTACTCAAAGTATATGTTTAGACCCTGGACTGATAATGTAAAAGAATTTATTGATATAGACCAAAGTAAAGAGGGCTGGATAACAGATACTATAAATCGAATAGATAATATGCTATCTGATTACCCCATGAAAGAAAGAAGAGCTTTAGCATCAAAATATCCTCCAGAAACTATGGAAGAATTTAGAATTGGAGAGTTACAAAGCTATATGGATTGGCTACTTACAAACTCTGTTGATGGCAAGCCAACAATAAATGGCTTTATGATTGGTCTTGGCACAGCAGAAGAGGAGGCAGAACTAGAAGCTTTTGTAAAATCATTTCCAGAAGGCACTATGATGAGTAATGATGGTGCTGCTTTGTTTGTTAGAGCTGATCTAAGTATAGAAGAGTTTAAAAAGCTTTATAAAGAAGACGTAGAAAAAACTACAAAAGAACATAAAGAATTTCTGGCCAAACTACACAAAGAAGAGCAAGAATACAATGCAAATTTTGCCAAAGAACAAAGTGAGAAGAAATTTAAACCTATGCAGGTTAAAAAGAAGTATGAGACCTATGATATAAACAAGGATCAAAAATTTCTCTATGCAAGAGAACTTTTAAAATTTAAAGAAAAAAGAGGCATAGATGTCTTGGAGCTTATGCAAAAGATAGATAAGAAGCAAATTTTAAATAAGATGGTTTGACTAGAGTTTATCAAATAGTGCTTTATTATCTATAGGCAAGTCGAGCTTATATTCTCTATGTATATCGTTCTTTGGACCAAGGATTAAGACATAGCCTCCTTGCTTATGTTTATCCCATATATTATAAAACTGATCCTTTGAGCTTATATATTTGCCGTAGCTTGGATCAAGGATGGTTATAAAATCGCCTTGATGATTTATCACAACCACAAAATGAGGAAAACGGGGATCATCCTCTATCTTTACCAGGACTGGCAAGTTTATCTTTTCAAAAGTAGCACGATCAAGCTGATAGCCCTCAGAGTCATAGGATAGCTTAGCAGCAGCTTGCTTTAACTGCAAAAAACTCACCATATCGGTATTTAGTTTTTTATCGCCTTTATCCATTTGCTCTAGGACGTCTTTTTCTGTTAGAATTTTAAAATCAAGCGTATTAATGAGTGTTGCTAATGATGCTGCACCACAAGACTCTTCATAGTTTTGCCTAATTACATCTTGATTTCTTAGCTCCTCGTATGATCTAACAGCAAAACCAGCATAAAGTGGCAAAGATGCCACCGCTGCACAAAAAAGTAGTTTTAGAATTTTTGCCAAATGCTAATACCAAATATGCTATCAGGTGCTGCACTAGAGCCACCCATACTAGCAGATATAGAAATAGAAGTGTCATTACTAAAACTATAAGTAGATCCTACACTATACGTTGGGATAGATCTAAGATTTGTAGTTTTTCTATCATTTATTTTATTTGCTGTTTGAAATCTCTGCTCGATGCCAAGATCAAGTGTGATCTTTGGGCTTAAAACAATAGACAAATCTCCACCAAAGAACACAGTATTGCCATAGTTTAGCTTCGCAAAGTCGAATTTTCTATCTGCGTTGTAGCCAAATCCAGTATATATGCTGTAAATTACTGGATCAGAATATCCTTTTAGGCTGCCTTTTATTGAATAAGACTTAAAGCTAAAATTTTTACTCTGTCTAAGCGCACTCTCTCTTTGATAAAGTGCTGTCTGAAGAGTAAGCATAGGCACTAGCTCGCCAATTCTATCTCCTCTATAATTTACCCCTAGCCATACAGAGTCAAACTGAGTTTTGCTTTCACTTTTTGGCTCGAGGGTAAAATAATCCATATACTCGCTTCTCTTGTAACTTCCACTAAAAGACGTTAAAACATCTAATTTTGAAGTAAGAGCATACATAAGCGTCTGGGTAAGAGTTAGCTGCTTTGTGTCATCCCAAACAACTGGATCACCATTTATTACAAGATTTGGAGTGCTTGTGTATACGTTAGGATTGCCGCTGCTAAGCAAAGACAAATTTGTAACACTTCTTAATCCAACCTATTGTTTATAAAGGCTATCTATCGTGATAGGATCTGATGCTAATGCAAGAGTAGTGAGTAGTGAAGCTAGAAGTAATGATCGTTTCAATTTTGATCCTTATAGAAATTTATTTTTGTATTATGACTAAATATAAACGTTAATTTAAACTTTTTTATCAAAAACTTTTTCACCATTTGCTTCAAGCTTTTGCATTAAACGAAGCACATCGATACCACGTTCTCTCTCAAGTTCTTGAAGCTTAAGTAAAAACAAAAATTTATCGTCCTCGTTTATATCATAGGTTTTAGTGTTTTTACTCTCAGCTTGTATTGGCTTAAATGATTTTTCTTCTACTGAGCCATTTTTACCTTTGCCTAAATCTTCAAAATTCCTCACAATCTCGTCTTGCACTTTTTCGTATTTTTGTTTAAATTCATCAATACTCAAGTCTGCGCTATCAAGAAGTGATATAGTTAGATGATCTAATGATTTTACATTCTCAAAACCAACTATTTTAGCCGCTTTACTGTCTATAAAATCACGAAGTTCGGCTATCTCGTCAGCATTCATACTTGTGTCATATCCCAAATATTTGCCCCAAATCGTAACCTTACCATCTGCATTAAAGCCACTATTGACGAGCCCAAAAGCGCCTATTTTAAAATTGTCACCATCTTTTGTGCTTAGAGCCTGGCCAGAAAAAAAATCATAGAGTGAGTTGTAATATGTTTTTCTAAATTTCTCTTGTTCTGAATCGTCTGCTATTATTTCTTCTTTAAAAGACTGGAATTTTTCTACCATCTTTTGCCGAGTTTTGTCGTCTGCGATAGCATTTTTAAGTTCATCGTTTGGACCATAAATTTCTTTATAATAGCCCTTTTCTTCTCGCACGTCAATAATAGGAGTTAAGTTAAATCCATTTATGCTATCAATCATAGGTTAGGTCTCTTAAAATTATACTTTTTATATTTTCATTGTACTTTCTAAAGCATATTCCATATCATTTTTAAAATTATCTCTAAGTTCTTTAATTATAGTATTGTTTTCTAAGGCAAAGCTACTATTTATTTTATGAAACTCATGTGTAGCACGATTATAAGCGCCTATGCCGTATGTGAATAAAGCATATCTAGTTCCTCTATCTGACACTTTTATTTCTCTTTTTACTGTATATCCTACACCGTGAAGCCAAGGCGCATATGTACCCATCAAAGCTTTTGCATATTCTTCAAATCTATTTTTATTTTGTTGCAAATGGGTTTTTGTTGTTTCATTGTAATAACAATTTGTAACACCTAAACCACATAGACCATAATCACTCACATAAGCTATATTCCCATTTGCATCAAATCCCATGCCAATCTCTGTGTGAGGATCTGGTAAGGCAATAACAGCGATTTCTTTGACGGTTTGAGTATTGGTTAAAATAGAAAATTGAGTTACATATCCGCCTTTAATATTTTTCATTTCATTATTGTTTAGGGTTTTTACGTCACCTTGACTAATAGCTCCATTTGTAGCTAAGTCTAATAGATCTTTTGCGTTTGAGCTGGTAAGCAATAAAACACTTAATAGTGTGGTTTTAAAAAGACTTCTCATTTTAATTCCTTTAATAATTTGGATTTTTGTAAGTTAATATCGACTTTTTAACAATTTTATTTATGTCTTTATCCATCAAATGCTTTAAAATTTAAAAAAAATCTGGTGTCTTTTTGCCACTCTTATGCCAAAAATAAGCAACTACGAAGCTTACAAGCAATACCAATGGCACTACTAAACTAATATCATTCATTATTTAATTCCTTATCTAGTTCATCAATCTTTTGCGTCAGGTCACTAAATTTTAATAAATTCATCCCAACTCCAAATCCGAACACAAAAATCAAAATCAGTGAAATTATAACCAAAAAATCAACATTATTATAATGAGAAGATATAAAAGCCCAACATCCAGCTATCCCAGCAGAAAATACTAAAAGTTTGCTTTTTACTATATCAATCTTTTTGGATAATAACTCAATCTTTAATTTTATCTTTTCCAAAAATTTTCCTTTTTGTGTGAGATTATACCATAGTCTAAATATTATTTGCAATCTATTCTAGTTATGCTATAATGCTTCATAATAAAATGCTGGGCGAGCATACCCCTTGTATATACAAAATCCTGACGGTTTTGTATATACAAGGGTGCTCGTAAGGGGGAAAATCCCCCTTAACCCCCTTTGTAAAGAGCTGCTTAGGAGTAGTAAAAATGAGTAGATTTCAGTATTTTAATCTTGCTATATTTTTTGGATTAGGATTATTTTTGTATGGATTTATTTTTGCGAAATATCACTATAAATTTACAATCTTTTTTGGATTTTTAGGTCTGTTTTGGAGTGGCTTAGTAGCATTTCTTATTCTAATGGCATGGAATGATGAAAGAGAATAAAACAATAACCAAAATTTTAAGATTGACACCTAGTGAAAATGAAAAAATTCAAGACAAGCTTAATAAATTAGGTGGGGTTACTTTTTCAAAATTTGCTATAAATTCGATGCTTTCAAGACCACTTACAAAGACGCCAATTACTAAAGAACTAATCCTGGAGTTATCGAGACAAGGAAGTAACCTAAATCAGATAGCAAGGAGTTTAAATCAAAATAACAGCCTTGACCGAGTAGCACTCTCATTAATAAATCAATCACTGGAGCGCCTAAATGAACTATATGAGATATTGAGCGATGATAGTTAAATTTTTACCAACTAGAGACGGCGGCGGACTTGGCAGCGTAAATTATTTGCTCAATGAACGACAAGAACAAGGCACAGCACGAGTCTTAAAAGGTAATGAAGCACAGACTAGAGCTATTATAAGTCAAATTCACTACAAGCAAAAAACAACCTTTGGAGTGTTGTCGTTTGCAGAAAAAGCCAGTGACATAAGCGATGAAACAAAGCAAGAGATTATAAAAGACTTTGAACGACATCTACTCGGTGATTATATGAAAGATCGAGTAAATATTCTTTGGGTAGAGCATAGCGATAAAGATGGACGACTAGAGCTAAATTTTCTAATCCCTAAAATTGATCTAGTGAGTGGTAAAAGTTTCAACCCATACTATGATAAGCGTGATCGCACAAATATTAACTTATGGAAAAGAACTATCAACGATGAATATAATTTCATCAGCCCAGACGATCCAAAAAATCAGTATAACCAGAACCGTCACAAAGCTACGATAGAGCAGCACAACACAATTATAGAATTAGACAATCAATTAAAAGATCTTGTATCACAAGGATTAATAATAAATCGCACGCATCTAATAGAGCTTTTAAGCTCTAGTGGCTACGAAGTTACAAGGCAGCCAAAAAGTGGCATAAGTATCAAAATACCAAATCAAAAAAAACCATTTAGACTAAAAGGAGGCATCTACAGTGCAGAATTCACAGACCTTAAAGGACTTAGCGAGCTCGGCGAAAGCCAATCAAGACGAATTCAACAATACGCTAATAGAGATACACAAGCAGAGTGTATCGCAAATAGAGCAAGACTTGAAAAATTCATATCGACACGAGATAAACGAAATCAAAAACGATATAAAGAACAGACTATCTCCGACAATATCGCAAATAGCGAACATAAGAAGCGAGATAATACAGCAAGTTACTCCAAGCTTAACGGAAAAAATATTCAATGGCTTGGTGTTATCAATCGCAATGATATCTCTATGCCTAGGATTTTTAGCGTGTTTCTGGCTCAATCGGACAGAAATACAATATTATCAATCAGAGAACGAGAGATTAAGAGAAGAGAACAAAGTGCTAAACGAGTGGCAAATTCCAGTGAATTATCGAACAGAACAAGCCAACAAAACAACTGGCAAAGCAGAGAGGTATCTAGTGTTGCCACCACAAACACTATCACAGATGAAGGACGGAACTCAATATTTACAACTGAATTATGGAGGTCTATAAATGACGGCGTTAGAGACCGAATTATTGAACGAGATAGAGAGATTGCAAGACGAAATTCTGAAATTACAGGACGTGATAAAGAACAAGCAGAACGAAAATATAGAGCTGCAAGGAGCTTACGAGAATTTGCGCAAAGCGAGAACGTCTCTATATTACAGCGACTTAGCAGAGAAATACAAACAAGAGCTAGAGAATATATTATTAACACACAAGAACGAACTAGACAACTTAGACAAAGAGCAGAGCGAGATAGGGAATACCAAAATCGAATTAAATCAGCTCTTAGAGAATGGCAAGAACGAATATTTAATAGCGGAATATCACAAATTAGAGAACGATTACAAGGCTTTGCAAAACAATTATATCTTATTAGAAACAGAGTTATTGACAATCAAAGAGACACTAAACAAAAGCTTGGAGGATATGGAGAAGTTGTTTCAGGAAGCATACAACGAATTAACAACCAATATGGCGGAAAATTTAGAGAAGGCCTGGAAAAGCAAACTGCAGCAGCTATTACCACTTGTGGATATGAAATTGAACGAGAGCTAAAAAAACCTGAAAGGCAAAGGATGGTAGAGCTAAAAAGATCAAAGGAGAGATCTCGCCATATTCAAATGGGTTTTTAGTTTTTCTTAAGACAGCTTTTGAATTTGATATAAAAATAAATTTGAAGAATTTGTAGGCTAAATTTATACCCTAAAATAGGGGCTTAGAATGCAATAATTATCCGCTCTTTGTAAGCAATTATCCTTTCTTTGCAAGAGAATTATCCGCTCTTTGTAAGCAATTATCCTTTCTTTGCAAGAGAATTATCCGCTCTTTGTAAGCAATTATCCTTTCTTTGCAAGAGAATTATCCTATATATTATTATAAAGTATAATTAAAGACACTAATAGTATAATTTTATTCTTAAACCACAAAAAAGAGCGTTATGAAAAATCGCAATATAATCGTTCATAGTGATAAAATAACAAAGGGTAGAAGTAAGCTTAATCTCTCTGAAATGAAGGTTTTTTTGGCCACTATTACTACGATCGATGCCAAAAATGACGATGAATTTAAAGAAATTACACTTGATAGGCAAGATTTTTGTGAAGATACTAATTTAGATTTTAGAACTGTAAAATCGGTTTGTAGAACACTTTTGAAGCAGGTCTATGAGATAGAAACCGAAAAGGTCTGGGAAGCATACCCTATTTATCAAGTTTTTAAATACGACAAGGATACAGGAGAAATCAAATTTAAATTTAATGACTATATGCGCCCATATTTATTAAAAATAGTTGAAAGTTTTACAAAATACCAAATTAAAAATATTATCAATATGACTTCTAAATATTCAATAAGGATATATCAAATTCTAAAAGATCTGAGAAATATAACAAGGCAAAAAGAATTTGAATTAGAAGAGTTTTGCGATTGGCTAGAAGTCCCAAAAAACAAAAGGCGTTGGGGAAATTTACAGTTTGATATTTTAGAGTTGGCCAAAAAGGAAATAAATGAACTGACCGACATTAAAATACTAGGCATATATCCTGAACGCAAAAAAGGAAAAAAAGTCTTATCGTTTAGTATAAAATTTATCACCTCTGAGGAACTAGACAACCTAAAACAGCTTGGTGGAGATGAAAGCTATTTAACTAATGCTGGACTAAGAGAGATCGAGATTTTTGATAGAAAGCTAGTTAGCTTTAACGATAAATATGTGATGATTGATAGCAATATAAGGAGAATTCTATCTACAAGCTCCGATGAAGGAAAAATTAGGGTTCTTTTTTCAAAAACAGGAACAGATATAAATTTCTTTTGGTTTAATACAATTAAAGACCTTGAAATAGCTGTTAAAAATGCAGAGACTATAAAAGATACAGAACCTACACTTTTTGATTAAAAAATAATAAAAAATTCTTATAAATAATATTGAGTTAAATTATCATTAATATAGTAAAAAAGTGATATCATTTTAGAAATCTTTTATAAAGGAGACAATATGCTAAAGATCTTTAAAGTTGCGCTACTAAGTGCTGTAGTAGTTGCTGGATTGAGTGCAAATGATAATCTTTTATCAAAAGTCACAAATGGAGTTGTCGCAGATAATGCTACTGGCGTTAAAATTCTAAGTGATGGCGAAATGAATCAGGTGCTAGGAGGCTATTACTTTAAAAGAGAACCTCAATTTGATCATAGAGGCGCTATGCCGTCAGTTGCATATAAAGTATCTGAAGGCTCTAGCGATCCAAGGCTAAGTGTAACAAATGGTGATTTTGTTGTAGCTAAAGTAAGGATTGGAACAAATGGAAGAAAACAATATTATTTACAACTATACAGAAGTGACAACCGACCAGCAGGAGCTTATGCAGGCGTTGGAGCCAGTAAAATATTAGATGATATGAAAAAAATGGGGTTGTAAAAAATAGGCACAACTTTTGCTTACTCTTTGAAGCTAAATTTCAAGGAGTAAGCTATGAAAGTCTCTTATAACTCCATCTTAACAAAACAGCACTACCAAAAACAGACAAAAAGCGAAGGCTTTGCAAATTTCTTACCTAACACTCCAAATATAAATTCGATCAGCCAAGCCACTACTCCTAAAAATGACTTTGTTTCATCTAGTAGTATCGACTCTCTTTATCAGGCTAAATTTACTTCACAAGAGGGTTATGGATATAGTGTAGATGCTAAAGGATTTATGGGAGCTGATTTTAACAAAGCTGCAGGCTTACCGCAGGACTTTAAAATCCACAAAAGCACGCTTGATGCGATAGTGCTACACAATCAAAAGCACCCAAACTTTACAAATTTTTCAATGAATACAAAAAAAGATAATGTGCTATTTGGAGAGGATAGCTTTGCAAATATCGATCTAGCAGACACTATAAAGCAATACTATAAAATTTTTGATCAAATTTCAGCTGGAGTTATTAGCAAGGGTAAAGAATTTTACTCAAATGAAGATCTAGCAAAGATGCCAAAGGGCTACTTTTCAAAAGATAAAAAAATAGATTATTCCGAATATCTAATGGGTAGGATGACTAGTGACGAGATAGATGGGCTAACCGATAGAAGCAATGAGAAGGTAACTCATGTATTTAGAACAGCACAAGACGCAGACGACGCACGTAAGCTAATGAATGATCTAAAAGATATAAACATAAGGGTTAATGGAAATTTCCTTGACTTCTCTCCAGAAGTGATGACAACTGAGCATACTATCCCTTATATGTGGGTTAGTAGTGCTGGATATGACTTCAAGCCTGATATGTCTGTATATGACAATGAACAAGGCTATACTAAGGAGCAAATCTTTGTGGCATTTTTAAAAAACGAGCAAGGTCTTGCACTGCAAGGTGGCACAACAAGAATAACTGATGAGGCTCGCAATGTATATAGAGACAAACTCATACTTACAAAGCAAGATAGAAGCGAGATAGGCATACCAAAGGCTTATTATGATGAGATACTATCTGGCAAGAAAGATCTAAAAGATATACTAGCTAGGATTTTAAAGCTTAGAAATTTAGAGCTTAAAAAAGATCACACGCTTGAGGGGCTAGCAAATAAAATAATGGACGTTTTAAAAGAATTTGATGAGAGGACGAAAGTTTAGTTGTATTTATACAATATATGTAATATAATATTGTATATATGTTTTATATTATATTAACATAATTATCATATAATATATTATTAACATACTATATGATAAAAAGGATTAATATGAATTTAGCAGTTTTACAACTAAAGGGTGGGGTTGGAAAGACGCCGCTTAGTTTTAGTTTGGCAAAAGATCTTGGACTAAAATGGCAAAGCAATGATGACTCTGTGGTGCCACAGTTTTACAAAGATGGCAAAATATTAGATAAGTGCATTTTTGAACCAAATACTATGTATGACTTTGGAGGATTTGCCTCGGCTGGAGTGCTAGAGATACTAAAACATTGTAGTATTGTTATTGTTCCCATTACTTCTAATCCAAATTCCATTAAAAGAGCAGCAAGCACCATATCGCAGATCAAACCTCTTGGCTGCAAAACACTAGGTCTTATAACAGATGTCTCTTCTCAAAAAGAGCTAGAAGAAACAGTAGCAATGATAAAAGCTGCTAACATAGCTTGCACAAAATTTCTTATTTTAAAAAGCTCTAAAATATTTGAAAATGCTATGACAACTGGACTAAGTTTTTTAGAGCTATACAATGAAAGCAATCTCTCAAAAAGACAATATCAGTCATTTATAGATATGTATCAAAAAGTCGTTAATTACATAAAGGATAATAAATAATGGCAAAATTAAATTTAGATCTTACAGAGATAGAGCTAAACGAACTAAGCACGGCAAGCTTTCAAGAACAAGACGAAAAGCAAGAAACTAAAAAAACTGGCGGCAGACCAAAAAGTGCCAATCCTGCCGACAAAAGAACGACAATGTTTTTGTCTAGTGAAGAGCTGGATTTTTTAGACGAAATGGGACATATAACCAGAACAAATAGAACCCAATATCTAAGATCGATCATCAGAGAAAAAATGGAAGATTTTAAAAGTAAAAAAGCAATAAATATGCTAAAATAAAACAATTTTTTAACAAGGAGTTTAAATGGAAAAGCTATTTAAAGTTGCACTAGCTAGTGCTTTAATGTTAAGTGGTGCCTTTGCAAATGATTTGCTTTCTAAAGCTACAAATGGAGCCGCAGATAATAATTCAGTTGGTGTGAAAACACTAAATAGCTTGGATCTAGAGCAAGTTAATGGTGGGTATAGCATAAATATACAAGCGTTACCAAAAACTTCACAAAATATTGCTCAAGCAGTGGCACTTGTTGATTTTTCTAGATATGAAAAAGAAAAAAAGGTATCTTGTGGGCTTAACATGCCAGATGGTTGTTCTGGTGGATACTATGCTAAAAGTAATTTTCAAGAAGTTATGAATCAAGTTAATTATAGCAATGGTGAATACTTAGGTGTTGTGGCAACAAAAATAAATAAGCCTTATGGCTTTGGTAGCATCCCACAATATTCTTACTCTGTTGCAGCCTTTAAAAATGTAAATGGCCAACTTATGAGACTAAAAACCATAACAAACAAACCGTATATAGCAAACGAACTAATAAATTCAAAAGCTGTTAGAAATCAACTAACTATGAGCCTTGGCTTTTAATTGAGATTACAACCCTGGCTTGAGCTAGGGTTTTATTTTTAAGAAGGATTTGAAAATGTTAAATGGACTTAACAACAACACATATACACAAAGCTATAAAGCAAGCATAAATTCTAGGCAAGCGGCAAGTCTTAGCACAGCCACCAACCAAACTAGCTCTCTAGTTTTAGGCTACAAGATAGATAAAGATGGCTACTTTACAGATGAGTTTAATAAACAAGCTGGCATACCAAGCGGATATAAAATTCACTCAAGCACGCTGGAGTCGTTAGTAAGGATAGAGACGCAGCCTGACTATATGCAAAGGGCTTTTGATAGCATCGATATACTAAAAACCGTAAATAATGCCTACAAAATCCTCTCCCAAGTAGTTGGCGAAGACACGCTAAACTCAAAAGATAGCTTTAGCTTAGATGAGATAAGAAATTTCCCTCAAGGCTTTTCTTATAACCGCCAAAGTATGCAAGTAACCAAGATCCATAACTCCATTCATGAATTTGGCTCGGCTGCGGCTGATTTTAACGGCAAAGAGTCAAATAAGCAGATGATAAGCACGCTTTTTTTCAACCCAAGCTTTGATGGCGGAGATGGCAGGCAGCCACTAAAGCCAACAACAGATATCTTTAACAACAACAATGGTGGCAAAGAAAACACGGTCATTGGTATATTTATGGATCCGCATGGAGAGAAATACACTAATAAAGACGGCTCAATAACCAAAGGCGGCCTCATAGCAGCCGTCATAAACAACAACCTTGATGTAAGAGAGGGGGAGACAACCGCAAGAGGCAAAAGAGAAGGCTATGACAAGAGCATAGATAGCAAAGAATTTAATAGAGCATTTGAACTGTTCGAGCTTATGGGCGAGATGAAATTTGGAGCAAATTTCAACAAAGCAAGCGACTCTGATCTAGCTGGTATGCCTGAATATATGCAAGAGTATGTTAAGTATAAAAGAGACCTTGTCTATGTAGATCTAACGACTGGGTTTGTCGGTAAGTATTCAGATGAAGAAGACGAACTCTCATTTAAAAAGATGATGGAGCATAATCTAAAAATGCTAAAGCTACTCTTTGGTGAGATAGACAAAGATGGTAAAAAGAGCAAAGACTTTATGGATAGCTTTTTGAAATTTAGCATGCCACCTTTAAATTTAGTAAAAGAGCTAAATGAAAACCCAGCTGGAAAATACCTGGTAGATATGCTTGGTATAAAAAGAGATGTTGATATAAAGGCGTAGTAGTATAAATTAGTTATCTTTTTTAAGTTTTCTCTATTTAAAAACAAATTTTTGCCGATTTCTTAAGTGATTTTTCTACTTTAAGCAATAGAAAGCTTAAGATGATCGTTTTGTATATGTAGAGATGTTGCAAAATAGGCATTTGTTAAAAGTTGTATTGAAAAGTAAGATTTTCATAGGTGGGTTTTAAAAGATAATAATTGATATCAATTAAAACTAAATTAGTGCTATAATTCTTATAAAACTTTTTACAGGAGGAAGTTATGTTTAAAGTTCTTAAAGTAGCCATACTTGGCGGAATTTTAGTTGCAGGTGCTAATGCTGAGGATTTTCTAGCAAAGGTTACAGCTGGTGCTTTGAGTGACATATCTAGTAATGTTAAAAATTAGATGCCACCGATATGAATGAGGTTAAAGGGGGCTTGGAATTTAAAGGACCTTGGCAATTTTCATATAATGAATCTGGGGCATATGCTATCATAGAAAATGGCAAAGACGGTGACTACATAAAATCACAATATAGACAGGGATTAGGCGCTTATGATATGCCTGGCTATTATCTTGCATACACTGTCAAAAGAGAGATAAAATCTAGTCGTTATGGTAGATATCCTTTATTTACTTACAGCGCTGCGGCTTATAATGAGAAAACTAGAGAATTTCATAAGATTTCTAGTAGTTTTGTCCTAAACAACAATGCAGTTGTAAGACAGCTAAGAGATAATTTTAAAAGGCAAATGGAATCTGACCTAGGTGGTTGGTAAAATTTAAGTAGCCTACAAGTTTAAATTTGTAGGCTCCCATATATTTTCAAAGGAGCTGAAATGATAACTAGCATAAACGGACTTAGCAACACACCGATACAAGAAACCACTATCCAAAAAGAAAATACAACAGAAAATATAAACAAAGAAGGTAAGCAAGACAAAAACGCTACCGAAGAAAAATTTGACTACTCAAAGTATATGTTTAGACCCTGGACTGATAATGTAAAAGAATTTATTGATATAGACCAAAGTAAAGAGGG
>NZ_CABPUR010000008.1:24013-45623 GCF_902460665.1 Campylobacter concisus | reverse complement strand
AGATTATATTCTCACTATTAGCAGCAGCTTCTACATTACTAGCAGCCATAAATTTAAACACTGCCACAAAAGAAGAGTTAATGAGTTTAGATGGTATAGGATCTTCAAAGGCAGATGCAATAATAGAGTATAGAAAAGCAAATAAATTTAACTCAATAGAAGATATAAAAAATGTAAATGGTATAGGTGATAAGACATTTGAAAATTTAAAATCAGATATATCAGTATCAGGTGCTACAAAGATAGATGAAACAAAAGCTAAAGCAAAATCTAAAAAAGATGACACAAAACAAAAAGTAAGTAAAAAGAGTGATGAAGTAAAAGAGAAAAAAGATAGTGCTAAAGATAGCGTAAAAGAAGTCAAAGATAAGAAAGAAAACATAAAAGATAAAGCAGAGAAAAAGAGTAAAGCTAAAAAAGAGAAGAGCAAAGAGTAATAAATCTAGAAATTTATAAAAATTCTTACATAAAGTATATAAAAATAGTTAGGAGCGCATAGCGTTCCTAATAAAAAAATAGATTGGTTTTTATATATTTGCCTAATTTTTAAATTCTATAACTTAGTTTGTCTACTTTTTAAATTTTATAAATTAATAAGTTCATCTAATAGATCTTGTAAAGTAATACTTCTTAAACTATTCTCTAAAGCTTCTTGTGCTTTTAGGAAGTGACCAGTCAAAAGCCCCTCGATCTTGCTACCAAGTGGGCAGGCTTTAGGTGAGTTAGAGTGGATCTTAAAAAGTTTTTCTTTATCATTTACTGCGTTAAAGATTTGAAGGAGGGTTAGGATTCCCTATTTAATATTTTAAGTAAGCTTACTATCAAATATTCTAAATACCTAGTTGAATTTATAAAAAACTCTATTTAGATAAAGTCCTTCAGCTGGAGCTGGGATACGAGTTAAGGCAAGGTGTCCATTAAGCGAAGCATTGATGAGCTCACCACCATCTTTTATACTTAAAGCTTTAAGCAGATTTGCAACCATAAGCCGTACTTGAGCGCGTAAAAATCCATTCGCTTTAAAAACGATGATAGTTTGGTTTTTGTATTCATAGCAAAATGCCTTAAAAATTTCTCGCACTGAGCTTTTTGTATCACTTCCTGTTTTCATATAGGAGCTAAAATCATGCTCGCCAACAAAATTAGATAAAATTTCATTTGCTTTTTTGATATCAAATTTTGGCAAAAAGACTTTATAGTTTGAGCTAAAAACATCAAATTCTCCATGATCTATAATGTATCTATAAGACCTTGCTACGGCGTCAAATCTTGCTTGAAAATTTTCATCAACTAAATTTATACGTTTTATATGAATATTTGGGTGGGCATGGCGGTTGATTAGCTCTTTTAGATGCTCTAAATTTTGAAAATGACCGCCACAAATTACGCTTGAGCTTTGATTAATCGCATGAACTTTTTTATCTGTACGTGAGCTAGAGACTATTTTTTCAAATATTCCAACGTGAGCCAGAGCACGTGAGAGCTCATCTTCTACGCCATTTTCATGCGGCTGAGTTTGCGAGCCTTGAAATTTGGAGCCATCGTAGCTATAAATTAGTTGGATTTTCATTAGTATCTTTGCATGATCTTGGCTTTAAAAAGCAAAATTCCTGCCAATAAAAAGACGAAAAATATTAGCGGAATTGCAAAAGCTGGCTTTGATGAAAATAGCATTATGAGCGTAAAATACCCAAATAAAACGCCAAATGTCCCAACATAAACCATGCCTTTTTCATATCTATAAGTAACGATGCCAAAGCTTATGGCAAAAAGTGTACTGGCAAGTGGAAATAGTGCAACAAGTACATACGTACTAAGATCTTTTCTTCTTTTTTCACTACTATTTGCCTCAGCCCAGTACTCTTTTATACTGCCTATACCGCTTATCTCTTCACTTTGTGCAGTCCTTATCTTCATAGATTTGAAGTTGCTTTGATGATAAATTTCATCTTTTATGTCATACATTTTTCCATCTACTAAAGAGAGCTCAATGCTTTGATTTGTATTAGTGATCTTTGCATTTTTAGCGGTTATTAGGCGCTGTGAGTCTTTGACAAAGGGATTAAACATCACGATATCTTTATAAGTAGTGCCGTTGTTATCTTGCATTTCACTACCCACATAGACCATCCAGTCAGAGAATTTTTGTCCAAACTGAGTTGGTTTTAAATTTAGCTTTGCAACAGTCTTTTTATAATCAATAAAATTTGCATTTAGCTGTGCGGCTATTGGTATCATGACGATGGCAACTACCAGCAAAGCGGCACTTAAAAGGGCTGAAAATGCTAAAAAAAATCTTGCTATTTTATTTGGCGATCCACCAAGCGTAAAGATAACGATACTTTCATTCTCTTTTGATAATCTAAAAAGAGTCATCGCAAGTGATACAAAAAATGCGATAGGCACGACAAAAAGTAGCACGCGTGGAAGCATAAATGAGTAGAGTTTAAAGAGCTCGCCAAAGCTGATCTCGATGTAAGAAGTGATGCGCGCGATCTGGATGAAAAATACGATCGACATGATCAAAAAAAGCGTACTAAATAGCGATGCAAAAGTCCCTAGGAAGTTAAACAAAAGATATCTATTCACTCTACTCATAAATAAACCTTAAAATTTCTAAAATTTGCTCTTTAAAAGCGTATGTAATAAGTAAGCCAAGACTTAAAAATGGCACAAAAGCCAGCTCGTAGCCCTTTTTTTGAACGACCGCATAGACTGGAAGTGTAAAAAGTGCTGCAAGATAGATCGCCACTAGAGCCAGTTTGACTGGCAAGATAGCTCCGATGATCGCTGCTATAAAGATATCTGCGCTACCCATCGCTTCTTTTTTTATGGCAAAACTTACGACAAATCTAAGCACCCAAAAGATAAGTGCAAAAAGGAATAAATTTAAAATCTGGGCAAAATTTCCTTTAACTATAAAAAACATCAGAGCGTAGATAAGTGCGAAAAATAGCGCCGCAAAAAGAAGCGGATCTGGCACAGCTTTATATCTTATATCTATGACGCTAAGAGCTAGTAGCATGATAAAGCAAAGCCCTAAAAATAGCGCATAAAGCAAGGTTTCTACGCTTAAGATTTCGCCGCACTCTTTAAAAAAGCAGATCAGAAAAAGTATCCCAGAAACTAGCTCGATTGCTGGATAGATGAGGCTTATTTTTTGCTTGCAAAAGGCACATTTGCCGCCTAAAAATAGCCACGAAAAAATTGGAACATTGTGATAAAAATTTAGCTTATGATCGCAGTTTGGGCAATGAGAAGCTGGAAAATTTATACTTTCATTTCGTGGCAAGCGATATATCAGTACATTTGAAAATGAGCCCACACAAATACCCAAAACAAAAGTAAAAACGGCAAAAAAGATGACTAAATTATCCATTGTTTTGCTAAACTCCGCCAAATCTTCGCTCTATGTTTTTAAATTTGCTAACGATGCTTGTAAGCTCATTCTTGTTAAAGTCAGGCCAAAGTGTGGGCGTAAAAAATAGCTCTGCGTAGCTTGCCTGCCAAAGCATGAAATTTGAAAGCCTACTCTCACCACCAGTTCTAATAATAAGATCCACTGGCTCACTCTCATCAAGTGCTGCATTTAGGCTTGTTTCGTTTATATCTACACCTTCTAAAGTTAGCTTTCTTGCAGCTCTGATGATCTCGTCTTTTGAGCCGTAGTTTATAGCTAAATTTAACAATAAATTTTTATTCTCTCTTGTAGCGTTTTTGGTGATCTCTATCTCGTTTTTTAGCTCATCGCTAAATGGCGAAATATCGCCGATTGTGTTAAATTTAATCCCATTTTTTATAAAGTCAGTACGTTTTAAAATGAGAAATTTCTTAAGCAAATTCATTAAAAACTCAACCTCTTTTTGTGGCCTTTTCCAGTTTTCAGTACTAAATGCGTAAAGACTTAAAATTTTCACTCCATTATCGATACAAAATTCGCACATATCGCTTACTACATTTGCTCCGGCTTCGTGCCCATTTGTCCGCAAAAATCCACGTTTTTTAGCCCAGCGTCCATTTCCATCCATGATAATAGCAAGGTGGTTTAATTCATTCAATCTTTAGCCTTTTATATCAATAATTTGTTCTTTTTTGCTCCAAAGAGCACTCACATTTTGCACTGTTATATTTGTGCTAAATTCCTTTTTTAGCAAGCTAGCTACATTATTAAATGGAGTCGTGATCTCGTATAAAACTTCATCTTTAAATTTAAAAATAAGTGGAGCAAAATTTGAAAATATTAAAAAAATTTTCATATCCTCCTCCTCTTTTTTTAGCTGAAAAACGCCGTTTGTACCATTATAAATAAATGGTATATGCACGACATTTTCTTGCAGAGCAAAGAGCATTTTCGCTAGCACTTTCATCTCATCTTTTGTCTTAGCTTCACTTAAACTTTTAAATAAATGGTCATAAAACCACGATAAATTCTCATTTTCTATCAAATTTTCGATAAGATTTAGCCCATCAGCCAAGACATCTTCGTCTAAAATTCTTGGCTTTTCGTATAAATTTTTTATGACGATATTTTCGCCCTGGCTTTGCACCTCGCCCCAGTATCTCGAGCCTACGTTTAGCTCTTTTGCGCTTTTTGTGTTTAAATTTCTATTTGCGAAATTTAAAATGTATCTGTTAAAGCCGATCTTTTGGCTTACTAAGATACTAAGCGGAAGTGACGAATTTATAGCTACTAACGGTGAATTTGCATTTTTTGCTATTTTTTGAATGCGAGAAATTTTCTCTATCATAAATTTGCCGCTAGCTCCACGATATGTCTTGCGATCTCGTCTTTTGCGGCAAGCGGCAGCAAAGTTTCACTATTTTTCGTGATGAAATTTACCTCATTTTGCTCGCTTGCAAAGCCATTTTTCTCACCTAAGATATTTAGACAAACTGCGTCAAGCCCCTTTTGCTCTAGCATTGCTCTAGCGTTTTTGTGTGCGCTCTCACTTGAGATTTCAAGCTTAAAGCCGATCTTTTTGCATTTAAACTCTTTTAAGCTTTGCAAAATATCGATATTTCTCTTTAGACTTAAGCTTAAAATTTCGCCAACGTCCTCTTTTTTTATCTTGCCATCAATTTTTGTCGGCATAAAATCGCTTACTGCAGCACACATCATAAGTAAATTCGCGCTCTCGCACTCGCTCTTGCAAAGCTCTAAAAGCTCACTGCTTGAGCTAAATTTAAGGCATTCAAATGGCTCGTTTGCGGTTTCAAAGCTAGCAAGTAGCGTAACATCAGCGCCAGCGTAGTAAAAAGCCCTTGCAATCGCCATCGCCATCTTTCCGCTTGAGAAATTTGTAATGGCTCTTACATCATCTATCTTTTCAGTCGTCGCGCCACCAGTGATCACTACTTTTTTGCCTGCAAAAAGAGGCCTACTAAGCCTTTTAATGGCGGCTTCTACTATCACCTCAGGACTCGCAAGACCACCCTTGCCAACGTCACCGCAAGCTAGAGTTTTAAGAACTGGCTCAACCACTAAAGCGCCGTTTTTCTTTAAAATTTCAAGTGAGTTTTGCGTAGCGAAGTGCTCGATCATATTGTTATTTGCAGCCGGAGCTACAACTAAAGGCACGTGTGAGGCGGCGATTAGCGTTTGCATGAAGACATTGTCACAGATGCCAGCTGTTAGCTTATTTATCGTATTTACCGAGGCTGGCGCGATGAGCACTAGATCCATTTTAGAGTAGGATATGTGATTTACGCCATCTTGCCAGTTTTGCGTTTGTGAGCTTAAAATTTTATGCTCGCTTAGCGCTTCAAAGCCGCTTACACTGCAAAATTCAAGCGCGCCGTCACTTAAAGCCACATAAACATCAGCGCCTTTCTTTTTAAGCAGCGATAAAATTTCGAATGCCTTATAAAAGGCGATACTACCGCAAACGGCTAGTAAAATCTTCTTATTTTTTAACATCGTCTTTGCCAAAGAATTTCTCAAAGAAGCCGCTTTTATTCTCTTGGCGACCCCTGCTGATAGCTAGAGCCCCGCTCTCAACGTCTTTTGTGATAGTGCTGCCAGCTGCGATGATGACGTTATCAGCGATATTTACAGGGGCAACTAGCTGCGTATCTGAGCCTACAAAGACGTTTTTGCCGATTTTGGTTTTGTATTTTGCTTTACCGTCGTAGTTGCATGTGATCGTGCCACAACCGATATTTGTGCCACTTTCTATCTCGCAGTCGCCAAGATAGCTTAAGTGCCCAGCTTTTACACCGCTAAGAACACCTTTTTTAACCTCGACGAAATTTCCTATGTGTGTGTCAGAAATTTCAGAATTTGGTCTTATGTGAGCTAGCGGGCCGATGTCTGAGTTTTTGATGACGCTGCTTTCGATCACTGATGAGCTTTTGATGATACTCTCGGTGATGACGCACTCGCCAAGGATGCTGACGTTTTCTTCGAGCACGCACTCGCCTTCAAATTTAGCCCTGCTGTCTATGAAAATGCTCTCAGGCATGCGCATCAAAACGCCAGCTTTCATCAAATTTTGTTTGATCTCATCTTGCATTATTTTTTCAGCGATGCTTAGCTGAAATTTATCATTTATGCCCATGAAATTTTGCTCATTTACATTTACTGCAACGCACTTTAAGCCCTTTTCATTTGCTATTTTTATGGCGTCCGTTAGATAGTACTCTTTTTGTGCGTTTTGGTTGCTTATGAGCGGTAAAATTTGCTCTAGCGCCTCGCGTTTAAAGCAGTAGCAGCCAGCATTTACGCTCTTTATGGCAAGTTGCGCTTCGCTCGCATCTTTTTGCTCGACGATGGCCTCAACTTTGCCGTTTTTTATGATAACTCTACCGTAGCCAAAAGGATTTGCTGCTTCAAACGAGCTCATAACCACATCTGCTTCGGCATTTGCTAGACGCATTAGATCGGTTGATTTTACAATAGGCATGTCGCCGCAAGTGACAAGCACCTTTTCGCCGCTTAAATTTACGCCCTTTATCGCGCCGGCAGTGCCTGGGAAATTTGCTAGATCTTGCTCGAAAATTTTAGTTTGAGGGAAAATTTCTTTTATCTTTTTGCTAATTAACTCTTTTTCGTAGTGAAGCACGACGCTAACGTCATTTGTGATCGCATAAGCTTGCTTTAAGATGTGAATGATCATTGGCTCACCGCAAAGTTCAAATAGGACTTTTGGACGTTTTGATTTCATTCTAGTGCCAAGACCAGCAGCTAAAATTATGATTGAAGTATTGTTCATTTTTAAGCCTTTTAACGTTAAAAATTTCGCAGATTGTAGCAAAAAATGGCAAACATTTTTTTTAATTTAACGATTGTTTCAACAAAAAGCTAATAAAATAGCAATTCTTAAGAATTTATAAATAAAGTGAGCTTAAATGGATTTAGGAACCGTCGTCGGCTGGGTTTTGACCCTGGTGCTTTTGTTTGGATCAATGGCGATAGGCGTTGGTATAGGACCATACATCGATATTCCTTCTGTGATGATCGTTTTTGGTGGTACTATCGGCGTTATGATGGTTGGCTTCAAGATGGAGACGCTTAAAGGAATTGGTAAATTTTATGGCATTGCTGTTAAGCCATCAGTCGTAGTAAATTTACCTGAGACTATAAAAAAAATAGTCGATTATTCAACTAAAGCTAGACGTGATGGTATCTTATCGCTCGAAAGCGAAGTAAATAATGAGACAAATCAGTTCTTAAAAAGAGGCCTCTCAATGGCGGTCGATGGCAATGAACCAGATGCGATTAGAGCACTTTTGGAGATCGATATCGATCAAACTAGCACAAGGCATTCAAATAATATTAAAATTTTTGAGCAAGTCGGCGGTTTTGCGGGTGCGATGGGTATGATAGGAACGCTCATTGGTCTTGTTGCGATGCTTCTTAACATGTCGGATCCTAGTGCGATCGGTCCATCAATGGCGGTTGCCTTGCTTACGACACTTTATGGTGCGATGATAGGTAACATCATCGGTGCGCCTGTGGCAAATATCCTCTCTATTCGCGATGCTGATGAAGCACTTGAAAAACAAGTCGTACTTGAGGGAATCATGTCGATACAAGCAGGCGATAATCCAAGAACGCTTGAAGCTAAACTCTTAGCATTTTTACCACCAAAAGATAGAAAAAGTCAGTTTGAATAATGGGTAAGTTAATAAAACCAGAAGAGTGTCCAAAATGTATGCCTGAGTGGCTAGCTGCTTTTGGCGACCTTATGTCGCTTTTGCTTTGTTTTTTCGTTTTATTACTTTCTATGGCGACAATGGATGCTAAAAAGATGGAGGCCGCCGTTGGCTCACTAGCTGGTGCTTTGAGTGTGCTTGAAGGTGGTGCTAGACCTGAAAATCAGATAGAAAAAGAGACGGATCCAGAAAATACTCGTGCAAAAAAGGTAAGCAAGCAAAAGGGCTCACAAAGTGAGCTAAATATGAATGTTAAAAAGATAAATGAGCTGCTAGCTGCTAGCGGGGCACCTGAAATTACGATGGAAGAGAGTGAAGATGGCTTTATCGTAAGGCTTCCAGCAGCTATGCTTTTTGAGAAAGATAGTGCTGAAATTTCTGGCGAAGATGCGAAGCTGTTTTTAAAACGAATAGGCATGATTGTGGCGAAAATGCCTAATGATGTAAAAGCCGATATCATAGGCCATACAGATAATATAGAACCAAGTAAAGACTCAGCTTATAAAAATAACTGGCAGCTCTCAACTGCAAGGGCTTTAAGCGTAGTTGAAGAGTTAATCAACGATGGCGTACCACAAAATAGAATAATAGCTTCTGGCAAAGCTTCGTTTGATCCGATCGCTAGCAACAGCACAGAAGATGGCAGAGCTAAGAATAATAGGGTAGAAATTCACTTCATATCGCTTGAGCCAAAAAATAAAGAGGCTACTAAGAAAAGTATCCTTGATATGAGGAATTAGTCGTGAAAGCACTGCTTGCTTTAGCGGTTTTACTTTGCACGGTTTTTGGGGCTGATCCGGCCTTACCAACTATAAATTTAAGTCTAAATTCTCCAACAAATGCCGAGCAACTTGTAAATTCTCTAAACGTTTTACTAATCCTCACCGCACTTGCACTCGCTCCTTCGCTCATTTTTATGATGACAAGTTTTTTAAGGCTTGTTATCGTATTTTCTTTTTTGCGCCAAGCGATGGGCACGCAACAAGTGCCTCCTTCAACAGTGCTCATCTCGCTTGCGATGGTTCTTACATTTTTTATCATGGAGCCAGTTGGGCAAAAGAGCTATAATGATGGCATAAAGCCTTATATAGCTGAGCAGATAGGCTATGAAGAGATGCTTGATAAAAGCTTAAAGCCTTTTAAAGAATTTATGGTAAAAAACACAAGAGAAAAAGACCTTGCACTTTTCTTTAGGATTAGAAATTTACAAAATCCAGCAAATATTGAAGAGATACCGCTAAGTATCGCAATGTCAGCTTTTATGATAAGTGAGCTAAAGACATCTTTTGAGATAGCGTTTTTGCTCTATTTGCCATTTCTTGTCATCGACATGGTCGTAAGCTCAGTGTTAATGGCTATGGGTATGATGATGCTTCCTCCTGTAATGATCTCACTACCATTTAAACTGCTCATATTCGTGCTTGTTGATGGCTGGAATTTACTAATAGGAAATCTTGTAAAAAGCTTTCACTAATGAAAAAATTTTTATTCATTTTTTTGCCAGTGTTTTTGCTTGGTTCAAATTTAAGTGTGATCGCAAACAAAGCAACGCAAAATGAAATTTCAAAGATCAAAGAGCTTGAGTTAAAAAGAGCAAATTTAAACGATGAAGCCACATTAAGCTCATATATGCCAAGCCTCAGCTTAGAGGGCTCATACGGCAAAAATGCAAGCACTTTTCCAAGCATAGTCGCTAAAGAGTCAGCCGGTGTGCTGGCTAGAATTGATTTTTTACTATATGATGGCGGAGCTAGAGAGGCGAGGCTAAAGATGAGCCAGCTTTTAAAAAACAAAGCCGTGATCGCTAGTGATGAAGCTAAAAACTACCTTGCATTTAAGGCTATAAATTTATACTTTAACGCAGCTGCACTTGAAAATATAATCACAGCCAAACAAGCTCAAGCAAATTTTTTAAAAGGTGTTTTAGATAAGCTTGAAAAGGCAAACATTGCAGGGCTTGCCGCAAAAGATGAGCTTGAAAATGTAAGGGCTAAATATTACTTAGCTAATAGTACGCAGCTTGAATACAAAAACAAAATGGAGCAAATCTTAAATGAGATAAATTTGCTGACTGGTGAGAAAATTTTGCCAGTAGCTGGAGCAAAGATGGCTGATATTAGCTCAAATTTAGCTTCAAAGAATGCTGAGCTTGATAGACTAAGCCAAGATATATTTTTAGGTGAGGCCAAGCTTAGCGAGACAAGAGCTGGTTTTTTGCCTCAAATTTTGCTTTATGACACATATGGATTTTATAAAAATAATTACGATATCGATCTAGGCAGATTTAGTTCTTACCGCTCATACGTGGATAAATACTTAAAAGAAGATACTCATGGCAATAAATTTGGTATCGCTTTTAAATGGAAAATTTTTGATTTTTTCGCCACTAGCAAGATGAGTCAGGCCCAAAAGATCGCGCTTGATGAGGCAAGGCTAAATTTGGAGTATAAAAAGCGTGAAAACGAGACAAGGCTTAAAAATTTGCAAAGTGAAATCGTGGTGCTTACTTCAAAAATCGCTTCACTAAACGAATATGTAAAAGCAAGCGATTTGGCATTAAAAGCTAGCTATGAGAAGTATAACTCTGGGCTTTTGGGATATAGCGACCTGCTTGAGGCACTCTCTCAAAAATTTGATGCAATTAGCCTTTTTGAAGGGGCAAAAGATGAGCTTGAGATCAAAAAAGCGGAGTTCTTTTTTGAAAAAGGTGAGCCGATTTTAGAGAGGATTAAAGATTGAAAAAGCTGATAATTTTAATGATATTTGGCGTTTTTTCATTTGCTAGTGAGGAAATTTTTGCTGATTTTGAAGTCTATGCCAAGCAAAGTTCAAAGCTTGCATTTGAGGGTAGTGGCAAGGTGGATAAAATTTTTGTAGATGTTTCAAGCCACGTTAAAAAAGGCGACACTTTAGCTGTTCTTGATCAAAGCAGCTTAGAAATCGCTCTAAAAAAGGCAAAAAATGATCTTGAGCTGGCAAAAAATGCTAGTGAATTTGCAAAAAATACTTTAAACAAATTTACTCAAGTAAGGGATGTCACTTCAAAGCAAGAATTTGACGAAGTAAAGTATAAATTTGACGAAGCGATACTTCAGGTTCAAAGTACACAAATCGCTATTTTAAATGCGCAAGATCGCCTTAAAAAAGCTGTTTTAAAAGCTCCTTTCGATGGCGTCATAGCTAGTAAAAATGTCGAACTTGGCGAGAGTGCTTCGCCGCTTCAGCCAGCCTTTGTTTTAAATTCAAATGAGGTAAAAATTTTAATAGCGATCGATGAAAAATATGCAAATTTAGTAAAAGTTGGCGATACGTTTAAATTTAAACTTGACGCAATAAGCGAAGAAAAAGAGGTTAAGATCGCGCTCATCTATCCAGAGATAAAAAGAGAGACCAGGAAATTTTACGCCCAGGCTTATGGCAGCGGACTAAAGCCAGGCATGTTTGGTCAAGGAAAAGTGATAATCGGCGAAAATAAATGATAAAAACAGCCATCAACCGCCCTATAACTACATTAATGGTTTTTTTAAGCCTCGTTGTCTTTGGCATCTACTCACTAAAGACGATGAATGTAAATTTATACCCACAAGTAAATATCCCAATCGTTAAGATCACGACCTACGCAAACGGCGATATGAACTATATAAAAACTAAGATCACGCAAAAGATCGAGGACGAGATCTCAAGTATCGAGGGGATAAAAAAGCTCTACTCAACTAGCTTTGATAATCTAAGTGTAGTTAGCATCGAATTTGAGCTAAATAAAGACCTAGAGAGCGCTACAAACGACGTCCGCGATAAGATGCAAAAGGCACGTTTAAACGCAAACTACGAGATAGAAAAGCTAAATGGCCTCTCATCTTCTGTCTTTAGTCTCTTTATCACAAGGCTTGATAATAATCAAACCAAGCTCATGCAAGAGATCGATGACGTGGCAAAGCCATTTTTGGAGCGAATTAGCGGCGTTTCAAAGGTCAAGACAAATGGTTTTTTAGAGCCAGCGGTGAAAATTTTACTTGATAGATTTAAGCTTGATAAAAACGCGCTTAGCGCAAATGAAGTGGCAAATTTGATAAAGGTTGAAAATTTAAAAGCGCCACTTGGCAAGATAGAAAATAAAAAAATCCAAATGGCGATCAAGTCAAATTTTAGCGCCAAAAGCATAGATGAGATAAGAAATTTAACTATCAAACAAGGAGTATTTTTAAAAGATATCGCAAGCGTTGATCTCTCTTACAAAGACGCAAACGAAGCAGCGATAATGGATAAAAAAAGTGGCGTCTTGCTGGGTCTTGAGCTAGCCCCAGACGCAAACGCTCTAACCGTGATCGCTCTAGCTAAAGTAAAGCTAGATCAGTTTAAAAGCCTGCTTGGCAGCGAATATGACGTAAAAATAGCCTACGATAAGAGCGAAGTGATACAAAAGCACATCGATCAAACCGCCTTTGATATGATCCTTGGCGTCTTGCTAACCATCGTGATCGTCTATCTGTTTTTAAGAAATTTCTCGATCACTACCATCTCAGTCGTAGCGATCCCAACTAGTATCGTGGCGACATTTTTCATCATAAATGCCCTAGGATACGACATAAACCGCTTAAGCCTCATAGCGCTGACCCTTGGTATCGGAATTTTCATCGATGATGCGATAGTTGTTACTGAAAATATCGCTAGCAAGCTAAAAGATGAGCCAAATGCCCTAAAAGCAAGCTTTGCAGGTATAAAAGAGATAGCATTTAGCGTCTTTGCGATCTCGCTCGTGCTGCTTTGCGTCTTTGTGCCTATCGCCTTTATGAGCGGCATCGTTGGCAAGTACTTTAACTCATTTGCGATGAGCGTGGCAGCTGGCATCGTCATATCGTTTTTTGTGAGCATATTTCTTGTGCCAACGCTTAGTGCTAGGTTTGTAAATGCCAAACAAAGTAGCTTTTTTCTAAAGAGTGAGCCGTTTTTTGAGGCGCTTGAAAATTTCTATGAGAAAATTTTAGCTTTAGCGCTTAAATTTAAGCTCATATTTTTAGCCATAACGCTTGTAGTCGTTGTTTGCTCGTTTGCTCTGGCTAAATTTGTAGGCGGTGACTTCATGCCAAGTGAGGATAACTCGGAATTTAACATCTACTTTAAGCTTGATCCCTCACTTAGCCTGCAAGCTAGCAAAGAGAAGCTAAAAGATAAAATTTCACTCATAAACGCCGATCCGCAGGTAGCTTACGCCTACTTCATCCTTGGCTACACAGATGCCAAGCAGCCTTATCTTGTAAAGGCTTACGTTAGGCTAAAGGAGCTAAAAGATAGAGCTAATCACGAGCGGCAAAATGCCATCATGCAAAGTTTTCGTGACAAGCTAAAAAGTGACAATATGAGCGTCATCGTGGCTGATCTGCCAGTGGTTGAAGGTGGCGATGTACAGCCAGTTAAGCTTACTATCACCTCTGAAAATGGTAAAGAGCTAGAGAAATTTGTGCCAAAGATCAGCAAGATGCTAAAAGAGATAAATAACGTAACGGACGTAAATTCGCCCGAAGAAGACCTGCTAAAGCGCGTGCAAATTTCTATCGATGAAGATAAGGCTAAAAGGCTAAATTTAGATAAAGCCAGCATCGCAAGCACTGTTTATAGTGCATTTGGCCAGAATGAGGTCTCTGTTTTTGAAAACGAAAATGGCAAAGAGTATGAGCTTTATATGCGCCTTGATGATAAATTTAGAAGCGATACAAATGATATCTTAAAGACCAAGATAAGAAGCAAAAAGGGCTTTTTCGTGACACTTGGCGATGTGGCGACGATTAGTTTTGAGCAAAAGCCAGCTAGTATTTCAAGGTTTAATAGAGCCGATGAGATCAAATTTTTAGCAAATACCAAAAATAACGCTCCGCTAAATAGTGTGGCAAATGAAATTTCAAAGAAGCTTGATGAAATTTTGCCAGCAAATTTCAAGTATAAATTTCTTGGATTTGTAGAGCTCATGGACGATACAAACGCTTCGTTTATCTTTACAGTAAGTGCGAGCGCGGTGCTTATTTATATGGTGCTAGCTGCACTTTATGAGAGTTTTTTGCTGCCTTTTCTCATCATGCTTGCCATGCCGCTTGCCTTTTGTGGCGTGGTGATCGGACTTTTTATAAGCGGCAATCCATTTAGCCTATTTGTCATGGTTGGCGTCATCTTGCTCTTTGGCATGGTCGGTAAAAACGCCATTTTGGTAGTTGATTTTGCAAACCACTTTGCAAATAGCGGCATAGAGGCAAACGAAGCTGTGAAAATGGCTGCAAAAAAGCGCCTAAGGGCTGTTTTGATGACCACTTTTGCGATGATATTTGCTATGCTTCCGCTGGCACTTAGCAGAGGAGCTGGGTTTGAGGCAAATTCACCTATGGCCATAAGCATCATCTTTGGGCTCATTAGCTCGACTTTGCTTAGCCTACTTGTCGTGCCAGTACTCTTTGCATGGGTTTATAATCTTGATAAATTTATAAGAAAATTTTATGAAAGGGAGAGAATTTGAAGAAGATTTTAGCAGTTTTGCTCTTTGCTTTGCCTCTTTGGGCTGGAAATTTACTAGAGATCATCGCTCTGGCGCAAAGTGCGAAGCTTGAGAGCTTGAAAGAATTTAATAAAAATGAATATATAAATAAAAATAAGAGCAAAAAGCTAAATTTATCCCTTGATGGCAGATATACCTTTGTGCCTGACGAGCTAAAGGGCGGATATATGACAAAGGCTGGATCGATCACGGCAAAGGTTGAGTATCTCATCTTTGATGGCGGTGCGAGCGAGGCTGCTGATAAAATTTTAGATCACAAGGGTGTGGAGAAGATTTATAAAGATGAAGAGCTGATGAATCTCACTGCTTTTCAGGTCGCAAAGGTCTATTTCAACGCCATTGCACTAAATTCGCTTATAAATTTAGAGACAAAATTTGTAGATAGCTTTGCCAAGGCTGCGGCTGAAAATGAGTTTTGGTTTGAGTATGGCGAGATAAATAAAGCTGAGTTTGATGCGATAAATTTTACTCTTAGTAAAAAAAGAGCTGAGCTTGACGAGCTTGGGCTTAAGCTAGCTGAGCTAAACTCAAGGATAAATTTGCTCTCAAATGGCGAGATCGGCTTTAACGCTGGTTCAAAGATAATGATGCCTGATTTTAGCAAAGATGATATAAGCGCAAAACTTGGAGCAATGGAGCAGGAAAAATTTATAAAAGAGCAAGAAAATGAGAAGCAAAAGAGTAAATTTGCTCCAAAAATTTACTTAAAAGATACGCAAAGTGTGAATAATAACAGCTTTAAAAAAGGTGAGAGGACGACTTCGCAGATGATAGGCGCTTACGCTGATGCGAATAGGCCTAGAGTGGAGTTTGAGTGGAAGCTACCTGATAGCTTAAGTCTTAGCAAACAAAGTCAAGTTAAGCGCATAGAAGAGCAAAAGGCGGCACTTGATTTAAGCGATGAAGAAAATAGGATAATCACTCGCCTAAAAGAGCTAGAAAGCACAATCAAAGGCTTAAATGCAAAGTTAAATTTGCAAGATTTGAAGCAAGATAAGCTTGATAGTGATTTTATTGATCTGCTAAATGGCTATCTTGATGGCGAGATAAAATATGAAGAATTTTTGTTTGTGAGTGAGAAAAATTTTAGTGATAGGGCAAATTTCATACTTGATGGCGATTTACTTGAGCTAAATAAACTTGAGTATTTTTTTGAATGTGCAAGAAAAATAAATGAGGTGATAATTGAATAAACTAATCTTTGTAACCATTTTGTGGGCGTTTAGCTTTAGTTTGATAGGTGAGTTTTTAGCTGGCAAGGTTGATAGCTATTTGGCTGTTTTTATTCGGGTTGCGCTTGCGAGCTTAGTCTTTTTGCCATTTACAAAATTTCGTGGCATAAGTCCAAAGCTAGCATTTGGCATAATGGCGATCGGAGCGGTGCAAATAGGGCTTATGTATCTATTTTATTACAATTCATTTTTGTATCTAAGTGTGCCAGAAGTCGCACTTTTTACCATTTTTACGCCGTTTTATGTGACGCTTATCTATGACGCATTTAGCTTTAAATTTAGACCACTTTACCTATTTAGCGTTGGCGTTGCGGTTTTTGGAGCTTCGGTTATAAAATATGGCGCTATAAACGATGGTGTATTAAAGGGCTTTTTGCTAGTGCAAGCGGCAAATATCTGCTTTGGAGCAGGGCAGAGCGCATATAAGGCACTTTTAGAAAAATTTGACGTGGATCAAAAAAATGTCTTTGGCTACTTTCACTTTGGTGCATTTTTTGTAGCTGTCGTTGCGCTTCTTACTCTTGGCAACCCAGCCAAATTTTCACTTACTTCAACGCAAATTTTAGTGCTTCTCTGGCTTGGCATAGTCGCTAGTGGAGTTGGATATTTTATGTGGAATAAAGGTGCTTGCGAAGTCGATAGTGGTGTGCTTGCCATCATGAATAACGCTCTCATTCCAGCTGCTATCATCGTAAATTTAGTCTTTTGGCAAAAGGACACAAACTTAACTAGGCTAATTTTAGGCGCTGTTATAATGTATATATCTTTGATGATTCACAACAAGATAATGAAATTTTATGGCATGAAGATCGCTTAGGTGTAAATTTTATAGCTAGCAACGAAAAAGCACAAGAGCCCAAGCAGCGGCAAAATGTAGAATATGGATCTAAATTTTATAGCTAGAAGTGAAGCGATATTATAAAAGATAAAAATAATAGCTGGCACAAAAATTTTAGTCGAGCTTAGTCTAAAATTTAACATATTATTTAGCAATCCATCAAAAATGTCGCCATACGAAGCGATGTGAAGCGCAGCACTTAATGGATAAAAAACGCTAAAGATGTAGTTGATAGCAAGGACGCTAAGCTGCTGTAAGCTAATGAGTGGAAAGAAATAAAGCACGCAAATTTCCATTGCAAAGCAAACATATAAATTTAAAAGTATAAGATGAATGAAAGGCGAAAATTTATCTTTTAGATGTTTAAAATATAAAAATATGTAAAAAACGCCCATGAGTGAAAAGTAAAAACCTACGCTAAAAAGTAGCTGCGGAAAGAGCGATATACTAACAAGTGCCACTATAAAAAGTGTTTTGAAGTTTAAAATTTTGACGCCTTTTAACGTACAATAAAATCCTAAAATGCTCATTAAGAACGCTCGCAAAAAGCTTGGTATAAAGCCTATTATAAAAAAGTAAAATGACAAGACTATAAAAACGATAATGGCTAGATCAAAGTTGTAGTTTCTAAAAGGTAAAAATCTCGCATATAAAAATTTTAAAAGCGGCCTAAATACAAAAAATATAACCGCACTTATGAAACCTAAATGATAGCCACTTATGGCTATAAGATGCGCTATACCAAGGTGCGAGACATCATCTCTTAGCTTGCCGTCAATACTTGTGCCTAAAAATAGAGCCGAGTAGAGCTGTGAAATTTTACTATTTTCATGCTGGGCGTAGATTAGTGATTGTAGTTTTTGGTTGATATTTAGTGTGGCTTTTTGTGGCAGTTTTTCGCGTGAAAAGCTAGGCATGTAAAAGGAGGAAGCAAGATAGTCTTTAAAACTAACGTCTAAATTTATGATGCTTAGAAATATATTATCTCCAGCTTTAAAGTCATCTGTTTTAGCTCCAAGCGTATAAAATGAAAACTCATCAGTTTTAAGCTTTAAAATTTGCCTTTTCTTGCCGTCATCTCCAAGCTTTTCGTAGCTAGAAATCACGGTTGCTGTTAGCTCTTGTTCGCCTTTGTCCATAAAAATTTGATATTTATGATAGCTAATAGCCAAATTTATAGAAAAAACGCAAAGGCAAAACAGGCAAAATATAGTAAAAATTTCTCTATTTTTTAAAGCTTTAAAACGCATCAGCCTTCAAATGAAACATCAGATACTGGCATTGCAGACATATCTTCAAACCTTGAGTGTTGCTTTTGAAAGAGCACATCAACTGAGCCAGTTTCGCCATTTCTGTTTTTGCCAACGATGATCTCAGCCTTTTCTTGAAGCTTATTAAAGACGTGATTGCTCTTGTACTCTTTGCCCTCGGCACTCGCACGTTTTTCTTTCTCTTTTTCTTCTTGTTCTAGATAAAACTCATCTCTATAAACAAAAAGAATGATGTCAGCATCTTGCTCGATCGCACCTGACTCTCTTAGATCGCTTAGCATAGGGCGCTTGTTTGCGCGAGATTCTAGGCTTCTGTTTAGCTGAGAAAGGGCGATGATTGGCATATCTAGCTCACGTGCTAAAAGCTTTAATCCGCGAGAAATTTCAGCTATTTGGACGTGACGATCAGCGTAGTTATTTGTACTCATCATAAGACCGATGTAGTCGATCACGCAAAGTGAAATTTCAGGATGCATAGCCTTTAGTTTTCGCATTTGCGTTCTTACTTGATGGATGTTTACATAGCCGCTATCATGTACAAAAAGCTTGCTAGCAGCAAACTCATCGCAAGCATCGCTAAATCTAGCCAACGCTTCATCATCCATCTTTGCGGTCATTATGTCTTGAAGTGGGATAGAGGTCTTGCTTGCTAGCATTCTCATCATTATTTGCTCAGCTGGCATCTCGAGCGAGAAGAAAACAACTCCGGCATTATTTTTTAAAACCTGACTCATAAAATTTAAACAAAGTGTCGTTTTTCCCATGCCTGGACGAGCTGCGACGATGATGAGGTCACCATTTTTAAAGCCCTTTATCATCTCATTTAGCTTTTTAAATCCAGTGTCAAGTCCAACTATATCTTTTTCGCCAAGCAAGGCCTGAGCATTAATATGATCCATCATTTTCATGATGATCTCTTTGCCTTCTTTTATAACTCCAGTGCTTCCACCTTCTATCAAAGAGTAAAATTCCTGGCTAAGATCATCGACCATATCGCGGCTTGGCTTATCTTCATTTACTTTGCTTGGTATATTGTGAGCGATCTTTACAAGACTTCGTTTTATAGATTTTTCTCTTAGTTCATTTGCATATTTTTGAATGTCTATTAGGGAATTTGTACCCAAAATATCTAGTATTAGCTCTTCGTCGTATTTTTCGCCAAGTCTATTTTTTAAAAATGGCATAGTTATAGGATCATCGCTATTTAGGCATGCCACCATTGCATCATATATTTGCGAATGCCCTTTTAGATAAAAATCCTTTGCCTTAATAATGTCAAAAATTTCACCTAAAATATCGTTGTTTTGCAAAATGGAGCTTAGTATAGCTCGCTCCATATCAATGTCGTAAAGGTTGGTAAATTCTATCTCGTTAACTCTTTGCTTTGCCACAACTTTTCCTTTAGTCTCTACTTTTTATCTCATCGTCGATCTCTTGTAAAAATCTATCTACAAGCTCGCTCTCAGGCAGCCTTGCGACCACTTCGCCATGACGCATTATCATGCCATTTCCTTTGCCAAACGCTATGGCAACATCCGCACCTTTTGCCTCACCGATCGCATTTACCACGCAGCCCATGACTGAGACATTTAGCGGCTCTTTTATACCTTTTGTTTTTTCTTCTACTAGCTTAACTGCTGCCATGAGATCAGCTTGCAAACGTCCACATGTTGGGCATGAGATGATGTTTAGCCCCTCTTTTTGACGGCCGCTATCTTTTAAGATCGCCTTTGCGACTTTGATCTCCTCTTCAAGCTCACCTGTGATGCTAACCCTCATCGTATCGCCGATGCCCTCAAGCAAAAGCCCGCCAAGCGCGATCGCAGACTTGATAGTAGCGTGAAATGTAGTGCCAGCCTCTGTTACACCTAGGTGAAATGGATAGTTTGTCTTTGGACGAAGGGCACGATAAGCTTGCATAGTGCGCTCAACGTCGCTTGATTTAAGAGAAATTTTGATATCTGTAAAGTCAAAATCTTCAAGAAGCTTGATGTTATACATCGCACTTTCCACCATCGCTTCCACAGTGCGGCCATAGCGGTCTTCAAACTGCTTTTCGAGTGAGCCAGAATTTACGCCGATACGGATAGGTAAATTTCTTTGTTTGCAGGCATCAACGACTGCTTTTATGTTTTTGGCTGAGCCAATATTGCCTGGATTTATGCGGATAGCATCGACAAATTCGCTAACGATGAGTGCATAGGTGTGATTAAAATGAATGTCTGCAACGACTGGTATTGGGGAGCTTGCAACGATCTGTTTTAGCGCGCTGGCGTCTTCTTTATCAAAAACTGCGCAACGTACGATATCACAGCCCGCAAAATAAAGCCGCTGTATCTGCTCAAGCGTGCCTTTTACGTCTTTTGTCTTTGAAAAGGTCATCGACTGCACGGATATTGGTGCGTCACCGCCTATTAAAATATCGCGAATTTTTATCTGTTTTGTCGGGTATCGTTGCAAAATTTTGCCTTTAAATTTTATTGGGGATTATATAAAATCTTGGCTTTTAAATAAATTTGTTTAGCACTAATCCCCAAAAACTTCGTGTCTGTATTCTTGCGTATTTATAAATTTACTTCTAAGGCTCTTTTGTTTTTCTATATGGGCATCAATATTTTTACTGGTTATTTCTACGCCAAAATCTTTGTATTCGCTTTTGCCCATAAGTATATCTAACACTATATTTCCAAGTTCAGGCGTATAGTGACTACTTTCAAAATAATATTTCATTTTGGCACTATCTGTAGGTATTTTTTCGCTGGTTATATTGTGATAAACGGCAAAATCAACTACTCTAAATGGTTTTTTATTGTATTTTTTAGCCACTTTTTCTACTGTCAATACGACATCCTTTTTCCATTTATACCAAGCATCAAGTCCAATAAAATAATCAAGGGACTCCCAAAGTCTTATATGAGAAGGATTGAAGATTATATCCATATTTATATTGTTTTTATAGGCTATTTCTAAAAGATCCTCAAAATCTTGAATGCTACTTTTGCCAGTATTTGTATATGTGTAATTTTTTGAGTTCTTTTTGTAATAGTTTTTTTCTACTGATTTGAAAGTCTCTTTGTAATCTTTAACTTTAGCTAATGGTATAGCGTTACCGTTATTTAAAACAGTGGACTCTCCTATTCCTAATATCGTTTTTAAACTATCTTTTAATGCATCTATACTAAATATATACTTCATTAAGTTATTGTTGTTTTCTATTTCGCTCCCTTCTTTATCTTTTGTACTAAACATTAAATAATCTAGCCCCAACAAGACATATTTTAAATTTTCTTGTTCGATTGACAATTTAAGTAATCTTTTGTTTTCATATATAGTTCCAGATGGAATCGCAAGATTATATGAAGGATTTTTAAAGTATTTATGATTAGCGTCTAACCCATGTTTTGGTCTTGAAGTTCCTAAAATAATCGAAGATGGTTTTACTTGTGCTATTCTTATTGGTTCTATCTCTCTTAACTTTTGATAAGCGGATGTCTTTGGAAAATTAAATGCATGTGTTTTATATATATCATATGGATTGATTATAAAATTAGTTGCAGGAATCAATGTAAGAAAA
>NZ_CABPUR010000008.1:0-23468 GCF_902460665.1 Campylobacter concisus | reverse complement strand
AATAAAACCAAGCATTATAAATAAAAGAGTATTTTTGTCTCCAACTCTTTCTATAAAGTTATCAAACTCAACTCCATATTTAGTTAAAAATCCAAGTTTTACTAATAGAAAATTTGGTAAAACAATGCCACTCAACCCAAACATCCCTTGTAGCACTTTTAAAGCATCGTCCCAATCTTTTGCCCTAAAAAAGACCCAAGTAATATTTATAAAGTTAAATGTTATAAGCCAAGCCAAAATTTTATTCATCTTAAAGCCAAGCTCGCTCCAAATTCTATGAACAACTAAGGCAACACCATGCAAAAATCCCCAAAATACAAATGTCCAGCCAGCCCCGTGCCATATACCACCTATTATAAAGGTTGCCATTAAATTTGTGTATGTTCGTAGCCTACCTTTGCGGTTACCACCTAGCGGGATATAGATATAGTCTCTTAAAAACCTACTTAGCGTTATGTGCCATCTGCGCCAAAAGTCTTGAATATTTAATGCCTTATAGGGTGAGTTAAAATTTATTGGAAGCTTGATATTAAAAAGAAGTGCTGCACCGATAGCCATATCGCAGTATCCGCTAAAGTCAAAGTAGAGCTGAAATGTATAGCTTAGGCTAGTCGCCCATGCTTCAAATAAATTTAAGGTAGTCGCCTTGTCAAACCCATTTGTTGCCCAAACAGCAAAACTATCAGCGATAACTACCTTTTTGAAAAGGCCTATTGAAAATATAAATAGCCCAAGTGCTATATTTTTATAGTTGATTATTTTATTTCTAACATTTGCAAACTGCGGCATCATCTCTTTGTGATGCACGATCGGACCAGCGATTAGTTGCGGAAAAAAGGTAACAAACAAGCAGTAGTTTAAAAAGTCATACTGCTTCGTACCCCCCCCCGTAGCACTATCGACCAAATAGGCTATTTGCTGAAAGGTAAAAAATGATATTGCAAGAGGTAGTAGCAAATTTAAATGAGGTATCTGGGTGTTAAAGATAAAATTTACATTGCTTATAAAAAAATCTGAATATTTAAAATATCCAAGCAGCATCAAATTTGCTGCGATGCCCAGTATAAGAATAAATTTTTTAGAAATTTTACTATTTTCTTTGTTTAGCTCCACTCCAAAGCAGTAGTTAAACACCATTGAGCCTAAGATTAGCGGCAGATAAATGATATTCCACCAGCTGTAAAAAAATAGAGATGACAGAACCAAAAAGCCCTTTGCTACCTCTGTAAGGTGCTTTTTATTTAGATAAAAATATACAAAAAATGTAAATGGTAAAAATAAAAATATAAATTCGTAAGAGTTAAAAAGCATTGATGCATCCGTTAAATTTTTGGTGAGATTATAATCAACATTAGCTAATCTCTAGCTAAAATTTACCGGATCTATATCAATGTCGCTAAGTTCGCTTCTGCAAAGATTTGCAGCTTTTAAAAGCATGGTGTGAGAGTTTGAACGAAGTAAAATTTCATATCTAAATTTGCTTCCAATATACTCGATCTGACATTTTCCATATCCAACGATCTCAAGCTCATCGCCTTTTATGCTTTCTAAATTTCTTATAAATTCATTTGTTACACCCTTTGCAGCACTCTCGTCTTTGTGTGAGATAATCACACGAAGCAGTCTAGAAAATGGCGGATAAAGCTCTTTTCTATAATCTATCTCATCTTTTAAAAATGCGTCGTAGTCACTGATGTAGCTCTCAAAAAATTCTCTTTGTTTGCTTTGAATGATAACTCTACCAGCCCCGTTTCTACCAGCTCTTCCGGCTACTTGCATGGCAAGAGCGAGCGTTCGCTCCCTGGCTTTATAATCAGGAAAATTTAAAAGCTCATCAAAGCCCATGATGACAGCAAGCTCTACGTTGTGGTAATCATGCCCTTTGCTTAGCATCTGCGTGCCTAGCAGGATGTCTATCTTGCCGTCGTTAAATTCTTTTAAGGCCTTTACAAGCTTGTTCTGCGTCGTTATCTCATCCCTGTCAAATTTAGCGATTCTGGCATTAGCAAATTCGGCTTGCAGTCGCTCTAAAAGTTCGCTCGTACCGATCTTTTTGGCCTCTATCATCTCGCTGCCGCACTGATGGCAGGTCTTTGGCACGGCCATTTTGTGCTCGCAGTATTGACACTTTAGTACGTTTTGTTTTTTGTAGTAGCTCATACCGATGCTACAAAATGGACACTTTAGCGTTTCACCGCAGTTTTTGCAGACTAGATATTTAAAATTTGCCCTTGTTGGCAGGCAGATGACAGCTTGTTTTTTATTCGCGAGTGTCTTTGAAATTTCATCTTTTAAAATTTCACTAATTCCAGTCTCGCTCTCATCGAAAATGTAATTTTTTTGCGAATCAAAATATGTCCCTTTTAAGCGAAAATGCTCCTGCTTGTAAAAGCTAGTAAGGCTTGGCGTGGCACTTCCAAGCACCACTTGTAGGTCAAATTTGCTAGTTAGAAAGAGGGCAAGGTCTCTTGCGTTGTAGTGGGGCTTTGAGCCTGTGTTTTTATAGCTATCGTCGTGTTCTTCGTCAATGATGATGAGTTTTAGCCTCTCAAGTGGTAAAAATAAAGCCGATCTTGCACCTGCAACGAGCCTAACTTTTCCACTTTTTATATCTTTTAAAATTTGCTCTTTTTTCTTTGATGTTATCTTTGAGTGCCAGACTGCTACCGCCTCGCCAAAGAAGCTCTCAAGGCGTTTTTGCATTTGTGGCGTGAGTGAAATTTCAGGCATTAAAAATAGTGCTTGGCTGCCTGCGTTTAAAATTTCTCTGATCTTAGCGATGTAAATCTCGCTTTTTCCGCTTCCAGTGTCGCCAAAGATGAGTGAAATTTTACGTTTATTTATAAAATCCAAAGCCTCTTGCTGTTTTTCGCTTAGTTTGGGTGCTACATTAAAATTTTGATTTTCATAAATTTGATCTACTGCAATAGTGTCATTTGGTTCAAATAAATTTAGGCTGACGCCAAGCTCGCATGTGTAATATTTTGAGATAAATATTGCCAATTCGCTTTGCATTGAAGTTAGATTAATCGGTAGAATTTCTAAAATTTTACTTGTTTTAAACTCTGGCTTGCCAGTCTCTTTTACGATAAAAGCAGTAAGAATTTTACCTCTTAAAGAAGCCTTTACGCCTTGAAATTTTTCTAGTTTTTGATCGCTTTCATAAGTGAGTGGGGCTAAATTTAGTCCATAAAATGCGAGTATATAATAATGCATTACTGAAGTGATTTGCAAATTTCATTTTCATCGCTGCAACCAAAATCGCCAGTATTTTTGTCGTATTTGAAATTTGCTACTTTGCCATCTAGCCTAAATGTGTATTTGTCATCGCTTATTCTGTGCCAGCCATTTTTACTGCCACTATCTTTTATCGGTATATTTATAACATTTTTAAAGAGTTTGCTTGGATCGCCATCGTCTAGTTTTTGTGGAAATTCTGGCTTTGCTTGCAAGATATTGTCGTTGTATTTTAGTGAAATTCCGCTTCTTATGGCAGCAAGTTGAGTTTTTGCATTTGAGATGGTAGCATCACTTCTAGAAAAAAATAGCCTAGGTATAGCGACTGTGCTTAAAATACCTAGTATAACTACTATAAATATTAGCTCAAGCAAGGTGTAAGCTCGTCTTTTCATCTCTCTTCTCGCTTTAATATCTCATCAACATTGCCAGTTAAATTTTTTACTGCCTTTATCACAGCATAATTTTCATAACATTTTTCTATAAAGGCGTTTAAAAGCTCTTTTGGCTCGATAAATTGGCGCCCGCCCATTAAATTTTGCCAGTCATCTTCAAAGAATTTAGCAAAATCATCATCAAGCGTGATCGTGTAGTCGCGAGATGATATCGTGAGCGTAATTTTTTTCATATTTTAACCAAGCTTATCTGCCAAGGACAGCTTCGATTTTTCTCATTACATCGTCAGCTTCGGTATTTTTCTTGTCAAGATCCTCTTCTAAACGCATGATTTGATTGCTTTTTGCCTCATTTTGTGCTTTTAAAGTTACGATCTCATTACGCAACTCTTCGTTCGTTTTGCAAAGTTCGTCATATTTTGTGATCAGGTCATTTACTTTATCGCTTAGTGTGGTTAAGATCGCATTATCTTCAAACATAAAAGTTCCTTTAAAATAATAATTAGGCTCGTATTCTAACACGCAGACGCTAAATTCTTATTAAAATTATCATTTGACAAAGCACTATCTTTGCTATAAAATTCGCCCAAATTTAAAGGCAATCAATGAGTAAATTTGAAATTTCATCTAAATTTAGCCCAAGCAGTGACCAAGCAAGAGCGATAAAAGAGATAGTAAAAAGTATAAAATCAGGCAATAAATACCAAACTCTTCTAGGTGTGACAGGATCTGGCAAGACCTTTACCATGGCAAACGTCATACGTGAGCTAAACATGCCAACGCTTATCATGACGCATAACAAATCCTTAGCCGCGCAGCTTTATAGCGAATTTAAGGGCTTTTTCCCAAAAAATCACGTCGAGTACTTCATAAGCTACTACGACTACTACCAGCCAGAGGCCTACATCCCAAGAAGCGACCTATATATAGAAAAGGATAGCTCGGTAAATGAGGAGCTTGAGCGCCTGCGCCTCTCTGCAACAGCTAGCTTGCTAAGCTTTGACGATGTCGTCTGCGTGGCCTCGGTCTCTGCAAACTACGGCCTTGGTAATCCAAGCGAGTATAAGGGGATGGTGGCATATCTTAGCGTGGGTGAGAAGATAAGCCAAAGAAAGCTTTTAGAGCAGCTTGTGGATATGGGCTATAAGCGCAATGACAACTACTTTGACAGAGGGGATTTTCGTGTAAATGGCGATGTGGTGGATATTTACCCAGCTTATTACAACGACGAAGCCCTAAGGGTTGAGTTTTTTGGCGATGAGATCGATGCGATGTATCATTTTGATGTGCTTGATAACAAAAGACTAAAGGATATCTCTAAATTTACACTTTACGCCACCAGCCAGTTCATCGTAGGCGCTGATAGACTAAAGATCGCGATGAAAGAGATCGAAGAGGAGCTTGATGCGCGTTTGAAAGAATTTAACGAGCAGGGCAAGCTAGTCGAGGCGCAGAGACTAAAGCAAAGGGTGGAGTTTGACCTTGAGATGATGGCAAGCACGGGCATGTGCAAGGGCATCGAAAACTACGCGCGCCACCTAACTGGTCAAAAGCCCGGAGAGACGCCGTACTCGATGTTTGACTACTTTGAGATAAGCGGCAAAGACTATCTGGTTATCGTCGATGAGAGCCACGTGAGTTTGCCGCAGTTTAGGGGTATGTACGCGGGTGACAGGAGCCGTAAAGAGGTGCTTGTGGAGTATGGATTTCGTTTGCCATCAGCTCTTGATAACAGGCCGCTTAAATTTGACGAGTTTATAAGCAAAAAGGCGAAATTTCTCTTTGTCTCAGCCACGCCAAACGAGTACGAGCTTGGTATCAGCCAGGGGCATGTTTATGAGCAAATTTTGCGTCCTACTGGCTTGCTTGATCCTCTCATTGAGATAAAAGATAGTGACAATCAAGTAGAGGCGCTATTTGACGAGGCAAAGGCGGTCATCGCTAGAGGTGAGCGCGTGCTGGTTACGGTGCTAACTAAAAAGATGGCCGAGGAGCTAAGTCGCTACTACATCGAGCTTGGCATAAAGGTCAAGTATATGCACTCAGACATCGACGCGATCGAGAGAAATGAGATCATTAGAGGGCTTAGAAGCGGCGAATTTGACATGCTAATAGGCATAAATTTGCTCCGTGAGGGGCTTGACCTGCCTGAAGTGAGCCTAATAGCTATCATGGACGCCGATAAAGAGGGCTTTTTGCGCTCGACCACGAGTCTTATACAAACGATGGGGCGCGCAGCTAGAAATGTAAATGGCAAGGTATTAATGTTTGCCAAAAAGATAACAAAATCAATGAAAGAGGCGATCGATACGACGACTGCTAGGCGTAAATTTCAAGATGAATACAACAAAGCTCACGGCATAACGCCGCACTCTGCAAGCAGGAATATCGAAGAGAGCTTGCACGTTGAGGATGATGGTGAAATTTATAAACGTGGCAAGAATTTAGAAAAGATGCCAGCAAGCGAGCGAGCCGCAATCGTAAAAGAGCTAAGAAAGCAGATGCTTGAAGCGGCAGCGCAGCTGGAGTTTGAGAAGGCGGCGGCATTGCGCGACGAGATCGCCAAAATCCGCAAGCTTTAAATTTGACGGCTTGTCTTTTTCCGCCATACTTCGTTACCGGCTCAGTCGGCTTCGGTCGCCGCTGCCTCGTCTGACGAAAAATACTTCGCCTTATCGTTTTATGCTCAAATTTGAAGTTAAATTTGTAAATTTCGGTTTCAAATTTTACTCACCGAGACCCATATCTTAAAAATGCCAAATTTTAAAAATGGCACAAAAATTTATTTAGCCAATTTTTACTAAAATATGACGTATTTGTAAAAAAGCAAAATTTTAATCAAAAAAGGAGTCCATAAATGACAAAAGAAGAGATAAAAATTGTAAAACGTGGTTTTGTTTCTGTCTTTGATATAAAAGGCGGCTTAATAAAAACGTTAGCAGAGTGTGCGCTTGACGGCAAGTACTATGGCTCTGCAGTCAGAATCATAACAAGAAATTTATATTAAAATCTAAACAAAAAAACAAATTTTGTAGACGATATAGAAACGGAAATTATTTTTAGGATACTTTGCTCAAGCGACAAAGATGCAGGTATCCTAGCGGCACATGTCAGAGAGATGTTTTCGAATAGTAAAATTTTGCGCCTAAGTTGTGATTTTATAGATAATGAAATAGTTAATATCAAAAAAAGCTATGATGAAATTTTAGCCCAGTAATCTCACCCGCCCTCTTCGATATTATCCTGCAAAAAGACTCGCATACTCGGAAACTCAAGCGCGCAAAGACGGCCAAAGCCGTGCCTATAGATGCAGCCCGTGTCGATATTTGCACCAAATTCCGTGATATCGGGGCTCGCGATCGGCGTATGGCCGTAGACGTTAAAGACGCCATCGTTTTGGCTAAAATCGCCCCTACCGCAAAGTATGTGCCGCCTAAACTCCGCCGCACTATCGCCGTCCGAGCTGCGCAGCGGCCACATCCGCCCGGCCGCCGAGTGTGATACGACGAGCCGCCTGCCCTGCGCGTTTTTAAACTTATGAAATTCCAAATAAAGCGGCAAATTTGACAAAAACTCTATGTGCGCGAGTTTCTGGACGCGGTCGGCTTTGGCGTAGGATGCGAAAGTCTGCGCACCGCCGTTTAGGAAAAACCAGCGCGGATCATTAGGCATTTCGCCGCACAAAAATGCATCCTTGTGTTGCAAAAGGCGGTATTCGTGATTGCCCATCACGGCCGCGTAACCGCGCTGCATCGCTAACTGCACGACCTCAAAACTCCCCTCGCCGCGGTCTATCAGATCGCCCACGAAGCAAATTTTAGAATCAGCGCCGTGCGGCAAGCAATCTATTAGGGTGCAAAGAGTTTTATAACAGCCGTGAACGTCGCCGATAAGGTAAATTTGGTCGTTCATTTTGCTAAAATTTATACATTACCAACGATAGTTTTTATCAAAAAGACTATCTAGATTTTGCTTTAATTCATATGCTCTATTCAAGTGTTTTTCTATATAGTTTTTATTCTCGCCGACGCCATTAATTTTCCCAAAGTCAATCGATATACTCACGCCGTTATCGCTGATATTTGCAACATGCATGAGATATAAATAAAGATTAAATTCACCGCCGTTTTGAAACATTTGAAGCTGTTGATTATATGCAGCTATAGCCTGCTTTATCACCATTTTTAATTTATATTCTTGTTCGGTATTGTAACCAGATACGGTTGGAGATAAATTTTCGATATTTTTCTCGTAGGATGCAAAATCGGCTGTTTTAATCACATTTTTACTATTGTAAGTTTCAAGGGCTGATTTCAAAAACTCAATATTTAAATTTACCATCGAATAAGCATCAGCTTTAATCCAATCCAATTTATATTTTGTGTTGCCAGAACTTCGTATATTTCTCCAAAATTTATCGTAGTTTTCTTTATTAAAATCAATCCAGCCGCCCGACATATCTATGGCTATCCTCTTTGCTATATGAAAATTCATATTACTTGAGGCTCCATCACCCTTTGACGCTATACCGCACCCGCAAAATATCAGCGCAATCATAAAAATAATCAGCTTTTTCATCGCTTCTCCTGTAAACATGAATTTTGCGAAATTTTACTACCGCAAGCATTAAATTTTACTTGCAAAATACGCGATACGCGCAGGCTAAATTTCGCATCAAATTTGAGCGCTATCACTCGCCGATCACTAGCATCACGCCAAGCGCACTTTGGTTTATGTCGCTACAAAAGTGCCCAAGCCCCATTAGATACTTTAAATTTTCCGCCTTTTTCATCTAAAATAACCCTTTTAAAAGCCCCTTTAAATTTTGCTTTTCGCTGCTTGAGTTGCTATCTTTGCCGCCCAGCTTTTTGTCCAAAAATCTACCTATCTCTTTTTTGACCTTGCCCTCAAGATACTGCGAGCCAACATCGTATTTTAGGTTGTCTGTCGTGTCTGAAATTTTCACGTTTAGATCGGTCTTTTCAAGCCTGCAAACAAGCGGCGTGTTAAGCATTTTTGTCGCAGTATTATAAGTGCCGTTTGTAACCTTTATGTCGCTCTTTGGAGAGCTTAAATCCACGTTGAAGACGATATTATCGCCCTTTATGTCACCATAAATTTTGCCGTCTTTGTAAATTTCTTTTGTGATGTCCTTGCCGGTGAAGGTTTTGATGTTGTTTGTGAGGTTTGTGCTAGCTAGGTGACCCTCTTTTAGCAAGATATCAAATTTGCCCAGCCTTTGCTTTGTCTCGTAGTCAAATTTAGCATCGCCGTTGCCATCATAAAGATGCTCTAGCCCTAAAGTCTGCGTTAGTCCCTTTACCTCAAAGTTTTTTAGCACAGCATCAAGCGTGCCAGCTTTGTAGTTAGCCTCGAGTTTGCCCTTAAATAGATCATCTGAAGTGGCTTTTATGGCTAGATCGTCTACTTTGCCATTTGCGGTAATCAGCGCTGCAAATTTACCGTGAAGCTCGCGACCAGCTAAAAATGCAAGCTTATTTAGCTCCGAAACTACCGCTTGAAGCTTTAGGTTTAGCGTGCTTTTGCCCGTATCAAAGCTGCCATCTATGCCCTTTATATCAGCTAGCGAGCTAAGAAAGTCGCCACTAAATTTCGCTACATCGTCTTTGCAACTTAGGCTAAAATTTGAGCTAAATTTCTCATTTTCAGGGAATTTTTTATCAAGCATTTTGCTAAGCGCTGCAGCGTTAAATTTGCCATCATTTAAAGCGATCGTTGCAGCGATACTTGGGCTTTTGCTAAAGATATTTTGCCCCTTTGCCTCGATATTTGTGCTAGCGTTTGCCAGCCTATCGTTGCCGCTAAGCGCTAATATCTCTCCTAACTGCGCCTCTTTTAGGCTAAGATCAAGATTTTCATTTTTTATGGTGGCGTTTAGCTTGCCAGTAAAGGCATCGCCGCCTAAATTTAGCTCATCTATCTTGCTTGCTTTAACCTTCACATCGCCCGCAAGCGCCATCTTTGAGCCCACCTCAAAGCCGCTAACCGCTTTAAATTTCTTAGGGTCGCTAATGAGCAGGGCAAATTTGCTAAAAATTTGACTGTTTTTTAGGTCAAAAACGCCCTTTATATCCTTTAGTTCGCCAAGGTCGCTAAGCACGTTTGCGTCAAAATTTACAAGTTCATTTTTTGCTATAGCGCCGCCTTTTAGCTCAAATTTAGCAGCATTTTTAAGCTTTGCAAGACCATTATTTATAAGGCCGTTTTTTATCTCAAATTTAGCCTCGCCTGCAAGCTTTTTTAGCTCGTCAAAGCCGCTAAAATTTGCGTTTAAATTTATCTGCCCGTCTGCGTAGCTAGGCTGCAGGGCAAGTGCTAAAAGCTCTTTTAGCTTGATATTTACTGCATTTAGGACTAAATTTTTACTATCAAAATTTGCATTTATCTTGCCACCAAGGCCGTTTATCTCAGCTTTTAGGTTTTTAAGAGCATTTTCTTGCATTGTAATTTCGCCATTTGCATCCACAGAGCCGCTTAGCTGTTGCCCCAAAAGCTTGCCAAGAAGGGCAAGATCAGGCACGTTTAGCAAAAAGTCGCTCTTTAAATTTTTACTAGCTAGATCATAGGTCGTCTCATTTGCCTTTAAAGTAGCTTCTGGTGCGATGATAATGGTTTTTGCGCTCACTTTTTCATTTGCAAATTTAGCATTTACGACGCCTTTAAAACTTATATCTTTTGCTAAATTTAGTCCAAATTCGTTTTTAAGAATTTCTTTGTTTATTACTGCATTGCTAGCTAAAATTTGAGCGTTTATGATGGGCTCATTTTTCTCATAAACGCCTTGCATATTGCTCGTTAGATCAAGCTTTCCACTAGCTAAATTTGGCTTTTGTGCAAGGGCTGAGATTTCAGAAAGCTCAATATTTTTAGCGTCAAGATTTAGAGCCTTTGGCAGGTAGTCTTTTAAATTTGCGTTTAAATTTATATTCGAGCCAAGCGCCGTGCCAGTTGCCACTAGCTTAAAGTCGCTAAATTTACCAGCGACGTTTGCTTTAAGAGCGATGTCCTTTTTTAGCCCAAGTTTGCTAGCCTTTGCCTTGTCGGCGTTTATGTCTATGTTCAAATTAATACTTTGAGCAAGTAACGAGAGATCGCCATTTGCCTTTAAATTTATGGCGTTCATCACGGTCACTTCAAAATTTAAGGTGCTAAACCCCAGGCTAAAATCTTTAAATTTGATATCTATGCCACGAGCGAGTGCCTCTTTTTCGATCTTGCCAGCTATAAATTTACTCCCAAATGGGCTAAATAAAAGGCCAAAGATGCAAGCTATTATGAGTATGAGCACGCCAATTATGTAAGCTACTTTTTTCATAAATTTCCTTTATATTAGTTTTACATATCATCAAACTTTAGTGCAACTGACTAAAGTTTTAATAAAATTTAACTATAAATTATTGACTTTTTTAGAAAAAAGTGCTAGGATCTCATCACTCAAAAATAAAGAGTGCTAAAAAAGACAATTAAACCAAAAGGATGAACAATGAACTTTCAACCATTAGGCAAGCGTGTTCTAGTCGAACGCGTAGAGGAGACAAAGACCACAGCTTCGGGCATTATTATACCTGATAATGCAAAAGAAAAACCTTTAAGTGGCGAGGTAAAAGCAGTTGGCGCTGAAGTAGAGGGCGTAAAAGTTGGTGATAAAGTTGTATTTGCAAAATACGGTGGCACTGAGATAAATTTAGATGATAAAACATATCTTGTTTTAAACATTGATGATGTTTTAGGTGTTTTAAAATAAGGCTGCAGATGGCTGCGATTATGTATGTTGATTTTCCGCAAGAAGGTCTTTTTGGAGACGAGATGTCAAAAACTTTTGAGGATTTGGCTAAAAGTATCAACCAAGAACCCGGTATGATATGGAAAATTTGGACTGAGAATAAACAAACAAAAGAAGCCGGCGGAATTTATCTTTTTGACAATAAGGAGAATGCGGAAAGATATCTGAAAATGCACAGCGAAAGACTAGCTAAAAACGGCTATTCAAATATTCGCGGTAAAATTTTTGATATTAATATGCCTTTGTCAATTATAAATAAGGCTGATTTTTTAAAATAAATTAAAACCGAAAGGAAAAACAATGGCAAAAGAAATTTTTTATTCTGATGATGCAAGAAACCGCCTATACGAGGGCGTAAAAAAACTAAATGACGCTGTAAAAGTGACAATGGGACCAAGAGGCAGAAATGTCCTTATCCAAAAGAGCTTTGGCGCGCCAAACATCACAAAAGACGGCGTTAGCGTGGCTAAAGAGGTTGAGCTAAAAGATACTATCGAAAACATGGGTGCAAGCCTAGTTAGAGAAGTAGCAAGTAAGACAAATGACCAAGCAGGTGACGGCACTACAACAGCAACCGTGCTAGCTCACGCTATATTTAAAGAGGGCCTTAGAAACGTAACTGCTGGCGCAAATCCTATCGAAGTAAAACGCGGCATGGATAAAGAAGTAGCAGCTCTTATAGATGCACTAAAAAATATCTCTAAAAAAGTATCAGGCTCAAAAGAGATCGCTCAGATCGCTACTATCTCTGCTAACTCAGATGAGAGTATCGGCAAGCTTATTGCTGATGCGATGGAAAAAGTCGGTAAAGACGGCGTCATAACAGTAGAAGAGGCAAAGTCTATCCAAGACGAGCTAAGCGTTGTTGAGGGTATGCAGTTTGACCGCGGATATCTAAGCCCATACTTCATCACAAACCCTGAAAAGATGCAAGTTGAGCTAAGCAATCCATTCATATTGCTATTTGACAAGAAGATTACAAATTTAAAAGATCTACTCCCTGTGCTTGAGCAAGTACAAAAGAGTGGCAAACCACTTCTAATCATCGCTGAAGATATCGAGGGCGAAGCACTTGCAACGCTTGTAGTAAATAAACTTCGTGGCGTGCTAAACATCTCAGCCGTTAAAGCTCCTGGCTTTGGTGACAGAAGAAAAGCGATGCTTGAAGATATCGCTATCTTAACAGGTGGCGAAGTTATCAGTGAAGAGCTAGGCAGAACACTAGAGAGCGCTACTATAAACGACCTTGGACAAGCTTCAAGTGTAGTTATCGACAAAGATAACACAACTATCGTAAATGGCGCAGGCGAAAAGTCAGCGATCGACGCTAGAATAACTCAGATCAAAGCGCAAATCGCTGAGACAACAAGCGACTATGACAAAGAAAAACTACAAGAGCGCCTTGCGAAACTAAGCGGTGGCGTGGCAGTTATCAAAGTAGGTGCTGCGACTGAAACTGAGATGAAAGAGAAAAAAGACCGTGTAGATGACGCTCTAAGCGCTACTCGTGCAGCTGTTGAAGAGGGTATCGTAGTAGGTGGCGGTTCAGCTCTTATCCTTGCTTCAAAGAGTGTAAATCTAAATTTACAAGGTGACGAGGCGATCGGCGCTGAGATCGTTAGAAGAGCGCTTCGTGCTCCACTTCGCCAAATCGCTGAAAACGCTGGCTTTGACGCTGGCGTGGTAGCAAATGCAGTTGAGACAAGCAAAGATGCAAATTTTGGCTTTAACGCTGCAACTGGCGAATATGTAAATATGTTTGAAGCTGGCATCATCGACCCAGTTAAAGTTGAGAGAGTTGCGCTTCAAAACGCTGTTAGCGTGGCTAGCTTGCTACTAACAACTGAAGCAACTATCAGCGAGATAAAAGAAGAAAAAGCAATGCCTGCAATGCCTGACATGGGCGGAATGGGTGGCATGGGCGGCATGATGTAGCAGCCTTTTTCGAGCTAGAGTCTTTTCTAGCTCGAATTTTTTATACTTCAAAATTGCTTTTACAAGTTTTACCTCTTTTTAAATTTATTATGGTATTCTTTTACTTTCTTTTGCGGAGAACCTACAATGAAATATGATGAAATTTTTAGAGAATACGATATCCGCGGCATTTTTGAAAAAGACTTGACAGAAGATAGCGTCAAGGCTATAGGGCTTGCTTTGGGTAAGAAATTTAACGAATTTGGTGTAAAAACCTTAAGCGTTGGCTTTGATGCAAGGCTTAGTGCTAGCACACTTTTTAGGTATTTGCTAAGTGGCTTAAACAAAGCTGCTGGCTTTAAAATTTATAACATCGGATTGCTTCCAACTCCTGTTGGCTATTTTAGTGTTTATGCAGATTATTTTGACGCAAACATCATGATCACAGGCTCTCACAATCCAAAAGATTATAACGGTTTTAAGATTACTATCAAAAAAGATAGTTTTTTTGGCAAAGATCTGCAAATTTTAAAAGACAAAGTTAATGAGATAATTGCCTCTGGCGAGCAGATCGCAGACGATGAGAGCTGTGAGAAATTTAACATCTTAGAAAAATATGTTGAGTTTTTTGTAAAAGAATTTAGCGAACTTAAAAATTTCAAAAAGCCTTTTGTAATCGACTGCGCAAATGGTGCTGTTGGCGTGAGCTTGGTGCCGATCGTAAAAGCGCTTGGGCTAAATGCAAAAATTTTATATGAAGATCCAGACGGAAATTTCCCAAATCACCACCCAGACCCAAGCGAAAAAGAGAATTTAAAAGAGATATTTTCGCTCATCGAAAAGAAGGAATTTGATCTTGGATTTGGTTTTGACGGAGACGGCGATAGGATCGCGGTTATAACGCCAAAAAGAGATATAAAAGGCGATGAGTTAGCCTATCTTTATGCTCTAAATATGAAACATCCAAAGGTGCTTGGCGAGGTAAAATGCTCACAAAATATGTACGATGAGATCGCAAAAATAGGCGAAGTTTTCATGGGCAAGACTGGACATAGCAATATAAAAAAGATGATGAAAGAGCTAAATGTCGACCTTGCAGCTGAAGTAAGCGGTCATATCTTTTTTAAAGAGCGATACTTTGGCTTTGATGATGCGCTTTATGCGATGATGAGGGTACTTGAGCTAGTTCACAAAGGCTTTGATCTTGACGGCGAACTTGATAAGATGCCACTTGTCTTTAGCACCGATGAGATCAAGATAAAGACGACTGACGAGGCTAAATTTAAGATAGTTGCCAAGCTAAAAGAGTGCGTGAAAAATGAGAGCTGCGACCTACCAAAGATAAAAAATATCATTGATATCGATGGCATAAGGATTCAGTTTGAAAATGGCTGGGCACTGGTGCGCGCATCAAATACAACGCCAGTTATTGTCACTAGATTTGAAGCAAAGAGCAAGGAATTTTTAGAAGAGATCGAGCAAAAAGTGACACATCTACTGAAAGGCCTAATGTGAAAAGAATTCTTATAGTTTTTGGTACTAGACCAGAAGCAATAAAAATGGCTCCTTTAATAAGAGAATTTCAAAAATATAGTGACTTTTGTGTTAAAGTATGTGTTACTGCTCAGCATAGGCAGATGCTAGATCAAGTGCTAGAAATATTTAATATATCTTCAGATTATGATCTAGACATAATGCAGCCTAATCAGGATTTATTTGACTTATCATCTCGGATTTTGCTTAAGATGCGAGATGTTTTAGATGATTTTTACCCAGACATAGTTTTTGTTCATGGGGATACTACAACAGCCAGCATAAGCGCATTAGCCTCTTTTTATAAGCAAATAAAAATCGCCCATGTAGAAGCTGGACTTAGAACATGGGAAATTTATTCACCATTTCCTGAAGAAGTAAATAGACAATTAGTGGGCATTTTGGCAAATTATCATTTTGCACCAACAAATTTATCAAAGGATAATCTTTTAAAAGAAAATAAGAAACTTGAAAATATTGTTGTAACTGGAAATACAGTAATTGACGCTTTGTTTTTATTATTAGATATAATAAAAAAAGATCCAACCTTTAAAAATAAAATATTACAGTCATTAAAACTTAAATATAACCCTGAACATAATAGAAAGATTATATTAGTAACTGGCCATAGAAGAGAAAATTTTGGACTCGGCTTCATTAATATATGTGAGGCTTTAAAAATTTTAGCTCAAAATAATCCAAATATAGATATTGTATACCCAGTTCATCTTAACCCAAATGTTCAAAAACCCGTAAAAGAACTACTATCTAATGTTGATAACGTATATCTTATAGCACCATTAGAGTATGGTGAGTTTGTATATCTTATGGATAGATCGTATTTTATTATTACTGATAGTGGTGGTATACAAGAAGAAGCTCCTAGTTTAGGAAAACCAGTTTTGGTTATGAGGGACACTACAGAAAGACCAGAAGCTATTTCTTCAGGCTCTGTTAAACTTGTAGGCACTGATAAAGAAAAGATAGTAAGTAATGCACAAGAGTTACTTGATAGTATTGAAATTTATAAACAAATGAGTCAATCTTATAATCCTTACGGTGATGGTAGTGCTTGCGCTAAAATAGTAGAGTTTGTTAGAAATATATAATTGGAGTGATAATGGTAAAAAATGTTTGTGTTGTAGGATTAGGGTATATTGGATTACCTACTGCTGCGCTTTTGGCAAACAATGGATACAATGTGCATGGAGTAGATGTTGTGCAAAGCACAGTTGATACAATTAATCAAGGAAAGATACATATTGTTGAACCAGGGCTTGAAGATTTTGTAAAAAAAGCAGTTGATAATGGAAAGCTTAAAGCTGGTACTATACCAACAAAATCAGATGTTTTTATAGTAGCCGTTCCTACACCTTTTCGTGAAGGCTTCGTTCCAAATTTAGATTATGTAATAAGTGCATGCAAATCTATAGCTCCTTTCGTTAAAAGTGGTGATATTGTAGTTTTAGAGTCTACGTCTCCTGTTGGAACTACCGAAAAAATAGGCGAAATCTTAAAAGATAGTGGTGTAAATATTTCAGAAATTTTTATAGCTCATTGTCCAGAGAGAGTTTTACCTGGAAAAATACTGCATGAATTGGTACAAAATGATAGAATCGTAGGTGGATTAACGCTTGAAGCAACTAAAAAAACAGCAGATTTTTATAAAACATTTGTAAAAGGTGAAATATTGCAAACAGATGCAAAGACTGCTGAAATGGCAAAGCTTACTGAAAATTCTTTTCGTGATGTAAATATTGCATTTGCAAATGAACTGAGTATTCTATGTGACAAATTTGGTATTAATGTTTGGGAGCTTATATCACTAGCAAATCGTCACCCCCGTGTTAATATCTTAAGCCCAGGATGTGGTGTGGGTGGACACTGTATTGCTGTAGATCCATGGTTTATTGTGCATGCTGGTGGAAATGATGCAAAACTTATAAAAACAGCCAGAGAAGTAAACAACTATAAAATGCAATGGGTTGTAGAAAAAATAAAAAATGCTGCTTTGAAATTTGAATTGGAGAGCGGTAAAAAGCCTAAAATAGCTTGCATGGGTCTTGCATTTAAACCAGATATAGATGATCTTCGAGAGTCTCCTGCCGTTTTGGTTGCACGAGATTTAATACAGGCTGGATTTGGCATTTTAGCCGTTGAGCCAAATATAAAATCTCATAAGGATTTTGAGATAATAAACTACAAAAAAGCTACAGATATCGCAGATATAGTTGTATTTTTAGTTGCTCATAAAGAATTTAAAGTGCTAAAAATTCAAAAACAGTTTTTAGATTTTTGTGGAATTTTTAAATGATTTGTCAAAAAGTAATAGATAGAGATAACCATCTGAATTTTTTTAGATTACTTTTTGCTTTACAAGTGGTATATATGCACTCGACGGAATGGCTAAAAATACCGCTTTTATGGGGGGGGGCACGTGGATAAGTTTCTTAGGCTGTTTCCGGGCGTTCCATTATTTTTCCTGGTTTCGGGATTTTTAATTACCGATAGTTATTTAAATAGCGGCAATTTAAAAGAATATTTTATAAAAAGAGCGCTTAGGATATATCCGGCTCTATTCGTAAATATTTTAGTACTTGAGCTAGCTATGTACGTGGGTAAAAATTTTAATGATATCTCGGTATTAAAATACATAGAATACTTTGTTCTCTATGCCATTACTGCCGCTTCAGGCATAGCAGGCTTTATAATAGGTATAAAAAACGACGCTTTATATAATTATGGCGGCTTTTTCAGCTCCTATCCGAGCGGCGTTTTATGGACGCTTAGCGTCGAACTATCGTTTTATATCATCCTTCCATTTATTTTGTGTATTAGAAAGGTGATCATAAGAAATTTATTGTTAGTTTTTCTATTTTTTACATCAATGATAATTCCCGCAATCGCCGATGAAAATTTTTACTCCGCTTCAAATTTAAATAAGTTTCTTGAGCTAATATGTTTGCCGTTTTTGTGGATATTTATCATCGGTATGGTTATGCGGCTTTATTGGCTGGATATAAAAAAATATCTCGTAGGCTACGGCTTATATTATATTGCGCTCTATTTGATATTTTGTTTTGCGGCTATAGAGTTTGGAAGCGGGCTTGGAGATTATAAGATAGGCTTGGAAATTTCTACCGTATTTCAAATCTTCCTTTTAGCGCTAGTGATCTTTAGCATGGCTTTTTCCTGCACAAATTTAAAGATAGCTAGAAGCACCGATCTCTCTTATAGTACATATCTTTATCATATGCTGGTAGTTCAAATTTTAATCAGTCTGGGCTTTGGCGGCTCTTTATGGTTATATCTCATAGTGGTAGCTGCGACGCTCACGGTAGCTTGCGTTTCTTGGAATTTTATAGAAAAGCCGGCATTGAAATTAAAACAGATAAAGGTTGTAAAATGATACAAGCAATAGTAAAAAAAGGTAAAGTTTTAGCAGAGCAGATTCCTGCTCCAAGCGTTTCAAAGGGATGCGTTCTTATAAAAGTAGTAAATAGCTGCATATCGGCGGGCACTGAGATAAGCGGCGTATCAAATAGCGGAAAGAGTCTGATAAAGCGAGCTTTAGAACAGCCCGAAAATGTAAAAAAAGTCATCAGTATGATAAAATCAGACGGTATCGCAAACGCCTATGCGAAGGTAAAGGGCAAGCTTGATAGCGGTAGCCCCACCGGTTATTCGCTTAGCGGCGTAGTTATAGCAGTCGGAGAGGGCGTTTCAAATTTTGAGATCGGAGATCGCGTCGCCGCAGCCGGCGCAGGGCTTGCAAACCATGCCGAATACGTAGACGTACCTAAAAATTTAGTTATGAAAATGCCGCAGGATATGGACTTTGAACGGGCTTGCACCGTGACGCTAGGCGGCATAGCGATGCAGGGCGTTAGGCGGATCGATCTAAGGCTTGGCGAGACCTGCGTAGTCGTGGGAGCTGGGATTTTGGGGCTTCTTGCGGTGCAGATGCTTAAAATTTCAGGAGTGAGGGTCGCAGTTAGCGATTTTGACGATAGGCGCTTGCAGATAGCAAAGGAATACGGCGCCGAGCTAACTATCAATCCTTCAAAGGAAAATTTGCTAGAAGTCGTTTCGTCTTGGAGCGGCGGATACGGCGCCGACGGCGTGCTATTTACCGCCGCTACGAGCAGTAGCGAGCCGCTATCGCAAAGCTTTGCGATGTGCAAGAAAAAGGGCAGAGTAGTGCTCGTGGGCGTTGTCGGTATGCAGATAAATAGAGAGGATATGTATAAAAAGGAGCTTGATTTTCTCATCTCCACATCCTATGGTCCTGGTCGCTACGACAAGAGCTACGAAGAGCATGGGCTTGATTATCCGTTTAGCTACGTAAGATGGACGGAAAATCGAAATATGAGTGAGTATCTAAGACTGGTAAATGAAAATTTGATAAAGCTGGATAAGCTCATAGACGCAAAATACCCTATCGAGCAGGTAACGGAGGCGTTTGAGTCGCTACAGGCTTCGCAGAATAAGCCGCTTATGGTTTTGCTTGACTACGGCGAGACAAATTTAACCGAGCTTGATAACTATTTAAATCACGATAAAAAAATCATCATAAGCTCCGCGCCAGTAAACAGGGATGTGATAAACGTCGCGTTCGTCGGCGTAGGCGGATTTGCCACCGGGATGCACCTGCCTAATATCTCAAAGCTTGCGGATAAATATAAAATTTACGCGATCATGAACCGAAGCGGACATAAAGCAAAGGCGGTGGCGCAGCAATACGGAGCGAACTACGCTACTTCAAATTTAGACGATATTTTAAACGACAAAAACGTCGATCTCGTGATCATCTCCACAAGGCACGATAGCCATGCGGAGCTTACTTTAAAAGCACTTGAAGCGGGTAAAAACGTATTTGTAGAAAAGCCGCTTGCAACAAACAAAGAGGAGCTTAAAAAGATAAAGAAATTTTACGCTGAGGGAGGCGATAAGCCCCTTTTATTCGTGGGATTTAACAGACGATTTAGCGCCTATGCGCAGGAGATAAAAAAGCACACGAGCGCTAGAATAAATCCGATGATAATTAGATATAGAATGAACGCGGGCTACATACCTATGGATCACTGGGTGCATGAAAACGGCGGTAGGATGGTTGGCGAAGCGTGTCATATAATAGACCTGATGACGGCGCTAACGGGAAGCGAGATAGAGAGTATATTTTCGCAGGCTATCACGCCGAGCAATGAAAAATATAGCGCCGAGGATAACAAATCCATCGTCTTAAAATACAAAGACGGCTCGGTAGCAAATATCGAGTATTTCGCAAACGGCAGCAAGGAGCTAAGCAAGGAGTTTATGGAGATCCACTTCGACGGTAAGAGTATCGTTTTGGACGATTATAAAAGCCTAAAAGGATATGGAGTAGGCTTGAAAGAAATTTCAACGAGCGTAAGCCAAAAGGGGCAGCTCGAAGAGCTTGAGGCGCTATTTGAGACTCTAAAAAAAGGCAAAAGCTGGCCGATAGAGCTTTGGGATATGGTGCAGACGACGGATATTGGTTTTGAAATATAAAATTGGAGTGTTGGGCTATGAAAAAATATATTAGAAGAACTTTTTTATTTTTTATAAAAGCCATAGTGTTTATATTAATGTGGAAATCCTTTTGCAAACAAAGAAGTAAAACAAAAGAAGAAAATCAAATTATGCAAACCAAAAAGCTAAAAAAAATCCTACTTTATGCAGTCAACAATATTGAATTTTATAAAAAATTTAAAAATATTATTGATTTCAAAAATTTTACACAAGATGAAATATATAAACTCCCGATTATCGATAAAGCACTTATTAACAAAAACAGAAATTTGTTTATCTCGAAGTCTTATATGTGGCCAGTTATAAAAACTAAAACATCTGGTTCAATAGGTGAACCTTTTGAGTTTTTAACCTCTTTAAAAATGTTTTTAATAGAGGATTTATCATACAAAAGGTTGTGGAATTCTACAGATAGATACAAGTATTCTTTTATGGATCCTATAATTTTTTTAAGAAGTTATCTACCTGGTCCTAATGATAAATTATATAAACATGATTTTTTTAATAATATATGGTATTTATCCCCTTTTCATATAAGTAAAGAAAATTTAAAATTATACATTGATGTGATTAAAAAATCACGTTCTAGAGTGCTGCATGGATATCCAAGTTCAATATTTATTTTTACTCAAATTTTAAAAGAATATAATATTAAAATAGATCAAATAGATGTAATATCAACATCATCTGAAACAATGCTTTCAAGTTATAGAAAAACTATAGAGGACTGGTGGGGAATAGAAGTTTTGGATTGTTATGGGCATGCGGAGTGTGCCGTAGCTATTCAGCAATGTCAATGTGGTAAATACCATAATAACGACGACTATGGTTATGTTGAGGTTATTAATGGTGAAATGATTGCAACTTCTTTAAATAATTTTTCTATGCCGCTCATTAGGTATAAAACTGGAGATATTGCTATTGAGAATACGGATGTAGATTATAAATGTGAATGTAAATCAACATTTTCTATACCCATTAGTTCGATAAGTGGCAGAAGTGATGATATTTTGATAAAAAAAGATGGAACTTATATTCCAACTGTTAACATATATACAATGATGTATAAAATGGACTTTATAAAACAATTTCAAATTATACAAAAAAATAATGATAAATCGGTTGAAGTCATTGTAAGTGGAACAGTATGTGATGATAATAAAAACATTATAATAAACAATATACAAGATAGATTGGGTAATGTGGAAGTGTTGGTTACTGTTGTAGAGCAGATAAAAAGGAATCAAAATACTGGAAAAATAAAAATAATACGAAGGGTGGACTAAAAATGTTTATAAATAGATACGTGAATAGCCTTAAACCTTATAGGTTAGCTTCTCATAAAGCTTGGCTAAATTCAGATAGTAATATATTAAAATTAGATTGGAATGAATCTACTATAGATCCAAGCCCATTGGTTAAACAAAATATTGTATCTTTTTTAAATAACGGTAAAATAAGCTGGTATCCAGATGTCAATAATGAGTTGCTTTTAAAAAAAATAGCAGTTTATTGTGATATAGGGATTGATAATGTTCAGTATTATCCTAGTTCTGATGTAATACATGAATGTATAGCTAGGGCTTTTGTTGAATATGAGGATAAAGTGTTAATGGTTTCACCAACTTATGATAATTTTAGATCAACATTTGAAAGCTATGGAGCTAAAATAGATTTTTTTTATTTAAGCGATGATTTTTTATTTGATTTAGATAAACTTAAAGAGTACTTAACAAATAATAATATACGAATGGTTTATATTTGCAATCCAAACAATCCAACTGGAACTATATATTCTCGTGATACTATTGAACACTTGTTGTTGAGTTTTCCTGAGATAATGTTTATTATAGATGAAGCATATTTTGAATTTGGTGGTAAAACTTCAAAAGATTTGGTAATAAAGTACCAAAACATCTTAATTACTAGAACTTTTTCTAAGGCTTTTGGGCTCGCTAGTTTTAGAATAGGATATGTTATTTCCTCCGGTGAGAATATTAAAATTTTATCTAAAGTTAGAAATCCAAAAAATATCAATATGTTATCGCAGATCGCAGCAATATCTGTATTGGATGATGTCAGTTATATGAAAAAATATGCAGATGATGTAATGGCTAGTAAAAAGTATTTTTCTGAAGAACTTTATGAGATTGGATTAAAAACCTATGGAGAGGGTGGTAATTTTTTATTGTTAAAACTAAATCAAAAATCAAAAAGTGATCTTATATTATTTTTAGAAAATAAAAATATTTATATAAGGGATTATGGTCATATAAAAAAAATGGAAGATTTTGTTAGGGTTACTATTGGCACAAAAAAGCAGATGGAACAAGTAGTGTTAGTCATAAAAGAGTTTTATGAAAAATAAAAATAGAAAAATTATCGTAATTTTTGATTTTTGTGATACTATTTTTGATGGACAAAGTGCTGATTATTTTTTAAAATATATTGCAAAAAAACTTACTTTATGTGAGATGGTATCTTTCTTTATAAAGAGGAAGATTGTCTATAACTTTATTGCGGATTCAAAGCTTCAAAAAAAATATCTTTTGAGTAGTTTTAAAAATATGCCACGGTATATGTTGCTTGAGTTAGCTAATGATTTTTTTAATAATATTATATTGAAAAATATACATAGTAAAGTTTTAGAAAAACTTATGTGGCATATAGATAGTGGGCATGTAATCGTTGTTGCTTCTGGTGGTTTTGATATATATTTAAAATTTTTTGCAGAATATTTTCGTATCGATTTATTGTGTTGTACAAAATTAAAATTTAATAATGATTTTTTTACAGGTTTTATAGATGGACAAGAATGTCTTGGTAGTAATAAGGTAAGATTTATCAAAGAGCTTATTGACTTAAATGAATTTGATTTAAGTAATTCATATTGCTACAGTGATCATCACTCCGATTTACCAATATTTAATTTGGTGGGAAATAAAATTATAGTAAAAAATAATCAAGATATTTCTTGGATAGATAATACTTTTAAAATTTTAGATGTATCAAAAAGATAGAGGACATACGGT
>NZ_CABPUR010000007.1:0-23576 GCF_902460665.1 Campylobacter concisus | reverse complement strand
CCTTGTAAGGGTGGCGCTCTACCAACTGAGCTAAGCGACCTAAAAATTTAAAAATATCTGGCGACCCTTAGAGGATTTGAACCTCTGTTTCTACACAGAGAAAGTAGAGTCCTGAGCCACTAGACGAAAGGGTCATAAACCCAAAAATGGTGTCCTGCGTTGGATTCGAACCAACGGCCCCCTCATTAAAAGTGAGATGCTCTACCGACTGAGCTAGCAAGACATTTGCTTAAAAAAGAATTGAGATTATACAAAAAACATTATTACATGTCAAGAAACAAGAAAAATATCTAATATCTTCTACAATAAATGCTGATTATATAAGACTATTTCAAATTATAAAAAAGAATGGTGCGGATGAAAGGACTTGAAAAAATACGCCGCAGACTTATTAAGAATTATATAAGTTTATATATCCCTAGAATACGATATTTTAAGCTGATTATAACTTTTTTTAGAATTATAATCCTATCGCCAAATGGGTTACCCAGTGGGTTACCCAAAGCGGCGCAAAGGATTTTAAAAAGGACTCAAATGTCAATCAGTCTAAGCGAATACAAAAAGACGAAAATTCCAAATATATACGTGAGTAAAAATCATACGAATAAGTTTTTATTCAGAAAAAGAAGTAGCGACGGAAGGCGAGCTACCAAAGTAGTCGAAATAGCCGTAAGAGAAAAATGGACCGGGCGGGAATATTTACAAGAAGCTATGGCGGTTTTTGCAAAGTGGACAAAAGGCAAGGATATGGCGGCGTCTAACGTCTCCAGAATCCAGCCAAACATCAAAGTTAAGCAGCTTTGGGATTTATATATGGAAACTAGAGCCAAAACCAAAGCTACGACCGGACTAGCGGCGATGTTTAACAATCATATCAAAAACAGCTCGCTAGGCTCGCTGGCTATAGAAAAGGTAACGCTTGATCATATTCAAATTTTTTATAGCTCTATGCGAAGCAAAGGGCTATCACCAAAAACATACAATAAAACGATAAAAGAAATTTTACGCCCTATGTTTAAGTACGCGCTTATTCATAGGGCTCTAGCTTTCGAGCCGACGTTTGGTTTAAAATTGGACAAGATCGAGAAAAAATCAAAAGTCATCAATTGCTCTAATAAGCTTAGAAATTTATTTTTCGCTATTAACGAACTTTACGCCGACGACGTTTTTTACTGGACGCTTTTTGCCCTGATTTTTACGGGCAGGCGAAAGTCCGAAATTTTAAACTTAAAATGGAAAAACATAAATTTCGGTAACAACACGATGCTTTTAGAGAGAACGAAAAACTCCAACGACTATATCGTGGCTATCCCAAATTTTATAGCATCCAAACTATAAGAGATACCGAGGATGGCCGAGCTAGTGTTTGCCAGTCCCGTAAGCGGCGAGACGATAGTTAATCTCGACAGACAAGTTAAAAAAATCAGAGAACTTTCGGGTGTTGAAAATTTTCACCTGCATATGGCGAGAGATATAGTAGTCGGCGCTCTTGCGGAAGCTAGCGCGGATATCCATACGATGTCGGGCACTTTACTACACGAAGAACTAGCGACCCTACAACACTATCTAGGCGTCGATACTTACAAAGCGACCCAGAAAAGCTCGCAAGTAATAGAAAATTTAGTAGCTCCTAAAAGATTGGGACGGAAATGACGCCTGCAGCAAAATACCGGCAAGATATACGAGAAGTTAAATATATAAAATATGATATAATAAAATAAGCTCAAGGTAAGTTAAAAACCTTCAAAGGAGTTTTTAACCATGATCTTGCTGGCGCTCTTGAAAAGTAACGAGCGTAGCGAAGTTAAAAAATAAGTATATAAATAGCCCATTCCCTAATTTCAGAAAAGAAATTTTGTGAAATTCAAACAGATTGCACGGTTTGTGATATATACTCCATATAGCTAATTTATAAGGCAAACTGCACTTATGGAAACAACAAAAGTCATTGATAATAGTAAACAGAAGAAAGATAAATGAGATGGATTTAGGACAAGTATTTACAAGACTTCCAGTTGCAAGATACATGACATCACTCTTCTCTATAAATAAAGAGTCTAAAATCCTTGATCCTTGTTTTGGCGAAGGAGCTTTTCTCTCTGCTTTGGCAAATGATGGATGGAATCATATTTATGGATATGAAATAGACCCAGCCCTGTATGAAAAATGCAAAAATAAATATCAGAAACATAAATTAAAAAATGAAGATTTTCTGTCATCTAAGCAATGCAGCCAATATGACGGAGTTATTATTAACCCTCCATATGTTAGACAAGAAAAAATAAACGAATTGTCACAGCTTGGTGTCAGCAAAGATATCTTGTTAGCAAATTCCATTTTCTCATGTTTGCCAACAACCGCAAACCTATACATGTATTTCATCATAAAAGCAATTTCTGTTTTGAAAGAAAATGGTGAATTGATAGTAATATTTCCTGGAAGCTGGCTACTCGCAAAAAATGGTGATCGTTTTAGAGAAACTTTGTATAAAAGCTGTGTTGTTGATCGTCAAATAAACATCTCTGGTGATGTCTTTGAAAAGACTGCCCTTGTCGATGTTATTATCCTTAAATTAAGGAAAACACAAAGAGAACAGAAGTCGATTATTCCAGAGTATCTAAAATTAATAAATGATACTTTTGTACCCATTATTAGAGAAGCCAATAGTCTTCATATTAGCTTTGCTAAAAAGCTTAAGGATATTGGCAACATTCGTAGGGGCTTGACAACCGGATGCAATTCCATGTTTATTAATCCAGTTATTAATTGTGATGAGAAGTATACTAAAAACATTATATCATCACCAAAGCAAGTGAATGGATATACGACAGCAGGTTCGAAATATGATAAATTGCTCGTTGTTAGCCATGATGATTTTAATGAACCAAGTATAGATAATTACTTTGGCTCTTGGCAGGATAAGATTCTTAAAGATAAAAAACCAAAAACTCTGGTTAATAAAATTATTAAAGGTGATGAATGGTATAAGCTCAATCTTTTTGAATGCGATGGAATCATTTTTAGTTATTTTGTAAGAAATGATATGAAGTTTGTATTTAACAGATCTGGCAACATTGTTCGCGACAATTTTTATATTATCTATCCGATAATAGATGAATTTATATGTTTCGCACTACTAAATAACTACTATACATTTTATCAACTGGAATGCTATGGGAAAAAATATGGTGCTGGATTACTAAAATTGCAACGATATGACTTAGAAAACTTACAGATTCCCAATTTTTGTGACTTTTCAGAAGAGGATGCCTACATTCTAAGGGATTTGTCAAAGAAACTTATTAATAATGGTACGAAAAAAATCATATCGGGAATAACAAAGGTACTTTCTCAATATTCAGATATAGGTTTTGAAGAAATTTCAAACGAATACGAGAAACTAGTTACCAATAGATTAGAGAATGTATAAATGACAAATATTGTTAGTTTATTTTCTGGAGGGGGTGGATTGGATTTAGGCTTTATTAATGCAGGCTATAAAATCTTATGGGCTATTGATAATAACGAAAATGCAGTAAAAACATATAAAAAAAATATCGGTACTCACATCAAATGTGCTGATATAATTAAAGAAGAATTAAATGATATTCCTCGTGCAGACGTTATTATTGGTGGACCGCCATGTCAATCATTTTCTCTTGCAGGAATGAGAAATATAGAAGATGTCAGAGGGCAACTTATTTGGCAATATATGAAAATTCTAAAAAAAGTTCAGCCTAAAGCCTTCGTTTTTGAAAATGTAACTGGACTTTTATCTGCAAAAAATAAAAGTGGAGAAAAAATTGTAGATCAGCTTAGGACGGCATTTAGGGAAATTGGATATAATGTGGAAATGCAGGTTATGAACGCAGCAGATTATGGCGTGCCTCAAAAAAGACGGAGGGTTATCATTGTTGGACTTAAAAAAGGAAATTTTATTTTCCCTGCACCGACTCACGGAGATCTCAGTGAGGGCTTGATTCCCTATATAAGTGTTAGACAGGCTTTAGATGATTTAGGAGTACCTGTATATGATGAAAATGGGGTTGCAGAATATAAATATCCACCACAAAATGAATATCAGAAAGTAATGCGTTCAAAAGATTTAGTAACGGAACATTTCATGCCAAGAATGAGCGAATTAGACAAATATATATGCTCACATGTCAAACCTGGCGGAAATTATAATGATATTCCAAAGGATGTTCCATCTAAAAGGATCAAAAGATTACAGCGAGAAGGAGGACATACTACTTGTTATGGTCGCATGTTACCTGATGAACCATCATATACTATTAACACATATTTCAATCGACCGAATGTTGGATGTAATATCCACTATAGTCAGGATAGATTGATAACAGTGAGAGAAGCGTTACGGTTACAATCTTTCCCGGATTCATATCAGATTATTTCTAGTAGCAAACAAGGAAGAAATTTGATTGTTGGAAATGCCGTTCCACCGTTACTCGCTGAGGTGATTGCAAGAGAATTAAAAAAATATTTGTGAGGAAAGTTTATGATTAATTACAACGATTCAGAAGTGGGTGTATATCATCCTATATGTGAAAACGCCCTTAATAATGCGCTTAGACTTCTTGGACAGGAGAGAAATTATAGAGTTGTGCACCATCGATATACTGGCTCTTTAGAGATGGATTTTGTTATTGAAAATATCACAACTCACAAATATCTTTGTGTCATTGAGGTTAAAAGAACACCTGCAGCGGTTAACAGCACTAGGCATCAATTTCAGGCAATGTCATATGTTCAGAGTAATGTAGGTATAACGGAGAAACCGTATTATATTCTAACTAATCTCGAAAGAGCTATTTTGTTTAGATATGATAGTGCGAGACAACGCACTTATCAACAGATGCTTCAGCCAGGACTTTCGATTATAGGTGATTTTCAATCTTTTAATAACGAAAATGCTCTTTGTGATGCCCTTTCAATCTATTTTAAAGATACGATTGACGCTATATTAGCGGATAATTATAGCTATTTTTTGACTTTAGATGATTTTGTTGCTGAAATTGAACCAATCAGATGCGATTATTCAAAATGGAAAAGTAATCTTGCTTTAATGCTGTACGAATATATTCGAGGGTCGTTCCAATATGTTGGAAGGAACGATCTTCATGACATTCGCGTTTTTCGTGGAAATATTCAGCAAATATGCAATGAGGGTAGTCGTGTTGATTTCGCTGGGATTTTTAATTATTGCACTACATTATTTGACCCTACGGTTACTGTCGAAAATACTCTGCTTACTGAACTTTTTAATTATGGCAATCAAAATGTAACGGGAGACTCAATAGCCGACACTTTGCACCAGATAGTATCAGCAGGTCATGAGCATGAGGGAGAGGTTCCTACCGATTTAGAGTTGGCTAAGATTGTTGCAATCCTTGCACATAGTGTTAGCGGAGATTTGGACATAAGTGATTGTATATGCGATCCCGCCGCAGGAAGTGGAAATCTGATTAGTTCGGCAATTTCAGTATATAATCTCAGGTCAAATCAGATAATTGCTAATGATGCTAATAAACAGCTTTTAGAACTCCTCTCTTTAAGACTTGGATTGAATTTTGCCAGTAGTATAAATGTTAATGTTGCACCTAATATTACATGTCATAATATTTCGAATTTGGATTCCACATATTTTTTAAATACTAAAGTTTTATTAGTAAATCCCCCATTTGTTGCAGGGGTATATTGTATCCCCCGTAAGCAATCTCTTTATCAAGCAATAAGAAGAATTACAGGAGAGGAAGCAATAACTAATGTTGGACAGATGCCATTAGAAGCGGTGTTTCTGGAGCTGCTGACCGAATTATTACCTAAAGAGACTACTATCGCTTGTGTTTTCCCGAAGACGCATTTGATTGCTCGCGGAAATGAAGCAGTTATAATTCGCAGATTGCTTATGTTCAAATTCGGATTAAAAAAGATTTTTATCTATCCAGGTGTAGGAATTTTTGAGGATGTTACAAAAGATACTTGTGTGCTTGTCGGCTCTATAAAAAGATTGAATGAAAATATTGATATAATAACAAGCATGGATAATATTCCCGATATTGATGCGGATACTTTTAAGGTTGCGTTGAGTAGAAATCTTGCTAATTATTTTACAACAATTATTCCTGGAATAGAGGGAAAGACAGTTAACAGAACAACTCTCATTAATAGCATAGAAGATGGCTGGCGAGAATTTAATATAGATATGATAGATTCAATATCCTTTGTTCAAGCAGAATTGGCATCATCTCCCAAATTGATTCAAATGGATACCTATAATTTCCCAGTGAAAAGAGGGGGAGCAGGAAATAATGGAGGAAGTGATTTGCTTTTCTTAGACTCTAATCCTTCACTTTTTAATAGTTACCGAAAGCGTGTGAAGTTAGGATTGGGGTTGCGTAATGCACGCATTGATACTGTGGATATACAAGAGGGAGATAGTAAAATTTTAGATTCTTCGATAAATTCTTCGGCGATTATTGATTCAATTTTAAGAGACTATGTATCTTTACCAATTAATATAGGTAGGCAGACGAGAAATTCAAAAAATATTATAGAGTGGAAACGCATTCTAGACCGCGAAAGCAGGGGGGCTTTTCCAGGAAACACGGTATTAATTCCTCGTGCTATAAGAACCAAAGGAAGAGCATATTATTCTAAAAACCGTGTGTTTGTTTCCACTAATTTTGTTGTATGCAGTATGGCTAATATTGAACAGGCAATTCTACTATCAACATGGATGACTACTATATTCTATCAACTAATATGTGAAGTTTCTTCGAAGGATGAGGTGGGAATGAGAAAGATGGAGGTGAAAGATATTCTCACCACATTAGTTCCAAACTTCGATACTCTCTCTGACACGTTGTATACAAAGATTCAAGCTGAGTTGCCAAACATTTCATTTTTAGAACTTAAAAATCCTATTATAAGAGGCATAGATCACATTTGGGCTACAGAGTTATTTGGGGAAGATGCTGATGATAAGTTGAATGAAGCATCAAGGCTTCTTGCATTTTTAGCAAATAGACGTGATATATAACTATTCTAAATAAGAGTCCCATCATATTCTACTAAAATTAACAAGAGGTCTCATGCGTAGCAAAACTTAGTCGCAACCAAAAATTCACTTAAGTTCCATTGAGCCCAAAATTTGTATCCGACTTCAATATAAATTCTTGCGGGTTATTATTGAAACGCAATAAACCGTTGTTATAGCTTTTAAGATAATAAATCTTTGTATAAAATTTAGCTATAGTGGTTGCATGATACCATTAATTGCATACCTTCCAAACTTAACCCTTATATCGTCTAGGTTTTTGGTTTGAGGCTAGCCCCCTTGGTTGCCGTAAAGACGCAAGAGCTTAAATATATGAGTCATGTTAGCGGAAATTTTAGGAGGCAGGGCTTTAAAATCTTCAGCTACTCGACCGTCCAAAAATGTAATTTCCCATAAACTTTATCCTTTGGACTGATTATATCATAAAAGATATTAAGCTTTTTTGTAAATTTGCCTAAGCATCCGACCGCTCCTCTGGCACCACAAAACAAAAAACAGTAAATTATCTTTTGGCGAACCGGCTTTTTGCTGGACTTAAGGCTTGTTACATAGTAGGATGGATGCAAAATTTTGTAAAAAGGGAAAAAATGCAAATAAATCCTTGTCAAAAAAAGTTTATAACCCCTGTGGAATTTGAAGCTCTCTTTAGTATCGGTACGGATGCCCAATCTATTTGGAGATCAAAAGGCATCTTGCCTTATATAAAGCTGGGTGGTAGAAAAGTTCTATACGATAGAGAAAAGATAGAAAAATGGATAGCCAAACACGAAGTGACTGGAGATCAAAATCTATGCGTTTTAGACGCCGAGCTTGTATAGTCCGATCTGTAAAATATGAAAATAAACGGCTACGAGATCGTAATTAACGTTTTATCCGATAATTTAACTCCGCAAGAGGCCATCGGTAGGATGGCTCACAACTTAAGAGAACCCAAGCAAGCCAAGAAAATTCAGTATCTAAAAAGAAGCTCAAAAAACAACAAGTACTATATACAAAACCAGTACGGTGCCCTAGTAGACGTATCTCAAACGCAAACGACGCATGAGGATATCGACAAAATAATACAAGAGAAACTGTCTAAATTTAAGGCCGATTATGAAAAGCAAAAGATAACCGATAAAAATGGAAAAGCAAAAAAGCGAGCTTGGCAAAAGAAGATGACGCCTTTTACCGAAATTTTACTTACTTTCGGTACGCAAAGACCCAAAGAAGCCAAAGAGGGGCTAAACAAAGATGAATCCGCTTTTATCAATGGTTTAGATATGCTTCCTAGGGTTATGGGCTTCATTAACGGTTATTGTAATAAATACGGCGTAGAGTGCATCTCTGCCTGCGAGCATAACGACGAAAAGACCAAACATTGGCAGATAATTTTTGAAAACTACGATTATGCCAATCACACTTGCATTAGGAGAAATAAAACGCAGATGTCCAAATACGGCAAGGAACTGCAAGATATGGGCGCAGATGCGTTTAGGAATATCGCTGTAAGAGGCGTAAGAGGTAGCGAGGCTACTCACAAGAATCTAAAACAAATACATAAAACAGAGATCTTTTATGAAAACGAAAAAGCGTTAAAAAATGAAATAGATTCCAGCGTTCAAGAGTACGTCAATGAAAATTTTGAGAAGGTAAACCCACTAATAGGCGAGTCGTACTATAAAATATCCAAGGACGGCATGAGCGAGTTCACAAAAACCATTAGCGAAGTGATCTATGATGCTGCCGAAGAAAATATTACGATACTTCAAGCCTCTGAATTAAAAGAGCAGATAGACGAGCTAGAAAAACAACTGGTTGACAAGGGCAAAGCACTCGAACAGGTAAGAGATCTAGAATCAAAAAATAAAGCCTTACTAAAAGAAAAATCGGACCTAGAGGAGTTAAGCGAAGCTCTTAAAGATAAAGATATCGTCATCTCGCAACAAACCGAAATAGATAAACTAAAACAATCACTAGAACAAAAAGATGCCATGATAACAAAGCTTGAAAATCAGGCATTGGTCAGTGAAGAAGTAGTAAATCAAGCAAAAGCAAGCAAAGATGAACTTGTAAGACTAAAGAACATAGAAACCCAAAAGACAAATATTATGACACAAAAAGAACGCATTGAAAAAGAAAAAGCCGAACTAGAAACACAAATTAAAATACATAAGGAGCAAGCCGATAAAGTAGAAGTCCTAAATAAAAAACGAGAAAAAACGCTTTACAAACTAAAGAATGCCACAAAAGTCAACAGAGCGATGCAAAAAGACAAACAGGAGCTGGAAGAAGAAAACAAAAGACTAAAAGAGGAAAATGCTTTACTTAAAGCCTTTAAAGATAAAATCGTAAATTTCTTTAAGAGCATAGCAAACAAAATTCCGATCATAAAGGAGTTTATTGAAGATAAAGCTCCTGAGATCAAAGAGGATGTATTTAGAAGACATGATGTCGTGATGGGGATGAGCTGAGGCGATATACCTAAAAAGGTTTAGCATCCAAAACTAATTTAAAAAATGATAGATAAAAAACTTGATTAGAATTTAGTATGAATCTGCTTTCGCTTTTCCTCAAAATTTAACTATAATTCATAAAAAATTAATCTAAAATACCAAATTTAACCGCTCAAATTTGATCCCTGTTTTGTCCGGTTTAGCGCTTGTTTGCTCTTTATTTTTTCTTAAATATTTTGATATATAATTCACCTAATCATTATCAATATTAAGGAGAAAATTTTGAACGCACAGTGCAAATTTATAGGCTTATCTATCTGCCTTGCTTGCTCGCTCTACGCAGTCGATGCGAACCTCGGCTAGGTGACCGCCTACGGCAAGGCAGACCTATCCACGACCGAGGGAACGGGATCGTATACGACGGGAAATATGAGTACCGCAACCGGACTAAATCTAAGCATACGCGAGACGCCCCAGTCGGTATCCGTCGTCTCAAATCAGCTCATAAAAGATCTAAACCTAAAAGACGTAGACACTGCGATGAACTACGCTAACGGCATCACGCTCTACCGCGATAGCGGGCGCGACCGTATCGTCTCCAGGGGATTTAACATCGACAATATCCAAGAAGACGGCGTCGCATCCTCGGTCTCGATCACGGCTCAAGGCACGCTCGGATTTTCAAAAGAATTTACCGATCTTGAGTTTTACGACCGCGTCGAGGTGCTACGCGGCGTAGCGGGGCTTACGCAGAGCAACGGCGAGCCCGGCGGCACAGTAAATCTAGTCCGCAAACGCCCAGGCGACGAGCTTGGTATAAATTTGGGCCTAAGTATGGGCAGCTGGAATAATTATAGAGGCTCGTTTGACGTAACCGACGCGCTAAACACAGACGGCACGATTCGTGGCAGGCTAATTGGCATCCTAAACAAAACAGGCTCGTTTAAAAATCACAAAAACGGTCACCGAGAGGCACTGGGCAGTATGTTTGAGTTTGATCTAACCGATAAAACGATGCTAACTACGGGCCTCATCTGGCAAAGAACGATCGGCGTCTACGATATCTACGGCGTGCCGGCTAGCGATGCCGGCGGCAATCTTTTAAATTTGAGCCGCAAAAGCTACTTCGGCTCGAGCTGGGACAAAAGCGAATACGAGAAATTTAACGCCTTTACCGAGCTTTCGCACCAGCTTAGCGACGATACGAAAATCTACGCTAAACTAAACTACACCAAGAGCGAAGGAATGTTTAAATTCGGCGCGATGGGCGGCACAAACCCTTACAACGTCGCGATTCCAAGACCGACGCATAACGTGAGATTTAGAAAATATGATAACGAATCGGACGAGGTAAATTTGCAAATCGGTGCAGACGGCAAATATGAGCTTTTTGGACGCAAGCACGAGTTTTTCGTAAACGGATCGCTCTCTCGCGAGAAATTTACCCGCCACGACAAATGGGCGCCAAACGCCAGCCTAAGCTCACTGGGCATAGGGCTATATAACTGGAACGGTAGCGCCATAGCCGAGCCAAACTGGGGCGGTAGTAGCATCACCGACGATGATCTATACACGACTAAAATTTACCAGCGCGCCTTTGGTATCGGTACGAGATATAATTTTACCGATGATTGGCACTTGCTAGTAGGGGGGGTAGATTTACCGGCGTAAAATACGACAGACACTACGCCGATCTTAAAAACGGCACGAGCCGCCAGACTCTAGACCTCACGAAAGACCACTTCGCGCCTTATGCGGGGCTAACGTGGGATTTTGCTAAAAATCACAGCTGGTACGTGAGCTACGCGGAGATATTTAAGCCTCAAAGCGCGACCGATAGAAACAAAAACGTCCTCGATCCCGTCGTAGGATATAACGTCGAAACCGGCGTAAAATCAGAGTACTTTGACGGCGCACTAAATACGGCGATCGCGCTGTTTCAAGTCGTACAAGAAAACAGATCCATCCAAGACCCGACCGACATGAGATATAATATCGCCGAAGGCAAGGTGCGAAGCCGCGGCCTAGACCTCGAGATCTCGGGCGCGCTAACGGATAGATGGAACCTATTTGCCGGCTATACGTTTAACAAAAGCATCTATATGAAAAGCGAGAAAAAGATATCTACGAACGTAAACTACGACAAGGGTACAAACGCAAAATCTTACATACCTAAGCATTTGTTTAAAATTTACACCAGCTACGAGATTCCTTTTTCAAGCAGCCAAAAGCTGAGCTTCGGTACCGGAGCGAGATGGCAGAGCGCGACTTCGGGCTTTTATCAAAACGTAGCCTACGTGGTGCCGGTGCAAAAAGCCTATGCGCTTTGGGACGCTAACGTAAACTACTTTTTTAATAAAAATTTCAGCCTCGGACTCGCGGTCAAAAACATAACCGACAAAAAATATTTTATGCACACCCAAAACAGAACTGCCGGCATGAACAACTTCTACGGCGATCCGCGAAATTTCACGCTGACGTTTAACTATACGTATTAAAGAGCTTTGCGAGATTAAATTTGCGTAAATTTCAGCTTTTTCGAAGCGGTAAATAAACATACCGCTTCGCGCTTTAAATTTGAACAAAGCAGGCTAAATTTAGGCTAAAATTTGCGCCGCATAAAAATCCCTGGACGTAAATTTATCGCTCGTAGCAGAGCATAAAACCAAACAAAAAGGCTAAATTTGCAGATTTTAAAGAAATTTTTCATCATCGCGGGCTAGTTTTGGACGGGCAAGCGCTCGCTAACGGCGTGGGTGATGCTGGCTGTGACGCTGGGAGCTAGCCTAGCCATCGTCAAGGTAGCGACGCTAATGAATGCTTGGGATAAAAAATTTTATGACGCGATCGAAAAATTTGAAAAAGATCTCATGCTCCCGCTTGTGGGCGAATTTCTCGTTTATACCGCCATTATCATGCTTTTTATCGTGATCGGAAACTGGTTTAAAAAGCTACTCGTGATCTCGTGGCGCGAGAGCCTAAGCGAAGAGATGGAAAATATATGGCTAAAAAACGCAAATTTCTACCGCTTATCCGCGGCCGCGGGCTTTGATAACCCGGACCAACGTATCGCAGAGGACAGCCTCCTGCTCGCCGATAAAAGCGTAAATCTCGTAAAATCCCTAGTCTACAACCTCTCTAAGCTTTTTGCTTTCACGTTTATCCTCTGGGAGGCGTCAAAGGTCTTGCATTTTAACGCGTTTGGCTGCGAGTTCGCGCTAGAGGGCTTTTTGGTCTACGTCGCGCTCGTTTATACGATCATTAGCTCGCTAATCACGCACCTCATAGGCCGCAGTCTAAAGTGCCTAAACTACGAAAAACAGCAGGTCGAGGCCGACTACCGCGCAAATCTGCTCATCACACGCGAAAATGCCGAAGCAGTCGCGCTGATGAATAGTGCCGGCGCTGAAAAATCGCGCTTTCGAGCAAGTTTTGGCGAGGTAGTGCGCAACTGGCGCGTCATCATGAATACCGAGTTTCGCCTAGAGTGCTTTTCGGTTAGCTACTTAAAAATCACGAATCTAATCCCCATTTTCGCCTGTTTGCCGCTTTATTTCGCGCGGGTGATGACGTTTGGCAACATGATGCGGGCGCGCTCGGCGTTTTATAGCGTGCAGGACGGCTTTGCGTGGTTTATGGACTATTATAAACAGATCATGGAGTGGGCCGCGAGCGTGGAGCGCGTGTATAAATTTGTCGAGATCGCGCAGGCAGCGGACTCTAAGGCCAAATTTGGCGCTAAATTTAGCGGTCAAAACAGTAGCCTTGACAGAGCGAACGAATCCGCCCAAGTAACGGCGGAAAATTTGACGCAGGATAAATTTAAGAGCGTTAAATTTGACGAGAACTGCGAACAAAACGAGCTAAAATGCTCAAATTTGCAAATTTTTACTCCAAACGGCGAGAAGCTGGTTTGCAGGCTAAATTTAAGCGTAAAAAGCGGCGAATGGACGCTACTACGCGGAGCTAGCGGAACCGGCAAAAGCAGCGTGTTTAGGTATATCGCCGGCATCTGGGATCACGGCTCGGGCGAGGTTTGCGTACCGCGTGGGACGATGAGCGTGCCACAAAAGCCGTTTTTAGCGCGTATGAGCCTAAGGCGGCTTATCGCGTATCCTAGTGATTTGCAAGGCGCAGAGGCCGATTTTGAAGGGATTTTACGGCGCGTACGGCTAGAGAAATTTATCCCCGAGCTAGACGAAGTCAAAGACTGGGGCAAGATTTTAAGCGGAGGCGAGGCGCAAAGGCTTGCGTTTGCGAGGGTTTATTTCGCGCAGCCTGCGTTTTTACTGCTTGACGAGGCGACATCGGCGCTTGATAGCGCACTAGCAAACGAGCTCCTTGCTAATCTAAAGCACGACTTTCCGAGTCTTGGCGTGCTGATGATTACGCACCAAGAGGAGCTTAAATTTATTTTTGATAAGGTTGTCGATATCGGATACGGCGAGTGAAAATATAGCTTTTTATAAATTTTGCTAAAATTCCAAAACCAAGGAGACACAATGAGCAGGATATATGAAATTTGCAAATACTTGGACGCTAAATTTATTGCAAACGGCAAGATACAAGGCGACATCAAAGAGCTTTTTATCTACCGAGCAAGCGCGCCACCCAAGTTTTTTAAAAAATTATTTGCTTTCGTTGCTCACCCCTCAATAAAATTTCGCATTCTCTACCAATTATCCGTGCGTCAAATATAACAATAATATTAAATTAAAAACAAATAGACCATTTTTGATTTAATATTATTATGCCGATTACTATAAAAATCAGCCGTTTGATTTATCCAAAATTAAGCTGATTTTTATAATAGCCGCTAGACTATTTGCTCGTCCAGCTAGGACCTTACTGCACTATCCTTTTTGGATAGTGCTAAGTAAGTTTTAGCACTATAGTGCTAAAACTCGTTTTTAAATGCCAATTTGTATAAAAATAAGATTCTATATCCGGAGCGAATTTTACAGAGTACATGTCATATTTTTAGAAACATATACTTTTATATTTTTCTATGTCTTTGCGAAAAAGTAAATATTTTAAAGAAATAAATAATATAGCAGTTTTTAAAAATGAAGTTAAAAATAAAGAGTGGTTGTTTTGGGTTACCTATTGGGTTACCTTTTGAAATCTTAAGTCTTAAAATATCGTATTTTAGGGAGTTTTGGATGGTGCGGATGAAAGGACTTGAACCTTCACGCCGTGGGGCACCAGATCCTAAGTCTGGCGTGTCTGCCAATTTCACCACATCCGCACAACAATAATAAAGTGGTACGCCCATCAGGATTCGAACCTGAGGCCTACGGCTTAGAAGGCCGTTGCTCTATCCAGCTGAGCTATGAGCGCATAAAGTATTTTAAGTGGCGCGCCCGATAGGAGTCGAACCCATAACCTACAGATCCGAAGTCTGTCGCTCTATCCAATTGAGCTACGAGCGCCCAAAATGGGGTGAGTGATGGGAATCGAACCCACGACCCTCAGGACCACAATCTGATGCTCTAACCGACTGAGCTACACTCACCATTTAACATGGTCGGGGTGAAAGGATTCGAACCTTCGGCCCTCTGGTCCCAAACCAGATGCGCTAACCAGACTGCGCTACACCCCGCCTGAGTCGTGTTTGTAAGTTTATGCCACTACCTCATTAAAAAGTCGTATTTTAACTTGTTTTTTTTATAAAGTCAATTAAAAAACACTTAAATTAATAGAAATTATATATAAAAGATAATTCAACCAAAAATATTAAGTAATACTTCACAAAATACATAATTTTTTATACAAGCCAACTTTTTATACTTCTCTATTTTACTACCTAGCTATAAAGTATGTCCTTTATTTCACGGATTTTTAAGTAGCTTGACACGAATATTTTACACTGATATTACAACAAAACAAACATCGATCTACTATCTATTATGCATTTTATGCTTATCAAAATTTTACCTTCAAATTTCAACAGATTTATCTTTTCGGGCTAGAATTTTTTGATTAACATTTTATCCATCATATCATTAGCTTTTTCATCATCGTAAAAAATATTATTTAGCTAACACTTTCTTTTTAGCATAGATATTTATACTTTCCACTGCCAATGAAAATGCCATCGCAAAATAGATATATCCCTTTGGAATATGAAATCCTAATCCTTCAGCAACTAGTGTCATGCCCACAAGCACCAAAAATGCAAGTGCTAAAATTTTTATAGTCGGGTTATTATCTACAAAATTAGAAATACCTTTCGACGCTACCATCATTACACCAACCGCTAAAATAACAGCTATGATCATTATCTCTATATGCTCAGCCATTCCGACAGCTGTGATAACACTATCAAGTGAAAAAACAATATCCAAAACAGCTATCTCGCTTACGATAATCAAGAAATTTGCATGTGATTTTTTGCTATTTTTATGCTCTTCACTTTCGCCAGAAACACTAGAATGTATTTCAAGGGTTGATTTTACAAGTAAAAATAGACCGCCTAATATAAGCACCAAATCTCGGCCACTTATGCTAAATTCTGCGATAGTAAAGAGTGGCTTTGTTAGCTTCATGATCCAAAACAATGAAAGTAAAAGTAAAATTCTAGTCACCATAGCTAGCCCTAAGCCAACAATCCTACCACTGCCGCGCTGCTGCGGAGGTAGTTTACCTACCAAAATAGCGATAAATATAATGTTATCTATGCCTAAAACTATCTCTAAGCCAGTTAACGTAAGTAGTGATATCCACGCTTCTGGCGAACTAAACCATTCAAACATTTGCTTCCTTTGTTAAAATTTTTATTATGCTCTCAGGCAAAATTTCATGCTCTATCGCATGGATTTTGCTCTCCCAATCCTCTAAGCTCATACCATCTTCTCTTTCAAACGCTCTTTGAGCGATGAGTTTACCTCCATCAAGCTCCTCGCTCACGTAGTGCACGCTAACTCCGCCAAGCATCATGTCACTCTCAAAGCTATCTTTTATCGCATGAGCGCCCTTAAAAAGTGGCAATATGGAAGGATGTAAATTTATGGCTTTTATCTGTGATGTAAAAACAGGAGTTAATATCCTCATAAATCCAGCAAGCACCGTTAGTTCAGCGCCGCTTTTTAAAATTTGCTCCACAACTGCAGCGTCAAATTCTTCTCTATTTGCAAATTTGGCACTCTCTATTATCGTCGTATCAAGCCCAAATTTCTTAGCTCGCTCGATGCCATATGCACCAGGTTTATTGCAAATACAAAGGCAAACTTCGATTTTTATGCCATTAAAAATTTGATTATGAACTTTTTTAAGTATCGCTTCTAAATTTGAGCCACTACCGCTAAAAAGCACGGCTATCTTTTTCGTAAGCATTTTACTCCTTTTATAATGTCTGTTGGCTCGAGCGCGTAGCTATTTTTTTTGAAATTTTTAAGGCTTAGTGCATGAGCTAGTGTAGCCGAGATGGCAGCATCCAGTGGCTCGTAGCCTTGAGCTAAAAGAGCAAGCACAAGTCCGCTTAGCACGTCACCACTGCCACCTTTTGCAAGTATATTTTTACCATAAGGCATGATATAAATTTGTCCGTCTTTAGCGATTATCGTATTTGTGCCTTTAAGTACTAGCACAGCCTTAAATTTCTCGCTCCAAGTCTTAGCATAAGCAAATCTATTTTCTTGTAATGTTTTTATATCGATATCTGCTATATTACAAAGATTTAAAAGTGAACAAAACTCCTTTGGATGGGGCGTTAAAACACAGTTTTCATTTAGCAGATCAAGCACTTTTGCACTGTAAAAGATATCAGCGTCAAGCACTAGCTTTTTGCTCTTTAAAATTTGCGTATCAAGCTCTTCTATGCCCTTTTTGCCAAGCCCCATGCCAACGGCTCCAGCGTTCATTTTATCGCTTATCTTACTTGCTTGCATGATCTGCGTTGGTAAATTTAAGCCCTGCTCGCCTATCACGCTAACTAGCCCAGTCCCAAAGGCAAATGCTGCCTTTGCGCAAAGTTTGCTAGCTCCTATGTGCTCGCCAGATACAATAAATGCGTGGCCAAAGTCGCCCTTATTTACACACTGATTTTTTCTATTTGGAAGTATAAGGTCGCATTTTTCAAGCAGGTAATAGTCACTCTCGCATTCGTAGTTTTGCGCGCTTATGCCAAGATCAGCGACCTTTATCTTGCCAACAAAGTCTTTTGCCGCGTCGCTATAAAGAGCTAGCTTTCTAGCTCCCATCGTGATCGTAGTATCTGCTTTTACGCAAGCGCCAAGCACCTTGCCCTCGCTACTTAGTCCACTTGACATATCGCAAGCGATGGTATAGGCAGTGCTGGCGTTTATTTTTGAGATGAGCTCTATTTGCTTTTCGTCTAAATTTCTATTTAGCCCTGAGCCAAAAAGCCCGTCTATGACGCATTTTGCACCATTTAAGCTATTTTCTACATCTTTACTCTCACACACGCCAGCAGATTTAGCTCGCTCAAGCTGCTTAATGGCTAGTGGCTTTAAATTCTGACTAGCTAAGATAAATTCGCATTCAAACTCGCCCTCTAACATCCTTAAAGCACAAAGCACGTCAGCACCGTTATTCCCGCCACCGCAAACGCCAAGCACCCTCTCGCCTTTTTTAAATTTTTTACGGATGAAATTTGCTATGCCGGCGGCGGCGTTTTCCATTAAAATTTCTTCACTGAGGTCAAATTTCTCGCTCGCTCTCTCGTCTAAAACTCTTGTATCTAAATATAAATTTTTCATCTTTATGCCCTAAAACTAAGCGCCTCTAAGATGTGGGGCTTTAAAATTTGCTCGCTCTCATCAAGATCAGCGATACTTCTAGCCACTCTAAGTGTCCTTTTTATGCCTCTTTGAGAAAGATTGTACCTCGAGGCTGCCTTTTGTAAAATTTCTCTTGCTTCATTATCCAGTAGACAAAATTTTTCTACTTGTGCGTCATTTAGCTTGCCATTTAGCTCATCTTGATCGCGCTTTTTTTGAAAGATAAACGCCTTTAAAACCATATCGCTCATCTGCTGTGAGCTCAAACTCGCCTTGTCACCTGGCGAACTCTCGTCCATAGCAACTTTTAAGTCAATGCGGTCGAGCACTGGAGCTGAAATTCTTGATTTATAGTTTTTTATCTCATTTTCACTGCATTTGCAATTTAGATTGCGAGAGAATAAATTTCCACAAGGACATGGATTTTGAGCGGCTACGAAGATAAATTTAGTCTCGTAAGTCACTTTTGAATTCACTCTTGCGATGTGGATTTGATTATCCTCTAGTGGCTCTCTAAGGCTCTCGATCACTTGTTTAGAAAAGTGTGGAAATTCATCAAAAAATAGCACTCCACCATTTGCAAGTGCGATTTCACCGATCTTTGCGACATTTGAGCCTCTGTAAGATTCAATAAAAGTTGCGAATGAATAAAAGCGATTGAGAAATGCATTATGTAAAATCATTGCCCTATTTTCAGTTAAATTAATACTATTTTACTATTTTTTAAAATTAAAAACAAGCTACTAGAAATTCAATAAAAGTTGCGAATAGTTCAATAAAAGTTGCTAAAATATTATAAAAATTCAATAAAAGTTGCTAAAAAGTTTTAAAGGCGGTATAATACATGTATAGTATTTTAAAAAATATAATTGAGATATAGAAAACAATTAATTTCACTAGGTCCAAAGTAAATTAATAAAAAGGTAGCTATGTCAGTACGAAAAATTCCAAAAAACTATCGCTCATCCACCGGAATATTTCAGAGTTTGAAAAACAAGTCGCCTATCTCCTATGAATCTTTGCTCGAAAGAGACTTTTACTTACTTTTAGAATTTAATCATGAAGTTCAATCCTATGAAGAACAACCGCTTACAACACAATATGCCTATAGAAATTCAATTTACAGATATACCCCTGATTGTCTAGTACAATACTATCCAAATTTTAATAAGCTTCCATGCGTATTTGAAATCAAATTTAGCGAAGAACTTAAAGAAAAGAAAGTTTTTCTAGATGCAAAATTCTTTCAAATTGAACAATATCTGTATGAAAATGATATGAATTTTAAAATATTTACAGAACTCGATATAGATCCAATATATCTTGAGAATGCAAAACTAATCTACACATATGCTAATCTTCAGAGCACCAATGCGGTCAAAGACACATTTAACTTGTGTAAAAAATATTCAGGAAAAACACTTGCATATATTTTAAACCAAATTAGCGACAATAGACTAAGACAAGCAGAATTTATTCCCTATATTTGGTATTTAGTTTTTTCTTCAAAGCTCAAAATAGATATGTATAAGCCTATAAATTTTAATACTCCAATAAGGATCTGCGATGAATAAGGTGCAATATGCTATAGGCATGCATATTTTTTATAACAATGTAGAATATATAGTTGTTAGACAAATTAACTTTCAAGAAATCATGGCACAGAATATTTCAACTGGAGAAAAAGCTATTCTCCCTATTCAAGAAATGACAAAAGAGTCTCAAATTTCCAATCAAGAAGATAATCAACAAGACATCAACCCCTTAGAACTAAGTTCAAATGACTGGGACGAAGCCAACAAAAGACTAGAAATTATAAAGCCTATCTTGGGTGTAGTTACCAATAGAATTAAGGCCATCAAGCAAAGGGCTGCTGAATATAACTTGCACCCAAGTACAATTTATAGGTGGCTTGAAGCATACAAAAACTCAGGCAATCTTCTAGCTTCTATAGCCCCAAAAAATCAAGCCAAGGGAGGCAGAGGACGTCTTAGAACAGTTGAAGAGGTGGAATTGATAATTAAAAAAACAATTGAGGAGCTATATCTCTCGAAACAGAAATATTCATCAAAAAAGACATATATGGCGATAGTCCAAAGATGTAAAAATGCAAAAATTAAGCCGCCTAGCGAAAACACGGTACGCTCCAGAATCCAGTTGCTGTCGGACAAGGAAGTTCTTAAACGAAGAGAAAGCGCTAGAATGGCCGACAGAAAATATAGAAATACAGATGGTATGTTTCCAGCAGGAAAATATCCGCTTGATTTTATACAAATCGACCATACCCCAATGGATATTATTGTTGTAGATGAAGTGTACGGACAGCCTATAGGAAGACCATATTTGACCATAGCGATGGATATTTATAGTAGAATGGTCATGGGGTTTTTTATAAGCCTAGATGAACCTAGTTATTTTTCAGTCTCACAATGCCTTACACAAGCAATGCTATCAAAAGAGAAATATTTAAGAAGCCTAGAAGTCGATGGCGAATGGAATATTTGGGGGATTCCTAAAACAATAGGACTCGATAATGCGGCAGAATTTAGAGGAAAGGATTTGCAAAGGGTTTGTGAGCACTACGGCATAGAGTTAAATTGGAGACCTGTTGCAAGACCGCAGTTTGGTGGTCACATAGAAAGGATTATAGGTACCGCTATGAGAGAAGTACACACTCTGCCTGGCACCACTTTTTCAAATATTCAGCAAAGAGGAGAATATAAATCCGAAAAATATGCCACTATGACGCTCAAGTCTCTTGAAAAATGGCTTACCGAATACATCATAAATGTTTACCACAAACAGATACATAGCGGCATAAATTGTACTCCAGAGCATAAATACGAGATAGGAATATTCGGCGATGGCAAAACATCCTTGGGTAGAGGCCTGCCTGAAAGAATTGCTGATGAAGATAAATTTAAAATTTCGCTACTACCTACTATTGAACGCACAATCCAGCAATCTGGAATTAAAATAGATAGCATTCAATACTATGCAGATGCCTTAAGAAGATGGATTAGAGCCAAAGATAAAGACAAGAAAGCTAGAAAATTTATTTTCAAAAGAGACCTAAGAGATATAAGTACAATTTGGTTTTATGATCCTGAAATAAAGGAGTATTATCCAATTCCTTTTAGGAATATATCCTATCCTCCAATATCAGTCTGGGATTTAAGGGCTATCAAAAAATATCTTGACGACAACAATGTAACTGGATACGATGAAGTGACTATCTTTTCGGCATATGAAAAAATGAAACAAATCGAAAAAGATTCTGCGCAAAAAGTAAAAAGTATAAGAAGGAAGCACTCCGCACAAAAACATAGAGATACGAAAAGGAAATTTGATAATATACCAAAGACTAAATCTAAGTCAAATGCCTCATCTGATGCTGAAAATGACATATCTTTATCTGATTTATATAAAGATGTTGAGCCTTTCGATGATATAGAGATTTTATAAAGGCAACAACCTATGGAAAACCAACATTTAATTCAACAAGCACAAGATGCATTATTGCTTACAGATGAAGAAAGAATTGCTTTTATGTTAAACGAGAAGTGGTTTTTATACCCAATTGCCAAAGAAATTCTAAAAGAATTAGAATTTCATCTTAAGCATCCTAAAAAAAATAGAATGAAAGGCAGGCTTATTGTTGGCGGAACCAACAACGGAAAAACGTCTATCGTAAATAAATTTATTAGAAGCCATATGCCATATGATGATGAAAATGTCAAAATAACGCCAGTAGTAGCGGTGAGTGCGCCCGAAAGTTCCAATCCATCAGACCTATATGGAAGTATTTTACACAAGCTAGGGGTACCATATAAAAACACAGACAGAGCTACAAAAAAGAAAGAAAAGGTTGAGGGAATATTTTTACTATGTCGCACTAATATGCTTATAATCGATGAAATACACAATATTATAGTGGCACCCGTACAAAAACAAAAAGCCTTTATGGTGGCATTAAAAAATCTTAGCAACGAGTTAATGATACCCATCATATTGGTAGGCACTGCCGATGCACTACATGCTATAAATACAGATTCGCAAATAAGTAATCGATTTCCGCCACTGGTTGTACCAAAATGGAAATACGATAGATCTTTTTTATCCTTACTGGCAAGCATAGAAAAAACTCTCCCTCTAAGAAAACAATCAAATATGGCCACCTCAAAAGAGATATCAAATTATATTTTAGACTACTCTGAAGGGTATATAGGAGAAATTATAGATTTAATAAACTTAGCTGCTCAATATGCCATAGAACAAAAAATTGAAAGCATTACCATGGAAACACTTAAAAAATCTAATTTTGTGCGCCCTTCTATGAGAAAAAATATTACTGATTTTATAGAAATATGATAAGCCATGTTACTAGATTTATAAATTTAAACGATAGGGACTTTGTGATTCATCCAAAGCCTCAAGACGACGAATTACTATCGTCATGGCTAGTAAGAGTAGCTCTAGCAAACGATGCAGCAGCTACATCTTTTACTAACATGCATTTTAGAGAATATGCAAGAAATATTATCTGGCAAAGGGATTTGGATATATGGTGTCCTCAAGATCTTATGAAGCGACTCTCGGAAAAAAGTCATTTATCAAAGGAGCAAATTCTAGATATGACATTAAAAAGCTATGAAGGAAAACTACAAGAACATATTAATGGTAGAACCAGAACTCGCTTTGTACAGCCCCTTGGGAACTATTGCCATATAAAAAGAAATGGCGGATTAAGATTTTGTCCCAAATGCCTAAAGGAGGATATAGTACCCTACTTTAGAAAGACATGGAGACTTTCTTTTTATACAGCATGTATCAAGCACGACTGTTTTCTGCACAGCAGATGTCCTACATGTGGCTCTCCACTAGTAATTTATAAGCATTACAACGAAAGAGACTTTACTTTTTGCTATAAATGTGGCACCGATCTTAAAACGGCACCTGCTCATACTATAAATAAACTTTCTTACGGGCTTAAAGCAGTAGAATGTTTGCTACAAATACTAAGTGAGGGCTACGGTATAAAATTCGGAAAAAAAGTAGCGTCAATCGATTTTTTTCATTTTTTAAAACAGATTAATAAAATGATTTATTTATGGAGAAAAACAGATGGCGTATTTGAGCACGAAATATTAGGAGATGTCATAAAATTTAATACTACAACTAAAAATAAATGCTATGAGGACTTTATAACCATAGAAGAACAGTATCTACTGTATTCCGGCTCTTGTTTTTTGATTCAATCAGATTCAAATTTTAAAGATTTTATTCAAAATAATCACATATTGCAGTGTCATATATATA
>NZ_CABPUR010000006.1:0-31144 GCF_902460665.1 Campylobacter concisus | reverse complement strand
CATAAAATTTCGGACAATTTGTAAAAATAAATTTACTCAACAATGCGTCAAACTCCCACACAAAGGGGTTAAACATCACTTCATCAATACTTATTTAAAGCTTAAAGTCCAAAAAGCAGATGGCTGTTTTTATCGTGTCTTAGATGATCTTTCGTAGTCTTTTTCAATTTTTGTGTTTATCAAGTTAAGTCGCTTATAGCTTTCTCTCATTCCCTGTAATGTCTTGATCTTTGGTTCTATTTCTCTAAATTTTTCAACATCAAGGGCGTATAGGTCTTTTATTCTACTTTTCTTAGCATCTGGCTCGAGAAAGTCGTATTTCTTTGACAAATACTCAACTTGCCGAGAAAACTCCTTTAAAGGCTTTGTTATGCTGTCGAGATTAATTTTATTACTACTTATACCTAATGCCGTGCCTGCTACCAAATCATCATTAAAGTCCTTTAGGATTGGTTTGGCCGATCTCGCATTTGGTACTATTTCTAGTATTGCTTTTGTAAATTCTTTACCACGTTCGTCATTATCAAATCCTAGTACAACTCCTGCATTTGGTGCCAGCTTTGTCAATGCTTTTATGACTTCCTTTTGCGTTGCCGATATTTGACCATTTGTTGAGCATAGGAGTGTTTCTTTTAAATTTACGTCTTTCATTTCACAATATGATAATGTATCTATCATGCTCTCACAGATTACAATATTTTTAAAATCCTTTGGATTCTTGTGTGCTTCGTCTGCCTTGAGTATTTCAAGCCCCTTTATTCCATTACAGAGCTGTTTTATCGGCTTAGCATATGCCTTTCCTTGCTGATCCTGCGTTAAAGGCTTTGATAAGTAGCTTATATACCCTGTCTGCTTTAGAAATTCTCTTTTGCCACTGCTTAGTTCTAATACACTTAATGTATATGTTGGCACTATTGCATTCTTAAATTTTTCATCCTGCTTGAGGCTACTAAATTTTATCAGGATATCGCTTTTAATTTTTCTTTTGCTAGTCAAAAACGAGTTTTCATCTATCTTATTTAATTTTTTAAATTTTTCTACTATAATACTATCATTTTCTTTTTGTTTTATTATTTCTTTAGTATTGTTTTTTAATGTCTTTACATCGTTTATTATATTTTCGTCTATTAAATCTTTTATTGAAACGCCACGATTCTTGGCGAAATTATAAATATTTCCTCTATCATTATCATCGCTTGGGTTAAAGTATAAATAGTGTCCGTTGCTTTTTCTCGTTATGATAATTGTATCGGAGTTGTTGTTTGTGAGTGTCTTGTAATTTTGGCTACTTTTCTCTCGTTTTTCAAAGTAGCCATTATTCTTTAAAATTTCATCTAGTGGGAGTTCGATTAAATTTTCTTTGTTCATTGTTTAGGACATAATTTTAAAAAGTTCTCACGCTTCTTTGCTTGTTTGTGTGGTTTTTTGTCTGTTATTGAAAAATATTTTTTAAGTGCTGGAGCACATTCGCTCGGTCTTGTTGGGCTTGATAAGCACAATAATGCTTCGCATGCCAGCTTTGCATCTCCTGTTATTTCCTGTGCTACTGCACTACCTGCAAACATTGTTATGGCAACAATACTTAAAACTATTTTTTTCATTTCTACTCCTTATTTAAAAAATACAAATTTTGGAAGCCCTAGCTCATCTTTTGGCATTTGTTTTGTTTCTGGGTCAAATATTGCATCATTTCGCTTATATTCAACAACTTTTTGGTTAAAGCTATCTGGTGTTAAATCTCTAGCACTATCGTCTTTCATGGCTTGTCTGCTCGATGCCATTGCGCTGGTGTAATTGATATTTAGCTCATATTGCTGTTGCATATTTTCTAAAATTTTAAGCAGTATAGTATTCGTTAATGCTTGAGCCTGCTTTTGATTATTAGCCTTATTTAATTGTTTGGATAGCTGTTTTAAATCATCTCTCATTCTATCTCTTGTATACTCTTTCGTTTTATCACCATTATGAAATGTGTCTTCAAATGCTAATAAATTGTTTGTTTTCTCTATATTATCCCTCTCTTGCAAAAACCTTTCCGCATTTTTAATATTACTGATCTGTGCCTGATAGTTTGCTCGTTCTATTGGGTCAACTGCCTTATTCATTTTTTGAGTTAATTCTTCTATGCTCTTGCTTATATTTGCTCCATCACGTAGTGCAAATGTACATCTATTTAGCTTATTTGCTAGTTTATTGCCTGATGCTTTTACTGAGTGACTAAAAAATTGGCTGTTTTGTTCTAAGAATGAGCAGGCTGTCTTAACTCTTGCTATATCCCCCATTATGTCTTTTGGCAAATTTTTTACATCTTCGTATATGCTTTGCATTTGCGCTATTAAACTTTGTGCATCGCCTAATATCTCATAAACGCTGTTCATATCTACACCAAGCTCTTGCATTTGTTTCTCGAAATTTAGTGTATCTTTAACCATTTGCTCATATTGTTTGATCTGTTCTGCATAGTCTTTCAGTGTTTGGGTGTATCCCATAACTTGTTGGGCTATCGCGGCTACGTCAATAGTTGGTATACCGCTAGCATTAACACTACTTAAAAATAGTGAGGATGCTACGGCAACTGATATAATCATTCTTTTCATTATTTTTTCCCTTTTCTACTAATTTTTTATAAGCTCCTGCTTTGTTCTTGGTTTTTCTCTTTTGTCTTATTTAGTATTTTTTCTTTGCTCTGCGCTAAACTATCATTAACTTTTTTATAAAATTTAGGATAACTATTTTTAAAATTTGGCGTTTCTTTCTCTATTTCATTCAACATTTTATTTAATTTTTCGTATCCTTTTACATCAAGCCCTTTTTTAATTTCTTTTTCATACGTTGTTTTTAGTTTTGCGTAGTTTGCATGCTCGTTCTCTAATTCTTTTAAACCGCCCTTGACTTCTTTGCGTTGCTTATAAACTTCTTTAACCAGATCTCCCACTGCATCTTTAAATTTGGGACTATCAAAGGCTAGCTCTAGCTTTTCTTGTCGCTGGCGTTCTTTTGTTTCGCTTTCTTCTTTGCCCTGTCGCATCATCATTTCTAAGCTTCTATCCATCTCCTGCAGAGCAGTCATTATGTCTTTTATATCGCCACTATTCATCAGATTGTCGATTGATTTTTGAAAATTTGCTTCAAGCCTAGATTGTTCATCTCTTAATTTTTCAAGCTCTTTTTCGTGCTGGTTTTCTAGCTCATCAGCTTTTCTGCTCCAGTCTTCTTGTTCTGCTTCTCTTTCTTGTGAGTGTGTTGTAATTGTGACATCCTGCTTGGCTTCATTTTTATTCTCTAGCTCAGCTTCTTTTGCCTTGATCTGCTCATCTATCTTTTCTTTTTCTTTTAAAATTTCAAGGCTACTTTTTAGGGTGTCATTGCCATCTATTTCATTTAGCTTATCGCTTACAAAGTCTCTCTTTTCTTTTGGGCTTTTAAATTCATTAAACTCAGCTTCTTTTGCCTTGATCTGCTCATCTATCTTTTCTTTTTCTTCTAGGGTATTAACGGCTTCATTCAAATTCTTATTTAATTTTAATTCTGCTGTTTCAAAAATAAATTTACGATTTATATCTTGGATTGTGTATTCTTTTTCATTGTCGAAGTTCTCTTTTAAATCCATATCCATTTCTCTTATCGTGAGTGTTTTAATTTTGTTGAGATCTTCTGCACTTATGTCTGTTTTATAGATATTGTTAATAGCTTCTCTTACTTCATTATCATCGTTGCTACCATAAGCTGTATAAAATTCTCTGGCACATGCTACTGCACCTGTTTCATTGCTTTTAAAAATTCCTGTGTTATCGATAGCTTCTTTACATGTTAGCACCTGCTCTTTTACACTGCTTTGTTTTAATTCTTCGGATGGCATCACCATTTCTTGCTCTTTCAAATAACTCCATTCAGCCAATTGATCTTGAGTTAGCTCTTCTGCCATTTTCTTTCCTTAAACGATAGATTATTTAATTAATTTTACCCTTTATTAAATTCAACTAACTTTTAAAAAGTGATATATAAAACAACTATTTTTAAGCTAAATTTAATAAAAGCCACAATCAATCTTTAAATGCTCTACAATCAAAAATAAGTGTTTAATGCTATCCTTTCTTTAAATTATTTTTTAAAAGCCAACACACCCCTTTAAAATCAATTTAAACGCTAATTCCTTTCTTAAATTTTTTCAACCTACAAAACAATAAAAAATTTAAAAACTCAAAACAACAATAAAATAACTTTAAAAAATTTTTAAGCTTCTACTTATTCTATTAAAATTTAAATTTTCTTATTAACAACATCTCTAATAAAAAAATTTCTTTCCCTTTTTTAAATTTTATGTATTTATATATTAGTGTTTAGCGTGGCGGACATTTTGTAAAATATTAAACTTTTTATTTAATTTTTTCTTAGTTAAAAATATCCCTATTCTTTGGTATTTTTAATTAATTTTTTTATTTATAACTTAAAATAAAAATAACAAATAAAAGGACATTTTGTAAAATAAAGCCATTAAAGCAAGGTATATTAAGCATTTATTAATATTTATTTCCCTTTATATGGTTATTTAAGCTTTAAAAGATATAAATACTCTTTTTTAAAAATCTTAAATAATAAAATTAATTTAAAGTGAATTTTTGTGTTATGTTTAAATTTTTGCTAAAATCACCGCATGAAAAATTTAGAAAAAAATAGAAATATATATATTAAGCATAATCGTTTTTATATTGACTATCAAAAGGATGGCGTAAGAATTCGCCGTGCTACTGGACTGAAAAAATCCCCTTTAGCATTTGATTTTATTCGAAAAAACTATAATTTATTTCTTGGCTCTGAAGAGGATATTGAACTTGCTAAGAGCAAATATTACGAGCTCGAGGATATGCAAACTGATCGCATAATCAGAAAAGGGGAGCAAAAGCTGGAGCCTATTAAAAATACTAGTGAGTTTAGCTTTGAGGGGATTATTTATAGATTGCTTAATGAAAAATCTTTTTTAAAAGATAAAACAATTAGGTTCTATAATGTTGCTAGTCAGGCTGTTATCGATTTTCTGCATTCAAAAAATATCTTTTACCTGTCCGATTTTGAAAGGCAGGATAGTATTGATTTTGTAAAATTTTGTAAAAATAAGGGCTTAAAAGATAGCTCAATTAATGGGTATTGCTCTTTTTTTAAAATGATTTTTCGTTATGCTATTGCCAATGATATAATCTCAAAAAATCCATTTTATATACCTAGGTTTAAACAAGAATTACATAATGCCGACAATGATGATTTTACCCCTTTTAATTTAAGTGAGATTTTGCAACTTATAAAACATGCCGAGGGCGAGCTACGCTTATTTTTAATAGTTGCGTTCTTTACTGGGGCTAGGACTGGCGAGATTTTGGCTTTGACTTTTAATGACTTGGATTTTCAAAATAAGGAGATACGTATTAATAAAACTCTATCGGAGCTAGGTGTTCTGGATTCTCCTAAAACTAAATCCAGCAATCGCACAATCGATATGCTTGATATTGTTTATAATGAACTGATAAAACTCGATTATGCCGATATTAATCAAAATATTTTTTCTCTTTCGCGAGCAGTTATCAGATTAAAATTTAACGATTTACAGAGATCCCTTGGCTTTAAAATACATAAGCTTTATGATACTAGACACTCATTTGCTTCTGTAATGTTAAGTCGTGGTGAGGAGCCGATGTGGGTTGGTTGTAAAATGATGGGTCATAAAAATTTAAATGAGACCTATCGCTCTTATGCTAAATATCTACCAAAAGATACTAGACAAAGAGCAACTTTTTTAAAGAATATAACAATTTAAAATTTTTAAAAAAATAGACACTTTTTGATAAAAATATGCTATAATATACTAATTTAATTTAAAAAAGTAGATGACTTTTCACCCCTTTTTTATTTATTTAAATGCCTATTTTACGGCATTTCAGCTTATAAATTTTAAGCTGTAATAAATTGAACGTATTTTACTATCGAGATTCTAAAATTGAACTTTGAGGTAAAAAAAATGTGTGAAATGTCTTTCTATTTTGAGAAAGGTAATTTCGTGCTTAAAACCACAAGAGTCGCTCATATAGAAAGCAATGGAACGCTCGTTTTCCGTAATAAAATGAATTCTATATTGTTTCCAGTAAATTTTACATCTAGGGATTATGATATTTTCTTTACTATTTGCTGGTATGCAAAGCAATTGGGGTATTCGGATAGCAGAAATTATATTGAAATGCCGTATTCTAAGATATCACAATTCTTTGCTGAAGGTCTAAATAAAACTCGTTTTAATAACGAGGTGCTTGAGTTTTGTAAAAAGGTTTTAGGCGAAAACGGATCGGCAATCTACAAAAGTTTAGAGATTACAAATAATGATGAAATTATGACGGCTGGAGTTTTTTTCATTTCTATTAAAGCCTTTAGAAATACGCAAATTTTAAAATTTAAATTAAATACAGAAGCTCTCGATATTTTATTTGGTACTCTAAAATTTATGAGAATAAATTTACACGATTTTATTTCAATTCGAAGTAAATTTGCAAAGTCTCTTTATCGCCTCTTACTACAATATCAAAATATCAGATCCGACAAAGATGGCTTTAAGTGTGTAAATTTTAATAGACCTGATTTCGAAAGATTTATGAGCGTTCCTGAAAAATACGAAACGAGAGATTTGGATCGCCGTGTAATAAATCCTGCCATAGAAGAGTTAAACGAAAACTACTTTAAAAAGATTGTTCTCGAGAAGAAAATTGCTGAAGGCTCTAAAAAGAACGTTATCGGCTACTCTTTTAGGTTTATGTTAAATGAGGATGCTTGATTTTGCTTAGAGCTACGATCACTCTTACTTATCCTAATAATCTAGCTCTAGCTTTTGAACGTCAAAATTTATTTGCTCAGCTTTTGGGGTAGGTAAATTTTGCCTTTTACTATCACCATCGTTATTTTTATTTTTAAACATTCTTACTAAAATTTTATGGATTTTTATAAGGTTATTTTTAATTTTTTTAGTCATTTTTTGTTTCTTGGCTTATCAACCTCTTATTCTCATGGCTATGTACTCTTCCAGATCTAGGTCAAAGTTGTTCGCTTCCGCCTTAAATTGCATTAGTTCATCAAATGTGAAAATATCTTTTAGCTCGTATGTTGCTAGAATTTTAATGTCTGAGTAGGTTAAAATACTTATTTCTAGGCTTTCTGCGATTTGTCTTATCTTTTCTTTTTTTGCTTCGCTTACAAATACTATATAGTTTTGCTGATGCTCTTTCTCTTTTGCGTCATTTGGCTGTGGGGCTTCTATTAATCCCATTTTAAATCTTACAAATTCGCTCATGCTCGTATTGTGCCATTTTGCTTGGTCATAGATCGTTACAAGCACTTCATCTTTTATATATGGTATAGGTGTTGTTAATGCTAATTCTATAAATTTTGCTAGCGTGTATGTTGGATATTTCTTGCGTATTTTTATGCCTAGTTCTTTAGAAAATTTAGTTCCAACCGATACCTTGCCTTTTTTTGTAGATTGTTCCTTTTGACTATCTGCTCCAGCTATAAATTCATCTAATTTGTCAGTAGAATTGCTTGTTCTTTTAAAATCCATCTCTTTTTCCTTTTTTTAATTTGATTGTAACATTTTATAAAATTTATTACTACCCTATAGCTTCTCTACTCATCTTTTACTCCTTTTTACAGATAAATTTTAGTAGCTTTTGTTCTTTTATCATATTTCTTCTACTTTATCTTTTTTTATAAAAATTTTATTCCCCCAAAATCTGGTTATTAAACCGCCTATCCAAGCGATGACTGAAAAATTAACGAGAAGGATAATTAGCATTAAAAAAATGTCAGTCTCATCCCCATTGTCCTTTGCGTAACCAAGGATACTAAATGCAACTTTTATAAATTCAATTATATTTATGCCATTAAGCATCGCATAAATAGGCGTTATAATCATCACAAAAAGACATATCATTGTCATTAAAATACTAATACCAAGACCGACAGCAAATACCTTTGCCTCTCTTTCATTTTTTTCTTCATCTTCGATTTCGCCTCTTAAAAATGGATATGATAAAAACATTCCAGTTGTCAAAAGCATAATCGAAAAAGCTGAAAACGTATAATTTATAAAATCTACGAAATTTGTTGATAATGTATCTAACGCCATTTTTATCCCTTTGCCTACTAATACTAAGCCTTTTTATAAACTAGGCTTACTTCTCCAAGCCCACCACTCAGCACCATCATATTCTTCACGTTCTAGCCAATCAGGGATGTCCTTAAAGGTTATCCAACCCTTCCAGTATTGTGAGCCATATCCTTTGTCATAGTTAAGCATACTTGCTTGTATCTCATTCCAAGGGATTTCTCCTTTACCCTTGTAGCTGGTAATAGTAGAGCAACACCAATCTCTTGAGAATTTAAGCATATACTCATCTACTTTGTGATCTCCTATGAGTTCCATTGTCTCTTGTTTGAAGTTAGTTGGTCTCATTTTTATATCTGCTTCTTGCTATATTTTAACAATCCGCTGACTACCTTCTTATTGTCCAATTTGGAACACTTAATTCGCCATCGCCATCTACTTTAATGATAGACTTAGGAATTACCTGAGAGTTTTCTTCGTAGTAATCATTTCTCCAACTAACGGTTACATTTGAGCCTTCTACCTTAGTGATTTTAACATAGAACTCTATACCATTTTTAGATTCTATGTAAGCTCCAACCTTGATTAGCTCATCTCTTGTTTTTTCCATTTTGTATCCTTTTCTTATTGAATTTAGTTTATTATAGTGAAAATTTGCTTAAAAAATAATAAAATAAGTAAAAATAAACTAATAAATAATTAAAAAATATATAAAATTTAAATAACATAAAAATATTTTTTCAGTGAAAATTATAAGTAAAATATAAAAAAATGCTTTTCTTCTTCCCCCTTTTTAAATTTACACATCGCTTTTGGCGATGCTACTATTATCTTCATTTTTTAAAATATCTCACTGCATAAATTTTTGATTTCTTGTTCAGTTTTGTTGCCGTCGTTCATTTCAACTACACTTAGTCCTAGCTGGGTCGCAATTTTATATCGCTCTCTTTCAAATATAATTGTTTCTGCTAGTTTTATATAGTCTTCTTGAATTTCTTTTATAAAGTTCTTGAGACTTTCTACTTTTTTGGCTAAAAATGGATTTGTGGACGCTCTATTGATTACAATATATGTTTGCAGATTAGTGTTTTGCTCCTTTGCCATCTTGATTATGTTTACCATTTTATCAAGGACGCTTACGTCAAACTGGCTTGGAATTGTCGGAATTATAACAATATCGCTTAGTGCTATTGCTATTCTCATTTCTCGACTATCTCGTCCGCCTGTATCGATTACTATATCCCTTTTTGTTTTGTTGTCCTGCAGGAATACTTTTAGTTCTTCGCCGTATTTATATGCAAAGTCAAATGCTTTTGGGTGATTTTCTTCGTTTCGTATATTTAAAAATGTGGCTATTGACTTCTGTGGGTCTGTATCGACCAATAATAGTGGTTCGCCTTTTACAATGCCTTGGTTTATCGCTATATTAGTAGCTAGGGTGCTTTTACCGCTTCCGCCTTTTTCATTACATATAGAAACAATCATTTTTATTCCTTTGCCTTAGATTTTTAAATGATTATATACTTTTAAACTTAATAAATAATAAAATATTAAATTATTAAATAGTATTTTAAATAAATATCTAAAAAATAAAAATTATATATTGAATATTTTTTTATAAATAAAACAATAGTATTTTATAAAAAATTACTCTTTTCTTTCTGAAATAATAAAATTTATCTTGATAATAAAATATAGCATTACGTTAAAAATTATATAGCACATAATAGCGAGGGCTATAAAAAAGGCATCTGCATTGAGTAGGGTCTCTATTTTATTTGGTTTTTTTAAAAGATATAAAATAGTATTTATGCCGATCCCAAATAAATTTATAAATGCAAAAACCCACATAAACCGCTTTGCTGGGGTATTGAAAAGCTGTAGCTTGTTTTTCTTCTTCATGCACTTTTGTCCTTTTGCTACCTAAAATTGATTTAATATTCTTGCTCTAGGCTTTAATCCACCTTTTCTTTGTATGATGATCCTTGTAAAAAGTTCTTGCCCTTTTAGAACCGCTGATTTTGTGTTGTTTTCTTTGTAGGTATGCTTAACTAGCTCAGGGTATTTGTCTTTAATTTCAAAGTCACAGCCTAAAATTTTAAATTGTGCTGGGTTGTGCCTTAAAAAAAATGTTAGCGGTATACCAATTACTCCGTCATAGTCAATTGGTATGTCCTTGCAATTTTTGACTTCTATGATCTTGTAATTATCGTACTCTGGGTATTTATTTTCATTGCCCTTATACTTTTGGGTTAATCTTATACCATTTTGGTGTTTTATGCTTTTTAAATTTGTAAACCATGATATGTTGCTAAAACGCTTCTTACTGCCGTCTGGTCGTGTGAAAATATTTACTTGATGATTGCCTAGCCAAATTTTACCATTTTTGTATAGCTCAAATATTTTTTTATACGTAATTGAGTAGGTTCCTCCAACTATTAAAAATTTCTTGTTTTGTTTTTCTACAATTTCTATTAAGTCGCGAAAAAGGGAGAAAGGTGGATTTGTGACTATTATATCGCCACTTGCTATAATATGTCTTACTTCTTTGCTTCTAAAATCACCGTTCCCTTGCAACATCGTCTCATTTATTCCGCTCTCGCTGATCTCTATTTTCATCCCCTTTGATTTTGGCTCTTTAATATTGTACGTCGTTGTAATTAGCTTTTTTAGCTCTAGGGATTTAAAATTTAAGGCAAAGTATCTATAAAAGTTGCTTTTCTTGCCGTCGTTGCAAGGGCATACTACTACTTTGCCTTTAAAATGTGTTCTATAATCTTGTATTTCGGCTCTTATCTCATCGAAACTCGTATAAAACTCATCATCTACGTCATATTTTGCACTCATGAAGTAGATATTGGCTCTTTTATCTTTATCTGATAACCAGCTTTGAGCTCTTTCGCTTTGGGTTAAATTTTGCATTTTACTGCTTATTCCCCTTGCACATACTCGGTTTTTTCAGTTTGTTCTTCTCGCTCGTTAGGCGTTTCCTTTTCGTTAATTTCCTGCTTTTTGCCATCAAGCATTACCATTTTATCAACGACAATGCTATGTTTGCTCCTATTTTGTCCATTATTGTCTGTCCATTGGTCGAATTTCAATCTACCATCTACGAAAACTTTTGACCCCTTTTTGAGATATTGATTTGCGATCTCTGCGGTCTTACCCATAAAAGTGATATCTATAAAGCAGATTTCTTCTTTTTTCTCATTGTTAATAGTGTACTTGTATGTTGATGCGATAGCCGTGTTGCCTATGGCTAGCCCTGATGGTGTGTATCTGAGCTCAACATCCCTTGTTAAATTTCCTATTACTGACACATATGTATGCATGTTTTCTCCTTTTTATTGTTTTATTATTTTTTCTTTATTGCTTTGTTTATAAAATCTTTACAAATTTGTAGATTTTTTTCGTAATCTTTTGGCAGTGCCATTCCTTTGTCTTTAGATAGCTTTTTAGCCAATTCTATTTGTTTCTCGCTTGGTGGTACTATGACTTTGTCTTTATTTTTATCAATAAAATTAGAGCAAATCTTCCAGTCTTTTTCGATGCCGTCTGGCAATTGCATATTTAAACTATGTGCTATATTTTTAGCCCACTCGAGTTGTTTCTCGCTTGGTGGCTTTTGTATGCTATCGTTTAGCTCTTTGAAGCCCATTTTCTCATGGAGTGGTCTTATAAAGTCTAAATAGTCAACCTTTCCATTGCTAATTTCATCTAGCACACTTTCCATTTGTTTCGTAAATTCGCTTTGTGTGATCCACTCATCGTTGTTTGTTTTTATAGTTTCAATAAAATTTATACCCTTTGGCGTTGCTATGATATTGCTATTTTTGCCTTTTGTTTCGATGCTTACGTACTCTCTTTTAATAAGTGTTGGTAGAAATGTTGCATACGTGCTTGGACGACCGATACCTTCTTTTTCCAAAAGAGATATAAAATTACTTTCTTTATAGTGCTGTGGCGCTTGCTTTTTTACTTCCTGTAGATTAAATTCTAATATTTGGAGCTCATCTCCTTGAGCTAGATTTAATGTTATCTCTTGAATTTCTTTATCTTTGTCGTCTTCATCTTCAGTTGTGGCTACGATAGCATTTTTAAATCCTTTATAGATACATTTGCTCGTTTTTGCCTTGAAGCTTAGCGTCTTTATATCTATATCATATATAGTATTTTCGTTAATCGCATTTTTGGCTTGACTTTGAACCGAATTTAAAAAGATAAGCTCATAAAGGCTTTTTTCGTCATCCGTTAGGCTTTCTTTTTTTGCTATTTCTTCTATTTGGTTAAAATCATGTATGTGTGAGATACGTATTGCTTCATGTGCTTCTGCTTGGCTTTGGCTTCCTGCTTTATATTCTTTTTTCTCATACCATTCTTCATTGCCAAATTTAACGCCTACTTCATCTATAAATTCGTTTGATAAGCTGTTACTATCGGTTCTATGATAAGTAATTAAGCCTTTTTCAAATAATTTTTGAGCAAGGCTCATCGTCTTGTCAGGGCTAAAGCCCAATCTTTTATTTGCGTACTCTTGTAGTTGTGAGGTTCTAAAAGGTACTTTAGGCTTTTGTTGTGCCTGCTTAACATCAATTTTATATACCTTTGCTAGGCTACCAGCTAATTCAGATATTTTGGCGTTTGCTTCATCTCTGTCTGTAAATACATTGTCATTTACCGCATTAAATTCTATGCCGTCTTTTGTTTTAAGCTTTACTTTTATTTTATAATCGATCTTTGCGTTTGCCTTATTTTCTAGAAATTCTTTTATTTCCAATTCTCGCTCTACAATTAGAGCAAGAGCTGGGGTTTGCACCCTGCCTACGCTATTGTTTTTGTCATTTAGCTTATTGATGTATGTTGGCGACATAATAAATCCCACCAACTTGTCGCCTACCGCTCTTGCCTTGAAGCTATCAAATTCTTTTAAATTTGAGTTTGCAAAAGGCACAGCACTATCTAGCCCCTTTTTTATTCCACTCTCTGTGATCTCGTGAAATTCTGCACGTTTAACGCTTTTTGCTATATTTTTAATAGTTTGATAAACCATATAGCCTATTCCGTATCCCTCTCTATCAGGGTCTGTCGCAATTACGACATCTTTCCCTTTGCAATCATTAAATATTGCATTTATTCGGCTTTTGCTATCTTCTTTGAAATCAAATATTGGCTCATAGTTCTTAAAATCAACTACTATTTGATTTGTAAGCTCTTTAAAATGCCCTTTTGTAGCATAAACTTTTGCTCCAGTTATTTGCTCTATCTTATTGACCTTGTTTGGGCTTTCAATTATGATTATTGTATTTTGCATGTTTTTACTCCTTTTTATGGGGCTACATATCCGCCACGAAATGTTTTATACTTTTCATATGCTTTTCCTACGCCTTGACCTATTGCTTTTGAGCCTGCGCCGATATCTTTTATCAAATTTGCACCTGCTCCTATACTTGCACTAGCTATTTGTCCTGCTACTCCAGCTCCTGTAGCTGATCCAAATCCACTTACTGCTCCGCCTATGAAACTTCCGCCACCAGCTTTTCTAGCTAATCCGCTTAATATGGTTTTGCCTGCTACTGCACCAGCCACTATTCCGCCAGTTACACCGCCACTTCCATTTTCCATCTGCGTACCAAGCACTGCGTTGATCCAACTTGGAATTTTCCTTAATAAAAACAATGCTGTTATGCAGGTTATCGATCCTGTAATTAGGTATTCGAATTGTTTAGTAAATAGTTCGCCTATATAATCTTGGTATTTCTCTAGTTCTAAAATTGGGTTCATTGCTAAATTTAGGGCTATAAATGCTAATGGTGCAATAATTGCGTATGATAAATAGAGCTTATACCAGCTCCATAAATATGGTAAGAATTTTGGCATTATTAAAAATGGTATGACTAAAGGCAAGGTGCTAAGTATTAAAAATGCCATAAATTTACTAAAGAAAATCACTATTGTAATTCCTATCAAAAGTATAAAAAATGCTAAATAAAAAATCCAAAAAGGTATCATACGAATTGCTGTTATCACACCTGCCGATAAATAATCCATTACGCCGTTAAAGCTAATGCCTAAAAATGACCACTCTTGCGATTGTAAATACTCTTTTGTTCCGTAGCTCCACATCATTTCTCTTAGATTATCGATCCTGTTTGCTGACTCTGTCACAATCGATCCAAAGTCTTTATTTTCAAAAATTGAGCTGACTATTGCAGTTATTGCGTTCTCTGGGATTGTTAGGATATATAAAACGCCCATATAGGCGTTAAAGGAGCTAAGAGTTGCAAATATAAAACATAGCAATATTAAATATTTTATAGCTCCGAAGATCTCATCTCTTGTTGGGTAGCCATTTTTTACTCTACCCAATAGCCAAAACACCACTATAAGAATTATTATAGTTTCCGATGCAGTTGAATATACTAAATCATGCGATCCATTATAAAATTTTTCAAATAAGCTCATTACGTTTTCTTGCATAACGGCTTGTACTTTATTAATCCAATTACTATCGGTTAATATGTCTTTTGCTACTTCTGTCTGTGCCATTTTACGCCTTTGTTATTTCTTTCATATATGTTTTTATTGATATTAGTGCTTTTCCATTATCTAATGGCTTTTTGGTTTTTATTTTTTTAATTTCTATTTTTTTATTATTTTTTATAATTGTTTCTGTCGCGATTTCTTCTTCAAAGTATGGGCTTTGCATTTCTATGATAAAATTTTCCGTATTTTCTTTTGTGGCAGGGTTGCCCACATTTGTTTGAATTTTGCTATTGTTCTTTTTGTCGCTCAGCCCTAAAAAATTTATAAAATCGCTTAACATCTTTTTCCCTTTTTACAAACAATAGGGAGCTTTGCTCCCTATTTGTCCTAAGTTTCGTTTATGACCTATTTATCTCTCCATGCCCTTGTTTTGCTCTTTGGTTTGAGCTTTTTCTTTGGTCATGTCGATCTTTTTAGCTGGATTAAAATAATCTACACCTTTAATTTGAGCTAGCGTTAGGTTGTTTAGCTGTTTCTCTAAATTTCCGCTTATTCCCAAGGTCTTGTTGTAATCTATTTTTACTTCAAAATCTTGATTTTTCGCTTGCTCTCTATAGTGCTGGATTGCTGTTAGATCTCTTTCTTTGATCTTGCTCTCGTCTAGTCCATCAAACTGACTTACGTGATATAGAGTTTTTGTTTCTAGGCGTGGATTAATTGGGATTTTTTCCTTTACAACATAGGTCATTGCTTCCCCTGTCTCTTTGTCATACTTTATATTGCCGTCTTTGTCTTTAACAACAGCCATGATTTCTTTACCATCTCTGTCTAGTTTTGGTCTAATCTCGTGGTCTGCAATATAGAGCATTTTGACACCATCGACTCTAGCTTGTAAGCCATTTTTAGTGGTTAGGATTTCGCCTGTTTTCTCATCGTGTTTTAGCTTTAGTATTCCGCCCATTGCGTTACCTTGCTCCATTGTCACAAATTGAGGCTTGTCATAACCTTTTATAGCCATTTCGGCTCTCAATAGCATACTAGTCTCTCTTGAGTATGTGGCTCCAGTCTTTGCGTTGTATGGAATTGTCCTATCGACTTCTTCTTTACTCATATCTTTTTGCCAGTCTGCTTTTGCTGTCTTGTGGGCTTCAAAGAGCTTATATTTCATGTATTTATCAAAGCTCTCTTTCTTTTCAGCGTTATCCATCTGATTCCAGCTTTTTCTCTCTTGTTGAGTGGCATTTTCTTGTTGTTCTGACTTGATATACTTTGTAAAATCAGCCATTTTTTATCCTTTACATCTGTTAATAACCTATAACTTTTGGGCTATAGGTTTGAGTTAGGCTCATTTTCTTCTTCTATGATTTCGAGGCTTTGGTGGTCTTTTTTTAGGTAATCCCACTTCTTGCTTTCATCATCGTTGATTTCAAACTCGCCGTCTTGGCTCTCTTCGAATTGCTTTGCAAGATACATCTCATACTCTTTATATGCTTCTTCTTGCTTTAGCTTTTCTGCATAGGTCATTTTCTACTCCTTAGGACAGATTTTTAGAGTTTTTAGGCTCTAATCTAAAATTTAGGTTTTTTATTAAATTTTAGATTAAAAACTTTATAAATAATAAAATATATAACAATAAAATATTAAAAAGTAAAAATATTTAAAGCTTATAAATACTATTGCTTTAAAATTATTGGTAATATTTATAAATTTTTTTAAAAAATTTCTACTCTTTATCTATTTTTATTCTTAATGATTTTAATAATTCATCTCTTTGCTCTTTTCTTTCATCTTTTACTTGTGTTTGTTTTTGATTTGTAATTGTCTTAGTTGTTTCTGCTGTTTCTATAATTTCTTGGGTCGATACTACTTCTACTTTATCTGCCCCTTTAAATTGCTCTATTTTGAACCAATATGGCACTTTCGCCTTGATAGGTATTTTAAAAAATCCTTTTACAAGTATCAAAATATCGCTACTATCCTGATTTTTTAGGTCTTGTGCTGTGACCAGCTTCTTTGCTTCTTTGCTTTTTGAGATATTGCTTTTAAAAAGATCCATATTGCCTTGCGATTTACTTATTTTTATGTTGGTGTAATCGCCTATTAGCTTACTTGTGTCTTCAGCGTCTTTGTCGCTGTTCATGCCAAAAATTACTTGATAACCGCTGTTATTTTTAACGATATTCATATCATCTTCGCCATAATATTTTTTGATTTGCTCATAGCTTTGGGTCACAAATACAGGCAATAAGCCATAGCTCCTACATAGTGCTGGTGCTTCTAGCAAGAATGGCATTTTTCCAAATCTAACGAATTCGTCTAAAAATGCGTAAATAAATTTATTTAAATCACTACATTCTTTTCCGCTCATAAGCTTTTTAAATAGCGTTTCTACAAAAATTCTTATAAGTGGTGCTAGGATGTCCATATCTTCGGTTTGAACGACTACGTACATCGATATTCTTTTTTCTCTTAGGTCTTCAAATGTGAAGCTCATTTTGCTGGTGGCACTAGCAACTTGTGGGTTTGTAAAAACTTTCATAAAAGTATCGTATGTCGATTTTATCGATGCAAACTCATTGTCGGCAGATTTTGAGTAGGCTCTAGCTTGATTTCTTGTATTCTCATCTATAGTTTCGTCAAAACTAGTCTGTTTGAGCCAAATTTTGAAAGTATCTACATCATAATCTCGTTCTCTTGGTTTCGTTGGATCGTCTTCATCAGGCTCTTTCATGGCTTCTTCGCCAAATTTCTCATCAAGATAGTCGAAATAATCAGCCTTTGGTGCTTGTGCCAATTGTGCCAGTGTTGCGTGCTTGTCTTTTTGCATAAAATACTCTGCAAAAAATACAAACATTGTTTTTGCCGATATTATCCAGTGATCGTTTTCTCTACCTTTTTCGCCTACAAATATTGTGGAGGCGATCTGCTCGGCTAATTTTTTTATATGAAGATATTGCAAATCTTTAACTAGGCTATGATCAAACGGATTAAAAAATAATGTATTATCCCAGCTAAAAGGGGAGAATAGCTGGATTTCATTGTTAAAATATTTTTGACGATAGCCTGCTGTTTTTACGTAAAGCTCCCCTTTGATATCCAATACTACGCAAGAATTTGGCACACTTAATAAATTTGGGATAATCATACCAGCCGTTTTTCCGCTTCCAGGAGGTGCTACTACTAATGTTGAGAGTGGTTGCGTTGCACGTATAAATTTTGGGCTTGTGCTGTCAATGTCAAAACATCCTAGCACAAGTCCTGTTTTGTAGTTTATCTTCATCTTTTCAAAATCTGCTGGCGTTGCAAACCTTGCTGATCCATAATCTTCATTATCTCTTAGATATGGCATTAGCCACCAAATTATAGCGACTAAGAGTGGTGCTATTAGTGCAAATACCGCGACATAGGCTTTCATTTTTAACGTTGGCGTGCCAATATTTTGTAAAATTTTAAATGCTACAATTGGCACATTTACTATGTCAGGGTTAAAAATAAGTTTTACAACTACCAAATATGCAATTATCCCCATTATTATGGATGTTATGTATATTAATATCCACTTTTTAGCTGTAAATTCTTTGCTATTCACCTTGCAATCCTTTTATCTCTTTGTTATTAGGTTGCTTTGTTCGTTCTACGTCTATTTTTATTTTTAGCTTACCGATCTTATTACTTAGTCTTTCTATTGCGTCAAAAAACTCATACATAGTCTTTTCTAGGTCGCTTTTAGCTTCTTCTTTTTTTATAATGTGAGCATTTAGGTGATATGCTATTTGGTTTAAATTTTTTCCGAGATGCTTAAATTCTTTCAAAAAATCAGCCAAAATTTCATTATTAATCTCAATTTGTTTTAGGGTTTGTGCATATTTTTCAACATGAATTAATTTTCTAACGATCGCAGATTTGCTTTCATTTCTTGCCTGCATCATTTTTGTTAAAATTCTTGCATCGGCTTCGGTAAAATAAATAAAATGACTAGATACTTTTTTCATGCGATCATCCTTGCAATATCTATCTCTTTCAAATTGAGGATATCTGTAATTACTCTTTTATTTTTTACCCTTGCTATTTGAATGATATAGTCAATTGCTGTCATTATTAGGCTATCAAGCATACTTTCGTCTACATTTGATAATCCACCGCCTAATATAATGTTTGTTTTTATTGCTTTTATGGCATCTTTTGGGTTGTTCGCATGTAGTGTGCTTAGGTTGCCTGCGTGTCCTGTATTATTTACTCTTAAAAATGAAAACGTATTTCTGATATCTATCTCGCCTAAGAAAAGCCTATCAGGTCGCAAACGCATTGCATTGTCGATCGCTACTTGGTAGCTATAAATTTCTGTTGCTATTTTCGGGACGGCAAGTTGAGTTTTATTTATGTTTTCAACTCTTAGTTCTTGGCTATCTTCTATGGTTACTACTCGCTCGCTTGGGTCTATTTCTCCCATTAGTGAGTTTAAAAAACTTGTCTTTCCGCTTCCAGTTCCACCGCTTAAAAGCACATTCTTTTTTTCGTGTATCAAGTCTTTTATTTTTTCATAGCTCCAGCCGTTATTTATGCATTTTTCACTTAGGATAAAGCTTTCGAGCGGATAAATTTCTTTGCTTGGTATCCTTATGCAGATTGCTATTTCGCTATTAAATAGGCTTGATTTGTGCTGTGCTTGGACACGATATCGCAAAAATGGACTTGGCAATTCACAAGACAAGTGACAATGGCTTTCATCAAAACGTTGATTTCTTCTAGTTGCCAGCTCGACTAAAAAACTATTTAAAAATTTAGCATCTAGTTTTTCGTCTTTTACCACTTCCCAGTGGTCGCCATAATCTATATTAATTTCGCAAGGCTGGTTAAAAATTAGCTCATTTGCGTTTAGATTTAGATATGGCTTTAAAACATTAAGAATGTTTTTTAAAATTATACTTTCACTCATCTTGCTCGTTTTGCTTTTGGTCTGGTGCTTGGTTCATTAAATTTCTTTTTTCTTCTAGCAACATCTCAAGCTTTTGTTTCTCTTTATCTGCATTCACTTGAGCTTTCTCGGTTTTCTTTACCTGTTTTGCTATACGCTCCAAAATTTTGTTATAAGCGTTTTGGTTTTTGATTTCCGCTTTAATATCTTCTAGTTGCACACTTGCTCCTTAATCGTTGAAATATTGCATTAAAACTTCGCCATTTTTAGGTTTTGCAAACCACATGTGATTTGTTGGTACTAAAAATATACGGCTTCCGCTTTTAATTTCAATTGTTGGTTTAATTTGACTTTGTTGTTGGATTATGTCTTGAACTACACTACTTACATCGCTTCTTGAATTAGAGTAAATTTCATTTACATAGGTGTTATTTGCATTGTTTCCGCTATTAATTTTCGATGCTATGCCTAAAAGCAAAGCATTTGTAATTGTTGAGATTGAATATGCTATGCCGTATCTTTCCCAATATTTGTTATTGACTGCTCCAACTGCTCCTGTCATACCCATATTATCAGCCACTATTGCATCTGTTAGCATTATGTTTATGCCTTGTGGCGTGATAATCTCTCGCCATCTAATTTCTAATCGTTCGTTTCCGATTTTGGTGTCGTTGGTATAAAATCCTATTGCTTTACTTCCACGTGGTATCAATACGGCTCGCCCCATTGCGGCATATATATCTTGCTCTATTTGAGCCGTAACTATTCCGCTTAAATCCGAGCTTATTGCACTAGTTAATATGGCTGGGATTAGTCTGCCAGCTCTAATTGTGCGATACAGCCTATGCTCATTTGTGCTTATATCAACAGGCTTTTGATTTGAAAAGCTATCAACGCCATATTTTGAGCTGTTTTGATTTACGCTTTTTACTTCATTATTGCGATTTGCTAAAATTTGCGCTCGCATTAGCTCCTGCATTCGTTTTTTATACGCTCTTTGGTTGTCTATTGCCATTTCTTGTCGCAATTGTTCCTGTTTGGCTTGAAGCTTGGCTTGTTGTTCTCTTGCACGCTGTGCCATTTGCTCTTGCTCTTGTATATCTTGCTCAGGCGTCTGATCTTGCAAATTTTGATTTCTTTGTGCATTTAGAGCATTTTGTTGCTTGTTGCCTAGCTTCTCGAGTCTGTTTAAAATCTCAGTTAAATTCTGATCTTCATTTGGCTCTCTCTTGCCAGCTTTATAAATATAATCATCTACTGGGAATTTTGAATTTTCGAATAGATGATTTAAATTTGTTTGATTTTGCAGATTCCTGATCTTATCGTCTTTTGCTTTTTTGCTTATATTTTCGTCATCAAATATTTCAGCCGTAGCTGTATTGGTGGCAAAAAGGGGGGCAGATATAACGCTAATTGTAACTATGCTTAAAAATAGTCTATTCCCCTTTTTCATTTTAAATTCCTTTAGTTTCATTTATTGTTTTTTTGTTTTCTTTTTGGTGCTGTCTTATTGCTTCTTTATCTGTATTTAGGTTTTTTCTTATTTCTTTTCTATCTCTTTCTTCTTGCGTTTCTTTTCTCTCTACACACACATAGCTATCGCCACTTTTAATAGTAAATTTTGGATTTATGGTTTCGGCTATAATGTAGTCTCCTATCACTCTTGTTTCTACTGGGCTGTCCTGCTTGTCGATAACTGCAAAAATTGTAGGAATTTGTGGCATTTCATCTTTGGCATATTTAAAATATGTAAATTTCTTGTCGCTAAAAATTTCTGCTGACAAAAGCCATTCATTTTCTTTTTTTGCTTTTTGCGTATAGCCAGTATAAATATCGCTCTTTAGCACTTTTAGCTCTGCTATGCCATCTTTTATGATTTTATATTTATCGCTTTCATCTTTTGCTTTGGCTTGCTTTGCTTTTTGTACTTCATCGTCTTGTATGCGAATTACAAAGCTTGGATCATTCGTATTCTTGTAATCTGTCGAATATAAATAAAATGTGTGGATTTTTCCATCGCTTGTAAAAATAGTTAGACTTGTATCAATTCCTATAAGCTGTGGGATTATCGCTATCGCATTTGCTTTGCTTGGTATTTGCTCTACTTTAAATCCTGTTTGGTCACCCAATACAAAATTATCTATATCATTATCAAATATAAGCGTTGTTGCCATTGCTTGGCGAGTACGTATTTTATGCGTCTTATTTGGTACGTATTTTATTGTTTGTGTATTTTCATATCCGCTATAATTTTTAGTGTGGAATTTGTTTTGTAGTGCTTTTAAGTCCTGATTTCTTATAGCATTTTGCATAAGCTCAAGCTCTTCTTTGCTTATATCTTGTGATTGCTCCACACCCATTCCATCTTGCTCTGGCATTTGTGCCATTTGTGGTTGAGAATTATTAAATTTTGCTAGTTGTGGATGATTGTTCTGCCCCATACCAAATGGTTTTACCTTAAAATTTGATTGAACTTGGCTATTAACATCCTTGTTTTTGTCATTAAAAATATCTTCGCCCATTGAGCCATTTTTTTGCTGTTCATTAACTAGTTCTTGTGTCTGTCGCATAAATTGCACGGACTTCATTCATTTGTTCTTCGCTTAAGCCTTGGTCTTGTTCTGCATTTAAATTTAAAACAAATAATGCTATTAAAGATAATCTAGTTAAATTTTTCATTTTTTATCCTTTTCATCTATTATCTGCGTTACTTGATATTTGTTCACTATAAAGCCTGTTGGGTTTTTCATTGTGTCCGCATAATTACTAGTTTGGTTGCGGAAGTCATACTCTATTGCACTTCTATATTTTTTATAGCTTACTTCAGTGCGAGTTGGATTTGTAATTTCTGCTTGAAAATCTATCGTAGCTACATTTTGGCTTAAAATCGCTACGTTTAGAATTTTTATATCTCTATAGTAATTTTTTGTAGTGTAAATTGAATTAGGATCGCTAACCAAATTTTCGAACGCTTCCCATACTTGTCTACTACTTTGCGTACGTATTTCGTTGTAACGCTCAGCATCATCTATGCGATTAATTAACTCTCTATTTTTCACATATCCTGCAAGTATGCTTTTTAAAAGTTCTTCATTGTTTCTAACATTTAAACTGGTATCGTCTATTGTCACAAACCTTGAGTCACCATCTGAAAATTTTAACAATACAGGCTTTGTCTCTTTAAGAGGTGTTAGTAGTGCTATCGCAACGGATAAACTTATGCTGACTATTGTTAAAGCAATGATCACATAAAACATATACGCTTTTATGTTTCGCTCCGCCTTAAAAATAAAATTTGGGTCTACTTTTTTGTCTTCGTATGCCATATTAACCTACTTGTATGATGTCGTAGCAAGCGCAAGGACTTACTTTTTCTATTTTGCTTGGCTTATCAGCACATCCACCTAGAAATATCATTAAAGCCGTTGTTACAATTACTGCTAGTTTCATTTTTAGCTCCTTTGTTCTTTGTGTTCTATATAGTATTTACGCCAATGTATTGGGCTTTCAGTTTTTAATTTTTTTATCAAATTTACGCTGTCTGAGCTTGACGAGAATACTCTCAAATAATTCCCTAGGCTTGACAAATTGACATTTAGTTTTGCACTCTCATTTCGTAGCTTCATGTTTAAAAGCACCTGCCTAGCATTTGATTGAGTGTCTTTCAAGAATTTAGCTTCCGTAGGTGTTAGTCCTATTATCTCGCTTAGCTGATTTAGCGTATCTTCGTTGTTTGTTGGGAAGATAAGAAAATTTGCGATATTGTCAAGAAATGATGAGCCACGCTCATTCCCATTAAATAGGCTTATGTTTTGAAAGCCAAAGCATCCAACACCGCCTATCTTTCTCCACTCCAAAATACCTTCAAGGATTTTCTCTGACATTACTTCATCTCTTAAATAGTCCTTCAACTCGTCTATGAAACAAAAAAAGCCACGTATATTTTCGCTATTTTTTGCCTGATTTTTCAGTCTGTGAAATACATACATTGCGGTGAGGGCTGATACCTTTTTGTTTGGCAATATTCCATCCATGTTTAGTACTGATAGCTGTTTTGTGAAATTTAGGGCATCTTCCTTGTTATCAAAAATTGAGCCCTTATAATTTCCAAATCTAGTTTTTAATCTTGCTTCATTATCAGCTGGCAGTGAGTCTATGAAATCGCTTAACGACAATATTTGATCCGCTTGCTTATTGTCAAAAAGCCTATTTATTGTTTCTCTAATATCTTTTGTTGCATCATGCTCTTCAGGCTTTAGCTCTGCCATTGAGCTTAGCCATGACGCTAAAAATTCTCTATTCTCTGCTGTATCGGCTAGGCTGAATGGATTTAGTTTAAACCCATCGCTTTCGCTATCATGATATTCTCCGTCCATGTAATTTGTGAAGCAATACATACCTCTTAGCTTGTCCATTGCAAAAATACTTACAGGATATTTAAAGAGGTTTGTCATTAAGAACTGAATTGTTGTTGTTTTACCAGTTCCTGTTCCACCTATGATCATTGTATGACCAGCTGGTCTATCTCCATCAGGTTGGCAGTGAAAGTTAAACAAAAATGGTGTGCCATTTAAGTGTTTAAAAGTCGTAACTGCTTCGTCGCCCCAATCATTTTGGTTAAATCCAGTTACTTCGTTTTCAAAATTTGCGATCGTAGCTAGGTTGCTTATGTTTAGGGTTTTCTTTCTTGCGTTCAAATTTCCACGACTTGGGAAGAGGCTAAAATATAGTGCCTTTTGGTTAATAGTCTCTCTAACAACATTTAAACCTTGATTTTCAAGGATATTTTTTAGTTCGTTTGTGCGATTATCCAGTTCTGTTAGGTTGTCGGCTAGGCAATATATAGAAAAGCTTGTTTCAACTAGGTTTTCCCTATCTGCTTGGATTAACTCCATCAAATGATCCAGTTCTTGTTGGACTAGTTCAACTGAGAAAACTCTAGTATCTTTTATTTTTTTGATCGCTTTGCGTTTTTCGTACGCCTTAAAGTAAATCATCGTCATAAACTCATGATTACTCTTAATCAAATTTGACGTAATGATTGACTTTATTTGCTCTGTTTCGTATGCCTTTACACTGACAAATCTTGCATATTTTGTTGTGCCATCATTCCTGTAAAATTCGATATAATCTTTTTTAAATTCGACATAAGAGCTAATATAGCTATCTGTAATTAATTCGTTTGTGTATCTTAAATTTGTTTCCTGTGCGTTTGAGTACGTCGCATAAAAATTAATTATCTCATCACTACTCATCTGGCGTGGCTGATACGTTGCCAAATGGTTTTTTATATTTAAGAGTGTGTTATTTAACAACTCCATTTTTTGTTTATAGTTTGAGCTTTCTTTATTTTTTTCGTCTTGTTCGCTAGTTACTTTGGTTTTAAAGCTTTCAAGAAATCCAGTTATATTTTTCGTCGTAGTCGATATAAGCATAAAATATTTGATTGAATAAATATCTTGATTTTTTTCCCATTTTTCAATTATTTCATTCGCATATTGATTTATATTTTTTTCGATATAGTCTTTAGCCTTGATTTTAGTTTTTTTAATGATTAAATTGGTCTCTACATTATCTCTTAGTGTAGTAAAAAACATAATTCGATTTAATAGATAATCCATTTCAGCGTCAAGACTAATTCCAGCGTAGCTTGTCCCCTTTAGTTCCACTGCAATTGTTATGTTGCCATCTTTGGTAACAATAGCATTCTCGCCGTATTTGCATGCGATATTGTTCTCTTTTGCCATTGTGTATATTTCAGGTTCGCCCAGCATTATTATTCTGTCAGCTTTTTTATTTATTTGACTTATTTTTGAGCGGATATCGCTATTTTTTTCTTTTTTTGTTTCAGTTCCAAGCTCTTGCTTGTCTTGTTTGTTTTGTTTCCAATCCCTAAAAACATCTATAAGTCCACGAGCCATTATTTAGTCCTATGCAAAAAATTTTCTTTGTGAAATTTTAAAATTTGAGCCGATGATCTCATAGATATCTTCATCGAAAAATTCCAAAATGAAAAAAAGGCAATATAAAACTGCAACGACTGCCAACGAATACAAAATCAAGATAAACCATGAGATAAATCCAATTACAAAGATAATTAGTAAGCTTGTTGTAGTTAGCCCCATTATTTTTGTTTTTCGTGTTAAATCCATATAGCAGTCAGTTACAACCATTTTATACTCGCTTTTATCTACATTGCTGCGGCGGTTAGCCCGTAGCAAACTCCTAGGATTATTGATGCGATAATTACAAACCTTATGTGCTGTTTAATTTGTTCCACGTTAAAAAGTGCTGTAAGCATGAGGACAATTATCCAGAGAATTCCAATAACGAGTATAATCGTATTGAGAACACTTGCAAGACTACTTCCTGCTTCGGTTACTTGAGTATTTACGTTTTGCTCAAGTGTTTTCAGCACATTTTGTCCACCACCTGATCCAAAAAGAAACAATGGTGAGCACATTGCTAGATAAAAAAGCTTTTTCGCTTTTGATAGGATTTTTTTCATTCCATACTCCTTTGTAATTTATTTTGTTTCCGTTACTATATTATTTTTAAAAAATGGACTTTTTGTATAAATATTTTTAAGATGTATGTTTTTATGGGAGTTCTGAAATATGATATAAGTTTTTCTTAATTTTTTATTTACTTTTTAATTTTTATAAAGTAACGTTTTTTTGGCACTTCATTTATTTTTTTTATAAATTTTTTCTTTTACAAAATGTCACTTTATAAAAAATTTGTATTTTTTTTACTTTTAATTATATTTTGTATCTTTGACTATATATTTTTAATTTTATATATTCTATTTTAATTTATTTTTTTTTATAAATATAGTTTTTCTTATCATCTCTATTTTACATATTTTATATTTTTTACAAATATTCTTTTTAATTACTATTCTTATTTAAAAAAATAAAATGAAATTTTATTTTTATTTTTATTCTTTTGTAAAAAGAATAAAAATCACACTATAAAGCCGATAATATCGGCGTTTAGTGTAAAAAGTGATATATAAAAGGGGTTATCCTGCCTATCTTCTCGCATTATATTTTTTTAACTTTACTTACACTAACATCATTACAAATCTTTTAAATAGTTGGAGTTTTTATTTTGGCTAGAACAGAAGCACAATGGGATGAATTTTTAAAAACTATCAGAGCTGGGCGAACAAAAAATTCATCAAATGAGCACAAAAATATATCTTTTGGCTCGAGCCATATTTCATTGATTAAAAATTCTTTCTCAAAAAATACAAAACAATCTGTTGTGAAGATGATTTCAAATTTACCACGTGAAAGTATTAAAAGATGTATTGACTACACTCTCAATAACTCAATTGATGGCTCTGCCATCAATGAAAAAGGGGAGAGAGTAAGCAGTGACGAAATTATGAAAAATTGGAGTAAGGATTTTGGCACAAATAAAAATTCAAAAGACGCTTGGCATCTTATTTTTTCAATCAATGAGCCATGCAATGATGAAAAAACACTAAACGCTCTAGTTGATAGTGTTAGTGAAATTCTAAGTAGAAATTTTATGGGGCATAAGTATGCTTTGGTGCTTCACACACATCAAAACAACCCACACGTGCATGTAGTTCTTAACAAGCGTAATGATATGACTAGGCGTAAAATTCATTTTGATACTCGTGACGAGATTAAAGATTTCTTCGACGAAGTTCGCACTGATTTTGCCTATTCACTTGGTGCAAGAGGGTTAAAATACGAAAATAAAAACGCTATGCATAAGGATTTAAAAAAAGAATTTTCTAAAATAAAATCTAGTATCAATCTTGAGCAGGATAGCTATACGGCAAAGGATAAAACACTAGAATTTTACGAGCAAATGCAAGAAAAAAATAAGATAGAATATAATGCAACTTCCAGCCGTATAAAGACTATGAATGATGAGATTGATTTACTAAAAAAAGCTAATGATGAGCTGACTAGGCAATTTTTACTCTACGTTCAGAAAAAGGGCAAAAAACGTTTTAAGCTGGGCAAGGAGCTAAAGGAGAATAATAAAATATTACTTCAAAAACGCAAGGATTTAATAAAAGAGATTAAAAAGCTTGATAGTCTTTCATATAAGGCTACTCAGATCAATGATATGCATTTGGCTCACTACAAGGATCAATCTGATACCCTTAAATTACTTGAAAATTTTAGTTATAACTTTAACAAAATTTATCCGCACGGCAAAGGCTCTAGTAAAGCCGACTGGTTATTTTCTAAAAAGGTAAAACGATCTATTGCTGTGCTTCGTGGGCGTGATGATAATGCTAAAAAATACTTTGATGATAGCTTAGTTGCTACACGTCTTTTGGGTCGCAATGAAAGTCTTTTTAAACTTAATAAAAAACTTGAAATTTTAGATCAAAGCCTTTATATTTTACATCACTCCGAGCTTGGCGATACTGAGAAAAATGAATTTAAAAAGCGACTAGATGATAATAAAGATTTTATAGCCGACATTTGCAAAAAACGCTTTTCATATATTGAAAATAAGCTATTAAAATCTGAAAAAATTAGTAAGGACGATTTTCTTTTAAAAGAGTATTTTAAAGGTGTATCTATGCTTGATACTACGGCTAACGAACGACTTATCAGGATCAAAAATGAGCGTAGGCTTTATAAGGATGTTTTGGCGGAACGTGAGACTATGGGCTTAAATTCTTACTCTTCGTACGATAAAACTCAAAATGAAAAAAATAACGATCGTAGTAGATAAATGCTATTATCTACTATTTTAAAATTTCTTTGATTGTTGTTTGATAGTTTGCTAAAAAAATAATAAAATATATAACAAAAAAACTACATATAATTAAAATTAATAAAAGTTAAGAATAGTAAAAAAAGTAATTTTTTATAAAAATTAAGATAGTAAATATTAAAAAAATGTGTTATTTTGTTGGCACGTTCTTTAAAATACTTTTTACATTCCTATCGGTATAAACTTCATCTCTTTTACTTATGTCGAGAAAAAGTACTATAAGCTCTTCATCTTGTATAAAACATATCAAGCGATAGTTTTTTACTCTATATCTCCATAATCCACTCAAATTCTCAGTTAATCCTTTTCCGCTACTGCGTGGATCATCACTTTCCTCGAGTCGATCAAGAAACTTTTGAATTGGTTTTTTGATTGAGCCGTCAAGTTCATTAAACTTCTCTTTAGCATAATCGCTAAATCGTATCTTATAAGCCATTTTCTTTCTTTATATCAGCCCATGAGGTTGATTTGCTTCCGCTAGCCAAATATTCAGAATAAAGCTTTGCTCCAAGCTTTGCATCTTCAATGTCTTGCAAGGCTTCGCTGTCGATCTTATTTTTCGATGTGTTGATATACTTTATCGTATATGTTGGATTGCTGGCTTTGGCGACAGCGTTTTTTATAGCTTGGATAATTTGTTGGTTTAAATTTTCGCCTGTAATAGTTATAGTTTTCATGTGTTTGCTCTCTATTTTTCAAAGTCTGGAATAACTATAGGTGATTTATACCTAGTATTACATTCATATGCGTCATACTTCAATTTATTATATGCGTCTGATGTGCTTGGTTCGGTATTTCTGTATTTCTTTAAAATGATTTCACATTCTTCGTCACTCAACTCGTGCTTTTGTTTTTGTACCTTTGGCAGTTGAAACTCTGCACATCCACTAAAAAACAATCCAGCTATTGCTGTAATTATCAAAACCTTATTTACTTTCATTGTAAATCCTTTTTTTAAGAAAAATTATAACATATTGTATAAAATTTTACGTTATAAGGCTATTTGGTTTCTCGACCAGCTTTATCATACTCTGGCTCTTCTTTGCTCTTCTTCGTCGATCTGACACACTACTTCGTCGTCGTGCCATATCATGCACCCAAGGGAGTCTAAGTATTCAACCATTAGCCTAACACTGCTTTTTAAAAACGAGAGCTCTCTATCACTTATGTTTGCAAGCTCTCTTGACTCTAGTGGGAGCGGAGCTTTAATTAGCTCATTCATTATTTCATTTGCTCTCTCAAATTTATTATAATCTCTATTCATGCTTGTCCCTTTTATGGCAATTTAAAACCTATTGCATAAATCGGATACACATTCTCTAGAAACCCACTTTTAGCCAAGGTTTCTCTTATTTCCTTGTATGTATGCCTGCGATCATCATATTTGATCCAGCCACCTTCAATATCTTTTTTCTCAAAATACCAATACACTTCATCCATATTGATGTAGTTTTTTTCCACATACTCCTGATTTAGTGCCATGTTATTGAGATAATCGCTTGCTGGTTCGGCTAATTCCATCTCATAGTAATATTCACCATCTCTTGATTTATAAAAATTTACTACTCTATAGATAGACTCGGTTCTATCAAGTGATCTATCCATGTCCTTTTTTAGGACTATTCTGTCATTTGATTTAAATTTTTGCATTTTAGACTCCTTAATTATTTAAGTTTGCTAGTAAATTTGACTTTTCGTCTTCTATGCTCTTAATTACATCTTCTTTATTTGTAATTTCGCAACCAAACTCGTCTGCTAGCTCAATTATGTACTTTTGAAGCCTAGCACATTCGGCTATGACTTCTTCGCTTTCATCATCCAAATCCCCTAACCACTTGCATTCTTTTAACGCCTTTAGCGTCATTTCATGCCTGCAATAGCTCATAAATATCTCTCTCATCTTCTACTCCTTATCTATTTTCTCTTATATTTTGCTCTATAACATCTTTTATGGCTCTTAGTGACTCATAAAATGATGTAAACTCGGTCTTTTCACCTTTATTGTAGGTCACATAAACTACGTTAGTTGTGTTCGTATCGTTTAACATGGCTTCGTATACCACACCATTTCTTTGCATCGATATATGCTTTTCATCGCCATTTATCTTTCCGTATTGACTAAGTAGGTTAATTATGCTGTTTGCTTTCATCTCTTATCCTTTCTTTTTATAATAAGATTATATCCAAAATAAACTTAATAAATAATAAAACTATAAATAATAAAATATTATATAATTAAAATATTCAGTAGTAAAAAAATAACTTATAAAATAAAATAATCAAAATATAAGCATAATATTTAAGCATTTTTTAAGTTACATTATGCTTTTTTCTTCCCCCTTTTTAAATTTACACATCGCTTTTAGCGATGCTACTATATTGCGGGGCGTTGCGGGGTATCCCCGCTTAATACCATAAAGAGCCGAGACCTAGGCTCGGCTCTGGCGTTCCAGCACTCTAGTGCAGGTCGCCTGCCATAAAATTTCGGACAATTTGTAAAAATAAATTTACTCAACAATGCGTCAAACTCCCACACAAAGGGGTTAAACATCACTTCATCAATACTTATTTAAAGCTTAAAGTCCAAAAAGCAGATGGCTTGCATTCGATTACGGCTCATAAAATTTCGGACAATTTGTAAAAATAAATTTACTCAACAATGCGTCAAACTCCCACACAAAGGGGTTAAACATCACTTCATCAATACTTATTTAAAGCTTAAAGTCCAAAAAGCAGATGGCTGTTTTTATCGTGTCTTAGATGATCTTTCGTAGTCTTTTTCAATTTTTGTGTTTATCAAGTTAAGTCGCTTATAGCTTTCTCTCATTCCC
>NZ_CABPUR010000005.1:17919-84325 GCF_902460665.1 Campylobacter concisus | reverse complement strand
TCACATATTGCAGTGTCATATATATAAAGATTTTAGATAAAAATAGGTATTTGAATATAAAGATATAATTACCATTAAACCTATTTAAAAGGCCACAGTAATCCGCCCCCTGCTTAATATTAACTTCTTTGCATAGATATTTAATTATTATTCCACATCAAGTTTATTTAAAAATTATTGCACTACAATTCTTTTTGATATTTTGATATAAAAAATCATAATTATATCTAAAAGGATTTCTAATGAGATTAGCTATCAGTCTGACTGCGGCTACGATGGTACTATTTGCAAACGGTGCAAATCCCGACGTTATAAAGCCGATAAAGGATTTTACGCCTCCGCCGCCTTATACGCCAAACATCGCTCAAAGCGCGTTTCCCGAAAATCAATTCAACCGCGTGCCAAGGGATGATTATTTTTTTGTGACGGATTTGCTCGATAATTCGATGGACAAATTTCACGTCGCGGGCGGATTTTACGGCAGGACGTTTTATAGTTCGGGACTTTTTAAATACCGCGGTGCAAATTTCTATACGATTTTAAACGCGAACTTTTCTAAAGCCAATCGCTACAAAGACGGTGGCGGCAGGGAATGGAACTACGGCTATGCCAGGCAGGGGCAAAGCGCGGTCGTGGGTTTCGTGCCTAGTGAGCTAAGTGAGTTTAGATTTACGCTAGTGCACGATAATATTGACGACGACAAGCAGCCTCACCATACTGCCGACTCGATAAAGACGCAACGATATATCGGTAAGTTTAACGCCAGGCTAGGTAAAGAGGATTTATCTAATACGTTAAATTTTGAAATAGCATTACGCGACGTGAGCAGAAGAAACGACAATTATCATTTGCGCCGCGCAGACCCTTCTAATATGGTAAAGGTAGAAGTAGATAGAAAGATTATAGATACGGAGCTAAAATACGATGTTGATTTTTCAAACTGGCACAATGTGGTCGGTACAGGATATCAGCACGATAATCATGAGGGCAAAAGATATCGTAAAATAGGCAATGATTGGGTTTTAAACGGCTTTAGGTTTGCAGACGTAACGAATAAAAAAACGAGAGTTTTTGATACGCTAAGCTATAAATTTACTGACGCGCACAAGCTCAGTCTAGCTCTAAACTACGACTGGATGAAGTCGAATTTAAATGATTTAAATACGGTTTATAACGGAGCAAGCGCGATAAATACCGTCGCTAAGCTTATTAAACAAATTTACGGCAAAGACTTTGACGGCAACATAAAACAGAATGGCTTAAGCGCTAGCCTAAAATACGACTTCACGCCCAATAAGCAAGATAATTACTATGTGGCTATAGAAAGTCTTTATCGTATGCCGAGCAATATGGAACGCTTTAGCAGTCTCTATGGGCCGACTACTAGAGGCTGGATCAGCAATCCGTTTATTAAGCCCGAGCGCCACAACCGCGTAAATTTGGGCTTTACCTATAAGAGCGAATTTTATAAAGAATACATGAGCTCGCGTCAGGGCGAGGATAGCTTTAGTCTGGGCGGATACTTTATCGCAGACGACGCGCAGGATCTAGTTATCTACGATCGTCGCCACTCGGCCGCTGCCGCGCCGATGAATAAAAACGCCGTCATCACGCGCAACGTTGATGCTAGGATTTACAGCGTAAATTTGCGCGGGGAGTATAATTTCGCGCGAAATTTCGGGCTAAAAACTTCGTTATTTTACAACTACGGACAAAATAAAACCGACGACAGACCGCTCTATCAGATCCGCCCGTTTGAGGCAAATTTGGCCTTTGATTACAAGGACTACGCGAGCTTTGGCAGCTACAATATCGGCACGGCGGTGCGCTACGTAGCAAAGCAAAATAGAGGAGATTTCGATAAAGCCACCGGCTTTGGCATCGACAAGCGTGAAGCGGCTAAGAGCTTTACGACGATGGACGTTTACGGCGGATTTGAGTTTAAAAACAGCTGGGGCGTGAGGCTTGGCGTGACGAATATCTTTGATAAAGATTACGCCGAGTTTATCAGCGGCGAGCACGTAGGAGCGCTAGATCCTGATCCTGTGGTGCGCGCGCCGGGGAGGGCGGTGTTTGTCAGCTTCCACTCTAGTTTTTAAAGACAACTATCTGTATAGCAAGGAGATACAATATGAATAGACGAGGTTTTTTAGGATTTGGCGCGGCGATTGGTGCTACAGCTCTTGCACCGAGCCTTTTTGCGAAGGAAAATTTCACGATGTGGGGCGCGCCGGCAATCCCTAGCGTTATAATGGCCGTAGCAAGCCTACAAGGCGAGCTAGCAAAGACTCATGACGTGAGGTTACGCATTTGGAATAGTACGGATCAACTCCGAGCAGGCGTAGCTAATGGGGAAATAAAAATCACTATGGCGCCATCAAACGTGGGAGCAAACATGCGAAATCACGGCTTAAATTTAGCTATGCTAAATTTGCTTAGCCTTGGTACGATACAAGCCATGGTAAAAGATGAGAATATAAAAACTTTTGAAGATTTTATCGGCAAAAAATTAATAATTCCTTTTAAGGGTGATATGCCTGATTTGGTTCTACGAGCGCTTTGTAAAAAACGAGGAATAGATATTTCCAAAATAGACATTACGTATACGCAGACACCGCCGGAAGCTGCAGGATTATTTTTGCAAAAAGATTATGATATTTTAATCGCCCCTCAACCTCTTCCGGCAGCAACCATACTGCGCGGGAAGAAAATGGGGATAGCGGTACATTACGGAGTAGATATTCCTAAGGTCTGGGGAGAAAGCTTTAATACCAAGCCGTACATTCCGATGGCGGGCATTATAGTCGACGTAGATTTTTATAAAGCAAATTTGCCTCTATTTGATACGCTTCATAGCGACTTAACTAACGCTCTATCTTGGATTAAAGATAATAAGCAAAGCGCTGCCAAAATAGGAGCCGAATATCTACCGGTTCCAGAGCCGGCACTGGTTAATGCATTTGATAGGGCAAATTTGACGGTAACAAAAGCTCGCGATATGCAAGATGAGATAATGTCATTTTTTGAAACTATTTTTGAGTTTAATCCAAAGCTTTTGGGCGGTAAGATGCCCGACAAGAGTTTGTTTCTATAATTAAAGATAAATTTATAAAAAAGGATAATGTCATGTTAAAACATATTTTGTGTTTATTATTTGTTTCTCTAAATATTTCGTTTGCTATGACAAACGAACAGATTGATGAATTTATATCAAAAAATAGCGTAGATATTCAGACTTTAAATGGAGTCCCAAATAAAGTTTACGCCAGTAATCCACCGTTACTATTTTTGCTATATGCCGTTGCCCCCGAGAAAGTCAGCGGTATAAATTCTAGTTTCGGCAAAAGAGAAAAGCCGTACCTAAAGGAGAGCATGATTAATCAGCCGGTAGTAGGAGGATTTTTCGGACAAGGCAAAATTCCAAATATGGAAATGCTTTTAAAGCTAGATCCTGATTTGATACTGGTAAATTCTGATTCTAAAAATACTCAAAAGAAATTCAAAGAAACCCTGGGTGAAATAAAAAAACCTATGCTGTACTTAAAAGGCTATGAATTAGAAGACTATATCGACTCTCTTGAAGTTTTGGGCAAAATTTTAGATAAGCAAGATAGAGCAAAAAAGCTAATAGAGTATTCTAAAAAAACCATGGATATTTCAAAAGAGCTTAATGAATATATAGCAAAAAACTCGGTTGTTAAGCCTAAAATATACTATGCCGAAGATCCCGACGGACTAGCTACCGAATGCGAGGGCTCATGGCACACTAGGCTTATAGAGCTAAGCGGTGCCGAAAATGTGCATAAATGCAGCGGAAACCCGGATGCTACGGCTTATGGGCACATCAAAATTAGCTTTGAACAAATAGCCGAATACGATCCTGATATTATATTAATTTTCGAGAAGAGCTTTTATGATAAAATCTATGACGATCCTAAATGGCAAATACTAAAAGCCGTAAAAAATAAAAGAGCTTATTATTTGCCTCGCGAACCGTTTTCTTGGTTTGATCGCCCGCCTTCATTTATGAGATTCATAGGGCTTAAATGGCTTATAAATTTAACTCATCCTGATGTATTTAAATTCAATATGAATAAGGAAGTTAAGGACTTTTATAAATTATTCCTAGAGGTTGACGTAAGCGACAACCAAGTAAAAGAGCTTATAGGTGAGTAAAAAAGCCTTTACGTTTTTAAGTATCTTATTGCTAGGGTTTATGTTACTTTCGATACTAATAGGAAAATACGGCTTTAATGCGGAAGATTATCTAACGTATTTTAAAGCCGTTATAAAAGGCGAAGACTTAAAAAATTATCAAGTTATGCACACTTTAATAACGGAAATTCGCCTTCCTAGAATAATGGCCTGCATTATAATAGGTGCCAGTTTGGCTATTTCTGGCTCAGCATACCAAGCCATGTTTGTAAACCCTCTAGTAAGTCCATCAATACTTGGGGTTTTAAGCGGTGCCGGATTCGGCGCCGCCATAGGAATGTTTTTCGGATTAAACGAATATCTCATTCAGCTTAGTACCTTTGCGTTTGGTTTTATAGCGGTACTAACGGCCTTAAGTATATCGGCTTTTTACTCGCGCTCAGGTAGTATTATAGTATTGGTTCTTGGTGGCGTTATTAGCGGTTCTCTTTTCACGTCCTTACTATCAGCATTAAAATACGCAGCCGATCCAAACGACTCATTGCCGGCTATTACTTATTTTTTAATGGGTAGCCTAGGGTTTGCTTCGAAGAATTTTATTCAAATCTCGATTCTACCGATGTTTGTAGGAATACTATTGTTGGCCTTTAGCGGCAAATATTTAAATGCGCTGAGTTTGGGAGAAGAAGAGGCTAAAAGTCTGGGTATAAATGTTGCTAGGGTTAAAATTTTCGTTATTTTGGTTGCTACTTTTATCAGTGCCCTAAGCGTAACGATAGCCGGCATTATCGGATGGATAGGTCTTATAGTTCCACATATGGCTCGTTTTATATTCGGAGCGGATAATCGCGCCGTATTGTCTAGTTCAGCTATGATAGGTGCTATATTTTTACTCTTTTGCGATAACTTTTCGAGACTTATGTTTACTTTTGAAGTCCCGATAGGTATAGTAACTTCACTGTTTGGAATACCTATATTTATTCTAGTACTTCGTAGAGCTAAAAAGAGTTTTTAATGATAGAAATCAGAAATCTAAAATTCGGATACAAAGATAAGAATATACTAAACGGCATAAGTTTTAGTATCAAAAAAGGCGATACGCTTAGTATTCTGGGCGCAAACGGTAGCGGTAAAAGCACCCTCCTGCGCATTATGCTTGGATTTTTAAAATTCGAGGGTACGGTAAATATATGCGGTAAAAGCGTAAGGGGTTACGAAAAAAAAGAACTTGCAAGGCTTATAGCCTACGTTCCTCAAACGCATGCCCCGTCATATGAATATAGCGTATTTGACATAGTATTAATGGGCGCATTGTGCAGAACGTCTTTATTTTCTAACTTTAGCCTTGCCGACAAAAAGCTTGCCGAGTATGCATTGGAAAGAATGGGTATTTTAGAGCTAAAAGATGAACTTTATACTAGAATAAGCGGCGGACAAAGGCAGCTGGCATATATCGCTAGAACCTTAGTACAAGGCGCCAAAGTTATTTTTATGGACGAACCTACGACCGGGCTTGACTTCGGCAATCAAATCAAACTACTTGAAATGATAAAGACGCTAAAAGACGAGGGGTATACTTTCGTACAAACCACTCATTACCCTCGTCACGCTAAATTTGTTTCAAATCTAGTATTGTTTTTAAAAGACGGCAAGATACTAGATTTTGGAAAGTGCGATGAATTGATAAATCCATCAAATATAGATAAGATTTACGGAATAGATTATCAAAAATATGAGGACAAATTATGATATTACCTTCTAATTACGATAGGCTGGATTTTAATAAGCTTTATAAGGAGCAAAGAACAAATAGCTCTTTTATTAGGAAATCAGTAGCCAAATGGGACGTTAAGGCAGCAAGCTTTAGCGAGAGCGTACTTAAGAGCGACTATGTTAAAGACTTTATCTCAAGAGTCGATTTTGATGGCGCAAGAACGCTTCTTGATTTCGCATGCGGTGCCGGAGCATTAAGCATAGCTGCAGCAAATAAGGTAGATAAAATTTACGGTTATGATTTTTCGTCGAAAATGCTAGAATTCGCAGAACAAAACTCTCGGGATTTTAATTGTAAAAATATTGAATTCGCGCAAAAAGCATTCGAAGACGACTTTAGCGACATACCTGAGTGCGATATTACATTTGCATCTCGTTGCCTTGACGTAGATGACTTAAAACAAGCCCTAGAGAAATTACTTTCAAAGACGAAAAAAGCCCTTTATATTACTTTTAAGGTCGGTAGTTTCATTAATGAAGACGTTTTAAATGCTCTTGGGAGCAACATTGAAAAAAGACCAGACTTTATATATTTAATAAATATTTTATTCCAAATGGGATATCTTCCAAAGCTAGAGTATATACAAACTTCATGCGGTGACGGAATACCTGAAACTATCGACGATCTTGTTAAAAAAATACAATGGGGACTTTCGAGAGAGCTTACGGAGCCGGAAGTTTATAATCTCAATAAGTACTTTAACGGCAACCACTTTGAGCAAAAACAAGAATATATGAACTGGGCTTTCATAAGAGTAGATAAATGATAATTTTATAATTAACTGTTATGGTCAATAAATTTGGATTGGTCTTAAAAATATCATATATTTATAGTTAGTGATATTTGAGCATACGGGATACGATGGCAATTCTTTAAGATGCCTGATATATTACATCGTCTATGATGCTAGGCTTTTACGCATTATTAAAAAATACATCCTATTGCTAAACACAGAGCCAATGTAATGCAAGGTTTTATAGCACATTAATGCAAAAAAAGAAGCAATTGTTAAAACATCTGATACCATAGGTAGCACCTCCGCTAATTTTTGTATTACAAACACCTTTAACTCGCATCAGTCCGTAGACGAGTGTTTGATTAGCTTATAGGGCCCTGTGTGGCAATAGAACCGAGTTCATTTATTGTATCATTTTTTTGTTTTTTATACAATATTTTTTTAATATAGCTCAATGTATGAAAATCACAAGATATATGATTAAGGCTTGATAAATTATTTACTAGAAAATTTTCACCAAATTCTGATACCAATATATCGACCGATAGTGTATTTATTGCATCTCTTTTTTGAAATAATACGCTAGAATTTTTTATAAAGCGGTTATTGCGAAGTTTATCAAAAGCCTTTAATAGCTCTTTGCTATAATTATTACTACTAGGAAAAGCTGTTAATATTTCGGTATTTTTTAAATTTCTTTTACTAATAATTTTTGATAAGCCGCTTGTGCATACTATTTTACAATTATAAAATTTGCAATTTTTAATTTTACACTCCTTGAAAACCGAAGATGAAATAATTGAATCTTCAAAAAGTGCATCCGTTAAATTACATTTTCTAAAAAGCGTTCCATTTAATAAACAAGATCTTATTTGGGCTTCATAAAAACTGCAAAATTTAAATTTTGTTCCAACAAAAGAGGTGCCGTCAAATATAGTGCCGGAAAAATTGGTTTTATAGCTGCATGATTTATTAAAATTTTTATATATAAATTTCCTGTCACTCCTATCCACGCAACTATAACTAAAAGCTTTTTTATTTTTGTCGTTTACGGGCATGCAACCTCTATCTATTAATTTTTATTCGTATTTATAGATTATATTATAATGAGTCATTTTTCTTGATATCTCTCCAGTACGCATTTTAACCTCTTGCCCCAATCTTGTATCTTTTTCTCGCGTGCATCATATGGATGGTATAAATAATATTTGGTCATTTTAAATTTTAAATCCTGCAACCAACTATTACTCGTTTTTGCAATGTTTGTGACTATTTCTTGCACGATAGCCTCATCTATACTATTATAATAATCCCTAATTAAAAGCGTACTAAGCGTTTCTAACAATTTGTCTTTTTGTATCTCAAGAATAATGTACCTACAATTTTTGTAGTATATCTCAACCACTATATACTTTCTAGGAGTCACTCCATCCAACATTGTAGCCCTCTTCCACGCATGCCTTCCTCGATAGTTTTTTGGTTTTTGAGGCAAGTCCTCGCATTGTAAAATTTTGTATGAAAAATCGCAATAAATATCAGAGCAATACATCAACATAGCTTTTATGTCTTCAATAGTTACATAACTTCCGGTTTCTTGCTCACTATCCTCGTCTTCTTTTTTCAAGTGCCCCTCTGTAGTATTTAGATCGCCCTGTACTCCCGCGTCGTTTGAGCTTAGATCTAATTTGTCCTCCTGTAATTTATCACTTCCTCGTACTATTTCTCTACTTTGGTCTTCTTCTGTAATCGTTTCAAATTCAATAGTTTTATTGAACAGATCTAACTTTGCCTCTAAATTAGCATCCTCATCTTTATCTACTATACTTACTGAACTATGTAAAATATTGGGGGTTTTTTCATTGAGTTGATTCGTTAAATCTTTCTTGGACAGCTTTGTGCTTTTTATCACACCTATTATATCTTTTTTTCCTCCAGGAAGCTCTCTAATAACTTTAAGCTGTTCAAATGGATAAAACGAATTTTCTTGCAAGATTTTTAAAACAAGCAATGATCCATCACTTAATACCTTAACTCTTGCCTTAAAATTTATTTTTCCAGGTACTGGAAAATTTGCTTGAATAGTCATCGTATTTGGCGAGCCCACAAAGTTAGCACTTTGTTTCCTATGCTCAGATAATATTTTGCTAGCAACCATATCTCTTCTTATTTGCAGCCACATATTATTAGCTCTTTTGTCTATAACAAATCTATATATATTTTCTGCATCAATATTATTCGCATTGAATTTTAAGTATATCTCACCAATCCCATTATCTAATGTTGCTCTTTTATAAAGACCATCCAATGAACTATTTTGCCCCTGAGTCTCCGACATGATTTGTCTAGTCATCGATGCTGATGTAAAGTAAAAATATCTTGCGATTTCATAATGTGGAAAAATAACAATTCTTCCAGATAAATTATCTTTAAAGGTTGAATATTTTTGCTGATTTTTATGCCAGCCAACATTATATTTACCTATTTTTTCAGGTAGCTCACTCATAAACTCATCTAAAATAGGTATGTTCTTAAGATTTTTGGTCACCAGCAATCCATCGCCGACACTTATTTGAAAATTGCGAATATCTCCTGCGCTAGTTCCGTTTTTTTGCTGGTTTTCAACAACGGTACCCAACGGGAAAGCACAAATTTCTTTTAAATTGAAAAAAGATAGAAAATATTCGGGTTTTTCTTTGAATATCTCTTTTAAAATGATTGGGATACTAAAATTCGTTTCGTTTTGATAAATATCTCCATATGAAAAGACAACCAACTTTTTATTTTTTGGTAATTTTGTCAATATCAAATCTTGTAAAATCACACTTTCATTCATTACCCAAAGCCCTCTGAGCACTCCTTAGAATCTATTTTGTTCTATTCTAAGCTTAAAAATTTATATATAAAAGATCATTAAATAATCCTTTTAAAATAAAGTATTTTTATAAATTATAAAAAACAACATATGTTCGCAACTTTTATTGAACTATTCGCAACTTTTATTGAATTTCACAGCCTCCTCCAAAGATCGAGCTTTTGGTTGAAGTATGATGGGGCGAGCGAAAGGCTCTAGTGCTTGTAAAATCGCTATCCTGAAGGTTTAAAGAGCGGTAAGCGGCAGACTTTAGCACCTCCTCTAGGCTTTGTGGCGCCATGATATAAACTAGGCGTTTTGCGCACATACTTTTGCCGCTTCCTGGGCTACCTTCAAATAAAATATTGTGCATACCAACAGCTGCGATGACGCAGGCTCTTTTGGCGCGATCCTGACCCAAAACATCCTTAAAATCAAGCTCGTAATTTAAATTTGGGACATATCTTTTGCCAGAAATTTCTATCACATTTGAAAATAACTCATGAGTGGCGGTAAAATGTATACTTTTTGCAAATTCTGCGTCATTAAAAAACCTAATCGCCTCTTCTAAGGCACTAACCGCATAAATCTCTAAATTTGGGATCATTGAAGCTTTTTGCGCTATCTCTTTTGGTACTAAGACTTTTACGTTTTTTACCTGCGTGCTTAAAAAAAGAAGGATTGAGAATAAATTTGCTGTGCTTTTTACACTTCCATCAAGTCCAAGCTCGCCAAAGACAAAAATTTTCTCTAAGCTTTTTGCCTTTTGAAGAGCTATAAGAAGAGCGATAGCCAGGTCAAAATGTGAGCCACTTTTTGGCAGATCTGAAGGGGATAAATTTATGGTTATCTTTTGTGCTGGGAAGGAAAAATCAAGTGCTAGAAGTGCTGCCTTTACGCGTTCTGTGCTCTCTTTTATACTTGTGCTTGCAAGCCCAACGATGCTAAAACCAGGAAGTCCGCGAGAGAAGATAGACTCAACATCAATTATCTTTAGCCCATCTCCGTAAGTAGCACATCTTAAAGACTTCATGAAGCTTTTTCTTTTTTTTGCTTTTTGTATTCCTTATCAAATTTTTTACGTTTATTAAAGCCGATTTTTTCTATAAAAAGATGTCCATCTAAATGATCATTTTCATGCTGGATAGCAATAGCTAAAAGCCCATCAGCCTTTAAGCTTTGCTCTTTGCCAAAGCGATCTTGATATTTTATGGCTACAACCTCATTTCTTTTTACATCTTCATAATATCCAGGCACACTAAGGCAGCCCTCTTGATAGACACACTCACCCTCACGTAGTTCAAATTTTGGGTTTATGATTTCGATTAAATTTTCTTTATCTTGTACGCCTTCATCATTGGCTAAATTTATAATAAAAATTCTTTTTGCAACACCTATCTGAATAGCAGCAAGGCCGATGCCCTCTTTTGCAATCATCGTATCATACATATCATCAAGTAGTTTGTGAAGTTCCTCATCAAAAATTTTAACCTCTTTTGAGACTTCATAAAGCTTTTTATTTGGATAAGATAAAACCTCTAAGATCAAGCTCAAACTCCTACTTATTCACCCAAAAATATAGGCTGCTCATCATCTTGTGTTAGTATTAGTTGATCTAACGAGTAAGAGATTAGTTCTTCAGCACTTCTTGTTTTTGTTATCATGCTTGAAACCACTTGGATATCAAGCTTGCACTCTTTACCATCTATCTTCCAAGGTATAGATGAAAGCATATTTAAAATTCTGCTACCGGCTTGTTTTGTACCATTTTCATCAGTATATTTCATAACCATAGCAAAACAGCCATCACCATAATGAGCTACTATATCGCTTCTTCTAGAAGTTCTTAAAAGAAGCTGTGATATAGCTTTATACATATTGTTTCGCTCTTTTAAATTTTTAACACGATTTGTAAATCTATCTTCTGCTCTTACAAGTAAAAATGATGCGTTATAGCCATATCTTTTAACAGCTTCTACTTCACTTTGCACTGTGGCTACTAGAAATTTTTTATTATAGACGTCATATGTCGTATCATAAATCGACTGCTCTTCAATAGATTTAAGCATTTTAGCTACTTCGTCATAGCTTACTTTAATGACATCAAGATGCTTATCCATAAGGCTGTTTAATTTTATTAGGTCATGATTAAATGCGCTTAAAACATTTTGAAGAGCTAGGATATTTGTATTATTTTTGAGTGCATCCATGCGCTTTTGCACTAGGCCTCTCATGATGCCTAAATTTTTATAGATTAGCACCACGGCTTGAAGCATGCTTTTTATCTGGATAAATCCCTGCTTTATCTCTTTTTCAATAGAGATATTACTGCCTGATGGTACTGAGATCTCGGAATTTATGACTATCATATCACCGATCTCTTTTCTAAATTCATCAGGCTCTCCATCAAGCATTTTCTCAAAATAAATAGAGTAATTATTTGGCGTAGATGGAACATTATCATCGCTTAATTCATGCAAAACATTTTCTGAAAATTTGTAGATATCTACCTTTTCTTTTTCTAGAATATGTTTTACCTCAACCGCTTTTTTCTTAGGGTCTGGTGCATTATCTATCTTTATCACTTTGGGCCTTATTTAAAACTTTTCTCCAAAATTTTATCAACAAGTCCGTACTCTTTGGCTTCGGCCGAACTCATAAAGAAGTCACGTTCAGTATCTTTTACGATCTTACTTAGCTTTTGGCCTGTATTTTTGGCCAAAATTCCGTTTAAAATCTCTTTCATACGCAAAATTTCACGAGCTTGTATCTCGATATCAGTCGCTTGTCCTCTAGCACCGCCAAGTGGTTGATGTATCATGATGCGAGAATTTGGCAGTGCATACCTTTTACCTGGTGCGCCACAGCTTAGCAAAAATGCACCCATGCTAGCAGCTTGGCCGATACAGATCGTGCAAACATCTGGCTTTATGTAATTCATCGTATCATAGATGCTAAAGCCACTTGTTATAACGCCACCTGGTGAGTTTATATATAGATAGATATCTTTATCTGGATCTTCAGCCTCTAAAAATAGAAGCTGGGCGACAATAGAAGCGGCCATGCCGTCCTCTATCTCACCACTTAGCATAACGATCCTGTCTTTTAAAAGACGGGAGTATATATCATAGCTTCGCTCACCTCTACTAGTTCTTTCAACTACGACAGGAACGTAATAGCTCATTACTCGGCCTTCTCTTTTTTACTTGCTTTTTTCTCGTCTTTTTCTTTGTTAAAGAGCTCACTAAATAGCTTCTCTTCGATCATTGACATCTTTATAGCTGGAAGCATGCCTTGGTTGCGGTACATCTCAAGGTGTGCTTTTGGATCTTGACCGCTTCTATACGCCTCAAAATAGATCGCTTGAACGACCTCTTGATCGCTTACTTTCACGCCTCTTACGCGAGCTAGCTCATCGATAATGAAAGTTAAACGAACGCTATTTTCAGCGTCTTTTCTAAACTCGTCACGTTTTTTAGAAAGAGCATCTTTGTCCTCTCTAAATTTTTTCATATCATCTGGAGTAAATGAGCTCCATGCGTTTCTAAACTGCATATCGATCTCTTGCTCGACGATATTTTTTGGCACGTCAAATTTAAATTTCTCAACCGCAGCTTCAGCAAATTTTGGCTTAAGCTCATCATTTATAAGCTTATAAATTTTCTCTTGACGGATTTGCTCTTTTATACGCTCATCAAGTAACTCTTCAGTTGGTTTTTCTTCATTTGGAAGTAAAGTTTTTAGCATCTCTTCATCTAGTTTTTCAGGAATTTTTCTCTCTTGAATTTCATGAAGTTTTATTTTAAAGATAGCGTCTTTACCAGCTAAATGTGCAGCTCCGTAGTTTTCTGGGAATTTAACCTCGATATCTTTTTCGCCACCAGCTTTTATGCCTACCATGCCATCTTCAAAGCCTGGGATAAATTGATTTGAGCCGATCTCAAGCACATAGTTTTCAGCCTTGCCACCATCAAATGCAACGCCATCAACAAAGCCTTCAAAGTCAAATTTAGCAAAATCGCCAACTTTTAGGCCTCTTTTGCCTTCTACTTTTTCAAGTGGAGCTATCATTTTTAGAAGTTCAGCTTTTTTCTCATCGATATCTTTTTTCAAAACGCGTGGGTTTGAAAACTCAGGTATCAAACTCTCATAGCCGCTCACATCGACGCTTGGTTTAAATGAAACTGTTAGCTCAACATCGATCTTACCATCTTTTCTATCAAATTTTGAAACGATAGGCTCGCCGATAAGGTCATCGTTTTTCTTGCCTGCTTGTTTTATAGCCTCATCAACAACATCTCTTAAGACATCTTGCTCAGCGTCGTTTGTTAGCTCTTTCTCGTAGCGTTTTAGCACGACAGCGACTGGCACATGGCCTTGTCTAAAGCCATCTACTTTCATAGTTTTTGCTGCTTTTTTTGCTAGTTTCTCTACACTAGATTTTATAGCATCTGCACTTATAGTTGTGCTAGCTAGGGTATTTACGCTATCTAGAGCTTTTGTTTTGATTTCCATCTAATTCCTTTATGAATACAAATTTTTAGCCCAAAATATAGCAGAATTTTCCTTATTTCATTGTAAATTTGTAAATTTTTATAGATATAAAAGGCGTTTTAACGTAGAATCTAGCAATAAAATTATGGAGAAAATTTATGCAAGAGAGTTTTGAAAATTCGGTTAAAAATATGCTAACGATTATAGGCGAGGATCCAAACAGAGAGGGGCTTTTAAAAACTCCTGAGCGTGTCTTTAAAGCGTTTAAATTTCTAACTAGCGGATATGATGAAGATCCAAAAGAGGTCCTTGGTGACGCACTTTTTACTAGCTCAAATAACGAAATGGTTCTCATGCGAAACATCGAATTTTACAGCCTTTGTGAGCACCATTTGTTGCCTATTATTGGCCGCGTGCATGTGGCGTATATCCCAAATGGCAAGGTCGTTGGGCTTAGTAAAATTCCACGCATGGTAAATATCTACGCAAGACGCTTGCAAATCCAAGAGCAGATGACTGAGCAGATCGCAAAAGCACTTGAGGACGTAATAGCTCCAAAAGGAGTTGGAGTAGTTGTCGAGGCTAGGCATATGTGCGTTGAGATGAGAGGTGTGCAAAAGATAAACTCAACCACCACGACCTCAGCACTTAGAGGGTGCTTTATCAAAAACGCAGACACAAGACGAGAATTTTTCTCGCTTATAAACTCTCCTAGGGAAACGCATTTTTGAGCTTAGAGCATATAAATTTAAAGCTTAAAGAGGGTGTGAAACTCTCAAACACCTTTGGCATCATAACCAAAATCACAGCTACAACTATCGAGATCACTGGGCTTCGTCCAAGCATCGGGGACATCGTGCGTATAGTTGCAAAAGATAAGAGTAAAAATGGTCTTGGCATGGTTACACAGATAAAGACAGATGGCGCTTACATTAGTCCATTTGGCTTTGTTGAGGGATTTAGGATAGGCGACTTCGTCTATGAGAGCGATCAGGGCATGAGCATACCGGTGGGGCCAAATTTGCTTGGGCGCGTGGTTGATCCATTTATGAAGCCCATAGATGGTAAAGGAACGATCGATACGACCGAGTACATGCCGATCATGAGAGCGCCGATAGATGCGATGAAAAGGGGGCTTATAAATGAGCCATTTAGCGTTGGTATAAAGACGATAGATGGACTGCTTACTTGTGGTAAAGGGCAAAAGCTGGGAATTTTTGCAGGTTCAGGCGTGGGCAAATCAACCCTTATGGGTATGATCGTAAAAAATACGCTAGCACCGATAAAAGTAGTCGCACTAATAGGCGAGCGTGGCCGTGAGGTGCCCGAATTTATCGAAAAAAACCTAGGCGGCGACTTGGAGGGTACGGTCATCATCGTAGCGACCAGCGATGACAGCTCGCTCATGCGAAAATATGGCGCATTTTGTGCGATGAGCGTGGCTGAGTACTTCAAACAGCAGGGCAATGATGTGCTTTTTATCATGGATAGCATCACGCGTTTTGCGATGGCACAGCGTGAGATCGGCCTTGCGCTTGGCGAGCCACCTACATCAAAAGGCTATCCACCAAGCTCACTCACGCTCTTACCACAGCTAATGGAGCGCGCCGGCAAAGAGGAAGGCAAGGGCAGTATCACGGCATTTTTCACCGTGCTAGTTGAAGGCGATGATATGAGCGATCCGATAGCTGACCAAAGCCGCTCTATCCTAGACGGACACATCGTGCTAAGCCGCGAGTTAACGGACTTTGGAATTTACCCACCTATCAACATCCAAAACTCAGCCTCGCGTGTCATGGGCGATGTGATCAGTAAAGAGCATAAGCTAAATGCGATGAAATTTAAGCGCCTTTACTCGCTTTTAAAAGAAAACGAGGTCTTACTTCGTATCGGTGCTTATCAAAAGGGTAGTGACAAGGAGCTTGACCTTGCGATCTCAAAGAAAGAATTTATGGAAAATTTCTTGAAACAAAGCTCAGAAGAGGTCTTTGCACTTGAAGAGGTTGAAGAGCTGCTCGATAAGATCAATCAGTAAATTTCTAAAATTTATAAGCCTTTTTATAAAATTTAGCTACTAAAAATATAATCAAAATTTTATACTAATTTTTAAAGTGATCATGTACTAATTCTTTGTTTTTGGTGTAAGGATTGCACTCAAAGACCTATAAATTTCTATTTTCTCATCTCTTTTTTGACTTCAAAAAGCGCTGCTACAAACACCATGAAAGAGAATTTGAAATTTATGGGACTTTTTATTTTAAACTTCGTAAGGACGGTTTTTGTGTTATGTAAAACGACAAAGTATTAAAAACTCTTTCTAAGTACCATACGCATTCCAAACAATGATAACAAAGTGGGCTAATTTCAAAATTTGGGTTTTACAAAAACTTACCCACTTACAAAATCTGCGGTAGTAAATTTGAGACAGGCGAACAAGCTAAATTTATACTAAGTATCTATATACTGATATCTGTCTTGCTATAAATTTTGGTGGCAGTCATAGCGCAAATTTAATTATAAAATCAAAATTTTACGTTTAGTCCAGTAATCCCTAGCACTTTAGACTTTACCTCTTGGCAAAAGCGTATAGCCACACGAGATAGTAAAATTTGGAAGAGATTAAGAGCCAAATCCCATCTTTTTATCCTCGCCAAAGCTTGAGTTTAGCTCACGCTCTATCGTGGTTTTGAAGTCCTCAAAGGTAAAAATCCCATCATCTTTTATCGCCACTTTCAAAGCAGTATTTTTTAGTGCAAGGACGATCTGTGCGCCACTTAGGTTAAACTCAGCCAGCCTTTCAACACTAAAGCCATCTTCAAAGCTCGCGTTCTCAGGCAAAATTTTACGCCAAATGGCGAGCCTGCCATTAAAATCAGGCTTCTTAAACTCGATCTTATAGTCAAACCTTCTAGAAAACGCCACGTCAAGGCTTTGCAAAAAATTTGTCGTGGCGATCAACACACCCTCAAAGCGCTCGATCTGTTCTAAAAAGATATTTTGCATTTGATTATGCATCTTTTCAGCTCCGCTCGAGCTCTCCACTCTCGTGCTTAAAAATTGATCTGCCTCGTTTAGCAAAAGCACCGGCTCGCTGCCACTTTTTTTGCAAATTTCTTTGTAAGTATCAAAAATTTTCCTTACATTTTGCTCGCTCTCTCCGACATATTTACTTAAAATTTTTGAGCAGTCAAAGCTTAAAATTTGCTTCTTTAGGCTCTTTGCAAGCCCAACAGCGCTCATCGTCTTACCAGTGCCAGGCTCACCGTAAAAGATGATCTTGGCGTCTATATTTTTTCTAGTTTTTATGCCCCAGCTGCTAAGTCTAGCGAGTACTTTTTTATCGACTTGCTTTAGTATCGTGCTTAAAAGCTGCTTTGTCTTCTCATTTAGCACGACGTCTTCTAGGCTGGTTACTGGCTCTATTAGCTCAAAAATTTCTTGCTCTTTTACCAGGCTTTCGATCTTGATTTTCTTGCTATTTTTATCATTTTTTGGATGCATTATGCTTTGCAAAATTTCTTCATTTATAAAAAAGCTCTTGCTAACGTTGCCATAAGCGTTTAAGACCTCGTCGTAGTCAATGAGCGCACCCTCTATTAGCCTTGAGCCATCCTCTAAAAGCGTGCGATTTTTGATGCGTTCAAGCTCGTCTTTGCTTATTAGTCCAATTAGCGTGTTTAGATCACGCCCATTTTCAAAGTCGCCCGCGTACTCCTCTTTTAAAAGGGCTAAGAAGATGATCTGCTCTTTTTCATCAAGCGAGTTTTCTTTAAAAATTTGCTCTATTTTTAGGCTAATCTTACTTAGTTTTACGCGCTCATTTATGCGCTTTGTAAGCTCAGAAATTTGCTCGTTTATCCGCTTTTTAGCGTCATTTGAGCCACCTTCAAATATCGCAGCCTTTGAGTAGAGCTCTATCTTTAAAAACTGATCTTTTAAATACTCCAAATGATCCTCATATGGCGTAAGCTCTGGTAAATTTATATCAGCGTTGCCATCTTCAAGAATTTTTAAAAATGTGGCTGATAGAGAAATTTCAGAATGAAGCAACGAAAGAAGCCCTTGAGCTGAAGCCCTTTGTGTACTCTCAGGTATTTTAAAAAGACTATAATTTTGTACAATCCAACCGCTATCAAGCAAATTTTTTATAAATTTTAGATACAAAAGCTGCTTATCATTTTGTGTGCCAAAGACTGCCCCAAGTAGCTCAAAAACGCTCATATTAGCCGTTCCTTGCACATAAGCTTTACTTAGATATTTTAAAATTTCTCCCTCTTCATCGCCGCACTTTATCAGCTCGTAAATTTTGCTTTTTTTGAGGTCCTGGTTTAAAAAATCAAGCAAGTATTTCACTAAAATTTATCCTTCATCTGCTCTATTTGTTCTTTTAATACACGTTTTAATACCTTGCCAGTAGCATTTCTAGGCAACTCTTCGGCAAAATAGATACTCTTTGGTATCTTGAAATTCGCTAAATTTTTCTTCAAATGCTCTCTTACTGTCTTTTCATCAAGATCCATACCATCTTTTACTTGTATGAAAGCGACGACCTCTTCGTCTGCATGTACGTCTTTTACGCCAATTACCGCTGTTGCTTCAACTGCTTCAAGTTTATAAATAACCTCTTCTATCTCGCGCGGATAGATGTTAATGCCCTTTGATATGATAAGGTCTTTTTTACGATCAACTATATAGATAAAGCCCTCTTCATCGACTTTTCCAAGATCTCCGGTCTTTAACCAGCCGTTTATTATGGTCTCATCAGTGATGCTTGGCATACCATAGTAGCCTTGCATGACGCAGTCGCCCTTTACAATGATCTCGCCGATCTGGCCAACTGGAAGCTCCATCATCTCATCATTTACGATCTTTACCTCATAGCCATCAAGCACAGGCCCTACACTTAAAAGCTTTTGTTTATCATATAAATTTGCAGCTACGACAGGTGAGCATTCACTAAGGCCATATCCCTCGACAAGTGTTGCACGCGGAAATTTCACTCTAAAGTCATCTATCGTCTGCTTTGCAAGCGGAGCTGCACCGCTTACAAATAATCTAATGCGGTTAAACCATCTAAAATACCAAGGAATTTTTGCCTTACCAATAGCTGTATAGATGGCTGGAATTCCTAAAAATACGGTTACACGCTTTAGCAAAGTTTGTTTTAGTACATTTGAAAACGGAAATACTGACTTTACAAGTACCATCGATGCACTCGCAAATATCGGAAGCAACACCATTGCAGTTAGCGTAAAACTATGAAACATAGGCAAAAATACAATAAACCTATCGCTCGTTTTAACAATAAAACGATCATGAGCTCCAATTAAATTTGAAAAGATATTTTTATAGCTTATCATCGCACCCTTTGGCTTGCCAGTAGTGCCTGAAGTATAAATTATATGCATTAAATCATCTATTTTCGGATGCTTTGCGATACTAAGAGCATATTTATGATTTAGAGTTTCTGCAAAATTTACGTTTTTAACAAGACCATTATTTTCATAGCCCTTACTCATATCCTCTTTTGAAATTTGAGGTGTTGAAGTAAGATACGCGCTCTCGCCATACTCTTCATCAGTGTCTATATATTCATCTTTTGAAGCACTTTGAAGTTTCTTTGGTATTGCTCCGATCCAGATTATCTTTCTTAAAATTTCAAGCTCATTTAATGCGATTAACTCTTTTGCAAGCGAGCTAGACGCAAAAAGCACCTTTGCACCGCAATCATTTATGATATATTCAAACTCGTTTGCTTTTAAAAAAGTATTCATAGGCACTGCGATACCGCCAATAGCCGTTATAGCCAAATATGAAATGATAAATTCTTTCGAGTTTGTAACCGCCATAGCTACTTTATCACCAAATTTTATTCCAGCAAGTTGCAAATACGCTGCCACTTTATCGACATTTTGCTTTAATTCGCGATATTTTAGCTTCTCTTTTTCTTCAAAAAGAACTACTTGATTTGGATTTTCCTTTGCTACTTTGGTTAAAATTTCATAAAAATTATTATAAGAGTATCGCATTCTTGACCCTAACTAAAATGTATATTTAAAAGTCGTACCAAGGATTTGGATCGTACCAGTATCAAATTCCCCTGACATTTTTCCATTAGCTGTTGAAATACTTGTTGCATGCTTTTTGTCACGATGTTGATAAACATATCCAAGTGCCATTTCAAGATTTGGTGTAAATTTATAATTTACTCCAAAAGAATACACCTTAGATGTAGTATTTGGAAGCTCTAAGCCAGTATAATTGCTACTTGTAATGTCTTCATCATAGGCAAAGCCAGCCATTAGTCTAAATTTTTCATTTACATCATAGGCAAGGCCTAGTCTATACGTATTTGTATCTTTTGCATTTTTTATGACTGGATCATCCATGAATCTTGCAAAAGCTGGATGCGAGTGAGCTGGACCTTTATCCATGTATTCAAAGTCATAGCCTTTAAATTTAGACCAATACGTCCTCTCAAAAGCTAGCAAAAGAGTAAAATCGCTAAATTTATATCCAGTTGCAAGTACAAGCTGTGCAGGAAGTGGGATCTCAACTTTTGTTTTACCATGATAGCTTATAGGAGATAGTGCTCCGTTAAAATCAGCATCTGTATGGCCTTTAAGTTCTAAATTTACATTTGAGCGGTAAGTAACGGCAAAGCTCAAATCCTCAATAGGTCTATAAGTAAGTGCAACATTATAGCCATAGCCCATACCATCGCCTTTTATCTCTCTGTAGCCTATCTGTCCAAAGTCACTTGCTATCTTACCTTTGGTGTAAACACCTCTAGCACCAAGAGCAACGGCAAGTTTATCGTTTATGCGGTAAGCTACGGTTGGATTTAACTCAACAACTTGCAGCTTAAACCTTTTAGCGGTAAATGCAGTAGCTGGATCCTCCCATGATACACCAACAGCAGCAGGAACGGCAAGAGCTAAACCAAATTTCCAGTTTTCATAAATTTCTGGCGTTACAAAACTAAATGTACCAGCTAGCGAGTCAAATTTTTCTGATCTATAGCTTTTGCCACTATCACTTTTAAACTCAAGCTTATTTATATGAAACCAGCCAAGGGTACTTTCTATGTGATGGCGTCCATCTAAAAACATCATATTTGCAGGGTTAAAATACGCCGCATCAGCTCCAAAACTAAAGGCTACGTTACTAGCAGCAAGACCTAAAGAATCAGCACTTTGCTCAGGAACCTTATAACCTCCAGCATTTAGCAAAGTAGATGCCATAATAATGCTTAATAGCACTTTTTTCATAGTTTTTCCTTTTCGAAATTTCTTAAAATTTTTATCTCGTCTTCCCAAATACTCTCGTCAATCGTCTCTAATATTAAAGGAATTTCGCCTATTTTATCATCATTTATTATATTTTTAAAAGCACTAAATCCAAGCTCACCCTTGCCAAGACTCTCGTGTCTATCTTTTTTCGAGCCGAGGGCAAATTTTGCATCATTTAAATGCATGCCGGATAAAAATTTATAGCCAATGATCGCATCAAATTCCCCCATCGTTTTAGCGTAGGCCTCTTTACTTCTTAGATCATATCCAGCAGCAAATGCGTGACAGGTATCAAAGCAAACACCAACTCTGTTCTCATCGTCTACTCGCTCTATCAAATAAGCAATCTGCTTAAAACTAAAGCCTAAATTTGAGCCTTGTGCAGCTGTATTTTCGATGACTAGCTTTACACCGCTTGTGCGTTTAAGTGCCACGTTCATGCAGTTTGCGATATTATCTAAGCACTCTTTTTCGCTTATTTGTTTTAGATGTGAGCCTGGATGAAAATTTAAAAGCTCTAGCCCAAGCTTACTGGCGCGATCTATCTCATCCACAAAGGCTTCAAGCGACTTTGCTCTTGCCTCCTCATCCGGATGGCCTAAATTTATCAAGTAACTACTGTGTGGCAAAACATGCTTTGTGCTTATGCCAGAAATTTTTAGGTTTTCTTTAAACTGCTCTATTTCACTAGCACTTAGCTCTTTTGCATTCCACTGGCGTTGATTTTTTGTAAAAAGCGCAAAGGCATTTGCTCCTATTTTTGCAGCATTTAATGGAGCGTTGAACACGCCCCCAGCCGCACTTACGTGAGCTCCGATATATCTCATTTTAACTCTTTTATTATCACTCTTATTTTATTTTTGCTATCTATAAATTTGACGTAGTTGTCGCAAACCTCGTATTTTATAAAATATGAACTTAGATCTTGACTAAAACCACACTCCGTATTTATCAAGCCTTTACCATCATAAATCTTTTCTTTTTGCAAAATTTCTTCAAAAAGGCTCTCATAGTGTGGGGCTAGAAAAAATTTCTCATTAAACTCAGTCTTATTAAAACAAGCGCTATTTATGCAAATTTTATCTCTTATGTTTATGTTTGCGGTGTTTACGCCAGAGCTATAAATTTGCAAATTTAGCTCATTTTTATATTTATGGAAAAATCCAACATCATTTATCTTGATCATCGGAGAAAATAAAGTAACTTGAAAAGCTTGTGAATTTTGCGGTGTTTTAGTAGCCACGCAGCCTGTAAAAATAAAAACAGACAACAAAGTAAATAAAAATTTTTTCAAAAATTTTTCCTTATTAATCTAAAATTAAGTATAAAAGAAATATAATCCCAACTTCATAACCGACATGTGGCCCATTCGTCTAGCGGTTAGGACATCGCCCTTTCACGGCGGTAACACGAGTTCGAGTCTCGTATGGGTCACCACTTCTAAAAATCAAAATCTTATCCATATAAGCTTTAAAATATAGTTAATCTTAAATATTATTTTTAATTGTTATTTTAAATTTTATTGAACTGTGCCGTTCTCAATTAAATGCGTTATTAAAATTTTAAAACCTAGAAAAATTAATATCGCTCCTCCCAAAAAGAGTGCCTTTTTCTCTAAAATTTCACCCATAAATTTACCTATATAAAAAGCAATCAAACTTAATGCAAAGCAGACTACACCGATGATGAGCGAGCTTTGAAAGATATTTATCTCTTCAAAGCTAAGTGTGACACCAACGGCAAGAGCATCCACACTAGTAGCAAACGCCCCATACAAAATGGTCTTAAATCCTATCTTAAGATACTCACACTCCTCTTTGCTACAGGCCTCTTTAAACATTCTAAAACCAAGAAAGCAAAGTATAAAAAATGCGATGAAATGATCAACCGAGCTTATAAATTTTGCAAAACTAACACCTAAAAGATAGCCAAGAAGCGGCATAAGAAACTGAAAAAAACCAAGTATAAAAGCAATAAATAAAATTTTATTAAGAGCTAAATTTTTATACCTTGCACCATTTGCCATATTTAGTGCTGCACTATCCATACTAAGAGCGAAGCTAAGAAGTAAAAGTTGCATAATCTCCCTTTAGAAAAAAAGGGTGAATTCTAGTGCAAAAAGATTAAATTTATTTTAAGTGTTTAGATATTTTTTGTATGATTTTGCTTTAAATTTTAAAAAGGAGAGAAGATGAAAAGATCTCTTGTTATTCTTTGTGGCGCGCTTGCTTTAAATTTACAAGCCACAAATATGGATGATATGATAAATAAAGGCGTCAAAATAGCCACTCACGCATCAAGTGGCGATTATAAAAGCCTAGTTAGCGAGGCACTAAATGCCGCTGTTAGCGAGCTTTCAAAAGAGGGCTTTATAAACAATGCCACAGCTAAAATTCCACTTCCAAAAAGCCTTGAAATGGCGTCAAATTTAGCCAAAAAAGTAGGCGGCGAGAAGTGGGCGCAGGACCTTAGCAAGTCGATAAACAATGCCGCGACCACAGCCGTACCAAAGGCTGCTGAAATTTTTAGTGAGAGCATAAAAAATATGAGCGAAGCCGATATCAAAAAGCTCTTTAATGGCGGCAGCGACAGCGTTACGAAGTATTTAGAGAAAAGCTCCAGCCAAAAGCTAAAGGCGGCATTTACGCCGATAATTGAAAAAATGATGAGCGATAATAGCTTTGCGACAGCCTATAATGGGCTAAATTCTTTCATCGGTGGCTCAGCTAAAAACAACGAAACGATAAAATCAGTAAAGAGCCTAGCCAAAAATTTAGGCGCTAGCGAATACGTGCCAGATGACGGCGAGGACCTAAACGCATATATCACGAGAAAGACGCTAGATGGGCTATTTAACGTGATGAGCGAGAAAGAAAAGGGGCTAAGAAGCGGCTTTAGCCTAGATAGTGGCAAAAAGGTACTTGACTCGATCTTTAAATGAAAAATTTAAGCACGCAAAACAGGGCCGACATCGCACTCATCATAGTTGCCGTCGTTTGGGGAGCTACGTTTTTACCTATGGCAAATGCGCTAAGGACAAATAGTGTCTTTGTCATGCTCTTTTGTAGATTTTTTATTTCCGCTATCTTTATGGGACTTATAGCATTTAAATTTTCTAAAATTTTTGATAAAAAAAGTGTGGTTTATGGCACTATCCTTGGCGTAGTTCTCTTTGGCTCATTTGTTGCTCAAACTTACGCTCTAAAGCTTACTTTTAGCTCAAGTGTTGCCTTTATTACAGGGCTTGAGTGTGTGATTGTGCCTTTTATGACAGCACTCATTTTTAAAAATAAAATAACCGTTTTTGCTATTTTTGGTGCGCTTATTGCTATTTTTGGGCTTTGGCTTTTAAGTGGAGCCACTCTTGCCTTAGGAGCTGGCGAGGCACTTGCCCTACTTTGTGCCATATTTTATGCACTTTACACGAGCTTAAATGGCCACTTTGTAAGAAAATGCGAGCTTTATTTGCTTGTATTTGTGGTATTTCTCACCGTCTCTTTACTCTCATTTATCTTTGCGTTTATTGAAGGTAGTGTGGTGCCAAATTTTGACAGGGAATTTTTCATAGCGATATTTATCACGACGGTGATTGGCACCATATTTTGCTACTTTGTGCAAACCATCGCTCAAAGATATACGACGGCTAGCAAAGCAGCTTTATTTTTCTGTCTTGAGCCAGTCTCTGCTGGCTTTATCGGCTATTTTTTTGCTGACGAAATGCTAACACTCATACAAATTTTTGGCGCGATCTTAATAATCTTTGGAGTTATTTTTAGCGAATTTGGTAAAAAATTTTTCTCCAGATCAAAACTAGTTTAAAAGACAAAAAGCTTCATCTGTGACTCTATCTTTTCATCTATAAACTCACCTTCAAATCTCTCTTTTAACATCGCTAAAACCGCTTTTTCATCGTAGTTTTTAGCTCCATTTATCTCAAGGTGCCAGCAGATATTCTCAGCAGCTTCCTTCACGCTTCGTCTTGCGATCCTTGTTTCGTTTAAAATTTCACTCTTATAAGCGATCCCTTGCTCATTTAGCCACGCTTCAAGCCTATTTACAACATTTTTTTGAGAGAGAGTGCGTCCAAATTTTTCAAAAAATGGCTCAATCAAATCAGAGCTTCTAGGCTTATCCCAGCCAAGATAGAGTTTTTGTTTTGCGATACTATGAAATTTAGCAAAATCTTCATCGCTAACAATCGCTGGACTCATCGTGCAAACCGCGATATCAAAGTGCTTTGTAGGCTTAAATTCTCTCCAAGAGCAAACCTCGCTGGTTAAATTTGTCACGCCAAATCTTTTAGCATCTTCATTTAAAATTTCTATCATTTTCTCTGAGCTATCAATGCCAGTTATATTTTTTGCAGTTTTTGACAAAAATATCGTCCAAACACCGGTACCACAGCCTATATCAAGAATTTCTTTACCGCTAAAATCAACTCCCCAAGCTAAGGCTTTAGCAAAAATTTGTTGCTGAATAGCACTTACTTTGCCATCAAACCTTTGATAATTTGACGCCTTTTTATCCCATAAATTTTGCATTTTAGCTCCTTATTTTTGGTTATAATTCTAGCAAAAAAGGCCAGAAATGAAAGATTTTATCTACAAAGTAATAATCCCACCACAAGCCATTGATATGCACGGACACATGAATAATGTCTATTATTTCACTCTTATGCAAGAGGCTGCATTCGCACACTCTGCTGCAGTTGGCGATACAGTTGAGGCGCAGTATAAAAGGGGTGAAATTTGGCTCATTAGAAAAAATGAAGCTAAATATATAAAAAGCGTAAAATTGATGGATGAGATAGAAATTCACACTTACACGCAAGCTGAGGGCAAAGCGACTTCGTGTAGATATTTTGAGTTTAAAAAAGATGACGAGCTAATAGCAACTGGCAAGACCGAGTTTGTTTATGTTGATCTAAAAACAAATCGTCCAAAAGCCATTCCGGCTGAGATAATCGCTCTTTACTCGTGATCACACTCATCACAAACGCCTTTTATCACGGCGCTTTTTATATTTTTAGCGACATTTAGATGAGGCATATCGATGTTTGTGACTTTATGACAGACATCGCAGATAAAGTACGCTTTTGCCTCATTTGCTAGTTCGTAGTAGCTTTTATGATTATTTTCAGTTTTTATGACAAGGCCCTTTTTTTCAAAAATTTCTATGCTTCTATAAAAAGTAGTTTTATTTGCATTAAGGCTTTCTAAAATTTCATCATAACTTAATGGAGTTTTGGCATTTTGCAAAATTTCAACGAGCTTTATGCGAAAAGTAGTTGCCTTGATACTATGCTCTTCCAAGAAATTTCTTGCATTCATCCTTGCCCTTTTTATTTTTTGTATATTAACGCTAAAAGTTTTAAATTTCATTTAAAAAGTACTATATTTAGGCTTTTGTTCTTTAAGTTGCAACCAAGTTGCAATCTGCTAAACTTCCGCAATATTTTTTCAAACAAAGGAGAGATGGTGAGAAAGATTTTTGTTTTTTTAGCAGTTTGCGCTTTGTCGCTTTTTGCAAAGCCAGTTGTTACGACTAGTATATTGCCTACAAAATTTTTTGTTGAGCAGATTGCTGGTGATACACTAAGCGTAAATACAATGGTTGGCAAAGGTGCTGATCCGCACACTTATGAGCCAAAGCCAAAACAGATGAAGGAGCTTGAAAAGAGCGAGCTTTACTTTGCTATTGGCATTGAGTTTGAAGATACTTGGCTAGAGCGTTTTTCAAAATCTTTTAAAAATTTACACATTGTAAAAACACAAGAAGGCATCGAAAAGATCGCTATGAGTGATGAACACGAACATCATGAACATCATGAACATCACGAGCATAAGCACGAGGGCGAGTATAAACATGAGCATCACGAGCATCATGACCATGACCACGAAGCTGGCGAACATCATCACCATCATCATGATGGCCTTGATCCGCACATTTGGCTTGATCCAGTTTTAGTAAAAACTCAAGCTGATAATATAGCTAAGGCATTAATAGAGAAATTCCCACAAAATGCACAGCTCTATGAGGAAAATTTAGCTAAATTTAAAGCTAGTCTTGATGAGCTTGATAGCTTTATCAAAAATACTCTAAAAGATGTTAAAACTCGCGAATTTATCGTATACCACCCATCTTGGGGATATTTTGCAAAACGCTATAACTTAGAGCAAATCGCTATCGAGATAGAGGGCAAAGAGCCAAAACCAGCTGAGCTAAAAGAGCTCATAGAAGAAGCTAAAGAGCACGGCGTAAAGGTTATTTTCGTAGCTCCACAGTTTCCAACAAAGGCTGCGAATTTAGTAGCAAAAGAGACTGGCTCAAAGGTTATAAGCATTGATCAGCTCCCAGAAAATTGGCTAGATGAGATGAAAAAAACAGCAGAAATTTTTGCTAAGAGTCTATAAAAGATGTTAGCACGCCTGATTGTCATTTGCTTATTTGCTATAAATGCCTTCGGGTGTGCTCTTTGCTCGCTTTATAGTCCAACCGCTCACGTGAGCGTAAAATTTGACTCAAACGAAAACAATATCACTACAATTGCTTTTTCATGGACATTTTCGCAAAATTTCTCAGAGCTTATGAGGCAAAATTTTGACCTAAATCAGGATGAAAAGATAGATGAAAGCGAGATCAAAAAGATCCGCTTAAATTTACTTGATTATCTTGTGCCAAGGCACTATTTAACGAATATTGAGTACTTTTACAAAGATGAGAATGCTACAAAGCTTGAGCTAAATTTAAAAAAGTATAAACTCTATTTTGATGATGGTAGATTAAAATTTGATGTTAGTTTTAAGACAAATTTGCTTATCAAAGATGGCTTTGTGGTGTCTGTTGAAATGGACGACAAAGAGGGATATTTTAATTTTAAATTTACGCAAAACAACGCATTTTTGGTATCAGATCAGTTTTGGACGATACCAAATCCAAATGCAAATTTAATATTTTTTACATTTTCAAGTAAAGCTGCAGCCAAGGCTCATAACGAAAAACCTGTATTAAAAGAGCTTCTAAAAGAGCCAAACTCGGTAAATTTTGAAGATGAAAATTTAAGCCAGATCGATAAGATCGATGAAGCCAAGTTTGATCTTATTTCAAAAACAAGTCTAAGCATGCTTGATAGATTAAAGCAAATTCTAAGAAATTTTGATCAAAAAAGTCCGCTAACTCTGCTATTTTTAGCGCTCATATCATTTGGTTATGGCTTTTTACACGCTGCATCTGCTGGACATGGCAAGGTGCTTACAAGCTCCTATTTTGCCGCAACCGGTGGAAGCTACGCCAAAGCCTTTTTCTTTTCTTTAAAGATCGGATCTTTACATGTTGTGGGTGCGTTTATTTTTGTGCTTGCTAGTTTTATGATACTACGTGAGATCAGTAGCGATCTGACAAAAGATACAGCAAGCGTTACGACAGCATTTTCTGGCGTTATTATCTTTTTTGTAGCGATTTTTATGCTTTATAAAAAGGTCAAAATTTATCTTTCAAGCAAAAAAGAGTTAAATAAATTTTATATTTTTAGTTCAAGCTTAAGCCAAAATTTGAGTAAAAATACAAAATTTACTAGCGACTGTGGCTGTAATATCTGTACTACAAAAAAACCAAAAAGCAAAGAAGAATGGCTGGTTGCGGCTGCTGCGGCACTTATTCCTTGTCCTGGCACGATACTTGTCTTTGTGCTAGCAAATGAGCTAGGCAGCTATTTTGCAGGCGTTATAAGTGGCGTATTTATGGCACTTGGCATGAGCACAGTGATATTTTTAGCGGCTATTTTTGGAGCCAAGATAAATGAGAGCACAAACATTAAGCTAAAAAAGTTTAAAATCTATGCCGAATTTATGGCACTTAGCGTTATGCTTTGGCTTGGACTTTTTATTTTTACTACAACATTTACGCAAAAGAGTCTGTTTTGAAAGAGTCTGTTTTGAAAGAAATTATAAAAATTAGAAATTTAAACTTTAGCTACGATAAGCAAGTGGTTTTAGAAGGTATCAATTTAGATTATAGTAGCGATGAGTTTTTAGCTATTATCGGTCCAAATGGTGGTGGCAAAAGCACACTTTTAAAGCTTATCTTAGGACTACTTAAGCCTCAAAGTGGCGAGATAAAGCTCTTTGGAAAAGAGCCAAGTGAAGTCAGTAAATTTATAGGTTATGTGCCTCAAAATTTTCTCTCAAATCAAAGTTTTCCGATGATGGTTTTAGAAGTAGTTTTAATGGGGCTAATTGATAAAAAAATTTTTGGTTTTTACTCACAAGCTGAGAAACAAATGGCTCTTGCTGCCCTTGAGAAAGTTGGCATAAAAGAATTTGCAAGTGCTAGGATCGGTGAGCTAAGCGGCGGTCAAAGACAGCGCGTATATATCGCAAGAGCGCTTTGTGCAAATGCAAAGGTCCTCGTTTTAGACGAGCCAACAGCCAGTATCGACACAAAGGGTCAGGCTGAAATTTATGAAATTTTAAAAAATATAAACGCAAGCGGTGTTGGCGTAGTTTTGGTAAGTCATGATCTAAATATCGTGCTAAATTATGCTACAAAAATCGCCTATGTGAGTAAAAATTTACATATTCATAAAACTCATGAAGATACTGCAAAAAGAGAATTTATAGAGCATTTAGCAAAATCTCATAGCCATTTTTGCGATGTCGAGATCGCACTTGGCGAATGTGAGTGCAAAATCAAAAGTAATGTTTTTAAGCTAAAGAGATAAAATGAGTGAAATTTTAGAGTTAAATTTTATGCAAAATGCCTTTATTGCTGGCATTTTAGTTAGTATCATTTGTGGGCTCATAGGCTCACTCGTTGTTATAAATAAAATGACTTTTATCGCTGGCGGTATCGCGCACGGAGCATATGGCGGCATAGGACTTGCCTTTTTCTTCTCGCTCGAACCACTTCTTGGAGCTAGCATATTTTCACTCTTTTTAGCCCTTATAATTGCCACTATCACGTTAAAAGATAAAACCAACATCGACTCAGTTATCGGTGCTATTTGGGCATTTGGTATGGCTATTGGTATCATTTTTATCGATTTAACTCCGGGATACAATGCCGATCTCATGAGCTATCTTTTTGGCTCTATCTTAGCGGTGAGTGGGCAAGATATAACATTTATGAGTATTTTAGATATCTTATTTTTGGCGCTCATTGCCCTTTTTTATCGTCAATTTGTAGCTATTAGCTTTGATGCAGAGTTTGCAAAGCTGCGCGGCGTAAATACAACATTTTTTCACTATTTATTAGTGTGCATGATGGCACTTTGTGTGGTGGCTACGATTCGTGTTGTTGGGCTGATTCTAGTCATCGCTCTTCTTACTATACCGCCATATTTAGCACAAATTTTTGCCAAAAGACTTGGGCTGATGATGCTAATCTCTACTATCTTTTCAGTCGTTTTTTGTTTTAGCGGTCTATTTATTAGCTTCTATTTTAACCTAACAGGCGGAGCTAGCATAATCTTAGTTGCTTCACTTTGCTTTTTTGCTTTTTGTTTTAAATTTAAAAGCTTACGCCAGTAGCCCTTCTTAACTGATGAAGCGTCCAAAAGACGAAGCAAATGGCTGTAAGATAGACACTAAAAAATAGAGCTAGCCATATAAATTTTATCTCAAGACCAAAATAGAAAACTACTGCGTAAAAAAGTGATCCTTGAAGTACAAATTGCCTAAATCCATTTAGCAAAAAGATGGCCACTGGGCGTTTTATGGCCTGAAGAGTGCTGCCTGAGACATTTATCGTGCCATAAGCTACGTAAGCAAGAGAATTTATACCAAGATAAAGCCCTGCTATCTCCAAAACTGCCGGCGTATCATCAAAAATTCTTATCATATCTTCACCAAAAAATCTAATAAAAACACAAGCAAATGCACAATAAATAAGTAAAAAAAGAAGCGAAATTTTATAGCATTGCTTAGCTCTTTTAAAATTTTTAGCACCATAGTTTCTTGAAACGATACTTAAAACTGCTGCGGCCATACCAATGGTCGGCAATACCAAAATTTGCTCTATCCTTAAAGCTATACCGTACCCTGCTACGGCATTTACGCCATAGTAGCTTATAAATTTTAAAAGTACAAGTGAGCCAAGTGACATCGATAGATAGTTTAAACAAGCTGGTAGAGCTTGCTTTGTAATCTTTGCCCAAATGCTAAAATTTGGCACAAAATAGCTTAAATTTCTTGGCTCAATCATCTTAGCTTTTTTAACTTTTACAAAAAGGTAGATCATGCCCAAAAGCTGAACACTAGCTGTTGCTAGAGCAAGTCCTTTTACACCAAGGCCCAAAATGAATGCAAAAAGGTAGCAAAAAAATGCGTTGATAAAAAGACCATAAAATAGCCAATTGCGATAACTTTTTGTATCTCCAAGTGCCACGAGCACGCCATTTAGAGATTTGATAATCAAGAAAAATGGTGCAGCAAGAAAGATAACACCTGCGTAATCAAGCGCCTCTTTTAAATAGTGATGATCAGCTCCTAAAAAAGTGAGTAAATTTGGTGCTAAAAAATAGCCACAAAACCCCATAAAAATAGCAAATACTAATACAAAGATAATTCCATTTGCCGCATAAAATTTAGCCATTTTTACTTTTCCTGCTCCAAGACTATTGCCTATTAGCGCAGTTAGTGCCGAGCCAAAACCAAGCCCAATGCCTACAATACTTAGATAAAGCAAAAAGCTCATAGCCATACCAGCTACGGCAAGGGTAGAAATTTTTGCTGCAAAAAATGTGCCAGTAACGTTATAAAGAGTATTAAACATCATTGCGGTGCCAGCTGGAAGCGAGAGCGAGATGATGAGCTTATTTAACGGGTCTTTTAGTAAATCCATGGCTTGATTTTACGTTTTTTATCTTTAAAATTTGTAAAGGATAAAAATCGATTAAATTTAATAAAAAGCCATTGCCTATTTAGTAGAAGTTAAGATTTGATACCTTTTGGCAACGCATTAAATCTTAGAAAGCTTATTTTTATGTATATAAATTATTTGTGTAAAAAATTTGTATTTCTATCAGTCTTTGTTATATTAAAAATTTAGTAAGTTAAAAATCATAAAAAGCAAGGAAAATACCTTGCTAAAATTTATATTTTATGCCCATACCGCCAAATTTAAGCGTATTAGCCGTCTTATTATCGCTACTTTCGATTAGAGCTTTAACATCTGCCAAGCCAGGTAATTCCCAAACTTGTTTGCAAAGGCCATCTGTTTTTATGGTGATGCCTATCTCTCCATTAGTATTATTTCCAGTACCTACTTCTAGGCATTTATCATTTTTTGCATTTACTGGTGTTTTTACATTCGACATCTTCTTAACAGCATCTGTACCAGAAGCAAATTCGCCTTGTGAAGTATAGTAAGAACCTAAATCAGCAATAAGTGTTTGTATATTTGTAGCAGTTTTTGCTATCTCTGCATCATCCCTTGTTGCAGCTAATTTTGGTATAGCAACCGCAGCTAATATGCCCAATATAACGATCACGAAGATCAACTCAATCATCGTAAAGCCTTTTTTCATGACTTCTCCTCCCTGAAATATAAATATTTTCTAAATCGAGCGAATTGTATCATAAATTTCAAAAAACAATAAAATAACGTACTATATAAAAAATCAAAAATTTGCCGATATAAAAAAGAAAATTAAAATTTAGGGGCGTTATGAAGGGCGTTATACTTTGTCTATTTATCATCACGATTTCATTTTGTAAATATGAATCCTACAAACCTCTCACGGTAGTAAAATATAATGAAGAAAAGGCTCTGCTTGGCAAAAAACTCTTTTTTGACAAAAGACTAAGCCCAAATGAAAACTACTCTTGCCAAACTTGTCATAACTTGTATTGGAATTTAAGCGGAAGCAACCAAGATAGCATGGAAAAAGGCACTTTAAATCCTCCAACCATATTAAATGCCGCAGCAAACTATCTATTTTATAGCGATGCAAAGATTAGCAATTTAAAAGATCAAGTAAAAGAGTCCATAACTTCTAGAATAGAACTAAACTCAGATAACGACAAGATAGTGGATTCTGTAAATAATATCTCTGAGTACAAAATTTTATTTAAAAAAATTTATAATGACGGCATTAATTTTGATAATATTGCAGATGCAATAGCTGAGTTTGAAAAGGCTGTCTTAAGTGTTGATTCGCCATTTGATCGTTTTATATCAGGTGATAACAATGCCATAGATGATAGCGCAAAGAAAGGATTTGAGATATTTAATAATATAGGCTGTGCTGCTTGTCATAATGGTAGAAATTTGGGAGGAAATTTGACACAAGATATTGGCCGAGAAAGAATTTCTGCCTTAGATACAAGCAAAAGATTAAGAAGAGTGCCATCACTAAGAAATATTACAAAAACTGCTCCATATTTATCCCATGGAGAGATAAATGATCTAAAAGAGGCTATAAGCTTTATTGGTAACTACCAGTTAGGATACGTTCTTAGCAAAGATGAAATTGATGCTTTATACTCTTTTTTTCTGACACTAAATGGTAAAAAGCCTAGGATACTAAATGAGTACTAAGCGAATAAAAACCATACTTAGCGTCTTAACAGCTATATTTTTCATTAGTGCATTTTTTATATATAAAGCAAATATAGCTATTGGTGCAGCTCATAAATTTGATGACGGGATTTTAAATCTAAAATTTATAGACAATGAGATAACTTTTTCTTTAAATAATATTTATGATATCTCAAACTACGACAAACTCAATGCTGACATAAATTCTTTTGATACAAATTTAAGCAACCTTTCAATGCTTAGTGATGAGATGCTGTTATTTCATCAAAATGAAATAACAAAAGATCTACAAAACATAAGAGATGTATTTAGTAAAAAAGTATTTTTTTTACAAAGATCAGCTTATGTAAACTCATCTATAGATTCTTATATCCAAATAAGTCAATATGAAATACAAAATCTCGCACTTTCAAATAAGCTTGAGCCTATATTTTATGCGATAAAAGGTGCTTTGATGCTTAGTCCTGAAGCAATAGATGATATTTCAAAGCAAATAAAAATGTATAAAAACGAGTATAAAGATAACCAAAAAGCTCAAAATGTATTAGACAAGATACTTTATGCAGCTCAAGCTACAAAAACATTACGTACAATCTCAAATAGTGTAAAAGAGCTACATCTTGATAATCTAATAGAAAATTTTAGAAACAAAATCCTAGAATTTCACTCTGATGAGGTGAATAAGGCAAAAATAGCTCAGAGAATTTGCTTGCTTACATTTATAATATTTTGTTCATTTGGTCTCTATCAAATTAAAATGGCCTCAGAGCGTTTAAGACAGATAAAACTCCTAAGAACGACAGTCGAAAACGATCATAGCTCTATTATCTATTGCGATAAATACAATAGAATTTCATACGTAAATAAAACCTTTGAAGAAAAAACTGGCTACAAGCTAAAAGAAGTAATAGGCAAAAACCCTAGAATATTAAAATCATATATGCACCCGCAAAGCTTTTATGAATCCATAAAAGAGGCTCTGCAAAAATCTCTACCTTGGGAGAGCGATGAGCTTATAAGCAGAACAAAAAGTGGTGATTTTTTATATGAAAAGGTAAAATTTTCACCATTTTTCTTTAAAAATAAATTTGAGGGCTATATAGCGGTAAAACTTGATAGGACTAAAGAGACGCTGATATTAAACGAGCTAACTCAAAAAAATGAACAAATAAAAATACAATCTTCAATCGATAAGCTAACAGGCTTTGGTAACTACTTTGCTTTAACTGAAATTTTAGACGCACAAAAAGATGGAGTGCTCATTTGCTTAAGCATTAAGAATTTTAAAATTTTAAGATTCTTTTATCAAACTAAGATTATCGATGCAATGCTAAAGGCAGTGGCTGATACACTAAAGCTTTGTATAGATACTTCTGAGATAAAAGCAAAGCTATTTAGATTTCAAGATGACGCATTTTATATATGGTATGAAGGCGATAATATCGTAAGAGATATTGAATATATAAGAGAATATTTTGGCTCAAATAGGATAAATGTCGCTATTGATGAAAAATTTGAAAATTTACCAGGCATAAAGATGGTATTTGGTGTTTCATTGCCAAATGATACACCACAAACTAACCGCCTAATGCAATCAGTCCTTGCAAACCAGCTCGCAATAGAAAATGGTAGCAATATTTACTACTATCTAGAAAATGACGCCATTGAGATGAAATATCACAAAAACCAGCTGGCAGTTCAGCTAATTGAAGATGTGTTAGAAAACGATAGAGTCATAGTAGAAGCACAAGGCATCTTTAACTTAGAAGAAAATGAGACCGAAGCAAAATATTATGAAGTTTTGGTTCGTATAATCGATCAAAATGGCAAGATACACTATCCGGGCGAATTTTTAGATATTGCTATGAAAACGCAACTATATCCGCAAATAACCAAAAAGGTGATAAGTCTTGCGTTTGATCTTGCTAAAAGATATCCAGATTATATGTTCTCGATAAATTTATCAATTACCGATATCGCTGATGTTAGTATGAGAGAGCTTATAGAGAGCAAGCTAAACGAGTGCAAAGATCCTAATAAAATTTGTTTTGAAATGCTAGAGAGCGAAGAGCTTAGCGACTATGTTGCGGTAAATTCTTTCATAAAACGCGTCAAGGGCTATGGATGTAAAATTTCGATTGATGACTTTGGCTCAGGATACTCAAACTATTACCGAATTTTGGAGCTTGATATAGATACCATAAAGATAGATGGCTCGATAATCAAAAAGCTTCCATTTGATGAAAATGCTAGAGTTCTAGTAGAAACCATCGTAAGCTTTGCAAAAAAGCAAGGCTACAAAATAGTAGCCGAGTTTGCAAGCTCAGAAGAAATTTTAAATCAAATCAAAAATTTTGGAATACCTTACGCACAAGGATTCTTGCTAGGCAAGCCTCGCAGAATGGAATAGTGGCTAAATTTCTATATCTATGCCAACCGGGCAGTGATCGCTGCCTGTAATATCTGGCAAAATAAATGCGTCTTTTAGCCTATCTTTTAATCCTTGTGAAATAAAGAAATAATCAATTCTCCAGCCGACATTTTTAGCCCTTGCATTAAAGCGGTAGCTCCACCACGAGTAAGCGTCCGCTACGTCGCCATTTATAGCTCTAAAAGTATCTATAAAGCCACTTTTTAGCACCTCATCTATCCACGCTCGCTCAATAGGCAAAAAGCCAGAAGTTTTGGCATTTGCCTTTGGATTTTTAAGGTCGATCTCACGGTGAGCAGTATTTACATCGCCACAAAATATCACCTCTTTACCGCTTTTTACAAGTTCTTTGCAGTAAGCTAGAAATTTCTCGTAAAAGTCCATTTTATAGGCTAGGCGCTCGTCATCCTTTTGGCCATTTGGAAAATAGATATTAAAAAGTACGACATCATTAAATCTATGCTCCAAAACACGCCCTTCCGTATCGTCAAAAAAAGCCACCTTTTGTGTCAAAATATCAAAATTTGCTAGGCTCATCACTCCAGAATATCCGGCTCTCTCGCCTGAATTTATAATGATATCTTTAAAGCCAAGATTGTAAATTTCCTTTGGTATATCACTTTCTTTAACTTTAATCTCTTGAAGTGCCAGGAAATCAGGCTTTTGCTCCGTAAGCCACGCAAAACCATCTTTTGTTACAAGCGCCCTGAGGCCATTTACATTCCAGCTGATAAGTTTCAAATTTCATCCTTTTTTTAATTATAATTATGCCAAAAATCACAAAAAGGAAAATTATGAGAAACCAGCCAGAGTATAAATTTTTTAAAAATTTTGGCTACGCAAGAGAGGGTTTGGCTGAAATTTTCAAAAACGAAAAGAGTTTTAGGATAGAAATTTGTATATTTTTGCTAGCAACACTCTCACTATTTTTTTGGAAATTCAGCTTTATTTTTAACCTATTTTTGATCTTTAGCATGGCATTTGTGCTAGTTTGCGAGTGCCTAAACTCTGGCTTAGAGCGAGTAACTGATCTTGCAAGCCCAGACTATCACGCCCTAGCAAAGGCGGCAAAAGATGCAGGAAGTGCGGCTGTGATGATCGCAAATTTCTTATGTGGCGCGCTTTGGTGCGTGGCGATAGGATATAAAATTTGGAGCTAGCATGAATGAAGAGATTTACAAGGCAATCATTGGCGAGAAAAAGGTAGAAATTATAAATTTACTTTGCGAGCTAAGCGATGAAAATGGCTTTATTATGCTTAAAATTTCAGACATTTGCGAAAAGCTAGATGTGAGCAAACCAACCGTGATAAGCACGTTTAAGTTGCTTGAAGAGAAGAAAATTTTTGAACGAGTGAAAAATGGAGTTTATAGATTTAAAAATTTATAGTGGCAAGCAAATGCCTGCTACCTCTTTTTAGCCGATAGTCTCAGCAGCGATTATGCAAAAGTCAAGCGGTCAGTTATCGTGACTGGGCCTAGACGGATGGCTCATGAATGCCACCTACATTCTTGCCAGATGCATATAAATTTGGTATAGGCATAGCCGTTAGCCGTTTGAGAGCTTATGACTTGGGCTTTTGTGTTGATATTTGGCCGCCTATTGTGTGGTGAACTTTTGGCGTGCCATGCTCTGCTTAAAATGGCGGATAGGCTATAAAAGTAAAAAATAATATAAATTTTAGCTACAAATTTTTTAAAAAATATTCACTACGACTTATTTAAATTTATAATTTTGTTGATAAATTTTAGAGTATTTTAGATTTTAGCTTAAAAATAGAATTTAGCTTAGAAGAACGGAGCAAAATTGCTCCGTAAATTATTTAACACCAACTATAATTTGAGTTGCTTTAATGATCGCAGTTACTTTATCTCCCACTTTTAAAGCTAGGCTGCTAACTGACTCTCTTGTGATGATAGCTGAAATTTTGCTGCCATTTACATCGATAATAACTTCAGCATTTACAGCTCCGTCTTTTATCTCGCTAACAACGCCTTTGATTTGGTTTGTAGCGCTAAGTTTGATGCTGTCATCTTTTGAAACGATAACGCTTGAAGCTTTGAATAAAAAGATAGCTTTTTTGCCAACTTTAAGATCAAGACCTTTTTCACTATCAACCGTAACAGTTGCTTTTAGCACCTCACCGCCTGCAAGCTTAGCAGATATTAGCGAATTTACCGCACCTGTTCTTACTTCTGATATCTCAACATTTAGTTGATTTCTTGCACTTATTGACATTTTGTCTCCTTGTTTTGAATTAAATTATGGTGAAATTGTAAGGTAGAATTATTAAGTAAAACTTAAAAACTATTTATACAAAATTATAATATCAAAAATAAAAATTTTATACTTTTAAATATCCTAGAAATCGCTATTTGAGAAATAAAATCTAAAAATTTAATTTATATTATTTTGAAAAAAATGAGAAAAAATATTACTAACTGCTACTTTTAAATATCTATTTTTGTAAAATTCTTGTAAATTTGGCTTTAAAGCTTGGTAAATTTAAAAGTATTTTAATCTAAAGTAATATTTTTAGGTAAAGAGATAAATTATAAAATTTGAAGTAAAAATTTAAAAGTTTAAATACCAGCTTCTAGCATAGCTTCTGCTTGATAATGTGTGATAAGTGGCTCAATGATCTCGTCAAATAATCCCGCAGCCATAATCGCATCAAGGCGATAAAGTGTTAAATTTATACGGTGATCACTTATGCGGTTTTGCGGATAATTGTATGTCCTTATCCTACCAGAACGATCCCCAGTGCCAACTTGGCTCTTTCGCTCACTAGTCTCTTTTGCAAGTCTCTCTTGCTCTTGAAGCTCATAAAGTCTAGCTTTTAGCACCTTCATCGCAGCTTCTTTGTTTTTGTGCTGACTCTTACCATCTTGGTTTGTTACAACAAGTCCTGTTGGTATATGCGTGATCCTAACGGCACTATCGGTTGTATTTACCGACTGACCACCGTGACCTGAGCTTCTCATCACATCGACTCTTATATCATTTGGATTGATCTCGATCTCGCTATCTTCAACCTCTGGCATAATAGCTACAGTCACAGCTGAAGTGTGCACCCTACCCTGGCTCTCGGTCTCTGGCACACGTTGAACCCTATGCGTGCCGCCTTCAAATTTTAGCCTCGAGTAAGCACCTTTACCTTTTATAAGTACGATGATCTCTTTAAAGCCACCAGTATTGCCTTCGCTTTGACTAACGATCTCAAATTTATATCCACGAAGCTCTGCATATCTAATGTAAGCATTAAAAAGATCCCCAACAAATAGCGCGGCCTCATCACCACCAGTACCTGCACGAATTTCTAAAAATATATTTTTATCATCGTTTGGATCTTTTGGAAGAAGTAAAATTTTTATCTCTTCTTCAAGCTTTTCTCTTGAAATCTCTAAATTTTTAAGTTCTTCTTTTGCTAGTTCTCCAAGCTCAGAGTCCTCAAGTAGGGCTTTATTTTCGTCGATGTCTTTTAAAATTTCTAGATATTTTGTTGAGGCAGATGCGACTGGCTCGATAGATGATTGCTCTTTTGAGAGCTTTGTCATCTTTTCGATATCGTTTGCTATACTTGGATCGCTAAGAAGCGCAGAAATTTCATTATAGCGATCCAAAAATGGATGAAGTTTATCAGCAAACATTAAATTTTATAAATTAAGCAGCTTTTAGAGTATTTACTAATTGTGCAAGGCGACTAACACGGCGAGCAGCAGTTTGTTTCTTCAAAAAGCCTCTACTTACGAAGCTGTGGATGCTTTTGTTAGCGACTTTTAAAGCTTCATTTGCAGCATTTAGATCTTTAGCTTCTACAGCTACACGCACTGCTTTTGTTATATTTTTAAGTCTTGTGCGGTAAAATCTATTTCTTTCTGTTCTTTTTATAGTTTGTCTAGCTCTTTTTTCAGCAGATTTATGGTTTGCCATAATATACCTTTTTAAATAATTTTAGTCGGTGATTATATTAAAGATATAATAAATTTAACCTTAATTTAAGTCATCCTTAATGAAAGTAAAATTTTTAGATTTTAAATTAGGTAAATTCTGATAAAATAGCACAATTTTATAATAAAAAGGATAAATTTATGAAACTATTTGGAACGGATGGAGTTCGTGGTAAGGTTGGTGAAAAGCTTTCAGCTCAAACATCTATGCGTCTTGCAATGGCGGCTGGAATTTATTTTAGAAAGACTTCAGCGACAAATGTGATTTTGGTTGGAAAAGATACTAGAAAAAGCGGCTATATGATAGAAACCGCCATCGTTGCGGGGCTAACTGCAGTTGGCTATAACGTCCTTCAAATAGGCCCTATGCCAACACCTGCAATCGCATTTTTAACAGAAAATATGCGCTGTGACGCTGGTATAATGATAAGTGCTTCACACAACCCATACTACGATAACGGCATCAAATTTTTTGATAGCTTTGGCAACAAGCTTGATGAGAAAATAGAGGCTGAGATAGAAAAGATCTTCTACGATGATGAGCTCATCGCAAACGCCCAAAAAACGATGACAGAGATCGGTGCAAACAAGAGGATCGACGATGTTATCGGCAGATATATCGTGCAGATCAAAAATTCATTCCCAAAAGAGCTAAATTTAAAGAATTTACGAGTAGTTTTAGATGTGGCAAACGGAGCTGCTTACAAGGTCGCGCCAACTGTATTTAGCGAGCTTGGAGCTGATGTCATCGTCATAAACGACGAACCAAATGGTAGCAATATCAACCAAAACTGCGGCGCACTTCACCCAGAAGATCTAGCAAGCGAGGTAAAAAGGCTTCGTGCTGACATCGGCTTTGCATTTGATGGCGATGCTGATAGGCTTGTAGTTGTCGATGAAAACGGTGAAGTTGTGCATGGCGATGCGATACTTGGCTCACTAGCTGCATTTTTACACGAGCAAAAGGCTCTAAAAGGCGGAGCCATCGTGGCTACGGTGATGAGTAACGCTGCACTTGATGACTATCTAAAAGCTCACAAGATCAAGCTACTTCGCTCAAACGTAGGCGATAAATACGTGCTTGAGATGATGAAAGAAAATGGCATAAATTTTGGCGGTGAGCAAAGCGGTCACGTGATATTTAACGACTACGCTAAAACTGGCGACGGCCTTGTTACTTCGATGCAAGTAGTCGCGATGATGCTTAAAAAAGGCAAAAAAGCTAGTGAAATTTTTGGCGAGCTAAAGCCGTATCCGCAAATTTTGCTAAATTTAAAGATCACAGAGAAAAAGCCGCTTGATAAGATAGAGGGGCTAAAAGAGCTTGAGGCTAGCCTTGCAAAAGAGGGAATAAGATCGCTCTTTAGATACTCTGGCACTGAAAATTTGATCAGACTTTTACTTGAGGGCAAAAATCAAACTTTAGTTGAAAAACGCATGGATGAAGTTGAGAAATTTTTCATAAAAGCCCTAAATGCGTAAAAGCTTGGTTAAATTTTTTATCGCGTTTTTTGCCATTTTTATCGTTGATCAAGCGATAAAGATGATATTTATAGATGGTTTTTCGTGGGACGGCGAGTTTTTCTCACTAGTTCTTACATATAATAAAGGCGTTGCATTTTCGATGTTTGCCTTTTTAGATGAGTGGCTGAAATTTATCCAAATCGCCCTCATTTTAGGCGTTTTTGTCTATCTAGTTGTTGAGAAAAAACTGCTTTGCTCGCATGCCATTTGGCTTGGAGCTTTGTTAGGAGCTGGTAGCTCAAATATCACAGATAGATTTATCCATGGCGGCGTCGTGGATTACGTCTTTTGGCACAAGTGGTTTAACTTTGCGGTCTTTAACTTCGCCGATGTGATGATCGATCTTTGCGTCGTGATGATACTTTGGCAAAGTTTTAGAAAAAGGAGAGAGAGTGGGAAATAATATCTACGTCGCATACGCGCTTTGGCTACTTACTGGCTGGCTTGGAGCGCATAGAATTTACCTTGGTAAATTTATCACTGGCTTTTTGATGATGGGACTATTTTTTATCGGTTACTCTTTGCAAATCATCCTCATTGGCTACTTATTTTTGGCTATTTGGGGCGTTTGGTGGATCATAGATGCATTTTTAGTTGGCGCTTATGTCGAGAAAAATTTACAAAAAGTCGAGCTAAAAGAGAGACTAAAACTAAAAGATAAAGAAGAGGACTTAAAAAGGCTTTACGAGCTTTTTGAGAGTGGTGCGATCAGCAAGGCTGAATTTGAAGCTAGAAAAGAGATACTTTTTAGATAAGGAGACGTTATGGCAGAATATTATCTTTACTTAAAATACCTCCACTATTTGTTTTTCATCTCGTGGATGGCAGTGCTGTTTTATCAGCCAAGGCTCTACGTTTATCACGTAGAAAATATGGACAAACCTGACTTTGTAAAAGTAGTTGAGGTGATGGAGTACAAGATGTATCACTACATCGGCTGGGTCGCACTCATTGGCTCATTTTTTACTGGCATTTTGATACTTATCGCGATGCCTGATCTTATAAAAACTGGTCACATCCACGTCAAAATTTTAGTTGTCATCTTAATGGCTATCTATCACCTAGACCTTGGACGCTACATGAAGCAGCTCAAAGAAAAACGCTGTAATAAAAGCGGCATCTTCTTTAGAGCTTACAACGAAGTGCCAACTATCGCTATGCTTATCATCATCTGGGTCATGATAGTAAATCCATTTTAAGGGAATTTGATGAAGAAATTTTTAGCATTTATCGCTTTGCCGGCACTCTTACTTGCAGCGACTCAGTACTTTGAGCCGGTGCAGATAAAATTTGACAACAGACTCTACTCATTGGCATATTCAGCCAAGCCTGTGCCAAATTTATTCACACAGGAGTATTTGCTCCCTGGCGAAAAGCTAGAGAGTTTTAGCTACATGCTCTCGCTAAATACGCTTAAATTTGACGCTACGCCAGAGCAAGCGGTCGAGCAAAAGATAAATGATCTAAAAGAGCTAAAAGCAAAAGGGCTAAAAGTGGCTTATAAAAAGGGCTCACTGGCAAATGAAATTTATCTTGATATCACGATATTTTCAAACCTAAATGGCGTGCCAACAGCCGAGCACTCGATATATCGCTACACCAAACAAGGCGGAATTTTAGTCCTTTTTACCATCCAAAGGCGCGCTTATAAAAAAGAGGGAATTCAAAGATTTGCTACAAATTTCACGATCGAGTCGCAAGATTTTAGCAAAAAAGCCCTAGCCACACCTTTTCCACAAATCATCAATAGATAGAAAAATTTGAGTGTAAATTTAGCCTTTGCACTCAAATTTTAAAACCAGACTTAATAAATTTATCTAAAAATAAAACGAATAGTTATATGATAAGCAAAACTCAAAAAGGATAGCCTATGATACATAAAATTCTTATCGCAAATCGTGGTGAGATCGCAGTTAGGATAGTCAGAGCTTGTAGGGATTTACACATCCAAAGCGTAGGAATTTACACAGCACCAGACAGCGAATGCTTGCATGTAAGGATCGCTGATGAGGCCTATCAAGTGGGCGAAGATCCGATCAAGGGCTATCTTGACGCCAAAGCTATCGTAAAGCTTGCTAAAGAATGCGGAGCTGACGCAATACACCCAGGATACGGCTTTTTAAGCGAAAACTACGAATTTGCAAAGGCAGTCGAGGACGCTGGACTTATCTTTATCGGTCCAAAGGCTGAAGTGATAAGAAAAATGGGTGATAAAAATATCGCAAGATACCTAATGAAGAGAAACGGCATACCAATCGTTCCAGGCACAGAAAAGCTAAATGACGAGAGCATGGACGCCATAAAAGAGCACGCTAGACGCATCGGCTACCCAGTCATCTTAAAAGCAAGTGGAGGCGGAGGCGGCCGTGGCATCAGAGAGGTTTGGCAAGAAGAAGATATGCAAGATGCCTTTGAGTCGTGCACCAGAGAGGCAAAGACCTACTTTAACAACGATGAAGTTTTTATGGAGAAGCTTGTCGTAAATCCTCGTCACATCGAGTTTCAAATTTTAGGCGATAACTACGGCAACATCATCCACCTTTGCGAGCGTGACTGCTCTATCCAAAGGCGCCACCAAAAGATCATCGAGATCGCACCATGCCCATCGATCAGCGAAAATTTAAGAAAGATAATGGGCGTAACCGCGGTGGCCGCTGCAAAGGCTGTTGGCTATTCAAACGTAGGAACGATCGAGTTTTTGCTAGATGACTACAATAACTTTTACTTCATGGAGATGAATACCCGTATTCAAGTGGAGCATGGCATCACTGAAGAGATCACAGGACATGATCTTGTCGTTAGGCAAATAAGGATCGCTGCTGGTGAAATTTTAGAGATCGAACAAAGCGACATCAAGCCACGAGGCTACGCGATAGAAGCAAGGATCACGGCTGAGAATGTCTGGGAGAATTTCATCCCAGCACCAGGTACGATCGAGGGCTACTACCCAGCCCTTGGCCCATCTGTGCGCGTCGATAGCCACGTCTATAAAGACTACACCATACCGCCATTTTACGACTCACTTATCGCAAAGTTGATCGTAAAGGCGACTGATTATGACCTAGCGGTAAATAAGCTTGAAAGAGCACTTGAAGAATTTACCATCGAAGGCGTGCGAACGATCATCCCATTTTTGCTAACGATCAGCAAAAGCAAGGAGTTTAGAAGAGGATTTTTCGATACTAGCTACGTTGAGAAAAACTTAAAAACTATCCTTGAAAACACCTATGACGATATGAATAAAGAGCCAAACGACGACCTAGAAGAGGTCATCGTAGAGGCGATAAAAAGATATAAAAAGAAGAGATGAATTTATCTCATTGCGGCTTTGGCGATAAATTTCGCCAAGGCTAAATCCTCGCGCAAACTGTATGCGTCTTGGCTTTATCATTTGCCATAGCGTAGAGCTTGCCACCGCTTACTAGTATGATCTGATCTGTGCTAAGTCTAAATTTCTCAAACTCTATCTCTTTTAATAGCAAGCCATCTTTAGCGCTTATCAAAACTGGCTTATTTTTGCGGTTTGCGAGCAAAATTTGACCCTCGGCCCAAACAAAATGCTCCGTGCCACTTGTTTTAAATTTAAATATCACCTCGCCACTTTTCGCCTCAACGGCATAGAGATGTCCGCCATTGCTAGCGGTGCCAAAGTAAAGCACCCCTCACTCAGGTAAACTGGCGTGTAGAGATATGTGCAAAGCTTTAGCCGCCAGATAGTTTTGCCTATCCTTGCGCCCTGCTCTTTAGGTGGCACACTCTCATTTAAATTTTCATCTTTTGCCGCACTTTTGAATACTGCGCCGCTTAAAATTTCTTTACACTCCACTATAAGTGGCGAGCTCATTCGTACGCAAAAGCGCTCAAGTTCGTATGTTTTAGTATCGTCATAAATCTCTTTTATGAGCTACGCGGCTTTACCAAGCCAATTTACCTCATCATTAATCCTTTATAACATCTCACATTTAGTGATTGCTAGTTTTCTTAGTTATCTCTGCCAGCTTCTTAAATTTATGAAGATCATGGTCTAAATTTGGCGACAAATGGATCAAATTTAAAAGCGCGCTGAAATAAATTTGATAAAATTTGCCAAAATTTAGCAGATTAAAGGACTGATATGTTTTTAAAGCTAGATGAAATCACTCAAAAGTTAGATCAAATTTTTTTGCCACTAGAGCAAGAGGGTATGACTGGCATGAGACTCTTGCTTCAAAATGACATTAAAGCTACCACACAAGCACTTAAAAACGTACAAGAAGCTCTTGGCGTAAATTTCCCAGCTAAATTTACAAAGCTTTTAAGCAAATTTGACCTTGGAAATTTTGAAATTTGCAATGTCAAATTTGGCTCCAAAGGTGACTATGCAAGCGATATAGTACGACTAAATAGCGTAGATGAGTTTGGTGGCAAATGGTGGAGTGGCGAGGCTCGCCCTTTAAATTTGATAGTCTTTGCCGTGGGAGATCCTTGGATATTTTTGCTTGATTGTACGAGTGGTGCAATTCATGCGTGGCTACTTGGAGATAAAAAGCTTTGCAGCAGGCGCGTTGCGAGTGACTTTGAAAAATTTTTTATAGCGCTTGCTAGCATCGATATAGCAAGGCTAAATGATGAAGCTATGCCATTAGCCGAGCAAATCCTAAAATTTGTTAAAGCAGACGAAAAAGCACTTCCTTTTTGGCAAGAGATGGCGCAAATTTAGTAAATTTAGGCTCCACTCAGCCTAAATTCTATTTTATAAATTTATCCCAGCGATCGAAACAAAAACCACTTTTTATAAATTTAGTTTCGATATGTAACGCTCATTGCCTAAAATAAAAATATAAAAATAAATTTAAATAAAAATTTTTTCTAGGAGAGTTAATATTCAACTACGAAAATTTGACGAATAGGAGCCAAAATGAGCGAGTACATCGAAAAAACGATGGAGTGGATAAAAAAGACCAATCCGGGTCAAGGCGTCTTTGTCCAGGCTGCGACCGAGGTTTTAAATAGCCTCGAGCCGCTTATAAAAAGAGAGAGCAAGTACCAAAAACACGCGATCCTAGAGCGCATCGTCATCCCTGAGCGCACGGTGATATTTCGCGTCACATACACGGGCGACGACGGCAGACCGCAGGTAAATAACGGCTACCGCGTGCAGTTTAACTCAGCCGTGGGCCCCTATAAAGGCGGTATCAGACTGCATCCTAGCGTGGATCTTGGCGTGCTAAAATTTCTTGGATTTGAGCAAATTTTTAAAAACTCGCTTACGGGCGTAAATATCGGCGGCGCAAAAGGTGGCAGCACCTTTGATCCAAAAGGCAAGAGCGAGGGCGAGATAATGCGCTTTTGCCAAGCGTTTATGAGCGAGCTATACCGCCACATCGGCAACACCGTGGACGTGCCCGCAGGCGACATCGGCGTGGGCGCGCGCGAGATCGGCTATATGTTTGGGCAGTATAAAAAACTCACGGGCAGGTTTGACGGGATACTAACGGGCAAGGGGCTAAACTGGGGCGGCAGCCTAGCGCGTACGGAAGCGACTGGATACGGGTTAGTCTATTTTACGCAAAATATGCTGCAAAAAGCTGGGCTTGGGCTAGAAGGCAAAAAATGCAGCATAAGCGGTAGCGGAAACGTCGCCATATACACGGTAGAAAAGCTCTATCAAGTAGGCGCGCTGCCTATCACGGTTTCTGATTCAAACGGATACGTTTACGACGCCGAGGGCATCGATCTAGCGGTGCTTAAAGAGCTAAAAGAGGTCAAACGCGCGCGCCTTAGCGAATACGTTAAATTTAGACCGAACGCAAAATACGTAAGCGTGGGCGAGTACAAAGAGGGCAGAAACGGCGTGTGGGACGTGCCGTGCGACGGGGCGTTTCCGTGCGCGACGCAAAACGAACTTCACCTAGCCGACATCAAGACGCTCTACGCTAACGGCTGCCGCTTCGTGGCTGAGGGCGCAAATATGCCAAGCACGCTTGATGCGATAAATTTTATGCTAGCGCAAAAGGATTTTTACTTCGCTCCGGCAAAGGCGGCAAACGCGGGCGGCGTGGGCACAAGCGGCCTTGAGATGATGCAAAACGCCGGCATGACCGCGTGGAGCTTCGAGGAGGTCGATCGCAGACTTCATGGCATCATGAACCACATCTTTGAGCTAAGCTACGAAACGAGTAAAGAGTTTGGCAATGAGGGCAACTTGGTGCTTGGCTCAAATATTGCTGGCTTTAGAAAAGTGGCCGATGCGATGATAGATCAGGGATACGTGTAGGGCTGATTTTAGCTCTTGCTCTATAAATTTGCGTCCAAGCTAAATTTGGACGTAAATCAATATGAAATAAGTTTGGGCTTTTAGCTAAAAGAGAGTTTGCCTTTTGTATGGCAAATTTTACTGACAAACTATTAAAATTTATGCTGGATTGAAGCATCGTATATATGTGGATTTGAAGCTCGCCTAAATTTAAAGTATTTACACTAAGGTGGCGAGCAGATCACTATTTTTAGAGCATTTAATAGAAATTTTGTCAAAAAAGCTGGCGTGGTGGCAAATGGTGGAGTGGCGAGGTTTGTGCAACAAATTTGAAAGTTTTTGCCATGGATGCTTTTTGCTTGATTACACGAGTGGTATGTTTATGTGTGGCTGTTTAAAGATGAAGAAATTTGTAGCGGGCGCGTTGCGAGCGAGAAATTTTTATAGTGTTAGTTGGCATCGATATAGCAAGGCAAAATGAAGAAGTCCTGACAGAGAACGGGCAAACGCTAAATTTTATCCAAGCAGATTATAGGGCATTTGATTTTTGCCAAGAAATGGCTTATAAAATTTTAGTAAATTTATGCTCACCCAGCCTAAAATTCTCTTTTATAAATTTAAACTACAAACAAGCGAATTTTTTAGCAAATTTATACAGCTACTAGGCGAAATTTAGCTTATAACACTCGCGCAGGCATCATGAATTTACAACTCGAAAGAAGTTATCAAATTTACTCTTTCAGGCGAGCTCTTGCCTAGTCGAATTTAAGCAAAGTGCCAATGTAATGGTTGGCAGAAAAAGGATGAAGCAAATTCTAGTAAGCAAAAATTAAAATTTGCTACATTTAATCCACGAACAAGCAAATTTATCGTCAAATTTGGTCGCCACATAAAACCAAGAGTAGTCAAAGCTTTTTGTAAAAAAAGTATTATTAAAGCGATATCCCATTACAAAATTTAGCTAGATATTAGGCAAAATTTAGCTTAAAAACACTCACGTAAGCACTAAAAATTTGTAAGCTCGCAATAGAGTCGATTTGCCTAGATTATTCTCAGCACAACACCCATGCGAGCGATAACAAAGTGGGTAAATTCCAGCAAGTAAAGACCAAAATTTACTAAATTTAAGCCACATCCAAATTTTGCCTATCAAATTTAACCATAAGGTATATCAACCCTGCAAACGCCTTTGCGTAAATTTAACACATATAAAAATGATAGGATTTTTGGAAAATAATTTTTATAAGTTTTTGTATTAAAAATTTAATGAAAAAGAGCAAGCCCTAGCCTGCTCTTTGTGAAAATTTAACCCTTTTTTGGAGTTACAAGCATATTTACATAACGACCTTCTATTATAGGCTCTTTGTCGCGGTCAGCCTCATCCTTGATCATCTCCCAGACCTTCTCAAGCATGGATACGCCAGCCTCTGGGGTGCTCATCTCGCGACCCTTTAAAAATACACGAAATTTAACGTGTTTGCCATCTTGCAAAAACTCGCTTGCGTGTTTAACCTTGTAGTTTATATCGTTTTGGGCGATCTTGACAGAGAGTTTTATCTCTTTTATCTCGATGGTTTTTTGCTTTTTCTTAGCCTCTTTTTGCTTTTTCTCTTGCTGATAGCGGAATTTACCATAGTCCATTATCTTGCAAACTGGCGGCTTCGCGTCTGGCGCTATAAGCACTAGATCAAGCCCAAGCTTATTTGAGATCTCTAAAGCCTCTTCTCTTGAGATGACACCGTATGCTGTGCCATCATCCCCTACACATCTTACCTCTCTCGCCCTTATGTCCTCATTGAGCAATACTTCATTTTCCTTACTCAAAAATGTACCTCACTAAGTTTCTCCTTTGTTAAATTTATAAATTCCGCCAAGCTCATATCGCTCTGCGTCCTAGCCTGTCTGTCGCGTAGCGCAACGCTCTTGTTCGCTACTTCGTTGTCACCTAGCACAACTATCATAGGCACCCTTTGTTTTTCAGCCGTTCTTATTCTTTTATTTAAACTCTCATTTTTACTTGCGATCTCGCTATCGACGTTGATCTTTCTTAGCTCGCGTGAAATTTCTTTTGCATACTCTAAATGCGCGTCGCTAATAGGCACGATGACAACCTGCGTAGGAGCTATGAAAAATGGTAGCTCACCAGCAGTGTGCTCAAGTAAAATTCCTATAAATCTCTCAAAACTACCAAGCAAGGCTCTGTGAAGCATTACAGGGCGTTGTCTTTCGTTATTTGCGTCGATGTAGCCTAGATCAAAGCGCTCTGGCAAGTTAAAATCAACTTGTATCGTGCCGCACTGCCACTTTCTCTTAAGCGCATCAGTGATCTTAATGTCGATTTTTGGACCGTAAAATGCGCCGCCGCCCTCGTCGATTCCGTATTTAAAGCCGTTTTCGTCAAGCGCTTCTTTTAGCGCTTTGGTCGCCGTTTCCCAAATTTCGTCCCCGCCGATCGCTTTTGCAGGCTTGGTCGAAATCTCCATCTCGTAATGAAAGCCGAAATTTTCCATTATTTTGCCAGCAAATTTTAAAATTTCTAAGATATTTTCTTTGATTTGGCTTGGCATACAAAAGATGTGCGAGTCATCTTGTGCAAATTCGCGCACCCTGAAAAGCCCGTGTAAAACGCCACTTTTTTCATGGCGGTGCACGACGCCGTATTCGAAAAATTTAAGCGGCAAGTCGCGGTAAGAGCGGATGTCACTTTGATAGACTTTGATGTGACCAACGCAGTTCATCGGCTTGATGCCATACTCTGTCTCATCGATAGTTGTAAAGTACATATTTTCTTTATAGTTTGCGTAGTGGCCGCTTCTTCTCCACACATCAGCCTTTAAAAGCTCTGGCCCACGCACTGGCTCATAGCCGCGGTCGCGGTGGGCTTTGTATAAAATTTGCTCTAACTTCGAGCGCAAGCGTCCACCATTTGGTAGCCAGATCGGCAAGCCACCACCCACTTCTTCATCAAAAGTAAATAGTTTCATCTCGGTACCAAGCTTTCTATGGTCACGTTTTTTGGCCTCTTCGATGATGCGGATATGCTCTTTTAGGCTCTCTTTATCTGCATAAGCTGTGCCGTAAATTCTAGTTAGCATCTCACGGTTCTCATCGCCGCCAAGATATGCGCCAGCCACGCGTGTTAGTTTGAAAAATTTTAAAAATTTGGTATTTGGTACGTGTGGTCCGCGGCAAAGATCCTCAAAATCACCTTGTGAGTAGCTGCTAACTTCACCATCTGGAATTCTTTTTAAGACCTCTTGTTTTAGGTCGTCATCTTTAAATTTATCGCTCATATTAGCTTTAGTTGAGCAGGTTTTGACTATGTCAAATTTCTTCTCAGCAAGCTCTTTCATTTTTTCTTCGATCGCTGCTAGATCGCTCTCGCCTAGCTTCGTGCCCTCATCATCAACTCTAAAATCATAATAAAATCCATCTTCTACGTTTGGTCCGACAAAGAATTTCGCCTTTGGATAGAGTGACTTGATAGCTTGTGCCATGAGGTGTGCACAGGAGTGTCTGATAACGTGTAGTGCCTCTTTTGAGTTGTCAAAATAGATAGGCTCAGCACTACTCTCACGCCCTGCGATACTTTGAGTATCGACTATTTCGCCATTTAGCTTGTATGCGATGATATCGCTCATTGTTTTTCCTTATATCAAATTGTCTTTTTTACGATAAAAGAACGATTAAGGATTTTATCTAAATGGGCTTTAAGCTAAACTTAATATTTACTAAGCAAATTTTTATAAATTCTTTTTAAATCCGCAAGCTTTGATCTATAAATTTATTTATAAAATATATATATTTATATTTAAATGTGTAAATCCCTAAATTTAAAGCTTTTTATTTATATAATTTATTATATTTTAAGATTATGCCTGATAATATTTGTTCTTGAAATGAATTTAGCAATTTCTCGTCTTTGCATTATTTAAATTCATTTTTCTCCCGACAATATTTAGTGCTAGGAAGTGGTTAGCCTAGCACTTTTTTATTCTGCAAAATTTATTAGCGTTGGTTGCACTATCTTTGTATAATCTTTTGTATTTAAAATGATCGATCTATCAAGTAGCCCCGCGTTAAATGCGATCTCATCGTTTCTTTGTAGCAACCTTTCATCAACCACGATGTGTAAATTTTTATGAAAGCTAAATGGTGGCACTGAACCAAAAACACAATCTGTCAATGCCAAAACTTCATCTGGACTAGCTAGGCTTGCCCTTTTGCCGTCAATTTTTTGTGTCAAGCTATCAAGATTTGCTTGCATATCGGCTGGCAAAATAGCCAAAATATAAGCTTTACCAGCCTTCATCGCTGGCTTTTCATCACTTAGCAAATAATCATTTAGCACATTTTCATCTTTAAAAATTTTCCTAAATTTCTCCTCATCTACCCCTTTTATAGAGCAAACTAGAGCCTTTGCACCTTGGCTCATCTTTGTTCCCCTAAGTTTTGCCACCTCTTCTGAAGTGGTCGCACTCTCATGATTTAGAACTTTAAATTTGGCTTCATTTTTGCTAAGAAGCTCATAGATCTTATTAAAAATTTGCTCAGACACAGCTCTTTCCTTTGGATAAATTTTAGTTAAAATTATACCGCTAAAACTTACAAAAGGCAGGAAAATGCAGATAAATTTAGATGATATAAAGATCGAGCTAAGCTGGAAAGAGGTGCTAAAAGATGAGTTTTTGAGTGAAAATTTCGCGCGTATCAAAGAAAATTTCTTAAAAGCAAAGAGCACTGACATCGTCTATCCACCAAGTGCGCTTATATTTAATGCATTTAACCTAACGCCATTTCACGATGTCAAGGTGGTTATCCTTGGACAAGACCCATATCACGGCGCAAATCAAGCCATGGGATTAAGCTTTTCAGTACCTAGTGGCGTGAGAGTCCCGCCAAGTCTTGTGAATATTTATAAAGAAATTTATTCCGATCTTGGTATAAAAGAGCCAAATAGCGGCGATCTCACAAAGTGGGCAAAGCAAGGCGTGCTACTACTAAACTCGACTTTAAGCGTCAGCGCTGGAGTGGCAAATTCTCACGCAAGCTTTGGCTGGCAAGGCTTTACTGACGCTGTAATAAAAAAAGTTAGCCAAAATTTACAAAACATAGTTTTCATGCTTTGGGGCAATCCAGCTAGAGCCAAAGCACCGCTCATTGACGCCAGCAAGCACCTCATCTTAGAGGCAGCACATCCAAGCCCACTGGCTCGTGGCGCGTTTTTTGGCTGCAGGCACTTTTCAAAGGCAAATATCTATCTAGCAAACCACGGCAAAACGCCAATAGACTGGGATCTAAACGTAAAAATTTGATCTACTTTTTTAGATCATTTAAAAGTTTGTTTGTCTCTTCAAGCTTTCTTTTGCAAAATTTCTCATCTTTGTTTTGCAAAATTATGGCTTCTTGGCCGCTTTGTCTTTGTTTAAACTCATCAAATTTAAGCTCAAAAAGTCTTAACGCCTTTTCATCGTTTGCGAGTCGTTTGCTCTCTTTGGCATAGAGCTCGTCAAGATATAGCCTGCTTTGCTTGATATATTCATTGCAAACATCGTTTGCATGGACTAAATTTACGCCAAGCAAAAGGGCAAAAATGGCTATTTTTCTCATGTTTTTCCTTGAAATTTTTGCGTTATACTAGCCTTTAAGCACTTAAATTTTAAAATGCTTTTTCAAAAAAAGGATAAAAAATGAGACGAAAAGATAGAGAGCTAAGCCGTGAAGATGGCCTAAAAATCATAGATGAATGCGAATATGCGGTAATTTCATGCGTGGATGATGAGGGAGAAATTTTTAGCGTACCGATCTCGCCAGTAAGAGTTGGTGAAAGCATTTTTATACACGGAGCTACCGCTGGCTGTAAGGCAAAACTGCTTCAAGATGGACGAAAAGTGGAATTTGTCTGCGTTAGCTTCAATAAAGTCCCACATCTAAGCGAAAGTGAGCTAGATGCGATAAAAGACGATGGCAAGGCACTTGGAGGTAAGGTTTTTACGACTGAGTATAAAAGTGCTATCGCAAAAACTAGAGTTTGTGAGATCACAGACGAAGCTAAAAAATATGAAATTTTAAAAATTCTCAGCCTAAAATATACAGCTTATGCGATGAATACCTTTGAAACAGCGGCTCAGTATGGGCTAAAGATCACTAAAATTTATGAGTTTAAGATAGAAAGTCTTAGCGCGAAAGCTAAAATTTTGCCAAAACCAGCAAATTAAAGGAGTAAATTTGAGCTCACTTGCACTGATGTTTAGACCAAAAAACTTGGATGAAATTTGCGGACAAAAGGCGGTTAAGGCGGCATTTTTAAAATTTATAGCCTCTAGCAAAATCCCGCATTCCATCTTTTATGGTCCAGCAGGCTGTGGCAAGACGAGCTTTGCAAGGGCGGTGGCAAGTGGTGCAAACTACGACTTTTACGAGTTTGATGGCGGAAATTTAAAGATAGATGACTTTCGCAAAATTTTAAAAAACTACGAAAACGCCCTAAACAAGCCACTCTTTTTCATAGACGAGATCCACAGGCTTAGCAAAACCCAGCAAGAAGCGCTACTCATCCCCATGGAAAACTACAAAGCCCTAGTCATCGGCGCTAGTACGGAAAATCCCTTTTTCACGCTAAGCTCAGGCATCAGAAGTCGCTCGATGCTCTTTGAGTTTAGACCGCTTAGCAGTAGCGACTTTGAGGAGCTTCTTGGCAAGATCAGGGAGCAAATTTCATTTAGTATAGATGATGAAGCCAAAGAATATTTATTTAAAAGTAGTGGTGGTGACGCAAGAGCCATGCTAAATTTACTAGAATTTGCCATCACGCTTGATGAAAATGTGAGTCTAGAAAATTTAAAAACACTTCGCCAAAACGCCCTAAAAGAGGGAGCAAAAGAGGATGACACGCACTACGAGCTAGCAAGTGCTTTTATAAAAAGCATGCGCGGAAGCGACGAAAACGCCGTTATCTACTATCTCGCAAGGCTCATAGACTCTGGCGAGAGTGCGGACTTCATCGCTAGAAGGATGGCGATATTTGCCAGCGAAGACATCGGCAATGCAAACCCAAATGCGCTAAATTTGGCCGCAAGCACGCTAAGCGCGGTAAAAGAGATAGGCTTTCCAGAGGCTAGGATCATACTGGCTCAGTGCGCCATCTATCTAGCTAGCTCGCCAAAGTCAATCTCCAGCTACAACGCGATAAATGCCGCCCTAAGATACGTGCAAAGCGAAGAAATTTTAAAGATCCCGCCATATCTAAAAAATCACACAAAAGAGAGCAAAGACTACCTTTATCCGCATGATTTTGGCGGCTGGGTCGATCAAAAATACCTAGAAAAACCGCTCGTTTTTTACAAAAGCAAGAGCATTGGCTTTGAAAAAACGCTAAATGAGTGGCTAGAAAAGATAAAGTCAAAAGGCTAAATTTAGGCTTTGCTCTGTCAGATTTATGGAGTAAATTTTAAAAGAGATGTAGATGAACGAGCAAAATTTAGCGTATATCGCAAATTTAAAGATAGAAGACGTGCCTTGGGGTAGATTAACGACAGCTTATGACAGAGCAAGCGAATTTCCAGAAATTTTTAAACAACTTTGGGCGGCGATCGGCGAGAAAAATTTGACGCAGAGCGTGGCTACCGACAAGTCAAATAGCGAACAAAATATGGCAAATCCAGCAAATAACAACGAAGCAAAATTTAACGCCAAAGCCTTTTAAACGCTTTTGATAAAATTTTTAGCAAAACTAAGAGCTAAATACGTTTTGCCAAGTTATATCCGCGCAATAAAGATTGCAAATTTCTCTTAAAAAGCCGTCTTAAACACGCAAAAACCTAATTTTAAAATCCAAAAATCAAGAAATAATTTTAGTCCTCATAAGCCGTCTTTGCGGAATAAATTTAGAAATTATCAATCAAAAAATAACTTAGAGCGTAAAAATATCTGCTATAAAATCTAGCTATCAAAAACACGCTTGCCACGAGTAAGCCGAAAACTAGCGCGAAATTTTAAACCAAGCTAAAAAATTTTTCTTATTTATTCTAATTTTATATTTTTTTAAATATACTCGCTCTCTAAACTACACCAATGAAAGTCAAGAAAATGCCTACAAATTTTGCTGAAATTTTAAATAATTGTGTTGAGAGTATAAATTCATTCCTTTGGGGGCCATACTTCCTTATTACCCTACTTTGCGGCACTGGACTATTTTTTACTATTAGGCTTGGGTTTGTTCAAATTTTTAAGTTTAAAATGGGACTAAGAGAGCTTTTTGGGAATTTCTCGCTTCACGGCGAAGCTGCTGGCAAGGCCGGTATGAGCCAGTTTCAAGCAGTTGCAACTGCGATCGCCGCGCAAGTTGGCACTGGCAATCTAGTAGGTGCGACAACAGCACTTATCATGGGTGGTCCTGGAGCGATATTTTGGATGTGGTGCGCTGCGTTTTTAGGCATGGCTACAAATTTTGCTGAAATTTGCCTAGCTCAAATTTACCGCACAAAAGACGATAGCGGGCACACGATAGGCGGTCCGGCATTTTATATAAGTCGTGGATTAAAAGGAAAATGGGCAAAAATTTTAGCTGGATTTTTCGCTATCGCTATCATTATCGCACTTGGCTTTATCGGCAATATGGTGCAAGCAAACTCGATCTCAGACGGCTTTAAAGGTGCCTTTGGTATACCTCAGTGGATAACTGGAGCTTTTTTAGCAATCGTCTGCGCGGTCATCTTTATAGGTGGCGTAAAGGCGATCGCAAGAGTAGCTGAAAAGATCGTGCCTTTGATGGCTTTACTTTATGTAGGTGTTGGACTAATCATTATCGCTTTAAATTTTCACGAAATCCCAGATGCAGTTTTGCTTATCTATAAAGCAGCGTTTGATCCTTCAGCTGCGTGGGGTGGAGCGACTGGAGCTAGTATAGCAGCTGCGATGAGATACGGCATCGCAAGGGGTCTTTTTAGCAATGAAGCCGGAATGGGCTCAACTCCGCACGCACACGCTGCGGCTAATGTCAAACACCCAGTCGATCAAGCAGTGCTTGGCATAATGAGCGTATTTGTAGATACTTTTATCGTTTTAAATATAACCGTTTTTGTAGTGCTCACTGCAAATGTTATTAGCTTTGAAAACGGCAAGGCGGTCTTTACAGGTATCACCTTGGTGCAAGAGGCCTTTTCGTCACACATATTTGGCAAAACTGGCGGTTATAGCTTTGTAGCGATCTGCCTATTTTTCTTCGCATTTACGACCATACTTGGATGGTACTATTTTGCTGAGATCAACGTAAGATACCTTTTTGGGGCAAAGGCGGTCAGGGCGTTTCAAATTTTAGTAGTCGTTTTTGTATTTTTGGGAAGCTTGCAAAAGGTTGATTTTGTCTGGAGCCTAGCAGATATGTTTAATGGCTTGATGGTTGTGCCAAATTTAATTGCCATCATCATTTTAAGCCCTATTGTGGCAAAGCTTTTAAAAGATCACGATGCTGGTAAAGAGTATGATGTGAAAGATTATTTAAAATAAGTCTTTACCGCATCTTTATAAAATTTACTAATAATTAATTTTAAATCTCTTGTTTAGGATGTTTTATTAGAAGTGGTGGCCCCGAATGGACTCGAACCATCGACCACTACCATGTCAAGGTAGTGCTCTACCAACTGAGCTACGGGACCAAAGATTTGGGATTATATTTTATTTTCTATTTTATTTAGCTTAATTCTTTAGTAATTAAATTTATTTATAAGCAATAAATGTAATGGATAAAATTAGAATTAGCTAACGCTTGCTTCGCAGTTATTGGTAAAGATAAAAACTACCCGGTCAATATCGGCAACTCATACGTCATCATAAAGACTCCTTGATAGCGATAAAGAGCAAAAATGTGTAAGCTATCACTATGATGTAGGACATGGTGCTAGCTTTGGAAATTATCTTGAATACTGGAAGCTAACATATAAAAATTTACAAAGAGAATATCTAGAGTAAAAGATTGATGCTAAAATTCTTCAAAGGTGAGTATAAACCTACAAAAGATGAATAGGAATTTTAAAACAAAAGGCTGGTAAGAATAATACAAAATCAATTAGTGGACTAACGGGGTAGAAGTCTAGCCTAGAAAACTAGTGAGCTTGTCTTGGTTTTATTATTTAAATCACGATAAGTTTGCTAAAATCCAGTCAATATAAAATTTTAAATTAAAAACCTAAAAATGGCAATGTGCTATTTCCCAATAATAATCTTTGCAAGTCTTTCATTCTTTTCATTTATATTAAATTTTACTTCAGCTATTTTTCTACTTTCCATACCCATTTGGACTATCATTTCTAGATTTTGTATAAAATAAATCATCTTTTGTGCCAAAATTTTACTATCAAATGGTGGTACCAAAAACCCATTTACACTATCTTCAACGGTTTCTTTACATCCTACACTATTTGTGGTTATTACTGCCCTTCCTATCGCCATGGCTTCCTGCGTACTTCTTGGTACACCTTCTCTGTAATACGAAGGCAAGACAAAAATGGAACTATTCACTATCCGTTCTTTTATATCATTTACGAAGCCAGGATATATAACTACGTCACTATCAAGATAAGGTTTTAGCTCTTTTTGCGTTAATCCAAACGGATTGTGCTCATCAAAACTACCAAATATATAAAACTTTACATCTTTATATTTTTCTTTTACGATTTTAGCTGCCTCTAAATACTCAAATATTCCCTTTTCTGCAAGAAGTCTTGCTATAAAAATAAAACTTATAGGATCAGTAGGTGCTTTAGTATATGAGAATTTATCAAGACCAACACCTATACCACCTAAGATATTTATAGATTTTACTTTTATATTGTATCTATCAATCAAGTCCTTTTTATCATCATTATTTAAAAATATAAGCTCGTCAAGAAATGGTAGTGAAATTTTATATAAAAGAACTTGTATAGTTTTGATGATTTTCGCCTTTTTTGTTTGCCCATTTTTATGAACTGTAAAAGCTCCGCCAAGCCCTTCTATCATGCCTACTATTCTTGGCACTCTTGCTATTTTTGCGGCTATAGTTGCAAAAAACTGGCTTAACAAAAAAGAAAAAATCGCATCTGGCCTATATTGCCTAAATAGCTTAACCAAATCATATGTAGCAATAAGATCTTTAAGTGGATTTAGTTCTTTTGCATTTAAAGTGTGGTCAAGCGGTGTTGCACCCAATGAGATTATTTTTTTCTACTTTCTTCATTGTAGTCACCAACCAAATAATAAACTTCATACTCGCTTGGTACAAGGATTTCGATAAATTCTTTTCTAAAATTTATCATCGTGTAGGAGATATTGACAATTATAAAAATTTTCACCATAATCTTATCTCTTATAAATATCTCTAAAAAAATTTAAATAATCTATCGAGTCCAATAAATAGCGATAAAACAAATAACTTTTTTAAGTATAAAAAATTTATTATTTTCTAATATAAGCCAAATGTTCGCTGCTTCTTTATCAATGGATTTTAAATTTTTTACAAAACCATTATTTAGATTATAAAAAACAATATTAATAAGTACTATTTGCAGGTGACGTAATAAGTGACAATGTATACATCATAAACTACGGCGACGACGTATTCGTCAAACAATTAGAAAAAAACGATAACGCAGACTATAACTCTGTTTCCGGATAATAAAAAATACAAGTCTATCGTAATATACGACGAAAATTTAAAAAATTGCACTATCGTAGGGCGCGTCGTGGCACATATCAGAAAAGGCGCGATCTAAAGGGACTTTGAAGCTATTTTTGAAGCAATTTGAAGCTTTAGCTTTCAAAATGCAAAATAAATGCCTAAATTTTGCAAATTTTGCATTTTGAGTTCTCATTTTTACCCTATGTTCCTATCTGCTAAAATAACGCTCTTAACGCTATTTGCTCCATATTTTTACCTATTCTCATTTTTTTACCTTTTGCATAAGATTTATCACAACACATGTGAGGTTTCTAGATCAAAGTTGTCGTTTGGACCATATAAATTTGTAGGCATCACAGATATAAAATTTGTACCATACTGCAGATTGTAACTCTCACACATCTTTATACCAGCTATTTTAGCGATCGCATATGGCTCATTTGTGTATTCAAGTGGAGATGTCAAAAGCACATCTTCGCTCATTGGCTGTGGAGCATTTTTAGGATATATGCAAGTACTTCCCAGAAATAGTAGTTTTTTTACCTTATGCACATAGCTTTGATGGATCACATTATTTTGAATTTGTAAATTTTCATAGATAAAATCAGCCCTATAAGTGCTATTGGCCACTATTCCACCGACCTTTGAAGCGGCTAGCACTACATACTCGGGCTTTTCTTTTCCAAAAAACTCATAAACAGCTTTTTGATCCATAAGATCAAGCTCGCCATGAGTTCTTGCGATTATATTTTCATAGCCCTTTGATTTTAAATTTTTCACTATAGCAGAGCCTACCAGACCCTTGTGTCCTGCTACATAAATTTTACTGTTTTTATCCATTTTTTACTCGAAATAGCTCATTATCTCATATCCGCCATCTTTTAGATAGACATCTTTTGTCATGAGTTTTAAGTCTGATTTCATCATATCATTTACTAGATCTTGAAGGTTAAATTCTCTCTTCCAGCCTAGTTTTTTCTCTGCTTTACTCGGATCTCCAAGTAGCAAATCAACCTCCGTTGGCCTAAAATATCTTGGATCCACACAAACCACAGTTTGTCCGATACTTAAATGTGATATATCTAAATTCAATTCTTTTGCTTTTTCAAAATTTAGTGAGTCCACGACTCCTATCTCATCTACGCCAGACTCTTCAAATCTCAAATTTATACCAGCATAAGCAAATGCAAATTTTACAAAATCTCTAACCGCCGTTGTTTGGCCAGTTGCTATCACCCAGTCTTCTGGCTCTGGAGCTTGCAGTATCATCCACATCATCTTCACATAGTCTTTTGCATGGCCCCAGTCTCTTTTGGCGTCTAAATTTCCAAGATAAAGCTTGTCTTGAAGCCCAAGCGCTATCTTACTAGCTGCCCTTGTGATCTTTCTAGTTACAAATGTCTCGCCTCTAACTGGTGATTCGTGATTAAACAATATGCCATTACAAGCAAAAATACCATAAGCCTCTCTATAATTAACCGTTATCCAGTACGCATACATCTTTGCGACTGCATAAGGGCTTCTTGGATAAAATGGTGTAGTCTCGCTTTGCGGTGTCTCTTGTACTTTTCCGTAGAGCTCAGATGTAGAGGCTTGATAAATTTTAGTCTTTTTCTCAAGTCCTAATATCCTTATAGCCTCAAGCAGTCTAAGAGTGCCTGTACCATCAGCATTTGCGACATATTCTGGAGTTTCAAAGCTAACATGTACGTGACTCATGGCAGCTAGGTTATAAATTTCATCTGGCTGTACTTCTTGAATGATCCTTGTTAAGTTCATAGAGTCCGTCATATCGCCATAATGCAAGAAAAAATTTCTATTATCAACATGCGGATCTTGATAGAGACGATCTATTCTATATGTATTAAAAAGGCTCGTTCGTCTTTTTACGCCATGGACTATATAGCTTTTTTTAGTAGAAATTCCGCCAGATACGATCCATCTTGACCAGTTATACCAGTTATTAATGCTACTTTTTTATCCATAAATCACCTTTTAAAATCATCGTCTAGGCGAATTATATCATCTTCACCTGTATATTCACCGACCTGAGCTTCTATCAAAACCACAGGAATTTTTCCTTCATTAGACAGCCTATGAACTTCGCCCATTTTTATATAGATAGACTCATTAGGACAAACGAGTCTAGTTGTCTCACCTATCGTAACAGTGGCACTACCTGATAGTACTATCCAGTGCTCATTTCTATGAAAATGCTTTTGCAAAGATAGCCTTTTGCCAGGTTTTACCTCTATTATCTTTATCTTATAACCATCTTGATTTTCAAGGACAGTATAGTTTCCCCAAGGCCTATTTGTCGTAACATGGGCATTGCAAAGCTCAGAGCTCTCCTCTTTTAAAATTTCCACAACATTTTTTACTTTTTGGCTAGAGGACTTTTTAGATATTAAAAGAGCATCTTTTGTATCAACAACAGTTAGATCATCGACATCTATTAAGGCTATTTTTTTGCCACTAGATAAAACTAGATTGTTGTGAGAATTTATCTGCACCAGATCGCTATTTATTGTGTTTCCATTGATATCTTTTTGTAGCTGCTCATCCAAACTATCAAAACTTCCAAGATCACTCCAAGGCGCATCTAGTACTACCATTTTTACGATACCAGACTTTTCCATTACAGCATAATCTATGCTATTTTGTGGGATATTTTGCATATCGGTAGTATCTATTTTAATATCAAATTGGTCTTTTTTTGCGTTGTCAAAAGCTACTTTACATGCTTCAAGTATCTCGGGAGCAAAAATTTTCATCTGATCCAAGAAAACGCCTGCCTTAAAGACAAACATACCTGAATTCCAGTAGCAATTTTGATCTTTTAGAAATTTCACTGCCTTTTCATAGTCTGGCTTTTCATAAAAAGCCTTTACATCACTATTATAGCTCTCTATATATCCAAATCCCGTCTCAGGTGACCTTGGCTTTATACCAAAAGTAACTAAGAAATTTTGCTCTGCCAGCTCTTTTGCAGCTTTTACGCTTGTGTGATATGCTTTAATGTCCTTTATCAAATGATCCGATGGCGCTACTAAAACAATCTCATTTGAATCAAGTGCAAGGCAAGCTAGTGTGATCGCTGGTGCAGTATTTCTACCAACTGGCTCGAGCAGATATTTAAAATTTGTAATATTTAAATTTTCTATCTGATCCATCGCCAAGTAGTAGTGATCGATATTTGTAATCACAAATGTATTGTCACAAATTTCACTATTTCGTAGTGCAGTTAGCTGAAAAAGTGACCTGTCATCAAATAATTTAATAAATTGTTTTGGCATCAAAGTCCTGCTAATAGGCCACAACCTCGTACCAGAACCACCACATAATAATATATTTGTCATAAATTTTATCTACTTTAAAATGAGCTTAAAAATCTTATATAATTAAAGCTAAAAAAGACTAAGAACTTACTAAAATCATCTAAAATATAAGTTTTGATAGCTTTTAAACTATCAAAACACCTCTCTCATCTTATGCGTTAGCTCTAGGCTCGCTTCTATCTCAGCTCTTTTTGCCATTACGCTCTCTATATTAACACCGACATTTATACTAAGCTTTTTAGCAAATTCATAAAGCTCTGCAAAATTTTCAAGGCAAATTTGTGATGCCGTGGCTAAAAAATCATCACTCCCAAGCATCCTTTTTTCGCTCTTTTCATCAACACTTATACCAAGCCACTTGATAAACTCTAGCGTTTTTGGCGTGCCACAAGTCGTAAATGTCAAAATAATAGGTAAATTTAACCCACTTTTTGCCACGCTTGTTAGTAAATTTTTAGCCAAATTTATATCAAAAACCGCCTGTGAGATAAAAAATTTTGCCCCCATTTTGGCCTTTTGACTCATCCTTTGCTCTTCATCGCCCTTTTTAGCGTGCCTCTCAGCTATGCAAACACCACCCACTACAAGCTCTTTAAACTCATCTCTAGCGATCTCATAAGCACGCTCTAAGCTCATTTTAGGCTCTATCTTGCCAGAAGCAACGCCGACAAAGACATTTATATCGCTGCTACTTTTGGCTAAATTTGCTCTAAATTCGCTCTCATTATATTTGTTCGCGACTCTATAAAAGATGCTTGCTGTCTTTAAATTTAGATACTTTGAGTAGTAAATTTCAGGGCTTAATGTATCGCTAAATTCAAAAGTTCGCTCGCTTTTTATGCGGCTACTTTCATCTTGGATCTCATAAAGCACCAAACCATCAGCCTGCACATCCGTGATCCTCTTGTCCCATTTTGCAGCGATCTCTTTAAGCTTAGCCTCGTCAAATTCAGCCTTTGGAGGCGTTAAGCCATAAAGCACTATGCCACTTTCATTGTTTATGATCTTATCTTTTAACATTTTCTAACTTTTTTTGAAATTTAAACGGAGTTTAGCGCCTAGGCTTGCTAGACGCTAAATTTGGATTATAGACCTCTTACGATCTTGACAGCTTCCACCATGTTTTTAAGGCTTGGCTCGACCTCTTCCCATTTTCTGGTTTTTAGGCCGCAGTCAGGGTTGATCCAGAGTTGCTCTTTTGGCAAGACTTCAAGCAGAGCTTTGATCTGAGCGACGATCTCCTCGACACTTGGCACACGTGGGCTGTGGATGTCGTAAACGCCAGGTCCGACCTCTTGTTTGTAGCCAACGGCTTTGAAAATTTTAAGTAGCTCGTTGCCACTTCTTGCAGTCTCGATACTGATAACATCAGCATCCATTGCCTCAATGGTCTTAATAATATCGTTAAATTCAGAGTAGCACATATGTGTGTGGATCTGAGTTTTTGCTTCAGCCGAGCTTACTGAAAGCTTGAAGCAATCAACCGCAAATTTCTCATAAGCTGGGATATTTTCAGCTCTTAGCGGATAGCCCTCTTTAAACGCTGCCTCATCGACTTGGATCACTCTGATGCCCGCATTTTGAAGGTCTGCGATCTCGTCATAGATACAAAGTGCAAGCTGTTTTGCCACCTCACTTCTTGGAAGATCGTCACGCACAAAGCTCCAGTTTAGCATAGTCACAGGACCTGTTAGCATGCCCTTCATTACGTGTTTTGTGATACTTTGAGCGTATTTCATCCACTTAACAGTCATCGGCTCTGGGCGGCTTACGTCACCAAAGAGAAGTGGTGGTTTGACGCAGCGGCTGCCGTAGCTTTGTACCCAGCCATTTTGGCTAAATGCATATCCGCTGATCTGCTCGCCAAAGTACTCGACCATGTCGTTTCTCTCTGGCTCGCCGTGTACTAGCACGTCTAGGCCGATATCCTCTTGAAATTTCACGCAGTGATCGATATATTTTTTGATGCCAGCTTCATAAGCAGCCGCGTCGATCTCGCCTTTTTTGAAATTTTGGCGAAGTACACGAAGATCAACCGTTTGAGGGAAGCTACCTATCGTTGTTGTTGGTAAGATGCCGTATTTTAGCGTTTCACGTTGAATTTTGATGCGGTCTTCAAATTTCTCATCACGCTCAAATTTGCTTAAATTTTTAACGCGGTTTTGAACGCTTTCAGAGTGGATGAGCTTTGAAGTAGCGCGAGTTTTAACGGCATTTTTATTTTCTTCGTAAATTTTAGCCTCAGCCTCATTTAGCTTCTCGCCGTTTGCTAGTTTTGTGATGATCTTGATCTCATCAAGCTTCTCAACCGCGAAGCTTAGCCAGCTTTTGATCTCTGGGTTTAAATTCTCTTCATATTTTAGAGTGTATGGTACGTGTAGAAGTGAACACGAAGTGCCAATGTAAAAGTCTTTGCCACCTATTTTTTCTGAAATTTCACCTACAAGTTTTACTTTTTCATCGATGTTACTTTTCCAGATATTCCTGCCATCTATCACGCCAGCAAATAGCGTCAAATGGCTGTTTTTGATAGTCTCAAGTGCTTCGAAATTTCTCTTGCCGTGGATGAAGTCAAGCGCGATGCCGTAAATTTTAGTTTTAGACACTTCGCTAACTGCCTTGATCGCATGCTCAAAATATGTTGCAAACACGATTTTGATGTTGCTAGCTACGCTTGTTAGCTCGTTATAAACCTTTGTGATAAGTGGCAAAAGATCGCTTTCGTTTTTGTCAGTTACAAAGATCGGCTCGTCAAACTGCACCAAAATTTCATCATCAAGCTTAGAAATTTGCTCAAGTAGCTTTTTGTACTCGCCTACAAGTGCGTCAAGGTGCTTAAATGGGCAGCTGCCGTCAGTCGTCTTTGAAAGAGCCAAAAATGTGATAGGGCCGATCAAATTTACCTTGCCTTTTACGCCGTTAGCCTTCGCCTCTTTGTATTCATTTAAAATTTTGTCCGCTTTTAGGCTAAATTTACTCTCGCTGCTAAGCTCTGGCACGATGTAGTGGTAATTTGTGTTAAACCACTTTGTCATCTCCATCGCAACGCCACTTTTGTTGCCTCTTGAGCAAGCAAAATATTGCTCCAAGCCGCTTAAATTTGCAAATCTTGGAGGTGTAGCACCAAAAGCGATGATGTTATCAAGCATTAGGTCGTAAAACGAAAAATCATTAACGCTAATAGCCGAAATACCAGCGTCTTGTTGATATCTCCAGTGTCTTTGGCGAAGCGTCTTTGCAGTCTCTTGCAAATTCTCTTCGCTAAAACCCTCTTTGCCAGCCCAAAAGCCCTCTAATGCGCGCTTTAACTCTCTTTTTTCTCCGATTCTTGGAAAACCTAAAACATAACTTTTTATCATTTTTATCCTTTTTAAATTTCTATTTTTAAATTAAATCTGTGCCCTGCACAGCAACCTTGAACGTGCAGTGGGGT
>NZ_CABPUR010000005.1:0-17841 GCF_902460665.1 Campylobacter concisus | reverse complement strand
GCGGAAGGGGCGACGCTTCGTAAGTAGAAACCCCTTCTGCCACCAAAAGCCAAATTTTCACTATCACAGCTCAAATAATAAATTTAATCACCTCAAACACGGCGGATGACACCCACTTCTTCTTAAACTAAAGTAAAATTTATAAAAAACCCTACTGAAAAGATCCTTGCCAAATTTCAAACACTGCTTAGCTTTGCTATTAAAGATGCAATTACAATGCAGCGGACCCGCTAACAAAAATGGATTTATCTCAATGTGAAAAAATGTAAAATCGTTTAAAAATTTGCGTGTTTTTTGAAAATCGCTGATATGTTTTTTGCCAAGATTAATGAGCTTTATGCATGGGACAAGGCATCAGCGTTTTTCCTTTGTAGTGAATTTTTGTCGCATTATAAACGCTCTTTGCCAAATTTTTGTTTAAAGTTTGGGCGCTACTAAATTTCACGCCCAGAGTTTTTAGTCTTTTTTGCCTTTATTTAAAGATTTTAGCTTAGCGTCCATATCAGCTGTAAGCATAGTAAAGACCTTATTTGTAAGCTCCTGAGTTAGCTCCTTTGCCTCTTGCATTGTCTTTTGGCTAAATTCATTTAGGAGTTTGTCCGCTTTTTTCTTATCTTTTTTGTAAAGTTTCATGTACTCATCTTCAAATTTAGCCTGTTTTACCGCCAACTCTTTTTCAAATTTAGCGTAAGCCTCTTTTACCACTGGCGAATACTTCTCATAATCAGTCATCACAAGGGTTTGAAGCTTTCTATAAACCCAGTATATTGAGGTGTCATCAGCGTCGTATGAGCCATCTGAGTAGCCTTTTATAAAGCCATCAAGTCCCTCGTAATACGGCAAATAAACACTAAGATCAGCCATACCAAGAGCGACGTAAGTTACGCGACCGATCTCTTTTGGTAGCCACGGGCGCACCTGCATGACGTGAGACTCGTATGTTCTAAAGACGCTTATGGCGCGGTAGATGTTTTTCTTATCTTCATCTTTGCTGGCGTAGTTATCAAACGCAGTGCCGTTGTAGTGGGCTCTCATCGCAGCTTTTAGATCCTCAACGCTTAGTTTTTTCTCTGGTTTTAAAAATACTGGAAATTTCTGACCATCGGCGAAGTCTTGTTTTAGACTTGGGTTAAACATGCTTTGCACCCAGCAAACGCGTGGGTAGTTGTAGGTCACATCCCTATCATCGTCCCTTGTATAGGCCTTTGTGAAGTTAAATTCGCCATCTTTTGCAGGGTCATAAGTCTTGTTATCGATTGCAAATTTGATCACATCTTTTGCACCCATGAAATTTGGATCATTCTCTTTATAGTTTTGAAGTCTGCCTTGGTTTGCGGTAACGAAATACTCATCTGGAGCGATCTTTGTGGCGATCCATTTGTGGCCTGTACCTGTTTCAAAGTACCAAAGCTCGTTTGCGTCAATAAATACTACGCCAAAGCCTTCTCCAGCGCCCTTTGTCTCAACTATCTCGCCAAGGAGCTTAACGCCCTCTTTTGCACTCTTCATACGTGGCAAAAGCACGTCTGGGATGTCATCTTCGGTGATACCGGTCTCTTCGTTATATGGATCGATCTTTAAAAGCTCATCTTTTGCGTAAATAGTCTCAGTGCCGCTTAGCCCAACCCCTGCCTCATTGTAGCCGACCGCTCCATGAAGTTTTGTGTGAGAATTTGCGATGGTTGTGTATCTCATACCATCTTTTGGGAGTGGATATGTAAAGTCATTTGCGCCGTCATGTGCCTTTGAGCTATGCATACCAGTTTGGTTTTTCTTTGCTGGATGGATCAAAAAGACTTGTGCCTTTATAGCCTTGCTATCTGCGCTCCTGGCGACCAGCATGGAGCCGTCATTTGAAGCTTTATCTCCTACTAAAATGGTAGTGCACGCTAAGCTACTTGTGCCTAAAATCGCACTCATAGCAACGATTGATGCAAGAATTTTGCCTTTCATTTTTACTCCTTTAGTGAAATAAAATTTCTTTATGTGATTATATGCAAATTTTAATAATTTAATTATAAATTTTAAAATTCTTTTAAGTTTAATGTAAATTTATTGCAAATTTTGTCTAAGTGAAATTTAAATTTTCTAAAGGATTTTTCGCTATAATCCAAAACTTACGCAATTGCGTATAAAATTTCAAAAAGGATTAGCATGCCAAAGATGAAAACCGTTCGCGGTGCTGCTAAGCGCTTTAAAGTAGGTAAAAATAAGATAAAAAGAGGCTCTGCTTTTAGAAGCCATATCTTAACAAAAAAACCTAGTAAGCGTATGAGAGACCTTCGTGGCCCACACTACGTGGATAGCACAAATGTCTCAGCCGTTCGCAAAATGCTCGGCGTATAAGCAGCTGTAGATTTAAGTTTTTGACAAAAAGTCATTCAAACTCCCCCAAATTTAGGGGCAAGACTCACTTTATGAGCGCCAATTTGTAAAAGGATAAATATGGCAAGAGTAAAAACAGGCGTAGTTAGAAGAAGACGCCATAAGAAAGTTTTAAAGCTAGCACGTGGCTTTTTCAGTGCTAGACATAAACACTTTAGAAAAGCTAAAGAGCAACTAGAGAGAAGTTTAGTTTACGCATACCGTGACAGACGCCAGAAAAAACGTGATTTCAGACGTTTATGGATCGTTCGTATCAACGCAGCTTGCAGACTAAACGACATTAGCTATTCAAGATTTATCAACGGCTTAAACAAAGCTAACATAGAACTTGATAGAAAAATTTTAGCTGATCTAGCTATGAATGACGCGAAGGCATTTGCGGCACTTGCAAAACAAGCAAAAGATGCTTTGAAATAACACCTTTTCTCCGCTTCGGCGGAGATCTTCTTTTTTTAAATTTCTATTAAAATTTATTTTTCGAGTTTTTAATTAGTTATTTTGTATTCAAATTTTAAATAATTGCCACTATAAAATTTTACTTCATTAGCTAGGTGCAAATTTAGTAATATAAATTTGAAAAATTTGCTTACCATTACTAGCCAAACTAGCCAAGAGTAAGTATAAAACTCGTTCTAAAAGCTAAATTTCAATACTCGTATCAAAGCAGTGTTTCACCGCTCCACTAAATAAAATTTTGCCGCTTTCTAGTCTAAGGCCAAGCTCCTCGCCACTTTTTGGATAGACTTTTAGGCTTTGTGGTGCGTTTAAATTTAAAGTAGCGCCGTAAAAGCAAGCCGCCATGCCAGTGCCACAAGCTAGCGTCTCGTCCTCTACGCCCCTTTCATAGGTTCTCACCTTTAAAACTCCACCCTCAAATTTGGCTAAATTTACATTTGCATTGTATTTTTGACGAAGTGCCCTGCACTCTTTGACATCAAATTCATCTAAATTTTGTGTGAAATTTACAAGATGTGGTACGCCAGTATCGTAAAAATACCAAGTTTTGCCGTTTTCGTTTAGTGGTTCACTTAAGATTTTTGGGCTTGTTAGCGCGACCTCGACGCACTCGTTTTTAACGCTTGCCATAACCTCACCACTGCCAGTTAGCAAGGCAAATTCGCTAGATCTTACGAGGCCATTTAGATAAGCATATCTAGCAGCCGCGCGCGAGCCATTGCCACACATCGCAGCGTAGCTTCCATCACTGTTGTAAAACTCCCATTTCACGCCCTTTTCGTAAGGCAAAAGTACTATTAGCCCATCAGCTCCCACGCCGTTCGTTCTGCTGCAAATTTGCCTTGCTAGCTCGCTTCTATCTTTGTTCAAAAATGTATGAAATATGACAAAATCATTGCCACTAGCGTTGTACTTTGAAACTTGCATTATTTTCCTTTAAAATTGCTCTACTTTTTGCCAAATTTATATAAAACTAGCCGCAAATTTGCCTTAGAAATTTCTCTAGTTCTTGCTCTAAATTTTCTTTATCGCCACTATTATCTATGATAAAATTTGCCTTTTTTCGCTTTTGCTCAATATCCATCTGAAGCTCCACTCTTACTTTTGCTTCTTCTAAACTTAGACCATTTCGGCTCATTAGGCGGCTTAGCAAAAGCTCTTTTGGTACGTAGATTACAGCTACATTTTTAAACTCAGCGTAGCGATCCTCTTTTTCAAAAAATAAAGGGATATCGACAAAATAAACCTGCCCCAAGCACTCAAGCTTCGTAGCGCGAGATAGAATTTCTTCCTTTATCTTTGGATACAAAATTTGCTCTAAAATTTTTAATTTTTTTGGATCATTAAAGACAATGGTACCTAGTTTTTTACGTTCTATCTTGCCAGCTTCGTCTAAAATTTGCTCTTTAAAAACTTCCACTATCTCACATTTACAAATTTCAAGCTGTTCATGAGCGATCATATCCGCATCAATCACACTAAAGCCTCGTTCTTTTAGCAAATTTATAGCCGTGCTTTTACCGCTAGCAATAGAGCCTGTGATGACATAAGCGTTTGGAAATTTCTGCAAACTCGCTCCATTTTTGAAAATTGATGACAATTTTAGCAACTTTTGGCTAAAGTTTTAGAAAATTACAAAAAAGGGCAAAGATGATAAGCTATAAAGATGCTGGAGTGGATATAGATGCTGGAAATAGCTTTGTTGAGGCGATAAAGCCTTTCGTAAAATCTACACAAACGCCAAACGTTATAGGTGGCATTGGGTCATTTTCAGGAGCGGTCAGATTACCAAGCGGGTATAAAAATCCAGCCATTTTGGGAGCGACTGATGGCGTTGGCACAAAGCTTCGTCTAGCTATCGACGCTAAGAAATTTGACGGCGTAGGCGAGGATCTAGTCGCAATGTGCGTAAATGACCTCATCTGTAACTTCGCTACACCACTCTTTTTCCTCGACTACTACGCAACAGCAAAGCTTGAGATAGAGAGTGCCAAAGAGGTAGTAAAAAGCATCGCAAATGGTTGCAAAAAGGCTCAATGCGCGCTAATAGGCGGTGAGACAGCCGAGATGCCATCGATGTATGAAAAGGGTGATTTTGACCTTGCTGGATTTGCCGTTGGTATCGCTGAGGCTGATGAGATCGATAGAAGCAAATTTGTAAAAGCTGGTGACGTTTTAGTCGCACTTCCAAGCAGTGGCCTGCACTCAAATGGCTTCTCTCTTGCAAGAAAAGTAGTAAGCGAGCTTGGACTAAAATTTGATGAAAAAGTTGGCGATAAAAAGCTCATCGACGTACTTCTTGAGCCAACTAGAATTTACGTGAGCGACTTTTTAAGATTAAAAGATAAGATTACGGCAATGGCTCACATCACCGGTGGTGGCATAGTTGAAAACTTGCCTCGCGTCTTCCCTGCTGGACTTGGTGCGAAGGTGCAAAAAAGCGCTATAAAAACGCCTGAAATTTTTAAAATCCTAGCTCAAAAAGTAGAAGATAGCGAGATGATGAGAACCTTTAACATGGGTGTTGGCATGATATTAGTTGTGCCAAAAGAAAACGTAGATGCTGTCCTAGCTAGTAGCGATGGCTATGTGATAGGCGAAGTAGTAAATGGCAAAGGCGTAGAGCTAGTTTAATGCAAGAAAATAGCGAAAAATATCTGCTAAAGACCGAAAATAAGAGCTTTTTTGATCTTAGCATTTATGAGTATATAGGCTGTTTTGGTGTACTAGAAAGCGATATCAAAAAACTTGATCTCTATAATCACTGGTGCAAGGTCTCACGTGCCTCTACTATGCTTTGCGTCACACATGATAGCGGCGAGAGCGACAACCTAGTCTATCTATATGACTGGGAGAAATTTAGCCGTATCTACATAAATACAGGAAATTGAGTTGGCAAAGCAAAAGGCAAAAATCGCACCTATTTGGGCTAGAGCAAAGGCCTTTGTTATCGATCTTTTTATCATCGGTATGCCGATATTTTATGCGACAACATATCTTGTGCTTGATGGCAAAGAGGCATTTTTGCATAACCAAATTGCCATTTTTGGTGCAAATAGCTTGATCTCACTTATAATGTGCCTTTTTTTTAGCATAAAAGCACAAACTCCGGGCTATAAAGCACAAGAAATTTATCTGATAAACCTAAAAACTGGCAGAAAACTAAGCTTTTCTCACACCATCTTGCGCCAAATTTGCTTTGCCTTTGCTGGCTTTAGTATACTTGGACTTTGCCTTTGTTTCTTTAGAAAAGATAAACTGAATCTGCACGACATCGTCACTCACTCGGCTGCCGTGCAAAGATCAGAGGGATAAATTTTTACTTCGCTCCATGCCAAAGTAGGCGATTTTTACCAAGTTTTGTATCTATGCTCTCTTTTATGATAGAGCAAATATACTCTTTTGAAAGTTGTATAGACTCCTCTAAGCTCTTGCCCTTTGCTAAAAAGCAAGCAAGTGCGGTTGAGAAGCTACAACCAGTTCCACTCATTACAAGCGGATTAACAAGTGGGGTTTTAAAATTTCTTAGCGAGCCATCTTTTTTATAAAGTGTGTCTATACTGCTATCTTCGCTAATATGTTTCTTTACGATGACGTCACAAGGCAAATCTTTATAATCATCACCAAAAAGCACATTTGCCTCATCTAAATTTGGAGTAGTTACCGTTGCTAAGCTCATTAGCTCTTTTAGCTTTGTCACCGCACTATCTTTTATAAGCTTGTGTCCACTTTTTGAGACGCAAACTGGATCAAGCACTACTACTTTGGTATTTTGAGTTAGTAAAAACTCACGCACTACTTCCATGATCTCTTCACTAAATAGCATGCCTATCTTAATCGCATCAAAGCTAAATTCTTCCGCAAGCGTATTTAGCTGATCTTTGACAAAGCTAGGTTCTAAGCAAACTACACTCTTTACAGCATCCGTAGTCTCAGCGACCAAAGAAGTTACTGCTGTTGCACTATAACAATTAAGCCTAGCACATGTTTTTATATCTGCTTGAAGCCCAGCTGTGCCGCTATTACAAGAGCCTGCGATGATTAGAATTTTTTTCATCGTTTTCCTTTGAAATTTTTGGCTTATTATAGAGGATATTAGATAAATTTGAGTTTTTTAAAGCAGAAGAAATTTGAGCAAAAAGCTCAAATTTATGAAAGTTTATTTAAGTCGTTATCGATATCTATATATATCGTAGTTGCATTAAGATTTGTATGCTCAAAGCTAGAATCTATCTGTTTATCACTCTCTTTATGTTCATTCATTTTAGCTAAAAGATCATCTTCTCTTAATCCATGCTCATTTATTAAATTTGGATCTATTTCATTAAAACTAATATTTACGCTAGCCTCATCATTTGGCTCTTCTTGCTCTAAATTAGTTGCGCTAAGGATATCATCTACTTTTTCATTTATATGATCTAAAATCGATACATAATCATTGCCAAGAAGTGCTTTAAACAATGCGTCAGTATCTATACTAGACTCACCAATATCATCGCTTACTACGCTACTATCTAGCCAAAGAGTATCGTATCCGTTTATTGATATATCTTGTCCATCATTTGCAGTGATTGTAATGCTTGAGCTTTCGCTCTCGCCCTTTATAGTCTCTCCGATATATACTTTATCATTTACGTCTAAAACTCTTACATGATCATTTTGGTCTATCGCTATAACATCAGATGAAACGCTTTTAACTATACCAGCTACTGCTGCCATCTTTATTCCTTATTTTTATTTGTCGGTATTTTAGTATATTTAATTACTTTTGTATATTGTACTATGGTACAAGGTGGCGATAATTCTAAATCATTCAGATTTTGTGATTAAAATATATCCACTCTCGCTGATATTTTTAAATTTTACACCAAGCTCGCGTTTTAGGCGAAGTATCACATTTTGGATAGCCGCCTTGCTAACATCGCTCTCATAGACAAATTCTTCTATCATCTCGTAAGTAACTAGCTTATTTAGGTTATAAGCAAAGAGCCAAAATATCTTATTTTGCAAAAAGCTAAGATAAATTTCAATGCCGTTTTTATAAATTTTTTCTCTTTTTAAATTTATACTCACCTCATCGCTTAAATAAACTAGCTTTTCATCTCGTTCAAAACTTAAACTAATAAGCATTGCTCTAAGATCCTTCATATCAATAGGCTTTTTTAAAAAGAGCATCGCCCCTTCCTCCATGCTTTTTATCAAATTTTCATCACTATCATAAGAGGTAAAGACGATAAATTTTTGGTGCGGCTTTGTGCGCTTCATCTCATTCATCATTTCAAAGCCATTAAGCACTGGCATGTGAATATCGCTCATCACGATATCAAAGCCTTGCTTTTTAAATTTCTCCACGCCATCTTGTCCATTGCAAGCACCAATTACCTGTTCGCAATAAGGTTTAAGCCCACTAATAATAAGCTCTCTTGCCATATCGTCATCTTCGACTACCAAGACAGACGTCTTTTTTAAAATTTCTAAGACTTCTTGCATTTTAGTCCTTTAAATTTATATCAAAACTTAGCTCAAACACCGTTGGCTTTGCGTTATTTACGAGTCTTACGTCACCATTTAGCTTTTCTTGTGCTAGCTTTTTAGCAAAATAAAGTCCTATGCCATTTCCTTGCTTTTTGGTGGTATTTAGCCAAGTAAAAATTTTCTCGCTCATTTGCTCGCTTACGCCATTTCCATTGTCATAAACTCCGATGTAGCACTTATCTTCAAAGCTTCTAAATTTTATCTCGATGATACGTTTTAGTGGCTCATCTTTGTAGCTTTCGACAAGTGAGTCTTTTGCGTTGTGTATTAGGATTAGTAAAATTTGTTGGATTATATTTTCTATCTGACGAACTTTTTGTTCGTTAAAGCCGCTAAATTTTACACTAACATTTGCACGGCTTAGCTCTGTGTGCATGAGAGTTATTAGATTTTTAACGCTTGTTTGTACCTCAAATTCGCTCACATTTTCAGCGCTTTTGTAAAAATTTCTAAAAATTTCAATAGTACTTGAAAGAAGTTTGACTGAGCTTTGCCCTTTTTCAAGCAAATTTATTAGCTCCTCATCGCTTAATTTACCTTCCTTTTTTAACATTATGCACGAGCTTAGCATTAGTTTTAGCGAATTTACAGGTTGAATGAATTGATGATTAATGCCACTTATTAGCTCACCAGCCTCACTCATTTTGGCTCTATGAGTCAGCAAAGTTTCATACTCATCTTGTATCTTTTTTATCTTGTTATACATAAAATTATGAAGAATATTTGCTAAAAATGTGAGCGCAACGAAGGCAAAGAGCAAGCTTAGAGCATTTTTTAAAGCTTCTTTTGTTAAAGCTGAAATTTCCTCTTCATTATTTGTGCCAGCTCCTATGAACCAATTTATCGTTGGTATCTCAGCTACTTGGATTAAATTTTGTCCTATTTTTAAGCTTGTAATGTCTTCGTCTTTTAAAAACAACTCTTTAAATTTCTCCTCGATCTCTTTTTTTAAAGCAAGATCAGGTATCGATGTTAAAATTTCACCGCTATGAGTCACTAAAAATGAGTAAGAATTTGGCGCAAGGCTAAAATTTTTAATGCTATTAAAGATATTTTCTATACGCACGACGCCACAAAGTGCTGCTTTAAATTTCGCTTGTTTTGTGACTGGAACGCATAAATTTAGAGTTGAGCCTTTTAAAATTTTATGTTTTTGCATGAAATTTACGCTTGGGGCATTTGTATTTTTTGTCTCAACATACCAGATAAGCCCTGCTCTTTCGCTCTTTGGCATAACTTCTTCTAAAATTTTTTCTCCATCTACAAAAATTTCTCCATCATCCCTTAAAAGCTGCATTAGATCAAATTCTTTCGCGTTTTGCTTAAAGAGCTTTATAAAGCCGGCTATCTTTTCATCGTCATCTACGATGTCTGCATTTTGTATAAATTTTGACGCACGAATGAGTGAATTTATACGCTCATCAAGCCAAATTTGAAAGTTATTTACGATATTTTTGCTAACTGCTATATTGTTTTTATCAGATAGCTCTATGATTTTCTCTTTGGCGTTGCTGTAAATATTTAACCCAAGAAGTATTACAAAAAGGCTAGCAAGCAAGATGATGGCGTAGATTTTAATATTTTGTGATTTTAAATTAATACCCATGCGTGCAGTATATCCTAAGTTAGCCCGAATTTGGGCTAACTAAATTCATTTTAAAAAGGATAAAAGCTTTGAAACGAGCATAAGCGCAAGCACTACAAAACAAACACTAAACCCAAGCAGCGTGCAATCAGCCATCGACATAAATTTAGATGAAGGCACAAGATACCAGCCGTCCGCATAAAGATCAACTATGCTCTTTTGCAAATCACTTAGCACCACACCATCAGGCGCCATAGGGCTATCATATCCGCAGTCCCCTGTTGGCATAAACCAGTCAGGCGCCCACTTCTCAAGTGGCAAACCAAACGGATAGTGCGGCTCAGTCGAGCAGCCCTGCACACCAAAAGGGTCATCGCCATGCACTGCATCGTGAATTTTAGCTAGCTTTACGCTATACATTATGCCCTGCACCGCTCCCCAAAAGGCAAAGACGTAGCCAATTAGAGCAAATAGTAAATTTTTAGGATTTATGATAGCGATCACGCCACCAAGCGCCATACATAAAAATGCAAAACGTATATAGACGCACTGCTCGCAAGGTGGCATATAGGCGTAGTTTTGAAAGAGCGAGTGCGCGATAACGACAAGCGCGACGCTCACAAAGACTAGGATCGCCCAAGAGATGCGTGAGTCTTGAAATTTAGCCATTTTTTTAAAAAAGCTCATGTGACGCCTTATTTTTTAAGAAGCTCTTCGATGAGTGCTGCCATGCCGTCAAGCGAGCTGATTGATTTTGTCATGATGAGATATTTGCCATTTACGACAAATGCTGGCACACCTTGAATTTTAGCCACGTCATAGCTCTCATCCCACTTTTTAAGTAGCTCAGTCACTTTTGGATTAGCTAGCTCTTTTTCATAGTCCGCTTTACTAACGCCAGCAGCCTCAAGTCCAGTCTTTAAAAAACCCTCAGCGTCTTTGCCATCGCTCCAGCGCTCTTTTTTGTCGTGATAAGCCTTGTAGTAGGCAAATTTAGCCTTTTTAAATAGCGAATTTTCATCAAACAAGCCGACACCTTTTGCCTCGTCCATAACGATAAGCACAGCAAAGACCTTGCTCGCAACCTCGCCGTAATCGCCCTTTGTCTTTAGGTGAAATGGCTCGTATTTTAGTCCAGGAATTTTCTCAACTACCTTTGGAGTGACACTCTTGTCGTACTTGTAGCAAAATGGGCAAGCATAGCTAAAAATTTTAACTAGCGTATTTTGTCCGACACTTAGTGGCTTTTCAAGCTTGACGTAGTCCTCGCCCTCGCTAAATGCACTAGCACTGATCGCACCAGCTACCGCAATAGCAAAGATAGCCTTGCTAAATTTAGATAGAAAACTCATAATAATCTCCTTTAGATGATTTATTTTGAGTTATTCTACAACCAAGCTCAACCGCAAATTTAACGCTAGAATAAATTTTTGCTGAAATTTATAAGATATTGCATTAATTAAAAATTTAATTTTTACTAGAACTTATCTCATTTATTGCTGATAATGCATTTAAAGCACTCGGATAGCCTATAAATGGTATAAGTGTCGTAACAACGCTTATTAGTTTAGCTCTATCGTTGCCGATGCCAAAATTTGCAGCAATGTGCCCTAAAAGCTGTGGCTTTGCAAAGCCAAGAGTCGTGATATAGACAAATGTCAAAAGTTCTCTAAGCTCTAAGCTAAGTCCATCTCTTGCATAAAAATCGCCAAAGCAGTTTTGCGATAAAAACTCCATTACATGTTTTTGATCATTTGGCATTGATGCTATAAATTTATCAACCGCTGGGAAGAGTTTTCTTTGTATCTCAAGACCTCTCTCGCCTCTGCCTTCTCTTGATTTTTTAGGCATATTTTCAGGCTCTATATAGCGCTCATTAAAAATTTCATCAGCTAAAAATATATAATCTTCTACCTTGCCAAGCCCAGCATAAGGCACTGCTTGATATAAAATTTCTCTTATCTCTTTTGCTGATATGCCTACATTTAAAGCGGCTCTAACGAAGCTTTTAAATGAGCTTTTCGCGCCTTTACTCACGCAAAGAGAGGCGATGATAACCGAAAGCCTTGTTTTTTCATCAATATTTATCACTTCACTAATATCACCTAAAAAATTTAAATAATCCTCTAAAAAGCTAGCATTGCTCTCTTCAAGTTCACTTTTTGAGTCAAACCAAATTTCATAAATTTTCTTTGCATTGTAAGTTAGTGTCATAAGTTTTGCTCCATTGTTTGGGGCTGATTATAAGTGCTAAAGCGTAAATGCTAGCTTAATATCCAAAAAGACAAAAATTTTTAATATAAATTTAGATTTTAAGCCATTATAAAGTTTATCGTGATTTTTATGTTATAAGGTTTTATTACAATTACGAAGGACGCAATATTTTTTATTACTCCTTTTACCTATTTTAAGCCTTGGGCGTTCCAAGGCTTTTTCTAAATTTTATAAGCTTTATGAGTAGAGTTTATAAAATTTATCCAAAGGAGATGTTATGAAAAAGACTTTGAGTTGTGTTGCGCTAGCTTCTGTGCTTTGCTCAAGCGCTTTTGCGATAGGCGGTCCAAGCGGAGCTAAACTTGACTACGCTATCACTGGGCAAATAGGCGAAGTAGTGGTAAATCCATACGACACTGCCCCACTTACAGCAGTCATCAAAAATGGCGGCTATACACTAAGCAATGCAAAAGTAACCATCGTGCCAAAACAAGGCGGTCAGGTGATAAGCTACAAAGTGGCTGATAAGCATCTTCGCACACATGGCGGCATCCCGGTTTTTGGAATGTATCCTGACTATCAAAATACCGTTGAGGTCGAGTACGACAAGAGCTACAAAGGCAAAACTGAACACATAAAAGAGAGCTATAAAATTTACGCTCCAGCCATCTACCTAGAAAGCTCAGGTACACCAAATCAAAAGGGTGCGCTATTTGACAAGATCGAGGTTACTAAGCCTGCGAGTGCTAAATTTGCAAACCGCCTCTACTATGTAAATAACTTTGTAAATAAAACAGGTAAGGGTACAAAAGTCGTTTGGAACAACCCAGCTGGCGGTGCGATCGAGTGGAACTACAGCCCAAATAACTTCATCCTTGATACAAAAGGCGAGGTTAGATGGTATCTTGAGCCAAGTAAAATTTATGATCTAAAACAGCCATTTCACGCTGGCGTAATGATGGGCTTTAAACAAAATGACGACGGCGCTATGACTTGGGGATATGGCCAAAGATACGCAAAATACGACATCATGGGTAGAGAAATTTTCAACCGTGAGCTACCAGCTAGCTACAACGACTTCTCACACTCAATGGACGTAGCACAAAACGGACACTACTTCTTGCGCGTGGCAAATGCCGACTACAAAAGAGCTGATGGCAAAAACGTAAGAACAGTGCGCGACGTGATCGTTGAGCTTGACCGAGATGGCAACGTAGTTGATGATTTTAGACTATATGAAATCCTCGATCCTTACCGTGATATCGTGCTAAAAACGCTTGATCAAGGCGCAGTTTGCTTAAACATCGACGCTAAAAAAGCAGGCCACACAGCAAGCTCTGATGAGCTTCAGTCTATGGATACGCACGATAAATGGGGCGACATAGTTGGAGCTGGTCCAGGACGCAACTGGGCGCATGTAAATAGCGTGGATTATGATCCAAGCGATGATAGCATCATCATCTCAAGCCGCCACCAAGACGCAGTTATCAAGATCGGCCGCGATAAACAAGTAAAATGGATCATGGGCGCTCACAAGGGCTGGAGCGATAAATTTAAAGATAAACTCCTTCAGCCAGTTGATAGCAAAGGCAATAAAATAGTCTGCGAAGATGAATACTCAAAATGCCCAGGATACGAGAGCGACAAAGGTGGCTTTGACTGGCAATGGACGCAACACACGGCATTTAGGATAGATAGTAAGTCTAAAAAAGGCGAAATTTATCTAAGCGTCTTTGACAACGGCGACACAAGGGGCATGGAGCAACCAGCCATCGCTGGCATGAAATACTCTCGCGCAGTCGTTTATAAGATCGATGAAAAGAAAAAGACTGTTGAGCAAATTTGGGAGTACGGCAAAGAGCGTGGCAAAGAGTGGTATAGCTCAGTCACCAGCCTTACGCAGTATCAAGATGACCTTGATAGCGTGATGGTCTACTCAGCCGTTGCTGGTATGCAGTTTGACATCGCAAAAGGTCGCCCAGTAGGACTTCCTAGCCCGCACATCGATGAGTTTGAGTGGGGTGCAAAAGAGCCAAGTATCGAGATAAAAATGACAAATGCTATGGGCTATCAAGCGTTTCCATTTAGCTTACAAAAGGCTTTTGAGAAATAATCTCTCTTTTCTCCCCTTTTTGCCCAGTGCAAGAAGGGGAGTCCTTGCTATAAATTTAATCTATCAATAATAGATAAAAATTCACATTCGCTCATAAATTTTAAAGCTCTAAATTAGAAATTTATATTGTAAAGATATTGTTTATTAAGGCGATAACATATAGCATTAGTACTTATATATAAAAATATATATTTAACATAAGGAGAAAAAATGAAAAAATTTTTCATGACTTTAGTGGTGCTGTTTGCAAGCCTTTTGCTTAATGCAGCTGAGTTTAGAGATGTCAAGGACATCACTGGCGACGTCGTAAAAGTTCCCGCAAAAGTAGAAAAAATCGCCACGCTTTGGTATGCGAATAATCAAATCATATTAATGCTAGGCGGCGCGGACAAGATAGTAGCGACTACCGATCTAATCAAAAACAACAAATGGTTTGCGCACGTTTATCCTAGAATTTCAAGCATTCCAAACGGCGTAAACGGCAAAGACTTACAGGTAGAAGAGCTGGTTAAACTAAGCCCGGACGTCGTCATAGCCGCCGATAAAAAGAACAAAGAAGAGCTAACCAAAAACGGTTTTACCGTGCTTTATCCGTCATTTACAAATCACGCGGATATGAAAAAAAGCGTATCTATAATGGCCGAGGTTATAGGAGGCGACGCGCCGGAGATCGCGGAGAAATTTAACGAATATTTTGACGGCAACCTTAAAAAAGTGCTAAGTAAAACGGATAAGATCGCTGCGTCAGATAGGCCAAAAGTGCTTCACATAGCCGACGGCAAAAATTTATTTAAGGTTGACGGCGCAAATACGATCATAGACGAGTGGATAAGAGTCGCAGGCGGAGTAAATGCAGTACAAAAAGCCGGAAATATGCTTGAAATCAATGCTGAAGAGATACCAAATATGAACCCTGATGTTATCATCATAGGCAGAGCCAAATCGCCAGATGCTATAGAAAAGATATATGAAAACAAAGTCTATGCTGGCACAAATGCTGTCAAAAACAAAAAAGTCTTCGTAAATCCAGCAGGTGTTTTTAGCTGGGATAGATACGGAGCCGAGGGGGCTTTGCAAATTTTATGGGCGGCCAAGACGTTACATCCTGAAATCTTTAAAGATTTGGACATAGCAGCTGAGACAAAGAAATTTTATAAAGAATTTTTGCACTATGAGCTAAGCGATGATGAAGTAAATTACATCTTAAACGGTCTAGATCCAACTGGAAAATAATTTATCTTACAGCGGTAAATTTATCTACATTTGCCGCTAATTTTATCCATTTTCAGCTTTTACTGATCTATATAGACTTACTGATTTGATATATACTAACTACTACTTATTAAAAAGATAAATGACTATGAGAAATTATAGAAATAAAAAAATATCCCAAAGGAAAATTCCTTTGGGATTAGTTAGTTAAACATTAAAATACGTGTACTTGGTCTTGAACTTCTAGAGTTACAGTTTTTCCATCCACTGTGTTAGTATAAACATTGTAGTCAATATGATTTTCATCAGTAACTTTAGTACCTGAAGCAACCCAACCCTTGCTCACAAGACCAAGATGATCATCGCTATCGCCACCTATTCTTAGTCTGTTGTTGTTATCAGTCATATCTAGAACATCTTTAGCTGATAGATTTATGTTATGGCTACCTTCAGTTAGATCTAGTCTTTCGATGTTCTTAACTTTGCTAAAGTCTAAACTATCATCAGCGATTTTTAATGTATCATATCCGGTTCCACCGTCGATAGTTGTATTATTTAGGGTTACACCTTGTTTGATTGAGATAAAATCGTTGCCAATTCCACCTTCTATATTAGCATCATTAAATGTTCCAGAGTTAACAAAAATTTTATCATCTCCGCCTCCAGCAAATATACCACCATGTATACTACCATTTTCATTTTTGCCATTAAATACGGCTCCATTTACATATATTTCATCATTTCCTCCATCAGTACCATCATACGCATTGTCACCGTATACCCTAGAGGAATTAAATGTAGAGCCACTATTTAAATATATTTTATCTTCACCATTTCCAGCAACTATAAATGAAGAATCTTGGAATACAGTTCCCTCTTTTACTGTAATTTCATCATTTCCGCCACCAGTAATTACGCTAGATAATCTACCATCATCGCTTTTCATGAAAGTAGTATTTGTTATAGTTACATGATCTATATCATTAGCAGTGTATCCTGCATCATCGGTATATAACGTAGATCCCTTAAATGTTATGCGATCAGTATCACTATTGCCTTTAAGCTCTATAGTATCCTTTCCGGCACCCATATCTATAACAGTACGAGTAAGCGTTACTCCGCTAGCGATATTTACAGTATCCATACCGCCCTCGGTCGTAATATTTGATTGCTTGCCAACATCAGCGGTAATATTAGCATTGATATTTACGGTGTCTTTGTCGGCTCCAGTATTTATACTAATATTATTTATTGTCGCACCAGCGTTAATATTAACGGTATCTACACCACCACCCATATTGACTTTAAGTCCATTCTCTAAAACGGCCTTATTTTGTAAAATAAGCTCGTCGTCACCGTCGCGCGTTTGGATTTCGCTATTAAATTTAACTTTGCCGTTTATATCTATAACGTCTTTTTGGTTGCTGCCCGTAAGACTTTTTACTTCGGCGACCGCATCGTTATAGAAATTTATACGTTGTTCGCCGGAAGATTCGGCGGCGTTTATTTGTATGTCTTTTAATTCCGAGTTGCCGGTTACCTCAAATAAAGCTCTGTCCGTCGATTGACCGCCGTTTTGTCCATTTTTTGCTCCAAGGATAATCTCGGTATCTTGTAGCTTTCCGCCGTCTTTAACGAGTATCTTGTCGTCTAGGCCGGCTCCGGTATTAAGTTTGCCGCCGATCATTGTAGCGTTTTCGCCTATTGTTATAGTATCTTTACCCTCGCCACCTTCAATCGCAGAATTATCTTTTATCTCGCCGCCAGTTATTTTTACGATATCGTCGCCTTTGCCTAATTTTATATTGCCTTTTGCTATAGTACCGCCTTCCATCGTTACCGTATCATTGTTCTTACCGCCTATGATCTCCGATACTCCGTATCGATAACTCTCTACGTTTATATTGGCGCCGTTTAATATCTTAACATCTAGACTTCCAGTAGCGTCTTGTGCTTTAATGGAAGATGTGTCGAGAGTTCCTTGAACGGTTACGACTGCTCCTTCTCCAACGGTTATTTTGGATTTTTCTAATTTTCCTCCGTTTTCGATATCAATTTGATCTTTTCCGCCTTGCGTTTGGATATATGATTTCTCGACGAGTCCTCCTTGTTTTACCTTTACTATCTCGTATGCCGTCTTCTGCTTGAAAAAAAAAAAACCCTTTACGGTTCCTTGTATAGTAATATTATCGATACCATCGTGGGTAAAAATTCTCGTTCCGTTTAGAGTTGCGCCGTTCTTGATATTTATGTTGTCGACATCGCTACCGCCCGATATAGTTCCGCGCGTTACGTCGGCATTTTCTATAGTTATGGAGTTTCTGCCGCCCCCCCCCATGTC
>NZ_CABPUR010000004.1:154078-164910 GCF_902460665.1 Campylobacter concisus | reverse complement strand
TAATTTTATACTATTTTTAGTTTTAGTAAATTTTAGACTAAATTTTTATAAAAATTTTCTTATAGCCATTATGAACAATAAATCTAGGTAATGCTTTATAAAATATACAAGGAATTAGATAGGTGGCCGGGAGATAGGGACACCTAGAGTGTAAAAACATTTTTCATTACTACAAGTACCTAAAAATGGGATTTCTATGGCATTTTTAAGAGTATAAATTTTGACTCTTTCTGGGTAAAAAGATGTAACAAGCCTATGTAACAAGTCTAGCACCATTAATTCCTTTCCTCTGCGATATTTTATATAAAATTTCGTCCAAAATTTTAGACGATTTTTATTTAAATATATTAATCGGCAACCGTCAGGTTATCTAGATACTTAGTCTTTTGCCTGGCGCTGTCGCACCTTCAAGCGTGCTTAGCGTTAGCGAATCGTTGTCTGGGTTTAGTAGTCTATCAAGAGCGGCGCAACTGGTTTTCATGAGCTTAGTCACCTTTGTTTTGGCTGTACTGTACATTCCAGCTTTAAGCTAACCTCTGATATAACCAACAAAAGGCTTTACATTTACTGTATATTATATCAAACGCTCCAATTTTCCATCCTAAGCTCGCTTATATCTTTAAAATCTTTTTCATTATTCGTAACTAAAACAAGATCATTACTAAGCGCTACGGCGGCAATCAGCATATCCATATCGCCTATCCTTCTATTTTTATTTTTCATCTCAAGCCTTATTTTACCGTAGCTTGCTGCGTTTTTGCTCGTAAAATCCAAAACGCCGAAATTTGAGATAAAATCGCCCATGAGTTTTAAATTTAGCTCTTTTTGAGTAGAATTTTCTATACCGTAAAACATTTCGGCTACCGTTATACTGGAAATAAAAATATCCTTTTTGCCATATCTAGTTAAATGGCCTAGTATATTTTGACTGTAAGGCTCGGCGTTAGAAACCAAGTAACTACAAATATTGGTATCGAGCAAAAACATTATTTAAATCCGAAATTTCGCTCTTGCGGCAAGCTTTGCTCGGCTCTTTCAAATTTAACTCCAGCATCTTTCAACTCATTTAAAGTCTTAAATAGTCCGCTCCATTCATCATCTTTAACCGGGGTTAAAACCACTTCGTTATTATCAAAACTCTTTAGTATAAACTCTTTGACGTTGTCTAAATTTAGGCTTTTTGGAAGCCTTAGTGCCAAAGAATTACCGCTTTTGAATACTTTTAATCTAGCCTGCATTATTACAACCTTTTGTATATATTTTTCTAAATATATACTGAACAAGATAAAAATATTCTTATATTTTGCTCGTTTATAGTATCGGCATTGCAATGTTTTTTTTGATAAATCTTATGCAAAAGGTAAAAAGTAAGAATGGATAAAAATGTGGAGCAAATAGCGTTAAGAGCGTTTTTGTATAGGTATGGACGTAAGGTAAAAAATGGGAACTTAAAATGCAAAAATCTAGGCATTTTTCGCATTTTGAAATCCAAACTTCAATTTGCCTCAAAAACTTCAAAACCCCTTTAAATCACGCCTTTTCTGATATGCGCTACGGCTCCGCATGTAAACTGCCCGGGCTGGGGAACTTACTTTAACATCGACGGTGCAGATGTCTGGGGTATAGAGTTTAGCGCAGACTACGACATACTAAAAAATCTAAATTTGCGCGGCAACTACACATACAACAACTCCAAAATCAAAACCGGCGACCCGACTATCAATACCCCAAACGGCCCGGTCAAATTTAGCCAGACCAACCTTAGCCGACTAGACGGCAAATCTTTGACTGCAACGCCCGAACACGCGGCAAATTTGACGCTAACGTATAAGCCTATCGCAAGCGTGAGTACCTTTGCCGGGGCAAACTACGAGAGCGAGCTAACTAGCGTCAAATTCGGCCCCGGCAATAAAGTAAGCGAAAACGACAAGAAGCTTTTTACCGTCGATTTGGGTGCCAGCTGGGAGGTAAATAAAAATTTAAGCTTAAATTTGACCGCCTACAATATCTTTGATAATATCCGCTACGACGAGGGAATGGCCGATGACGGCAACTACTACTGGTATCCTGAAGAGGGCAGGAGATTTTGGTTTAAGGTAAGCGCGAAGTGGTAAGGGCCGTTAAATTATTTTTGGGAGCTTTAATTATGATTGCTGCAGCCAGCGCAAAGCCTACTCAGTACATAGAGCCGATAGATGAAAGCGTTTATCGGCTTTTTGATGTTAAATACTCCATAGTAGAAAGCGCGGGCGGAGAAATATATAAAATTTTTCAAGCCGTCCCGAAAAACCGCAACGTTTATCCAAAAACGATTTTTATGCTCGATGCGAATGCGCAATTTTCCATGCTGCTTAATTTATTTAAAAATTTTACTTCTAGCGGTAGCGTGCCGCTTATCATAGGCGTCGGATACGATACGCCATTAGCTTACGATACCGCAAGGCGAACAAAGGACTTAACGCCTTTAGCTCAAGGTGACGAATACGAGCAAGGCGGCAATGCAGACAAATTTTATAAATTTATAAAAGAGAGGCTATTGCCGTTTATATATAAAGAATACGATATAAAAAATAGCGAAAAAATATTTTACGGCCACTCTTTTGGCGGACTATTTTTAGTTTATTCGCTTCTACAAAACGACGGTATATTTGATGAGTTTTTTATAGCTTCTCCGTCTCTTTGGTGGGGAGATTCAAAAATTCTAAAGGACGCCTTAGATAACGACGGCAAGCTAAAAATTAGATTAAAGGCGAGTCTTATAAGAATTAGCGTAGGAGAATTAGAAAAAAGAGCGAGCAAAACGGACAAAGAAAATATACTAAAAGCGGCAGATCTCGCTGAATTTCTGAAAAAGTCGGGCGTCAAATACGAATTTAAAATCTACGAAGGACAAGGACACGGCGACGTAATACCGCTAGTGCTAAAAGATATCGTAAGGCATGTAAGCGAATAATTTAAACCCACAGATAGATATTGATTAAAAGATTTTAGAGGCAATTCTTTTTTTAATATCTAAATTTATACCAAAATACCGAATAGAAAAACAAAAGTAAATTTTTCTATAAACTCTAATTCGCTTGAATTTAATAAAAACAACATCTATATATGGTAATATGTTAATACTTACAGCAAACTCAAATGAGTTTGCTGTAAGGTCTTAGCAGACGGCCGATATTTTTCTTTGGCCAAGCAAAAGAAAAACATAAAAGCTTAGACGAAACTTTATCAATCAAAAAATGATTTTTTGTCAATAAAACGTCTAAGTTTTTCTTCGGAAGCTTTTAACGATCATTCGTTAAAAGCTTATAAATGCTTCCTATTTGCAAGCATAGGCGTACAATATACGCCTTGGTAAGCACTACTGTTAATTTGAGCATATTTTATTTTATATGTGGTCATATCAAATTTGTTTTATAGTCCCACTAGAAATATTATCTTAACAGGCTTTTGAGAGCCGTCTACGGCAAATTTTTAGACAACCTTGCAAAATCAATAATAATATTTTCTATTTTTCATAAAATTTTTGGGTGCCGTGCCGTAATAATCGCAAAAAAGCTTGCTGAAGTGGCTTTGATTTTTAAAGCCCGTCGCAGCCGAAATTTCGGCGATATTTAGCTCCGAGCCTTGCAGCATCGCCAGCGCTCGCTTCATTCGCTCTTCACGTAAAAATTCGTAAGGAGTTTGCCCAAACAAACTTCTAAAGCCGACTTTAAGCTTAAATTCGTTCAGCCGCACCTGTTTTGAGAGTTCTTTTATGGACGGCGGATTTTTGATATCTAAGCTCAAAATTTGCCTGGCTTTTTGTAGCGCGTTTTTGTCCGCTTCGTCTAGTATAACATGCTTATTTGGGTATTTTAGGTGGCTAAATTCGTTATAAATAAGCTCTAAAATTTTACTTTCCAAAAGTAGTCTTTCAAGCGGCTCGTCGGTATTTAGCGACAAAATTTGGTTTAATAAAATTTTATTTACGGCGCAGGTGTCGTTTTGCGAGACGAGTTTATTTGCGCCAAGCTCGATAAGATCGCCGAAATTTGCACTCATAAACGAATTTTCTAGGAATAAATTTATTCCAGCGTGCGCGCCGCCGTAAATCTCTTGATCCGAGCTTGGTAGATCGACCGAGCTGATCGTGGATAGTCCGCTTTTGTATTCGATTTTGCCATTCGACAAGCTTAGGCTGATGCCTCCTTGTAGGGTGAAATTTATAAAGCAACCCTGCAAAGCATGAAAATCGCCGACTATTTTGGTGTCGTCTTTGACGTCCATTTTTAGCGCGCCGAAGGCTATTTCATCGCTTAGCGCGATATTTCTGGCACGGATTTTGACGCCAAGACCAGTCAAAACTCCGTCTTCGCTGCTATTAAATTTATCCATAAAAACGTCTGCAGATACCGTGCGCAAATTTTTCCTTTAAATATAAAAATAAATCCGTCATTTGTAAATTTTGGATTGATAATAAATCTCAAAACTATTATACTATCCTTGAAGTAAAGAAATTATAAAAGGAGTCTAAAGTGAGAAAAATTTTGATTTTAAGTGCGGTTGCGACGCTAGCTATAGCAGCTCCTGACGTTATGTTGGAAGAAGTCAGCGTATCGGCTCAAAAGATCGATGAAAACGCTAGCGAGGTAGCGGCTGCGGTGAGCGTGCTAGACGAAAAAGAGTTGCGGCTTAGAGAAACAAAAGATCTAAACGGGCTTAGGAGCGTATCGTCAAATTTATCGTTTTTGCAAGGCGGAGGTATTTCGCTTTTTATCATGCGCGGCGTTACGAGCGATTACGCATTTGATAGCCCAAACGTCGGGCTCTATCTTGACGGCGTGAGCTATCTTGGCACTTACGGTAACTACGTATTTTTAGAGGATATCGAGCGCATCGAAATACTAAAAGGCCCTCAAAGCGCACTTTACGGCAAAAATGCTTACGCCGGCGTGATAAATGCAGTCTCCAAAGCCCCGACAAACGAACCGCAAGCTAAGATCGGGCTAAAACTGGGCAAAGATAGTCTGCGAGGCATTAGCTTTAGTGCAGGCGGAGCAATAGTAAAGGATAAATTTCTAGCTAGTTTTACAGGTTTTAGCGAAAAGAAAAACGGTTTTATGTATAACGAAAATTTAAACAAAAGCGACGACTACAAAGATGCCCTTTACGGCAAAATTTATTTTAGATTTTTGCCTACGGATGAGCTTACGGTAGATCTTATTCAAAATCATTACAAGATAGCTAACGGTGCGCAAAGATCAAATCTGCCTAACGCGACCGATAGAACGCGTTATGCTAACGGCATAGAAGGCAAGGAAAATGCCAAAAACTACGAAGCATCGCTCAAAGCCGAATATAGATTTAGTGATTACGCGCTCACTTCGCTTACGACTTTTAGGGATTATAAAAACGACAGTAGTTACGACGGTGATCATCGCCCCGCGTCCTTGTTGGATGTGTATTACAAAGAGGATAGAAAGGATTTTACGCAGGAGTTTAGATTTAGCGCCGATAACGCGTATGGCAAATTCGTCCTAGGTGCTGCGGCGGGCGCTACGCAAAGAGACGTGCGAAGTAGCGTAAACAGCGTGATGTTCGGCGGTATTCGCTCGCTGCAAAATAACAAAACCAGAAGTAAAAACTACGGCGTTTTTACGCATAATGAAATTTATCTGCCGCTTGATTTTTCGGTTATTTTGGGAGCTAGATTCGACAAAGATAGGGTCAAATTTCAAAACCGCATGAGGGGTGAAAATTTAAGCGATTCATATAGCGCGCTATCGCCTAAGATTGGGCTAAAGTATGCTATAAACGACGAGGTTACGGCGTATGCGAGCGTATCTAAGGGTTATAAGCCGGGCGGTTTTTGGGCCGCCTCGCCTACGTCTAAAAAATGGTACGATAAAGAGACTATGACTAGCTACGAAGTCGGCGTAAAAGGGGCTTGGGAGCGGTTTGAACTAGGCGCCGCCGTTTTTCGCGCCGATATCAAAAACAAGCAAGTAGTAAGCGTCATCGTAGCGCCTAATATCACGGTGGCAGAGAACGCAGGCAAGGCTCGCTCTCAGGGCTTTGAGTTTGACGCCGCAACGCTTTTAACGGATGGATTAAAGCTTAGCGCAAATTTGGGATATGCAAAAAGCGTTTTTAAAGACTATAAAGACGCACAGGGCGATTATAGCGGTAAATACGTATATTACGCGCCAAGACTAACTTATGGCGCAGGGCTTTCGTATGAGGCTCCAAGCGGATTTTACGCGGCGGCATTTTTGCGAGGACAGAGCAAATTTTATACCGACAAGGCCAATGTCGTAGAAAATGCGGGCTACGCGACCGTCGATGCAAAAGTAGGCTTTAATCACAAAAATACCAACGTTTATATTTACGCTAATAATCTTTTCGATAAAGATCACGACGTAAAATACGCCACGATGCACTACCTGTCCGACCCTCGCGAGATCGGCGTAAAATTCGAGTATAAATTTTAAGGAAAAAGATGAAAAATTTTAAATTTAAAAGCGGCGAAAATCTAAGCTACGAGGACTTGGGTAGCGATTTTAAGGATGTTTTGGTTTATCACCATCCGCTGATGATTTTTCCGCAAAATACCTTGATAAATTTCTGCGAGAAAAATCAAATAAGGCTCGTTTTGATATACAGAAGCGGGCATTTTGACAGCTCGCTTTTTAGCGCGGACGATAGTTTTTTAAAATTCGCCTTACGCTTAAAAGAGCTTTTCAAGGCCTTAAATCTAAGCGAATTTAGCGTGCTAGGCGAGTCGGTGGGCGCGGCTTACGCCTACGCTACGGCAGTAGCTTGCGGCGAAGAGGCGAAAAAGGTATTTATACTAAGCGGATTTAACGCCCAGCCCGAGCTTTTGACAAGCTACTCCGACTATGCGCACATAAAGGAAATTTACGATTTCGCTTTGCGTAATACTCCTGAAAATACGGCGCAAATGGCGTGGGAAAAATACGGCTCGCAGGCTAAGGGTGCGCTAAAAGAAGCGATAAAAGCTCAGCTTAACGGCATCGGTTTTGACCTTTGGCTTCAAGCCAGACCGTGGGGATTTGAGCTAAAAGACGTCTCGCAAAGCGTGCTTATGTATCACTCCAGAGCCGACGAGGAAGTGCCTTTTGCCGTCGCTTCGCAAGTGTCGAGGATGCTACCGAGCTGCGAACTAATCGCCGCCCAGGATACGCCTCATCATAGCGCAAAGGCGCTTTTAGATTTTTTAAAGATCATCAAAGAGCGGTTGTAAATTTAGCTTTTGCGTAAATTTTACGAGCCAAATTTGCGCCGTTTTAAGCGTAAATTTAAGCTCATTTTGCGGTTTTTCTGTTGCGGGTAGGTTTGCTTGATTCGGGATAAATTTACCGCCTTTTTTGCGCCAGAGACTTAAATTCGGCCTTGCGTTCGGATTAAATTGCGTGCGTTTAATCCGCATTGCCGACGCGGGCTAAATCTGCAAAGCGATTTGCAAAACTCCGTGGAATAAAATTTACGCCGTTTTTTTATACTGGACGGCGACTTAAATCGCGCAAAATCGCAATCCGCTAGATAAATTTATAAATCTTTATAAAATAAATTAGGCTCAAAACGCAAAACGCCGCCGCGCCCAGCACGACCGCTCCGTAACCCAACGTCCCCGCCAAAAGCGTTCCGAGATAAAACGAAAATATCTGAAATGTCATATTTAAGCTGCTTTGCACGGCATATTCGCTAGCGGGTCGCCGTCCCGAGGCACGTTGCATCATCATCGTGGAGATTATCGTCGCTTGCGCCATATATACCGCATACGCCGCGCTCGAAGCAAAAAGTACCGACGTGCGGTCCGTCCAGCCGCCGATAGGTAACCAGATGGCCAGGATGCCTAGCGTCTGCATCGCTACGGCGTATAAAAAGGCTCTTTTAGCGCCTAGCTTTTTTACCGCAAAGCCCGCCGCGAGCGCACCCGCGAAGCCAAATATCGTGCCGTATATGTGCAAGACCTCGCCGATATCTTCCAGCTTCCAGCCGATATCTACGAGCATCGGGCTAAGCAGTCCAAACGCCGCGCAGATACCGATAGATTGTACGAAAAGCACGCTAAGCCAAGCCTTTTTGTCCTTAAAAAAGCCAAACATCGCCCTAAAATCCAGCCCCTCGCCGGCGTTTACGCGCTCAGGCTCTTTAAAGAAAGCAAGGCTAAACAAGGAAACTGCTATCAAAGACGTCAAGAATAAATTCGCCTCGCTCCAGCCGGATTTTGCGTAGATTACGAGCGTTAGGCCGTTACCGGATACGTGTCCTATCAATCCGCCGCTAAGCTTGAGGGCGTTTGTGAAGCTTAAATTCGAGCTGTTTGAAATTTTAATAAAAAATGCGTTCGACGCCATCGTCCAGGTGGCCGAGATAAAGGCCAAAAGCACCGCTAAAGCAATTACGGCAGATAAATCGTCGCGCGGATTTAGAAGCGAAACCGCATATAAAATCGCCAAAGTAAGGCACTGAAAGGCTAGGATAATCTTTTTGTAACCGCCTATTTTTAGCGCTATAGCGTCGATAAACGGCGACCACAAAAAAGCCAAAACCGCGAAAAGTCCAAGCCCTCTAAGCGCGCCGACGCGCTCTAAACTAAAACCGTCTTGACGCAGGATGCTAACGAGTCCCTCGCCGAAAAATCCGATGCAAATAAACTGCGCGATGCAAAGACTAAGCACAGTTAGCGACCTGTAAAGCAAATTCATCCTTTAATTTTTTAGTTAGATTATATTTAAATGGATAGGTGTTATCAAGAATATTTTGACGTTTAGGGGATAAATTTTTATATTTTAAGAACTTTTGACAAAATTCGGCCGCATCACCAAAGCACAAAAAAGATCCAGCCATCCGCTTAGGTTTGGTATTGCTAACTCATATAATAGTTTAGTATGTATAGAGTAAAAAAGAAGCCTGCTAAATATTTTAGCTAAAAACTTCGACAACTTTGTGCCCGAAAGTAAAAGCTAACCCAACTAAATTTCCATTCCCATACTATTTCTACCGGCTATTTTACTTTTCATTTCATCCTTTATTTCATTTGGTTCGTCATCTAATAGCTTACTAAAATTCGGTATTAGAGAAAATGCAAATGAAGAAAACATACTAGCATTGAAGTCTCCAAAGATCCTACATATTACCACACATGGATACTTTATAAGCGATGAGAACATAACAAACCCTATGTTAAAATCAGGAGTTGCACTTAGCGGAGCGAATATAGGCATAAAGCAACAAACTGGCGAAGGTCTTGTAAATGCACTTAAACTATCAGGACTAAGCCTAGATGGAACCGATCTGGTTGTGCTATCTGCGTGTGAAACAGGCTTAGTAGATATTAAAGATACAAGTTCTGTAGCAAGCTTACCTAAAACTTTTATACAAGCTGGTTCTAAAAACGTACTAATGAGTCTATGGTCTGTAGACGACAGTAGCACGGTAGAGTTAATGAGAGAATTTTATACCGATACAAAGGGTAATGAAAAGAAATTTAACGAAGTTCTAAGAAATGCAAAGATCAAGATGATAAAAGAAGGTAAACATCCGTTTTACTGGGCCGCTTTTATAATGAGCGGAGAGTAATACAATAACTCACCAAACCGCAAAATCATAACCTAAAGCGATGTCACAATAATGCTTTGTGACATCGGTCTTCTTATACTTTCAATGTTTTTAATTTTTAAATGAGATTTTTATATGCTTTATCTACTTCAGTAATATGTCCAGGTATAAATTTATTAAAAATAAATTTTAGTAGTTTGCTATTATTTATTTATATCAACTTTTTTGAGTGCCTATGTATTAATGTATTCTGATATTCTTAAATAGCAAAAATAAATTTTTCAAGGAAAAACTTAGACCTCTTATCGATAAAGGTCATCTTTAGTAAAAAAGTTTCGTCTAAGCTTTGTTTTTCAAATAAAAATTTTGCCCGTCTGGCTAAGACCTTACAGCAAGCTCAGTCCGAGCTTGCTAAGTAAGTTTATCAACATATAAAAATGTTGATGCTTAATAGGGGTGAATATAGATAATTAAAGTGTATGGTAGCATAATTTTACGTAATGTTACATAAGGTAAAACCACGTAAAACACGTATAGTGAAGTACAGTAAGGTAAAACACGTATACTAAAGTAAAACTACGTAAAATAGGTATACTTAAGTATAGTAACGTAAAATACGTATAGTGAAGTCACGTGAAGTATAGTTAAGTGAAGTTAGGTTAAGTATAGTAAGGTATAGTGAAGTAAAACAAGTATACCTAGGTAAAATCACGTAAAATAAGTATAGTGAAGTAAAGTTACTTAATAAAATGTATTATGAGATATATTAGTAACTTACCATTTCAACTTTTGCTTTTAATACACTAGCATTTATATTTGTAGCATATGTTCCAAGTAAAATTTTATACTGCTTCTCATGTCCTACTATTTGAGCTATGATATTTGGCTCTACTTCTTGTTGGACAAGCGTATCTATAAAATAGTGCCTAAACGAGTAAAAAGTCTTTTGCTTGTTGCTACTTATTAGTTTTCTTTGTATTTGTGATCTAAAAATTTCAGAAAAGTCTTTATTACTTACTTTAAAGATGCTTTTATTTGCACTAGCTCTTTGTTTTACAAACTCCATTAGCCCAAGCTCTATTAACTTACTATGAATAGGCACGAGCCTTATGGAATTTATGTTTTTTGGTACTCTTACCATCATCTCTATTTATACTAAAGCAAAGCACGTTATTGTGCTGCACAATGTCACATGCTCTTAGCTGAACTATCTCATTTATTCTCATGCCACTATATGCTGCTATCATAGTTATATAGTATAGATCATT
>NZ_CABPUR010000004.1:119077-147715 GCF_902460665.1 Campylobacter concisus | reverse complement strand
TACTTTAAAGATGCTTTTATTTGCACTAGCTCTTTGTTTTACAAACTCCATTAGCCCAAGCTCTATTAACTTACTATGAATAGGCACGAGCCTTATGGAATTTATGTTTTTTGGTACTCTTACCATCATCTCTATTTATACTAAAGCAAAGCACGTTATTGTGCTGCACAATGTCACATGCTCTTAGCTGAACTATCTCATTTATTCTCATGCCACTATATGCTGCTATCATAGTTATATAGTATAGATCATTTGCGCTTATGCGTTTGCTTGGTGTTGTGTTAGTTTCTTTAAAATTTTGGACTATTTTAAAGATAGTGTTAGCTTCATCCTTACTGTAAGGTAGCACCTTACGCTCCATCGGATTTATCTCTACTTTTACATTTAGATCATTTACAATGCTCTTACTTATGTAGTCACTGTTATAGCAATACTTAAAGAACTGAATAACCCTTATCATATACTTTTGTATAGTTACTTGTGATAGCTTAGGATCGTTTTTGCCTATATGTATGATTTGCTCTAGGCTTTTGTCTTTGTATTTAGCTTTTTGATTTAGCTTGGTTGGTATGAGAGCCAAAGTATTTCTAAATTTAAGTAAATCATCTCGTGATATGGCTGTGATCTCTTTGCTTGGGTTAAAAAATTTAAATAGTATGTTTCCTACTATATTCACCAGATCCATGGTGCTATTTGACCACTTTTGGCTAATGCTAGTATTTGCTATAAAATTTTCAAATGCTGTTTTTAGTGTAATGATCTCTTTACTCTCTACATTTCTTTGGCTAGTAGAGCATGGCACTATCTCGTATTCTTGTCTTATTTCATCATTTAAAATACCTACACTAAAGCTTTTATCACCTACTTTTATGCGTTTACCTATGATATGACTATCGCTAGTTAGTATCTGCTCTACACTTCTCTCATCGTCTTTAGTTTTTACTAGCTTAAGAGGAGTGTTGAGCCCATATTGTTGCTTGGCAGTTGTCATTATGGCGTGTGAGAAATTTTTAGTTAGATTTTTAATACCTTCTTTATTAAGAGGCAGTCCATGTGTTTCATTAAGGGTTTCAATATTATCCTGAAAGCTATCTATATCGTTTGATTCAAAGCTATAATTTTCATCTTGTTTGTTTAAAAATTTAAGCTTTTTAGAAACGAGGTTTGTGCTTTTATTAAGCTTTGATATAAGATGGTTTAGTGACAATATATGTTTCTCAAGCAAGGTTTGAGCTATGCTAGCTTTATCATCTTGATCCATTGCTTCATCTAAGTTGTTAGATAAAATTTTGGCTTTATTTATCAAAGTCTCATTGCTTTGCTTGAGCAATTCAGGAAAGCTATCATTTTTTAATGCTTCTTTGAAGTGCCGATTTAGTGCATCTGCAAAGTCAATATCTATCTTTTTATCATAAAGCGAATGCTCTTTTATGCTCCTATCTACCTTTGCTTGCATAAAACTATCAACTAATGAATCTATAATTCCTTGATTTAGCTTCATGTCCACTGCCTTTGTTATGAGATAAATATATCTATCATAAATTCTAGCAGATTTTCTGGCTTTTAATATGGAACAAGTCCCCAAGGAGAAACATAACTCTCTTGAACAGTTAAAAACTTTTCTTACTTTTGGTTTTAATACGCTTCGGTAGTAATAAATTCCATTACGATTTTTTAGATGTACCATGCTTTTGTAGTGGAACAAAAGTGGGACACTTGACTAATGCTTATTAGAAAAAGTTGTTTGTAATGGCGATGTAGCAGGGCTTTAAGCGATATTTAAAAATTTGTCTCATAAGCCGGAGGTCGGGAGTTCAAGTCTCCCCCGTGACACCATAAATACCTAAACTACGATGTTTCTACAATATTATATTGCAGTCACCTTTCATGAAATATAGCTTAATGTTTGTAGCAAAATAAAATTTTATGTAGCAAATTTTTAAGCTCGCAGTAATTTTAACACGTTTTTTGTAAAATTTTAAAAAACAAGTAAAATTTTTTAACGAATCATCTACTATGATATAATCTGTCACTTTACTGGGTTAAATTTTTATCATGACTTAAATAAAATGATTATAGATGTATAGTATAAATGGCGTTTGTAGCTATTGAATATAGGCTAAAAAATATTTTTGATGGTTATGATTCATTTATATTTCCTAGCAATAAAACACAAAATAGAGATAGGCTGCATAAGCATCACGAGATCCTGCGTATGTCAAATACTGGCTACCATTTATAAAGATAAAAGAGTCAGAGTATTTAAAGGCAAAATTTGAGAATTTGTTTGGAGAGTATTTGGTGCGCAATTGATGATGATGCAATAATTTTTATTTGGTAATTTTAAGATATTTGTTTCGATTCCTCATATAAATACTAGCATTAAGTAATTCATAAGTATTTTTATGCTATACAATCAATTATAAGCAAAAACCCCTTGATATATCGTGCTTTTTAAAACATAAAATCATTTTTTTATTCTACTTACTATCAAATTCATTGACTCGACTATAAAAAAAGATTATAATGCTCACAATTTTTAAAAATAAAATATTTTTAACCAAAGGAGGTTAAGATGATCAAAATTAGTTAGAAGCAGAGGTTCTGTTTAAGTGTTAGAAAAGAACCTCTACGATAAATTTTAGCGTTTTTATTGTAACCGTTCTCTACTTTTAAACTACTTAAATAAGAACTTCATTAATACCAACCATATTGAGTTTATTGGGCAAACTATAGGTATGTCTATTTTGGTGAGATGGCTATTGCTGTCTTTATAAAATTTTAAAAAGTCATAGGAGAAAAACATGGCTAATAAAAAAATGCTTTTAAATGATTTAAAAGCTATCAGAAAAAATAAAATAAAACAGGAGATTAAACAAGCATGCATTGAAGCCTTGTTTCCACAAAAAGCTACGATCAAAGAGTGTAGGCTAGTAATAAAAGATCGTTTTAACATCAAGCTATCAAATAAGGAATTTTCCGAATGGAAGAAAGAGTATGATGCAAAAGACACACATCAAACCTCTCATACAGATCAAATTCCTGAGGTTAAAGAAGACGAAAACAACGATGAGGAGCTAAGTAATGGCACTAACAATCAAGAGTAGTGATACAGCAGTTGCGGCAAATGCCGTAATTGCACTACAAGAACATATCGAAATGAGCAATAAGGCTAGTGAAAATATTAGAAATAATATTGAACTTTTTAATCAAGCCGCAGATAGCTTTGATAAAAGCTTTAAAGAAAAAATAGAACTTATAGAGCAAGGAGGTATTGAACTTATAAATGCAACAAAAGAGATCCAAAACAACTTTAAAAATACTCTAAAAGGTGCAGACAAAACTATATCGAAGATCAACTCATCTTTTAGCTCTTTAATGAAGAAGATAGTATCTGCATTAATTGCCTTTGTATTTATAGAAGTGATCTTCTTTTTTGGCTACATGTTTTATGATAGCCATAAGACAAATGAAGCCAAATCTACACTACAAAGTAGGCTAGATAAAGCACTTTATGATGTGTCTAATCTTCAAGGCTTTATCATCCATATCTACAACCAAGATAGTCAAAAAGTTAGTGAAGATTTTACTAAATGGCTAAACACAAATGGTGACAACAATGTTCGGTAGTATGCAAATTTTTCTAATAGGTAAGACACATACAATGTATGACACTTCGTTTTCATACCTTGTATAATCTTGCTCTGCCGAGGGCCACAATGCGAGATATAAGAAGCGTTAAAACGCTTCATCTCGCTAGCACATTTTATAAAAGGATATCATATGCTAAAAAATATTAAGGATAAAGTGCTCTCCATAAGGATCACTTCTCAGCAAAATAGCAAATTATCTGATATAGCTAGAGAACTAAAAATATCAAAATCAGAAATCATTTCCTATCTTATAGATAATGGCACTGTAAATTCTGAATCCATAAAAAAGAAAGAGCTATATCCAGCAATCATTACATATTTTGCTAGACCTTTTAATAACATTAATCAAATAGCAAAGAAACTAAATATAGCTTATAAGACTAGTGGCAATATAGATTTAAAAACGATACTGCAGACACAAGAAGAGTTGTACAAAGTTCAATCAGTGCTAACTGAAATTTTAAGCCTAATAAAGAGTAACTATGATAGTTAAGATCTCAAAGGGAGAAAAAGGCATAGCTGATTATCTAAAAACTGGCAAGAAAAGAGATTCAAAGCTAACTAGAGATGAAAAAGATGATAGATTGCCATTGGCTGGAAATTTAGATCTTATCGAGATGTCTGAAAAGCACCAGAGCAAGAAAAAGAATAAGAAACATAACTACTATCATATATCCTTGTCATTTACTTCAGAGGAGTGGAGCAGACTATATGAAAGTGGCAATATAGATGAGCTTATAATGGATTTTTTGAGGCTAACTTTTCCAAATCACGACATAGATGAGCTACTTTTTTATGCTGAAGCTCATCTGCCTATAATCAAAGAAGAGCCATATATTCCTCGCCCAGAAGGGGCACTAGAAAATAGAACATTAAACAAGAAACATAAAAATGGTGAACCGCTAAAAAGAGAGCCTCATATTCATCTAATAGTCTCTTTTGAAAATATGAAATTTACCCATAGTGTAAAAACTGGTGGAGTCATATATACAAAAGGTGTAGCTAAGCAACAAGTAAAAGCTGTTATGGCTAAATCAGCAGAGAAATTTAAAAGAGTGGTTAATGACATCTTATCTAACAAATATGGTCTAAATAATATAGAGCCTTTAGGCATGGATGAAGACCAACTAAATAAACAATATGAAAGCTTTAAAAGTGCAGCACAAAAGGTTAAGAAAGGCAAAGAAAAAGATACGCAAATGAAGATAGAAACAGATGTGGTGATCGAGCCAAAAGCCAATACAAAAGAGCAAAATATAAGTGTTGAAGAGTTACTAGCTGATGCTAAAAATTCTACAGCTGATTATCTATTAAGAATGGTAGAAGAAGATGGGAGTTTCAAAAAAGACTATTATGATAGAGCAAAGAGGCTTAATGCAGTCGATATAAGAGAATTTTTGCCTATGATCAATGCAAAATTTAACATCACTGCAAAACCTGAAATGGTAAATGGCAAATATAAAGTAAGAGTAGATGGTTTTAATGGAACTTATAATCTAACTGATTTAATGTGTAAGATAGTCTATAATGGCAGAAAAGGAGCGTTATTTCACGTAGTTAATGAGCTAGAGCAAATGCTTATAGAACTTCAAGCCAATAAAAATGAGCCAAAGATAACATTAAGTGTAAGCAGTGACTTTAGCGCGCCAAATAAGGACCCAAAAACTCAAGTGCTAAATAACTGGAAAACGATACAAATAGAGCCATACAATCTAAAATCAATACTTAAAAACTATTCAGCTATATCAGTGGCAAGTTTCAAAGATAAAAGTGAAGAAGCTAGCAGTATTGATAGCATAACTCCTACGCTTATATACGATATAGATAACTCTAAATTTACTATAAATGATGCTCAAAATTTACTACAAAGTAAAGGAATAAAAGGCTTCATATACCCAACCACCTATCAAGCGCCAGACACAAAAGTAGAGAAATTTAAACTCATCATACCCACAACAAGGGCTCCAAGCTTAAATGAATATGATGAATACATAAAAGAGATAACAAGAGAGCTTGGGTTATATAACATAGTAAATAACTCCAGCTTGCATCCTAGTAAATTTCACTACACTCCAGTGCCAGGATCTGAACTTGTAAGCATTAGTGGAAAAACTTTTGATAATACAAGAGTCATTGAAGATGCTGGCTTAAAAACAGATATTAATAATATGGATATTAAAGCCATATATGGAGATTTACAAAATCTAAGAAAATATGAGCTTGGTCATCAAACAAAAGATACCAACTCACATATTAAAAGAACAAGCTACCAAGCTATATCATCAAAGATTCCGATAAAAGAGTTAATAGAATACTTTGAAGAAAGCACTATGGTTAAAAAATATAAAGATTATCAAATACTTTTTAATAATAACAGTAGATATCTATACTTGCCAGAAGAAAACACAGCCTATTCTTTTAGCCAAAATAGACACTATACTCCATATATCTACATTAGAGATAAATTTTATGAAGCAGCCGGAAAGATAAAAACTGGATTTTATGATGATGATCTCATTAAAAAACTAGGTATTACACAAAATGAATATGAAGGCTTTGTAAAAGGTATTGATGACCATCTAGATATAAATGGGTACTATTTAGTGTTTATCAATAGAATAGAAAACTTTAAAAAATACCTGCCAGATATAGTTAAAATTAACTATCAAGGATTAGTTTATAACATAAAAACCTATATGAAAGATTGGCAGGATATGCAAGGTTTTAATAAGCTAAAGGAGCGTTATAAAACAGATAAGATCTCTCTAGCAAATGATTATATATCATTTGACTCACTAAAAATAACAAAGCAAGAGCTATACGATCAAGGACTTGATAAGAATTTTGGAGTGGAGCAATCAAAACAACAATCAAGTAAGATAAAAATTATAGAGCAAAATGTGAAGTCAGGATATGATGGTTTGGGAAGGTAGATTATCGTAAGCTGTTATAGAAGCCAAATTATTAGCATTGTATCTTCTTGGCCATCTCTCAACCCATAAAACCAAATGGCAAGGCAAACATATCATCATCTAGCTTCATAGCCGTATCTCCAGCATAAAAAACTATGCCCTTATCAAATTTACTTTGTAAATTTTCTTTTAGATGGTAGATATGCTTAAAGTCATCTTTGCTGATAGTTTTTGAGGATTTGACCTCTATGGCTATGAGCTTACCTGATATCTCAAGGATAAAGTCTATCTCTTTTTGATCGCTCGTTCTATAATAATATATATTTGCTCTTTTTTTGTTACTTGTATTTGCTTTTAGAAGCTCATCAAATACAAACGTCTCATATATGGCACCTTTATATGAAGAATTTGCAAGCTCTTGCGCTGAAGAAATTTGCAGTAAGTGTGCCAGCACCCCTGTGTCTGTAGCAAAAATTTTAGGTGTTTTTATGAGCCTTTTTAGAGCATTGTTAAAATACGGCTGAAGCTTTTGGATCTGGTATGTATGCTCTAGCACGCTAAAATAGCTATCAAATGTCTTATTATCAAGCCCAGACTCTAGACATAGCTCGTTTTTGTTAAAGATATTGCCGCTTCTTAGCATACATAGGCGGTACATAGTGATAAATTTATCCATATTTCTGATGTTACCTATCTCTTTGGCGTCTGATTCTATATATGTTCTTATATATGAGCTAAACCAGAGGTATTTTGATTTTTCAGAGGTTATTTTTGTGATCTCTGGGTAGCCGCCATTTATGATCTTTTCAGATAAGCCGTCGTTACCGTACTTCTTTAGTATAAGATGGCCTATATCGCCACTTAAAATATCTATCAAATTTTCATTACTATGGTTTAACTCTTTTTGAGAAAACGGGTAAAGCTCTACTATACCTATCCTACCAGCCAAAGAGTCCGAGATATCTTTAAAGCCTTTTAAATTTGCAGAGCCAGTTAATATAAACTGCCCATTTGTTCTATCCTTATCTACAAATTCTTTTATTGCTAAAAGCAGTATGGGCACTCTTTGTATCTCATCTATTACTATGGGCTTATCGCAATGCTCTATAAAGCCTTTGGGATCGTTTCTCGCTGCTTCATATATATTTATATCGTCAAGCGTTACGTAATTTGGTATATCTAAATTTAAAGCAAGGGTTGATTTGCCAACTTGTCTAGCTCCGCTTATCAAAAGCACAGGAAAGCTTTTCATATACTCTTTTATTTCGTCGCTTATGGCTCGTTTGATGTACATAGTATTTTATCCTTAAATATTTAGGAGTATAATACTATGATTTATATAAATTTACAAGGATGGCTTGGTTAAGATAATTGTATATTTAAATTTAATTCGAACTAAAACTGGCAAGATTAAGTCAGTCACTGTGATTTTCTATCATACTGAGTATTTTATTTGTAGAGTTTTAAGCAATATCACCTCAGATTTCCATATTGACAAATGGCAGTAAAATTTTCCCTCAAAAGGAGCAGCACAATAACCATTTTTGGAATATTGCACAGGCTCTTTTGTACTGCGACCTAACTTCCCAATAAATTTTACCTCATAACTTTATCCAGTAGTGATTTGTAACTATCCACTACGTCATAGACCACGCTATCATTGCTTATAGCCTTAAAATGCTCCTTTGCGCAGTGGATTTTAGATTCTTCGATTTGGCGAAGCTGCATAGAGTTCATAGACCCTTTAGTCTCCGCAGCAAAATAAATGTACTTGATATCACCCTCATAAAATGCAATCGCCCTAAAAAGACAAACCTCTCCAGATACATCAGTCATATATATAGACGAATTTAAAGGAAATATAGAAAAAGAGAAATATCAGCTAGCGATGTATGATAAAAACCGTAAACTAGTAGATATATTAAGAAATAGACATTCACAAACAATAAAAAATATAATAAACGAATTTGAAATACAACCACAAGTAGTTGTAATGGATATGTTTAAGCCATTTAGAAGCATAATAAATAGTAATATAGTTCAGGCCCAAATAGTAGCAGATAAATATCATGTAATAAGACAAGGGATATGGGCATTAAGAGATTTAAGAGTAGAATTATTTAACAAAGACAATGAAAAGTATAAGAAGTTAAAAAAATATTGGAAAATACTAAGTAAAAGCCCAATAAGTCAGTTTAGTCAAAGACAAAAAGAAATATTAAAAGAGATATTAAAAGTAGATAAGACATTGAAAAAGATGTATAGAATAATAAAAGAATTTTACAAGATGTTTGAGAGCAAGACAGTAAAGACAATGAGAAGGAGAATAGAGCAATTAATTGAAAAATTGAGAGTATTTAATATAAAGCAAAGTATAAAACTAGCAGATACAATAACAAGTTGGAAAAAAGAGATAATAAATATAGTAGAATATGAAATAAACAATGGGTTTGTAGAAGGAAATAACAACAAAATGAAAGTAATAAAAAGAGTATCTTATGGACTAAGAAACTATAAAAGATTTAGAAAATTGATATATTTACGTCTTTGCAATAGATAGAGGTGTTTTTACACCCCCACTATTGACAAAGAACCATAATAAATTTTATCCGCTCTATAAATTTAAAAATTGAATACCCTTTTTACATACATTTAAAAGAAAAATTTATATATAATCCTAAGATAAAAAATTAATAATTATACTTAAGGAGCAAACGTGCAAATTCCTATTCGCTACGGCAAAGATGATATCATCGACCTAAGCGTTCCGGAAAAAAATTTACTGGGAGTTTTTAACCCCAACCCCGTGGCTAAATTCGACGAAACGGCACTCATCGCAAAGGCTCTGGCAAATCCAATAAACCAAAAAAGCTTTGATGAGTTTATCGCTGGCGATGAAAAGATCGTTATCATCGTAAATGACGGCACAAGGCCTACGCCAACTGCTAAAATTTTAAAGCAAATTTATCCAAAACTTCGCGATAAAAATAAAATTTTCATCATCGCCACCGGCTGCCACAGAGAGGGGACACTAGATGAATACAATATGATATTTTCTAAAGAAATTTACCCTGAAATTAGAGCTAAAAACGAGGTTCATGACCACGACTCAAAGCACGATGAGATGGTCTTTTTAGGCGAGAGCAAAAACGGCACGCAGATGTATCTAAACAAAATCGTAGCTGAAGCTAAAAAAGTGATCGTCATAGGTTCAGTCGAGCCTCACTATTTTGCAGGCTACACTGGCGGTAGAAAGGCGTTTTTGCCAGGTACTGCCTCATACGAGAGCATCACGCAAAACCACAAACTAGCCCTTAGTCCTGACGCTCAGGCTCTGCGCCTTGAGGGCAACCCTGTGCATGAAGATACGATCGATGCGATGAAGGTTCTTTCAAACATCGATGTCTTTTCTATACAGACAGTGCTTGATAGCGAGCATGGTGTCTATTACGCAAGTGCTGGCGATCTAAACGATAGTTTTTATGACTGCGTGAAAAAGGCTGATGAGGTCTTTTGCGTAAATATCCCACAAAAAGCCGACATCGTGATCTCGGTAGCGCCTTATCCTATGGATGTCGATCTTTATCAGGCGCAAAAGGGTGCGGACGCAAAAATAGTCATCTTGCCGTTTGGCTCTATGACTGTGCCTAAGGTTTAAGTATGGCTAAAATTTTATACTATGATGCTAGTTGCGGTATTAGCGGCGATATGAATTTAGGCGCGCTGGTGGATCTGGGCGCGGATTTTAGCTATCTTTGCGCCGAGCTTGCTAAGCTAAATTTAGCTAGCGAATTTTACCTACGCAAGCGCAAAGTGCTAAAATGCGGTATCTCTGCAACCAAAATAGACGTCGTTTGCGCGGCAAATCCGAGCCAAATTCCGCTTGGCCTCTTAGGCGCTAAATTTAGCCCGCGTCAAAATTTAAACGGCAAAATTCACGGCGCCGAATTTAGAGCGGATAAGCCCGCCCAAAACCATCCGCGTCCGCGAAATTTCACGCAAATTTTAGAGCTTATCGAGGGTTCTAGCCTAAGCGCTTTCGTAAAAAAAACGGCAAGCGAAATTTTTAGCGTTATCGCGCAGGCCGAGGCCAAAATCCACGGCACTAGCGCAGAGCAAGTACATTTCCACGAAGTGGGCGCCGCGGACAGCATCGCGGACGTAGTGGGTGCGGCTATTTGCTTGGAGGCCTTGGGTGCGCCGCAAATTTTTGCTTCGCCTATCGAGCTTGGCGGCGGTTTTGCGCACTGCGCTCACGGCAGGCTGACCGTACCGGCGCCTGCGGTTTGCGAAATTTTAAAAGGCGCGCAAGTAAGCCTAGGGCGAGCGAATTTCGAGATGACTACGCCCACAGGAGCGGCTATTTTAAAGGCCTGCGCACTAAATTTAAGGGAGCAAGACCGCCGCGAGTCGCCGCGAAATTTTAAAATTTTAAGCACGGGCTACGGCGCTGGCGATAAAGACGTCGCAGATTTTGCCAACGCGCTTCGCGTGATACTTTGCGAAACGAGCGAGGATTTAGGCTTGAGAGATGAGCCAAATTTGAGCGTGCAGATCGGCTATGGCGAGCTTTGCGAGCGGATTTTAATCTCCACTAATATCGACGACATGGACGCCGAGAGCTTTGCCTTTGCGTGCGATATTTTGCGAGATAGCGGCGCGCTGGACGTATTTAGCAGGTCTATTTTTATGAAAAAGGGGCGCGCGGGCTTTGAGCTAAACGCGCTGTGCCGCAAGCAGGACGCCGCGCGGATAAAGGGGCTAATTTTCGCGCATACGACGGCGATCGGAGTTAGAGAGTGCGTCGTGAGGAAAACGGAGCTTGCGCGCGAGTTTTGCGAGGTAGAGACTAAATACGGCAAAATAAGGCTTAAAATTTCGCGCGGCCGAGTTTGCGGTTTTAACGCCGAACAAAATTTAACGGACGAAAATTTAGCCCGAGATTACCCCGAAATTTTAAAAATCAAGCCCGAATTCGAGGACTGCAAAAAAGCCGCGCAGAGATTTCAAACGACGATCCGCGAGGTTAGAAACGAGACTTTAAAAAAATATGACGAAACTAGAAATTCTAAAAAATGATATAAAAAAGCTGGAAAATTTAGCCGTAGCGTTTAGCGGCGGCGTGGATAGCTCGCTACTGTTGCGCGTTGCCGCCGATACGCTAGGCCGGCGCGCGGTAGCTATCACGCTAAAATCGCCCTATATGTCGGGGCGCGAGATAAAAGAGGCGATGGAATTTACCCGTACTTACGGCATCAGGCACGAAATTTTAGAGCTAGAAGCGCCCGAAGCGGTAAAAAATAATCCGCAAGATCGCTGCTACGTTTGTAAAAAGGCGGTTTTTACACGGTTAATCGAGCTGGCAAAACATCTAGGCTTTACAAATGTCGCCGACGGTACGAACTTAGACGACCTTGGCGAATACCGCCCGGGGCTTAAAGCAAAAGACGAGCTTGGCGTGCTTTCGCCGCTTAAAGGCCTCAAAAAATCAGAGATTAGAGAGCTTAGCCGCGAGCTTGGACTGCCGACCGCGGATAAGCCCAGCTACGCGTGCCTTCTGACGCGTTTACCGCACGATAGGGAGTTTTCCGCGGAGGAAATTTCGCTCGTGGAGCGAGCCGAAAATCTGCTAATCTCGCACGGATTTTTAAACGTTCGCGCGCGATTTGACGGCAAAGCCTTTAAGCTGCAAATGGGTGCGAGCGAGACTAGACGCTTTTGCGCGGGAGATTTTAGCGCCGTCGTACGCGAGATCGCCGCGCTTGGCGAGTATGATATTTTGCTTGATTTAAAGGGGCTTCGCGGGGGGATTTTAAATGACGAAAGATGAGGCTTTAAATTTCATCCGTACCGTAAAATCGGGCGAAAAAAGCGAGCGCGAAGCGATAGAGTTTTTACGGTATTTTCCTTTTAGCGACGTGGGCTGCGCCAAAATCGACACTCAGCGCGCCCTGCGAAACGGCGCGGGCGAGGTGATCTACGGCGAGGGCAAGACCGATGATGAAATTTTGCGTATCGCAGAAGCGATCGGCGCGAGAGGGCAAAATATCCTAATCACGCGCACGAACGAGCGGGTTTTTGAGCGGCTGCGCGAAATCTTACCGCAGGTGGAGTTTAACGCTCGCGGCCGCGTCATCAGCGTCAAATTTAAAGAGCCCGCGCTCACGCAAAGCTACATCGCGATAGTTTCCGCAGGCACCGCCGACGGCGCGGTAGTGGAGGAAGCGTACGAAACGGCGAGATTTCTAGGCAACGACACGCGTAAATTTAGCGATGCGGGCGTGGCTGGGCTGCACAGGCTGATCGCAAATCTAGAGCAAATACGCGGGGCAAAGGTCGTGATCGCGGTGGCGGGCATGGAAGGCGCGCTAGCTAGCGTGCTCGCGGGCCTCGTGAGCGTGCCGGTGATCGCGGTACCCACCAGCGTGGGATACGGAGCGAGTTTCGGCGGGCTGGCGGCTCTGCTAGCGATGCTAAACAGCTGCGCAAACGGCGTCAGCGTCGTAAATATCGACAACGGATTCGGCGCCGCGTATAACGCGAACCTGATAAATCATCTCTGAATTTACGCCCGTGCTCGGACTAATAAACGGACTAAATTCGAGTACGAGAGCCTATCGATCACAGAAGCAAACCGCAACAGCTACCAAGCCGTAATAGCGCAGTGGCACGATAGCAAAGACAGTAAAGATAAACAAGCGAAGATTGGCGGCGGAGAGCAAACCTATAAGCTAAATATCCCCGAGCCAAAATCAGACAATGAAGCCTTAAAAAGGGCGAAGCCAAGCTAAACGAACTACAACGCGGCGGAATGAACGGCTAGCTTACCGCCACTGGTAGAGAGCTAAGGGCCGGCGTAAAACTAAAAATAACCGGCGTAACCAGACTTGAAAATGTAAAATTTAGTATTAAAAGCGTATCGCATAATCTAAACACTACAAACTATATGATTGATCTGGAGTTTGAGGGGTAGGATTATATCTGATTATAAAAATATTCTTTCTTACCTTTTCTATAGTAGCCATCTATAACATCAGTAAGTTCGAATCTAAAATATTCAAATATGCGCTTAAACTCTACTAATTTTTCTTCCGACACCGTGAGAAATGGTTTTTCTGTTTCTAATTCCATAAAGCTTTGTTTAAAAAGTTTTATTCCGTATCCTTTATTCTTGTAAGGGGGCATGGTAGATAAGTGACATATCTTTTGCTCACTGTATTTTAGAATAGCCAAGCCTCTTAAATCATTTTCGTTACAAGAAGTTATTATTTTTTTTGTTCCATTTTTTAAAGATGGTATCACGTTAAGAAAATACCAAGCATCAAATTCTGGATAGTATTTTTTTGCCTCTTTGACATAGTTATATAATACATATTTATTCTGTATATCTGCCTTTATAGGCAAAATGTGATTTGATGTTAAGACAATTGAGGGGTCATAGAATATCATTTAAAAAAAACACTTTATAAGAGGTCATAAATAAAATTAGACACTATAGCTACGAACACCACGAATAACAGGAATTTGTATTTTTCAAATTTTGAACTTTTATGATGAAGGCTTTTTAAAAAGAGTTGATACGATTCTATGCACCCACCACTAAGATTACTCTCCTTAAACTGATAGACCGTCATATTTAAATCGGTATCATAACCTATATATTCACGCCACAAATCATCCTCCAAAACCCTAAAACTTTTTATTGACTTATTTTTTTCTAGTAGTTCCGTAGTAGAATCTAGTATAATAAATGTATTAATTTCCTTAAATTTTATTTTATTATCTATTTGTTTTGTAAAGCGTCTATCCAAATTTATAGATATGCCGGTGATTTTCATAGCTTTAATAAAAGGGTTAGTCATAGTATCTGAGAGCATTGTGTCAGATATTTTATCCTTAATATTTGTAACTCTAAATCTGAAATAACTATTTTTTTGTTGTTCCTTTACGCTCATTGTAATACTTGTATCATTGTTGATGGTGGTATTACAGAGCTCAATATTACCAAGGTCATACTCTTTTAATCTAAAACTTGATTTATTTTTATCCAGATGTGTTTCTTCGTTAAATATCATGTTTATGGTTTTACCATCACACAAGCGATCCTTGATGTCTATAAAATCAGTTTTGTATATTTTAAAAGGGAGTGTGATATTTATGTTAAAGTTTCTACTAATGTTATTGTATTCTTTCCTGGATACCAATACCCCAATTTCAATATATGAGTTTTCGTTATTGTTTGGCAAAAACAGGTTGATGTGAAGTATAACTTCTATTTTGTCTGCAATATCAGAATCTGCACAAATTGCTATAGGCCATGCGATTGAGTTTTTTTATTCATAGTTTTTTATCCAATATACATAAACGATTGTGGTGCCACAAAATTTGGGTATTGCAAATAAGGACAAATTGCCTCTTTATATTTATTTGCGGATTTAATCTTAATGGCAAAACCGGTACTCTTGCCATTAAAGTATTTTAGATATCTTTCTTTATCTATACCGGCATCCATACTCGTTTTATCCCATAGCTCTTCTGGGCTTGCCTCCAAAATATTATCAACTATAAATTCTCCTATAATTTTTCCAACTGGCTTTGTGGCATATACTTTAATCTTATTAACGTTTTTTTTAAATTTTACCTTTCTAAACTCAAATTTTTTCGTACCATCAAAAATAGCCTCAGCGAATTCCGGCTTAATGGATAATAATGCTGTCATTTACTAAACCTTCTTTTAAAATTGCAAAAAAAGCCTCATCTGTAAGCTTCACAAAACCCCAGTAGGCTTCTTCGTGACCTATAATTTCTCTAATCTTCTTTAAAATAACACGTCTTTTAAATGATATATTGTATGCCATTTTTATTATTTTTGTGTAATTTTTTTTGATAAATATATTCTCTAATTCATCATCAGTAAATATATTATGAGGCTTGCAGTACTTGATGAAATCATACAAGTCACTAAAACTGGATAAATCTTTATATTCTTCTACAACACACAAGGAGGTTATGACGGATGAGTAGTTCGCGCTTTGGGCATTTTTATCTTTTGTTCTATAAATGAGTAAGCAGTCGCCTCTCTTGAGTTGCTCGACACCTTTCATTTCCGTTATATACACCTTATGAATACTATTTGATTCAGACATGTCTTTTAGTATGTCATAGCTTTCTGTGTTTAGCATAGAGTCCGAGAACATACCAGTATGATATTTTGGGTATATACTTAAAAGATATTTGTCGCTTGTCGCATTAATAGCCGGATAGTCCAGCAGTATATCATTTTTTAGCGCCTGCACATGAGTCGGTATATTTTTTGTTAATACTAGCTCATTGATTTTTTTGCTATGCTGGACAAACCCATATCTTTTTAATAATTTTATTAAAGGTGCTTGTTTTTCAAAAGACGTTACATAGATATTATAAATATTGTTTGCTACGGCAAAATCAAAAATCTTCTTTATAATACGCTCTCCAAGCTTTGTCCCATGCGCATCTATTTTAAGAGTTCCTATCTTTAGCCATGTCACATTTGTGTCAAGTGTCGGACTTATATCCGTATTATCTATTGGGCTTTCTATTTTTAGATACAAAAAAGCCACTATCTTGGTATCATCAAAGAGTATATATGCTTTTTCGCCAGCGTCCGCTTTTTTCGCTATCCATGTATCAAAACCTTTATAGTCTTGCCTTAAAGAGTCGAAAAAGGAATCAGATGTGTTAATTTCACGTATATATTTCTCTTGGATATTTGACATTTTAACACCTCTTGAAATTTTCCAAGCAATTGTATCAAAGATTATCTAATTTTATTCTTTTAAAGCCATCGTTGCAATATCGGCAAGGATCTTTAAAAGTATTTTTTGAATTTAAAACGATAATAAAAAGATTAAAAAAATTTACGTTTCAAATCAAAGTGAAAAATGTGATGTTTTAGCCCACTTTGATTTGAAACGTGGTTTTTACAGCTAAATTTGAAGGCTAAATTTAAAAGGAAAGCGTTGCGAGAGAAAAATTTAAGAGAGCAAAAACCAAACGAGCCGAAGGACGCAGTAAGGCACGAGCAAAAGCTGCAAACAAAGCAAAGTGTGAGAACGAGGCTAGCGTTTTTAGCCGCGGCGGTACTGATTTTGGCGGTCGAAATTTACATAGCGATCTGCGTAAAGGGCGGCTTTGTGCGACACTACGCGGGCGACGTTTTGGCCGTCATCTTGCTTTATGCGTTTGTGAGAGCTATATTTAGTGTGACGCCATCAAATTTAGCGCTTAAAATTTTTGCCTTTGCGGCGGCCTTGGAGCTCGCGCAGTATTTTGGCGCAGTGCAAATTTTGGGCATAGAAAATAAAATTTTAAAAATAATGATCGGCGGAACGTTTGATTTTACCGACCTGCTCTGCTACGCGGTTGGCTGCGTCCTAGCGGGCGTTTATGAAAAATTTGAAAGTAAAAACCAGCAAAGGAGAAGCGATGGATAAAGAAAAAGCCGTGCAAAAGATGACCGAGATCATGGCGAAATTCGTCGGCTACACGGGCAAAGTGCTGCCTGATGACGTGACGGCGAAGCTAATCGAGCTCGCCGAGCGCGAGACGCAGCCGCTGGCAAAGGAGATCTACAAAACGATGTTTGAAAACCAGCGCCTTGCTAAAGCTAGACCGTCCGTCCTGTCAGGATACGGGCGTGATCTAGTTTTTCGTGCGTTGTGGCGCGAATTTCCCACTCATCGGCGAGCTTGAGGAGCTGCTGCGAGAGGCCGTACTGAGAGCGACGCGCGAGGCTCCGCTGCGCCACAACAGCGTCGAGACCTTTGATGAGTACAATACCGGCAAAAATGTCGGCAAGGGCACGCCGAGCGTATTTTGGGAGATAGTGCCAGATAGCGGCGAGTGCGAGATCCACACCTATATGGCGGGCGGCGGCTGTAGCCTGCCCGGCAAGGCGACCGTGCTGATGCCCGGCATGGGCTATGAGGGAGTCGTGAAATTCGTCATGGACATAATGACTAGCTACGGCATAAACGCCTGTCCGCCGCTGTTAGTTGGCGTAGGCGTAGGCACCTCGATCGATGTGGCGTCCTTGCTATCTAAAAAAGCGCTGATGAGACCTCTTGGCTCGCATAATCCAAACGAGCGCGCCGCGCTAACCGAAAAGCTGCTCGAAGAGGGCATCAATAAAATCGGCCTCGGCCCACAAGGCATGAGCGGCGCAAGCTCCGTGATGGGCGTGCATATCGAAAACTGCGCCCGCCACCCAAGCGTCATAGCCGTTGCTGTAAATGTGGGCTGTTGGTCGCACCGCAAAGGTCACATCGTCTGGGACGCAGAGCTAAGCTTTGCCGTAAAATCGCACAAAGAGTTTGCGCTATGAGTAAGAAAATTTTAATCACGCCTATAAGCGCCGAGGATCTTTCAAATATCAAAATCGGCGACGTGATCTACCTCACGGGGCACATCAGTTTGTAGATTTGGCTAGCACACAAAGAGAGCTAGCAGATGAATTAGGAGCTAAGTTTTTAGAATTTTGTAGTTCATACCTAAATGAAAAATGTGTTATTGCCAAAAGTGAATTTACTTACCAAGAATCTTTTTTGCCAGCAAGCCTAACTATCGAAGCCTACACTAAAAAACCGACTGCTAACACAACAATGGTAGATGCGTACATTGGTAATGTGCATTTTAGGTTAAATTATGATTATGTATATGAAGAGTATGATGATGACCATTTTAAAGATGAATATGCGTATCAATATCTTGACTTTCAAATATAACAAGTGCTATAATACAACCAAGTTACATTTAAAGAAAGGAGGGTAAATCATGGCAAACGGAGATTATGAAGTAACTCATAATAGGATTCTTAATAGTGTAAAGAAAAAATATCATTCATACAAAGGTAAAGTAGGCAAGATTGCTGATAATATAATAGACAGAAATTTTAAAGCTGATAAGCCGTTACAAAAATGGAGTACTGATGTATCTCAATTTAACTTTTAATGGGGTAAATGCAACATTTCACCAATACTTGATATGTATACAAATGAAATAATCTCTTATGACTTATCCTTAAGTCCTAATTTAGAGCAAATATCTAAAAAAATTTTGTTAACTTCTTTATATTGAGGATAGGAGACTATATAAAAGATTTTTACTATTAATTAGAAAGAGTGGATAAATGGGGAAAGGTTTCTTTAAGAATAAAAAATTATGCATATTGGTTCTCTTTGTATTGCTATTGCTTTTAATACTAACTTGTATTTGTTTAGGAAGATATCAGGTTAGCCCCTATAAAGCATTTATGATTATATACAAAACAATAACCGGAGATGTTAGCGGCTTAGATGTACATGAAACTAGTGTAGTAATTGACATAAGACTACCTAGAATACTTATGGGAGTTTTAGTAGGTGCAGGGCTATCACTGGCAGGAGCAGCATATCAAACTGTTTTTTCAAACCCTTTAGTTAGCCCGGACTTACTAGGGGTGTCTTCAGGAGCAGGTTTTGGGGCGGCTTTATCTATATTATTATCCCTAGACATGATAGTGACTCAGCATGTTTCTTTGCTTCTGGGGCTTTTAGCAGTTTATATAGTTTTAAACCTATCCAGAGTAAAAAAACGAACAGATTTGTATGTGTTAGTTTTATCCGGAGTAATTGTAAAGTCACTATTTGATGCTTCAATATCATTTATTAAATATATAGCAGATCCGGAAGATAAGCTTCCAACTATCACTATGTGGTTGCTGGGAAGTTTAGCAAGTGTATCCTATAGAGATCTTGTTATTTGTTCAATAATAATAATACCTTGTATTTTCGGCTTCTTTCTATTAAGGTGGAAATTGAATCTTTTATCTCTAGATTCTGATGAGGCTAGGTCTTTAGGAATTAATGTAAAAAAATTACGTATTGTGGTTATCTTACTCTCAACATTGATAACTGCAACTACAGTTTCTGTATGTGGAATTATAGGATGGATAGGTTTAATAATTCCCCATTTGGCGAGAATGGTTATCGGAAATGATAATAGGTACCTTATTCCAACTTGTTGTGTTATGGGAGCAATTTATTTATTACTGATAGATACCCTTTCAAGAGCAGCTACAAGCAATGAAATTCCCATTTCAATATTAACAGCATTTATAGGTGCGCCATTATTCATAACTATACTTAGAAAGAATTCGGGAGAAAGAAGATGATACTCCAAGTTAAAAAAGGTACTTTTTCATATGACAAGAGAAAAATTTTAAAAGATATTTCATTTGATTTAAAAGAAGAAGAAGTAATGTCCATTCTTGGACCCAATGGGGTGGGTAAAACTACTTTCTTAAGGTGTCTTATGGGATTTTTAAAATGGGACACGGGAAAAGCCTTATTGTTCGGCAAAGATATAAATGAATATGCAGAAAAAGAATTATGGGAAAACTTAAGTTATGTTCCTCAAGTTAAGAAAAGTGTGTTTAGTTATGGGGTTTTAGAAATGGTTGTGATGGGTTTAGACAAGGAAAACAGTTTTTTCCATATCCCTACGAAGGAAGATTATGATAAAGCTTATGAAACTTTAAAAGAATTAGGAGTTGAAAAGCTATCAAATAGATACTGTGATGAGCTATCCGGAGGAGAGCTTCAAATGGTTATGATTGCGAGAGCTCTTGTTTCTAATCCAAAACTTCTTATTTTAGATGAACCGGAGTCAAACCTGGATATGAAGAATCAAATTAGAATCATAGAGGCAATTAAACATATAAATGTAAATAAAAAATCTGCTTGCATAATAAACACTCATTTTCCTAGTCATGCATTGCAGATATCTGACAAAACTTTGTTTATCGGTAGTGACTACAAAACAACCTTTGATGAAAGTTCGAAAGCCATTACTGAAGATAACTTACAAAAGTATTTTCAGATCAAAGCTAAAATTTTAATTTTTCAAGCAGAAGAAGTTGAATACAAAACAGTTGCACCTTATAAAGCCATATAGAACTGTTAGAAGGAGGTTAATGAATGGAATATAGAAAATTAGGATCTACAGGCATACAAATTTCAAGAATATCTATGGGAAGTCATCACTTAAAGAATCCCCAAGATATAGATAAACATGCAGAAAATTTCTTCTATGCATATAAACAAGGAATAAATTTCTTTGAAACCGGCGATACTTATGGAAACAATTGTTCAGAACTTATATTAGGTGCAGCCATAAAAGAAATGAAGAAGCATAAAAAACCATTTTATATTATGTCAAAGACACATGCCGGAGATTCTAAAACATTTCGAAAAAATCTTGAAAATTCTTTGAAGAATTTAGGAATAAGTTGTATTGACTCCTTTACTTGTCTTTGGGGTGTAAAATCTTTTGAAGAATGGAGAGGAGCTAAAAACTATGGAGCTATAAGAGAGATGGAAAAAGCAAGAGAAGAAGGACTTATTAAGCATATTACTTTTTCTTCACACTTACAAAATAAAGAACTAATTGAGATGATTGGGGAGTATAAATTTGATTATAGTTTACAGGGCTTTAATATAATTAATTCCAAATACAGATTAAAAGGAATAATGAAGACTCATGAAAAAGATATAGGGACAATAGCTATGAATCCGCTGGCAACAGGAGACTTGTTGCTTTATGAAGATATATTTAACGCTATTCGTATAAAAGAAGACCAAACTTTGGTTCAAGCGGCATATGCATATATTCTGTCCTTTCCTTTTATAGATTCTGTACTGGGAACCTTTAATTCAAAAGATGAAATTAATGAAGCTATTAAAACCCTATATCAAGAACCTTACTCTGCTAAAGAAAGGAGTGAACAAGAAGGAAAATTAAAAGAAAGAATTAATCAAGTTGATTTAGAAAGAAAGATAGAAGTTGGCAAAGCTCTTAGACAAAGACCTCATATATTAAGAGAAGAAGTTGCAGATTTGTTTGGAGTTTATCCACTAAGTGTATAATTTTCAAAGGAGGAAAAATGAAAAGAAGGATTAGTTTATTATTATTTTTAGTACTAGCATTAATTTTAAATGCTTGTGACGGCAGCTCTCAAAGTAATAAAAATGAAATCAGTGAAAACAAGGAAAAAGAAGCTAGTCAAGTGCGAGAAGTTAAAGAGGTAAAAGAAAGCGAATACTCGGTTACTGATGTTAGAGGAAAAACGATTAAATTTGAAAAAACACCGGAAAGAATTGCAACGGTGGACAAGCCTCTTCCGTCTATAATATATGCAATTGATGGAAAGACAGATAAAATTGTAGGATGCAACCCATCTTCTATTAAAGCTTTTGAAGAAAGTGTTTTAAAAAACATGTATCCACAACTAGCTAATGCGAATACTAAATGGTGTTCAAAAGACTCAGTTGTTAACGTGGAAGAGTTATTGAAGCTAAAACCGGATGTAGTGTTTATTTATTCGAATATTGAGAAAGAAATTGAAAAAATGGAAGCTGCAGGACTTAAGGTAGTAGCTTTAAAGAGGGCAGAATTTGACAGTATAAAAGAAAATATAAAAATGATATCTGAAGTACTTCAAAAGAAAGAACGTGGCGACTTATTAGTTGAATATATGGACAAAGGAATTAATGAAGTAACATCAAAGTTAGCTGAAATAAAAGATGAAGATAAACCAAAAGTTATAGAGTTTTATAGTGACATGAAAATAGCTGTAAAAACATACGACCATTGGATGAAACCAAGTGGAGCCCATAATCCGGCCCACGAGCTTAAGGGTAAATTGGCTGAAGTGGACATGGAGCAGATGATTGTATGGAACCCTGATATCATTTATTTAGGAAATCATTCAGACTTAATGCCGGAAGACTTTATTGAAAATAAGCAGGAAGGTAGAGACTGGTCAACAATTAAAGCTGTAGCTAACAAACAAGTATACAAAATTCCTATAGGTGTTTATAGGTGGGATCCTCCTGGGGTTGAAACTCCGCTTACAGTTAAATGGGCTGCAAAAATACAGTATCCACAATTGTTTTCAGATATGGACATGGAAGTAGAGTTAAAGAATTTCTTTGAATATGTATATGATTACAAATTATCAGATGATGAAGTTGCTACAATATTGAGGAAGTAGTTTTAATAAGAAAGGAAGAAACATGGATAAATAAAAGTATTAGAAATATGATTACAAATTATCAGATGATGAAGTTGCTACAATATTGAGGAAGTAGTTTTAACAAGAAAGGAAGAAACATGGATAAAATAAAAGTATTAGAAAAAGGACATGAATTAGAATATAGCTTTGATGATTTACTAAACTATCATGGTGTAGGTTATCCCGGGGGAGTAGCTCATGCATTTCAAGTCATGAGTAGAGCCTTTCCACTTTTAGATGATGGGAAATTATTAGAAAGAAGAGAGATATATCTTATTACAGCATTTCCGGGACCGGGAGGGCTAGATGCTTTTGAAATGGTAACAAGATGCGTAACAGGTGGTAGAATTTCCGTTGATATTAATTTAAAAGAAGCTGAAGAAGTCTTAGAAAGTCCCCATGGAAGATATTATTTTAAATTCAAGTATAGAGATAAAACAGTCGTTATAACCATAAAGCCAGGTTTTGTACTAAAAGAATTTATTGAATTATCAAGAAAAGAAGATAGAAGTGAAGAAGAAGAGACTACTTTGATTCAGATGAAAAAAGATATGGCAGCAAGACTATTGGCCGCTAAGCCCGAAGAAGTATATAACGCAAAAGTTCTATAAAAGAAAAAGAGAAGGGTTTTGATATGTGCCCTCTTTACTGGACAAACCAGTAAGGAGGGTATTTTTTTGAAAATAAAGATGCGTTTGAGTTATTAGTGTTTGGTTCTTATGGAACAAAATACAGTAATTTTTTAGGCTGTATAATAAATATGGGGTTTTAGGGACTATCCCTAACGAGGTATTTTTGTCTGACTTGTCGGACAAAAAGTATCCTCACCCAGATGAAATACAAGATGGCTTTTTGATAGCAAATACCATATATAGAATATATATGCAAGCTGGTTCAGCTTATGCTTTTCGTTGTTTATTGATCCGTTTAAGATAAATAAAATAACATATAGCAAAATATTAAAAAGCTATAAAATTAAGCATAATTTTAGAATCTTAAATAACCTTAAATTATAAATCAACCTTTACTATTTATTCTAACAATGCCATCATTTTAAATAGTTTACTACACCCACCCTTCCCCTTCTTGATAAAAATTTATCTCTTCTACTAGATCCTTTAGAATTTTAGGAGTTACTGGTTCGCCATAAGTATTCATAGTGATCTTGTATTGTTGTTCGTGTCCTACTAGGGCAGCTATATGTTCAACCCTCTGGCCGCTTTGGATGAGCTTGTTTATGAAAGTGTGTCTAAATGAGTGAAATGTCCTTGTTTTATCACCATCTTTTATAACTTTAGTATTGATCTTCTTTCTAAAATACTCAGAAAAGTCTTTATTATCACAGCTAAATAACCTAACTGCTTTGCCGCATTTCCTAGCTAGCTTCTTTTTACTCTCTATAAATTCAAGCAGCCCAATGCTACTTAACTTAGAGTGGATAGGAACTATCCTTACAGAGTTTCTAGTCTTTAAAGTCTTGCTCTTACCTGTTTTTACATCTATTTTTGTATTTAAACTAAAGCATACTATGTTATATTTTTCAACTATGTCATCTGTGTTTAGCTGGATTATCTCATTTAGCCTCATGCCAGAGTAAGCTGCTATATGAGTAACGAAAAATAGCTCATCTTTGCTAATCCTTTGACTTTTAGTATCACCACTTGATCTAATCTTACTAACAATATCCAAAAGTGCGTTTACATCACTATCTTCATAAGGGTTTTTATTTGTAACATCATCTTGGTTTATATTTATTTGCAGATCTATAGCTGGGTTCTTATCCATATAGTCACTATCGTAGCAGTATTTAAAAAACTCACTAACTCTAACAATATACTTCTTGATGGTTGATTTAGAAATTTTTGGCCTATCTTTTGCTAAAGCTATGATCTCATCTAAGCTTTTATCTTTATAGAGACTATTTTGAGAGAGTTTGGTTGGTAGATGTAGTAAGACATTTCTAAAATTTAGCAAGTCATCTCTTTTTATCTTTTTAATATCTAGTTCATCACCAAAATTCATATACATTAGCTTTCCTACATGTCTAACAAGGCCAAATGTGCTATCACTCCAGTTGTTTGAAATACTCGTGTTTGATACATAGTTTTCAAATGCACTCTTTAGTGTGACCATGTCAGCTTTGCTCTCGCTTTTGGTAGTTGATGTTAGATTGGATTTAAAGCTTTTAGCTCTATTTGAGAAGAGCTTTTGAAAGAAATTTATAGCTTCATTGAAAGTCATGCCACTAGCATCACTTGTATCATCTATCGCAAGGTCTTTAGCCTCAATGTCACTTAAAACTATGCCCTTATCTTCATATTTATCTGCCTTGTATAGCTTTACCTGACCGCCAAAGGTAGGATCATCTAAATTTCCATACCCAAATTTTAGATCATCACTTAGCTCGTTGTCTCCATCTGGTGATAACTCACAACCAAATATTCTTAGGATATCGTTTTGTGTGAGTGCACCTTTTTGCTTGGCTAGCTCATTTATAGCATCTCTTAGCTCGCAAACAGAGTGTTTTAAGGACTTTTTAGTGAAAGGCAGCACCAAATTCTGCTTTTTTAAAGTCTCTATGTCGTCTTGATAGCTATCTATGTTAGCCTCTTTAACACCTTTTGCTATCTCGTCTTTGGTGCCATTATCTAAATTTGTGCTCTTATGTTTTTTACCAAGTGGCACAAATGCTTGTTGCTTATCATTTAGTAGCTTTTGATTTTTGCACATCTTATATGATATGTGATTTATGTTATCTATCGTTGCCTCAAGCACCCTTTTGCCAAGAAGCTTTTTGGTGTGAGAGTCAGTACAAGATAGCTTTTTGCAGATATCATCAACCTCTTTTGATATTACACTGGGCAAGCTATCTTCTTTTAAACTCTGTTTTAAAAACAAATTTAGTGATAGTAGTCCATCTAAATTTATATATCTGCCAAGCATATCATGCTCTTTGATACTTTTGGCCTCCTTGGCTTTTAAAAGCATAAGCACCAAGTGCTCTATAAGCTCGCTACTCAAATTCATCTTCCATGCCTTTTTGATCGCGTTAAAAATTATAGAGTAGATCTTAGCATGATTTTTTGCTGTATCAAAGCGTTTTGTGAGGAAGGAGGTTATATATTCGGTTTTATTACCAAAATAAGGCCTCAGATATAGTGGGATAGCTACTCTAAAGTAGTATATGCCATTTCGTTTGACTAGATATTGCATCTTTGTTACCTATGCAATATAACTTTGTAGCAAAATGTAGCAGATATCTAGTGTGAAACTGGCCATGTGCCGTCTTTTTGGTGCTTACACAAGGTTTATTTTTAAACCCTCATAAGCCGGAGGTCGGGAGTTCAAGTCTCCCCCGTGACACCAAAACACCCTATTTTAGGCATTAGCAGTGATGCTTTTGTTCTTTCCCTTTCTTTAAAATTTCCTTTAAGAGTGGAACACTTAGTTACTAAAGTGGGACAGTCTCTTAAAAATTTCAACGATTATAAAGTCATCACCCTTTTAATACCATAAAAATAAATTTGTTTTAAATTCTTTCTTCTGGCTTTTTATCTCAAACTCCTTTAAATACGCACTTTTAATCTCCATCATTTTAATATTTTTAATTTTTCTTTCTTAAAAAATAAACTTTTTTACAAAATTTTGCATTTCTAGCTGAAATTTTTTCCAAAATTGGTGTAATTACTATAAATATCTTTTTAAAAGGATAAAAATGAAAAAATTTTTATTGATAGTAACTAGCACCGCTAGCACGAAAGAAAGTTTATGTAGTGAGGTGATTTGCCATGGCTAATGCATATACAATAAATGATCACAATCTAGTTATAAACGTAAGGTCAGATTTTTTAACATATGGTAGAGCTATAGGTAGATTTGCACATGCATGTCGTGAGAAAAATCAAAAGAAACATATAAAGTATCTCAACAAAAATCCAGCCACTATTAATCGCTACAAGCTCCTAAGCGAGTTTAATAATAATGGCAATATGAGAGATGCTAACGCCAAAGATGATGAACTACGCAATATAGCCTTTGTAAAGAATTTTCTTAAAGGCTTTCAAGAAAGCTTTGAGAAAGACTATACCAATCAGTCTTATACACAAAAACGAAAGGGCATAGAAACTCTTATAAATAAGTCTTGGCGTAAAGATATGAGTAGCTTTTGTGAGATTATCATCACGTTTGGCACAGATAGGAAGAAAAAACCAAAAGAAGGACTAAATGGCGAGGAATCAAAATTTGTAAATGAAAACATATGCATGGATAGAGTAATGAGATTTATAAATGCATACTGCTCAAAGTATGGTGTAAAGTGCCTGCTCATAGCTGAACATAATGATGAGAAGACCAAACACTATCAGATCATCTTTACAAACTATAACTTTGAGAAGCATGCAAATTTGAGATTTAGCGGCAGATCACAAACAGCAAAATTTGGTAAAGAGCTACAAGATATGGGAGCAGAGGCATTTAAAGGCCAAGTACTTCGTGGCAAGCCAAGTAATAATAGACACAAGAGCTTAACCCAAATGCACCAAATAGCAAGAGAATATCAAAGCGAGCAAGAGCTAAAAGAGAAAATTCAAAAGCTTATAGAAGCGGAAGCAAATAAGTATATGCAAAAGAAAGAGCCTTTGTGGGGCGACGAGTACTTTAGGTTAGAGCCAAATGAAAAAAGAGCTTTAATAGCAGGTCTTAGAAATTCTGTTTTTGAACAGCTACAAGAAAATATAACCATCACATCCGATAAGAAGCTAAAAGAACAAGTAGAGCTTCTTACTGGGCAAATAATAGAACAAAACAAGATCATAGGGGAAGATAAAAAGAAAAGCATAGAAGTCTTAAAAGAAAAAGAACAGCTAGAAAAAGAGCTAGATAATTTAAAAGAGATCCAAGCTGAGCAAGATAATGAGATAACAATTCTTAGACACAAACTAAAAGCACATACTAATCAACAAACAAAAATAGATGAACAAAGTGCATTGATAGAGAGTAAGAATAGAGAAAATCAATCTCTAACACGTAAAGCTGAAAGTTTGAAAAGTGAAAATATCAGACTAAGAGACTTTAATGACAAAAGCTTGGGTCTTTTACTAGAAATAGCAAATATCAACCCAGAGATAAGAGAGATGATAGTCAATGAAATTCCAGAGCTAAGGGGTAAATTTACAAAAGATGATGCTTTGATGGAGATGGGGGTAGAGAAATTTTCTAGAGATATCCAAAGTATAGTAGTAACATAAAATACCTAAGTTTTAGAGGGCTTATTTTCTAGAAGTTTGATTCATAGTAAAATTTCTTACTTTTTTATTGCAAATTTAGCTGAGTAAAATTCTCAGATAAAAGATTTGGTTAATCAAAGCGAATGCGAGACACCTTTTATGCTCATAGTTGGCTTAGATAGCGACTATAAAAATAAAAACCCAAAATTAATTAAAAGATAAAACGCTATAAAAAGGTGATCAGGTGGTCATATATTCTAGGGGTAGAGTAATGGTAAGTAAATTCTGAAGTATCACAATGCCGTTTATTTATATTATAAATATCTCTTATATCGTACCAAAGTACAATAGACAAGCCCTTTTAAAATTTATATAATTCTTCCAATTTTAAATAAATCATACTCAAGATCAAGGAGAATGTCATGGCTAACGAAGCTGGAGTAGTTAAAAGTGTAACTGGGGGAAGCGTAAGAGCTCTTAACAATGCAACTGGAGAAGTAAGAAATCTTAGCGTTGGAGACATCGTCTACCAAAACGAAAAGATAATTACAGATAGCTCTGACTCTAAAGTAACAATAACTCAAACTGATGGTAAAGAAATAACTCTAATAGGTAAAGATACTATAACTCTAGATCAAGACTCTAACAATAACGAAACAGTAGCTGATATCTCAGCTTTACAACAAGCCATCTTAAAAGGAACAGATCTTAATGCTCTAGAAGAAACTGCTGCAGGTGGTCCACAAGCAGGTGGTAAT
>NZ_CABPUR010000004.1:37443-113204 GCF_902460665.1 Campylobacter concisus | reverse complement strand
AAAGCCAGAAGAAAGAATTTAAAACAAATTTATTTTTATGGTATTAAAAGGGTGATGACTTTATAATCGTTGAAATTTTTAAGAGACTGTCCCACTTTAGTAACTAAGTGTTCCACTCTTAAAGGAAATTTTAAAGAAAGGGAAAGAACAAAAGCATCACTGCTAATGCCTAAAATAGGGTGTTTTGGTGTCACGGGGGAGACTTGAACTCCCGACCTCCGGCTTATGAGACCAGCGCTCTAACCAGCTGAGCTACCGTGACACTTTAAAATAAGTTTCGGATTATATAATTTTTAAACTTATTTGTAGATAAAAACCATCTTTATCTACAAACACAAAGTAAAAGCACCAAGAATCAATAAAATGTCTATTTCACGAAATAATTTTGAGCTAGAGATTTATCCTCGGGTGTGATACTAAATTTCTCGCCAGCGATGCTAACTTCAAATTCATTCTCTCTGCTTGCTTTTGTATAAGCTAATGCAAGCCTTGCAGCTAGCTCTTTGTCAGCTTTACTAGCGTTTTTGCTTATGAAGCTAACGGCTCCTACGATGTCATCGCTCTCTTTAAATTTTACCTGATCAAATTTATCGTTTGGATGTGCTAAAAGTGCGTTATTATCGCTCTCGTCACGTCCTATTATCATTTTAGCACCATCTGGCAAGCGCAGATGCCTACCAAGCTTTAGCCACGTTACATCGATATCTCGCATCTCTTTATCAAAATTTAGATAATCCTTTATCTTCACAGCAAAGCTCTCGATCGTTAGCAAACATCCGCCCCCAGGTGTTGCAAAGTCCTCAAAGCCAAATTCCTTTGCCAAAGCAAGCTGCGGCTTTCTATCGCGCCCGCTTATATCAAGCAGCTTCTCTCTATCGACCCAGCCCTCGCGCTCTGGCTTAGTTGGTGGCAAGAGCTTAGCGCACATCGGACGAAGCACAAGATCGTCCTCATCATCAGCTAGACGCTTAACTTGAAAGAGTGCGTCTCTTCGCTGGCTCATCGGTCTTTGTCCTACGACTTCGCCTGTGATGATAAAATTTGCATTTTCGCTTTTTAGCATATTTAAAGCGGTTTTAAACATATATCCGTGGCAGTCGATGCAAGGGTTAAACTGCTTGCCATAGCCGTATTTTGGGTTAAAAAGCACATCACGAAGATACTCGTTTCTCATATCAACCACTTTTAAGCTAGCTCCAGCCAAAGCTGCACGGCGTCTTAAAATTTCATGTTTTTCTTCATCTACGCCAAATCCAGTATCCATATAAAGTGCGACCACTTCGATGTTTTGATCACTTATTAATTTCATTGAGAGCATGCTATCAAGCCCTCCGCTAAACAAAGCTAAAGCCTTCATTCTTATCCTGAAAGTAAAATTTAAAGCCTAAATTTACTAAATCTAGGCTTTTATGAAGTTTATTTAGCAGCGTTAATTACGATTTTTTTGATGACTTCGCTAGCAGCTTTTAGACTGCTAACTGGCAAATACTCGAAGACGGAGTGAAAGTTGTTTGCCCCTGTGAATAAATTTAGCGTTGGCACACCTTTTGCAGATATCACAGCGCCGTCATATCCACCACGCATCGGCTTTATATTTGGCGTGATATTTAGCTCGCTAAAGGCATCTTTTGCTAGTTTTATCGGAAGTGAGTTTTCGTCTTTTAAAAATTTAAAGACGTTTTCATAGCGTGTTTTTAGCGTAATCTCACAACGCTCACCATAAATTTTGTTAAAAGAATTTGCCATATCGCTTAAGAACTCAAGCCTTTTTTGAAATTTTACCTCATCAAATTCTCTTATATCGATCTTAAGAGTTGTTTTTGCGCTGTTTCCACTAAGCTCTTTTACCCAAAAATAGCCTTCTTTGCCCTCGGTACACTCTGGCACTTCGCCGCCTGGCAAAAGTGAGATAAATTTATGCGCAAGAAGTAGCGAATTTACAAGCTTGCCCTTTGCATTCATCGGATGAGCCGAAACGCCTTTAAAGACCATCGTGCAGTCAGCCGCGTTCCAGTTTTCATATATTAGCTCGCCTATCTCGCAGCAGTCTAAGCAGTAACCAAAATCAGCTCCAAGCAAATTTACATCAAGTGCTTTTGCCCCAAGTAAGCCCTGCTCTTCATCTGGCACGAAGCAGATCACGATTTTACCGTGCTTTACATCAGGATTTTGCATAAAGTAGCTAGCCATATTTACAATGCTAGCGATCGCAGCCTTATCATCAGCCCCAAGCAAGCTAGTGCCATCAGTCACGACTATGTCATCACCAACATACTTTTTAAGCTCTGGGTTATCGCTAAATTTTAGATAAATTCCCTGCTCTTCGTTTAAGCAAATGTCGCCACCTGTGTATTTTACGATTTTAGCTTTGGTATCATTTTTTTGCTCACTACTTGTATCTAAATGCCCAAAGAAGGCGATACTTGGAGCATTTTCGCAGTTTGCAGGAATTTTTGCTATCAAGATAGCATTGTCTTGCAAAATGATATCTTTTATGCCTAGCGAGCTAAGCTCTTCTTTTAAAAACTTAGCTAGCTCATACTCGGTTGGATTAGAAGGCATGACACCTTTTAACCCATTTTCTTTATTTGTTGTTGTGTTAAATTTTGTGTAGTTTAAAAATCTCTCTACGATATCCATTTTTTATCCTTTTAGATGACAAAAAATGCAATCGCTACAACAGAGACAAACATACCCAAAAATGTTCTTTTAGCGATTTCAACTGGACTAACCATCGCAATGCCTGCACAAACGATAGCAGCACCAGCAATTGGAGAAGCTGATCTACCTAAAGCACCAGCAATAGCTGCTGCCATACCAAGCTTATCTTGCTCAAAGCCAAGTGCAGCGGCGTTTGTTGTGACGGCTTCATTAAATGCAAATGTAGCGGCGTCGCCTGAACCTGTAACTATACCCATGATAAATGGCACAAACGTTCCGCCAAATTTAACGTAACTTTGATCTGTTTTGAGCCATGCGATGACCACATCAACGGCTCCACATGCCTTTAAGCCAGCGACAAAGACACCAGCTGCGATGATGATACCCATAACATCGGCATAAGCGTGGCCCATTCCGTTAAAAAATTCTTTTGTGATCTTTTGCGGATTTGTAAGCGTAGCAAAGATAGCTATGATGGCACCTAGTATCATCGCCTCAGCAACGCCCATCTTTGTCCATGCAAGAAAGCTATAATCTTTTGCAAGGCTTGTTCCACCAATAACCAAAATAACAAGTGGAACTAGAGGCATAATAGCGTAGATAAAATTTACTTTAAATAGCAGCTTCTCTTCGCTAGTAGTACTACTTTCAAGAGTGAAATTTGTATTTTTTTGATAGTCTTTAAGTAGTATCGCAACAATAACTAATGCGATCACTACGATAACAAGAGCAGTAAATGCACTTGGAATTTGCACTTTTATGACATCTTGAACTGTGTAGCCCTCAACCGTCTTTTTAACAAGATCAGCTACATAGACGTTGTGAGCCGATCCTGGGCTTAAGACTCCACCAAATGTACCCGCAAAAACAGCAGCACCAGCCATAGCTGGGCGGATACCTGAGGCCATTAGAAGTGGTATAAGCGTAGCACCAACAGCAGCCGAGCAGCCAGCAGCTGAAGGGATAGCGATATTTATAAAATAAGTTAGCACGGTTGTTGCGGGGATCAAGATAAAGCCCACGTTTTTAAGCGGCTTTGTAAGAAGCGCAACAAGATGTTTATCGCACATTGTGTATTTCATAACAAATGCAAAGCCCATACTTGCACAAATCGCCTTTATAAGCCCTGCTTTGGTCATATAGTCAGTAAAAGCACTTAGTGCTCCCATCGGTTTTAGTGCGATTATACAAAGCACTAAACCAACACCTATTAGCACCGTTCTTGTCTCTTTTTTTAAGACAAGAAGTGCCACAACAGCTGTAATGCCAAGAATGGCAGCAATTAGCTTAAATGTTTCCATACCTCTCTCCTTGCTTAGATTTTAAATTTAGTTCCAACTTCTATTTTTTCTATCTCTTTTTGATACTCAAATTTTAAAATTTCGCTGTGTCCTATGACCTTAGCTTCGCTACCCTCTATGAGCAAAGCCGTACCTTCAGGCAGTGCGTAAATGGTCTCTTTTGGATTAGCTATTAAAAATTCCTCCAACCTCTCCTCTCTACTCTCGCCGTTATGACCTGCTAGCTTACCACTTATGAAGTGCGGGTTTATTTGATAAGGGAATATATTTAAGCTATCAAATGACTTTGGCATGATGATAGGCATATCATTTGTCGTCATCATCGTCTTGCCAGCTATGTTTGCACCAGCTGACCAGCCAAAGTATTTTGCGCCATTTGCCACAGCTTCTTTTATAGGCTCGACTAAATTTAGCTTATAAAGAGTGTAAAGCAGCATAAAGGTATTTCCTCCGCCAACTGCGATACTGCTAGCATTTTTGATAGCTGAAATTTTATCCTCATAGTGGTGGATTGATTTTATATTGCTATTTTTTAATCTATCAATTACTTTTTGCTCATACTCGTCATTTGTTCGCCTAACTCCAGCGTAAGGGATAAATAAAATTTCTTCCTTGCCACATTCACCTAAAAATTCCTTAACCCAGTTTTTGCAGTGCCTTAAATAGCCAGTATCTTGATAGCTTGAAGCACTGATTAGTAAAGCATTTTTCATTTTTTTACTCCATTTAGTTTGTAAGCAGATCTTATATAGATATCGACCCCAGCCACCAAACACTCCTCATCAAAGTCAAATTTGTAGTTGTGATGGCCTGCTTTTAAATTTGTTCCTATCATCATATAGCCACTCTTTGCGCCCCTATCTTGCAAAGCTCTCATAAAGTGAGCAAAATCTTCACAAGCACCAAAATCAAGCTCTTTTACGATCTTGTCATCATCTATAAATGGACTTTGCTTTGCAGCTTCATAGAAAATTTCAGTTACTTCTTTGTCGCTATCGGCTCCGTTTGTGCCACCAGTTTTTACGACTTTGCTCTCTACGCCATAAATTTCGCTCACACCTTTAACGATATCCATGCATTTTTCATACATAAAATCATTTAAATTTGTATCTTCGCCTCTTGTTTCGCAAGCTAGATAACCATTTGGCGCGATGACGTTTCTGCCTTCACCTGCTTTTAAAACGCCTACGTTTATCCTGGTCACGCCTTTTGCATGTCTTGTGATACCATGCATGCTTAGTGCCATTTGAGATGCGGCTAAAAGGGCATTTGCACCATCTTGAGGTGCTCCTGCTGCGTGAGCTGAACGACCGGTGATATGTACGTCAAATTTTGAAGTTGCAAGTAGCTTATTTGTTCCACAGATGATGCCTCTATTGGTTTTTGCTTGAAAGCCGATATGACCGCCAAGTAGATACTCTACACCATCAAGCACACCAGCAGCTTCCATAGCCACAGCTCCTCTTGTGCCCTCTTCTGCTGTTTGGAATATAAATTTAAATTTACCGTTAAACTCATCTAAATTTTCAGCTATAAGTTTTGCTACACCAAGACCTATCGATATGTGTCCGTCATGCCCACAAGCATGCGTGATACCAGCGATATCTGCACCAAAACCCTCTTTGTAAGGTCTGTGATCAGCGTCTGCGCTCTCTGTCACATCAACACTATCAATGTCAAATCTAAATGCTGTAAATTTACCAGGCCTTTTTGTATCTATAAAGGCTGTTAGGCCAGTTAGTCCATCTTTCATATAAGGAAGATATTTTGCCTCTTCAGGACTTAGGAGCTTTTTGGCTCTTTCTATTGCTTTTTCGCACTGCTCTTTTGAGCCAAGGCCAAGCCTTGCATCAGCTTTAACCACCTTGTCACCAAGGCTTATTTCATAACCAAGATCGCTAAGCCTCTTTGCTAGTACGGCGGTTGTAAAAAATGTAAACCAGCCAGTCTCTGGATGTGAGTGAAAATACCTGCGATCCTTGATCAGCTCATCTTTTAAAGAAAGAGCCAAATTTGCTATCTTATCCATAGATTTCTCCTTATTCATTTGATAGTTTAATTAGTGCATTTGTTAAAATTTGTGTAGCTTTGAAAGCATCATCAAAATTTATAGCTTCTGCTATATTGTGACTGATGCCACCAACGCAAGGTATAAAAAGCATGCCAACGCTACTTGCAAGTTTTGTTAGATTCATCGCATCGTGTCCAGCTCCGCTTGGCAAAGTAAGCGTTTTTATGTCCAGTTTAGTAGCCTCTTCGCTTAGTAAATTTATAGCATGCTCACTTAGTTTTACTGGCTCGTCACTACTTAATTCTCTTATCTCATAACTAAAATTTAGCTCTCCGCTTAGCTCTTTTATAAAATTTCTAAGCTCTAAATTTAGCTCTTCTAAGCTTACCTTATCAATATCTCTTAGATCAACTCCAAGCCTTGCCTCGCCTGGCACGACATTTAAAACGCCTGGTTTTGCATGTGCGTAACCAACAGTAGCCACAGCTGTTTTTTTATTTTTAGCAAATTTATTGGCTGCGATTATGATGTGTGAAGCAGCTAGCAGCGCGTCGCTACGCATATTCATCGGAGTTGCACCGCTGTGATCTGCCTTGCCATGGATAATAATCTCAAATCTTATAGGAGCGGCGATCCCACTTACTACGCCAACGCTTATGCCGCTTCGCTCAAGCACTGGGCCTTGTTCAATGTGAAGTTCTAAATATGAATGAAATGAGTGTTCTTTTAAAATAGAATCATTTAAATTTTGTGGCTCAAGTCCAAATTTGCTCATCGCTTCAAAAAGCGAAATGCCATCTTCGTCTTTTAGCTCATGAAGCCTTTGTAGACCAAGTTTACCACTTATTATCTTGCTGCCAATGGTCGCTGTCTTGAAACGACTTGACTCTTCACAGCAAAAATTTATCAGCCAAAGCGGACGCTTTAGCTTAATGCCAGCTTCTTTTATCGAGGTTAGCGCCTCAAGTCCAGCCATAACGCCAAGCATACCATCATAAAAGCCGCCATTTGGCACGCTATCTATATGAGAGCCCACACAAACTGGCTTCTCGCCTGGCTTACAGCCATCATCATATATAGCAAAGATATTGCCAACATTGTCAATTTTAAGTTTAAAGCCATTTTCTTCTATTAAATTTATAAGAAAATTTCTAGCTTCCAAGTCTTCTTTGCTAAATGCAAGCCTTGTTAGCCCTCCACCTTTTAATGCTCCAAATCTGCTTATAGCATTAAAATTCGCCTCAAATCTTTTAAAATTTATCATAATAAATCCTTAAAAATAAAACTGATCTTAAAAATATTTATTACTTTGAACATTTTACATTTAGTTTTATGATTTAAAGCTGAATAAGTGTTAAATTTTGAAATCTAATTTTTTTGTAGTTTGTCGTATATGCTTTTTATAATTTCTGAAATTTTTTGCATTAATTCGATTTTATTTGGTTTTTGTGATTTTCTAGTATCTTCGCGAAACTTCTCATAGTATTTTAGCTTTAGCTTTAAAATGGCCTCTTTAAGGCTCTCTTCGCTCGAAGCTACGTTTGAGCTTTCATCAACATAAATTTCTCTAACAAGCACCGCATTATCTTCAATATTTGGCAATAAAACAGCTTGAAAATAATCTTTATGGTGCAAGAAAAATTTCTCCTCAAGCTCGTTTAAAACGATAGCTTCGTAATTTTTATTTGCTAGCATGCTCTTTAAAACGCTAAATTCCAAAATATCGGTTTTATCTTTTTTTTGAGCCATTTGTTTATTTATTGCAGCATTTGTAAAATTTTGATCTTGTCTATTTATATATCTTTGCCCATGAAGGCTAAAAGTATTTAGCTCTATTTTGAGCAAATTTGAGACCAGTAATTCGTAACTTTTTGCGATTATTGGCTTTAGAGAATTTGTAAATTCCACTATCTCTTCTAAACATTTTTGCTTTTGCACTGGACGCGTAATATCATATTTTTTTACAATTTGCTCGATATAAAACTCACCAAGCTCAGTCCCAGAACCAAACATCTCTTTTAGCTCGTCGCTTCTACCTGCAAATACCATATCCGCAGGGTCTGCACCATCTTTTATAATGACAACGCTTCCATCTATTTCATTTTGCACCAAAAGACGAGATGATTTTATAGCGGCATTTATACCAGCCGAGTCACCATCAAAACAAAGCACTACGCTTATCTCTCCTCTTTTTAAAAGTGGCAAGTGATTAGTCGTAAGTGCGGTCCCAAGCACGGCAACAGCGTTTGTAAAGCCAGCAAAGTGCAGCATGATAACATCTAAATATCCCTCTGTGATGATGATCTGCTTCTTTTCAAAAATACTTTGTCTAGCTAAATGATAGCCGTAAAGCAGCTTTGACTTGTCAAAAACCATGCTTTGTGGAGAATTTACATATTTAGCGGGATGATCTGAGATCGTTCTACCGCCAAAGCCAACTAATTTTGCCGTGTGCGCATATATGGGAAATGTGATACGCTCGATAAAACTAGCATAAATTCCCTTCTCGTTTTGCTTTACGATTCCAACTTCAAGTGCCTCTTTTGGCTCGATATTTTCATTTTGCAAAAGCCTAATAGTACTAGCACTCTCCCCTGCCCAGCCAAGCTCAAATTTCTCGATCATCGCATCATTTATGCCACGAGAATAGATATATCTCACAGCGGCTTCGTGCTTGAAAAATTCGCTCCTATAAAAAGCATTTGTCTTTTCTAAAATGTGCTTATTTTCTTTTTGTGTTGGGGCTTTGTCGCTTGTGTATTCAAGGCTAAAATTTACAAGACTAGCTATTCTTTCGATAGCTTCTGGATAGGTTAATTTCTCATAATCCATTACAAATTTGATCGCATCTCCGCCGGCCTTGCAAGCAAAACAGTGAAAAATTTGTTTGCTTTGACTTATGCTCATACTAGGATTTCTATCATCATGAAATGGGCAGACGCATTTATAGTTTGCACCCATTTTTTTAACTGGCAAATAGTGCTCTATAATGTCAACGATATCGATTTGATTTTTGAGTTTTTCTATGGATTTTGGATCTATCATAAGCAAAATTATACAACCGCTTTGTTATAATTAAAGTAAAATTTTATTACAAAGTAGGAGCGTGGATATTTTTTTCATTGGGCACAGAGATCCGATATTTAGCCTTATTATTTTATTTAGCATTATTTTGATGATAGCTGCATTAAGCTACGCTTGGGGTATCTTTTCAAGCAAAGATGAGAAAAAAAGAATCGAAAAATTTATAAGAAAATTTGATAGCAAAGATGGCATAAGTAGCGAGCATAAACAGATGCTACAAAGCCCAGAGATAGACGCCCAAAGCCTTTGCATGCTAGGGCAAACTTTCGCTAAAAATGGTGATTTTGAAAAATCAATTAGTGTTTATCTCATCGCACTTGGCAAAGTTAGAGATAAAAATGAAAAAGAATTTATCCTAAACGAGCTTGGAGAGGTCTATTTTAAGGCCGGATTTTTAAAAAAAGCTAGCGAAGTCTTTGAAAAAGTGCTTGAACTAAGCCCAAGAAATGTGCTTGCACTTCGCTTTTTAACGATGATAGATGAAAAACTTAAAAACTACAAAGAAGCTCTTTATGCGCTAAATTCTCTTGAAGAGCTTGGTGTAAATGTAAAAGATCAAAAGGCCTATATAAAGGCTATTAGCACGCTTGATGATAGAAATTTAAGCTTTAATGAAAAGGTAGAAATTCTCTCCCACCTTAGCCAAAATTTTGAGCTTTTAAGACGTATGATCTTAGCACTTTTCATAAGGCACAATGAAAATTTAGAAAATTTAAAAGATTTTGCTCGTTTTGAAGATGTGATCGATCTGCTTTATAATCTAAAAACGCCTATAAATTTAAGCGATCCAAAGTACAAATCACTCTTTTACGCAAAGGGCGATATAGATGAGCCATGTGAAATTGATGGCTTTGAGCTAAACGTTATCAAAAAACTAAAAGATGCTAAATTTGACGCGGCTGGGTTAAGCTTTAACTATGTTTGTAAAAGCTGCAAAAACTCATTTCCTATGCATTTTTACCGCTGTCCGGTCTGTCACGAGCTAGGAAGTGTAAAAATTTTATCCCACATCACAGAAAAACCAAGTGAAGATAGTAACACTTTTTAGCGACGGCTCGTGCCTTGGAAACCCTGGAGCTGGCGGCTGGGCTTATATATTGAGATTTAACGAAGCGCAGAAAAAAGCAAGCGGCGGAGAGGCATACACGACAAATAACCAAATGGAGCTAAAAGCTGCGATAATGGGGTTAAAAGCGTTAAAAGAGCCTTGTGAGGTGAGACTCTTTACCGATAGCTCATACGTAGTAAATAGCATAAATGAGTGGCTTTCTAACTGGCAAAAGAGAAATTTTAAAAATGTAAAAAATGTCGAGCTTTGGCAGGAGTATTTAGAAATTTCAAAGCCTCACAAAGTCGTGGCAAGCTGGGTTAAGGGACATGCTGGACACCCTGAAAACGAAGAGTGCGACCAGATGGCAAGAGATGAGGCATTAAAAATAAAAGATGAGAATGAAAGATGAAAATTTTAGAAGAATTTGAAAAGAGTCTTGGCTATAAATTTAAAAAAACTGAACTTTTAGAAGAGGCGCTAACGCACAAGAGCACTAAGCAGGCACTAAATAACGAAAGGCTCGAGTTTTTGGGCGATGCGGTGATGGATCTGCTCGTGGCTGAGTATCTTTTTAAGAAATTTAGCAAGATCGCAGAGGGAGACATGAGTAAGCTAAGAGCTGCACTTGTAAATGAAAAAAGCTTTGCAAATATGGCAAGGCATCTAAAAATGGGTAAATTTTTAAGGCTAAGCACGGCTGAAGAAAACAACGGCGGCCGCGAGAAAGATAGCATCTTAAGTGACGCATTTGAGGCGGTGATGGGCGCTATCTACCTTGAGGCTGGACTTGATAAAGTGCGAGAAATTTCGATCGCTCTGCTTGAACTTTGCTATCCACAGATCGACTTTGCACACCTTGAAAAGGACTACAAAACCGCTCTTCAAGAGGTCACTCAGGCCAGTCTTGGTGTCATACCAACATACGAGCTCATCGGCACGTCAGGCCCTGATCATAAGAAAGAATTTGAGATAGCACTGCTGCTAAATGGCAAAGAAATTTCACGCGCTGTTGGAAGCTCCAAAAAGCAAGCCCAACAGCTTGCAGCAAAAATTGCACTAGAAAAAATCAAAAAATAGGAAAAATTTTGAATACATTTGGCAAAAAACTAACATTAACAACCTTTGGTGAGAGCCACGGGGTGGCGATCGGTGGCGTGATAGATGGACTTCCGGCTGGGCTAAAGATAGACGCGGATTTCATCCAAAGCGAGCTAGATAGACGCCGTCCTGGACAAAGCAATTTTACAACCGCAAGAGATGAAGCCGATAAGATAGAAATTTTTAGCGGCGTCTTTGATGGCATGAGCACTGGCGCGCCAATAGGTTTTGCCATTTTTAACAACAACCAAAAGTCAAATGACTATGAAAATTTACGTGAAATTTTCCGCCCTGGGCATGCTGATTTTACCTATTTTAAAAAATATGGCATTAGAGATCACAGAGGTGGTGGGCGCGCGAGTGCTAGAGAGACAGCTGTAAGGGTTGCTGGCGGGGCTTTTGCGCAGCTGCTTTTAAATGAGTTTAATATAGAAATTTTAAGTGGAGTACTTGGTATAGGCAAAATTTTTAGTGACAAAATAGACTTTAACTTTGCTAAAAATTCTCAAATTTATGCTCTTGGCAATGAAGAAGCGATGAAAGAATTGGTAAATAAAGCTAGAAGCGAGCACGATAGCGTGGGAGCTGTGGTTTTAAGCGTGGCTAGAGGAGTGCCAGCTGGTCTTGGCGAGCCACTTTATGATAAGCTAGATAGCGCGTTAGCAGCGGCTTTGATGGGCATAAATGGTGTAAAAGCCGTTGAGATCGGTGCTGGCGTAAATGTAAGCTCTATGATGGGCTCAGCAAACAATGACGAGATGGACGAGCTTGGCTTTTTGAGCAACAACGCTGGCGGGATACTTGGGGGCATAAGTAGCGGCGCTGAGATCGTACTAAAGAGCCATTTTAAGCCTACGCCTTCGATATTTAAAGAACAAAAGACACTAAATTTGGCTGGCAAAGTGGTAGACTTTGAGCTAAGAGGCAGACATGATCCATGCATAGGCATACGTGGAAGCGTCGTTGCAACCGCGATGATAAGGCTAGTTATCGCCGATATGTTACTACTAAATGCTAGCACAAAGCTTGAAAATTTAAAGAAAATTTATGGCTAAATATATAAAAATGAGTAAGATTTAGTGGCCAAAAGCCACTAAATTTTTAGAATCTATAAGCAAACTGAAGTTTTGCGCTGCTTTGATCTTTTTTGCCAAAAGATTGTGCTATGCCAAAATTTATGAGTGTTGCATAAGTTGGCGTATATCTTAGACCGACCTCAACCTCCGAGCTTGTTCCTTTTTGAGTTAGGCTGATCTCCTCGTCTTCTTGGATCACTGCTATTTTTGACTTGGTGTTAAATTTATACTCAGCGCTAATTTTTCCATAAGGATTAAATTTGCCAGCATCATAGGCTATTTTTGAGTAAATTTTAGCTCTACTTGATGTAACGCTACTAAATTTTAATGTGCTTTGTCCGATATCTGCCTCATCGCTACCGACATAAGAGAGTGCGTAGTTTAGCCCACCATCAAGTATAAAGCTATCAAATTTTATCTTTTTGCCGACACCAAAGCTAGCATTGTAGTATGGCATCGAGATTTTATAATCTACATCTTTTGCATCAACCTTAGTTTGACTCCTACCAGCTTTTTGCCATGAGATCGATATAAAAATCACGTGAAAAATTTAGCCTTAAAAAATACCAAGTCCATAGTTTCTAACTCTACCATCTATTTTGACATCTTCATCGCTGTTATCAAATGTTGGTATAGCAAAAGCTCCGAGCATAGACTCGCCATTTTTATTTTTACTTTGCTAGAATTTACATCACTTCTATCTGTTAAACCAATATAAACACCTGATTGTCTACTTTTTTCAATAGAAGGTCCAGTTAGTTATATTAACTTCTTTATGCATTGCATTTACCCTAACTCCGCTAGTAAAATTTATCCATTTTACTTATTTTGTTTCTAAAAAATTTTTATTAGAAATTTTAGCCTTAAGATCAATTTTTCAAAAACGAACTTTTACTAATTTTCATCTATAATCACTACATGAAAAACGAAGCACAAAAATTTTATGCCGTCATTGATCTAAAGTCATTTTACGCCTCAGTTGAGTGTGTGGAGCGAGGGCTTGATCCGTTTAAAGCCGATCTAGTCGTGGCTGACGATAGTCGTGGCAACGGAAGTGTTTGCCTAGCCGTTAGCCCAGCTCTTAGAGCAAAAGGTGTGAAAAATAGATGCAGGCTTTTTGAGATACCAAAGGCTATAAAATTTATCATCGCACCGCCTAGAATGCAGTTTTACATCGACTATGCTGCTAAAATTTATGAGATATATCTAAAATACGTCTCAAAAGATGATATCTATGTCTATTCTATCGATGAGGCCTTTATCGATCTTACTTCTTATGTTAAATTTTATAATACCGATGCAAAATCCATAGCCAAAAAGATAATGGATGAAATTTTAAAAACTACTGGCGTGACGGCCACCTGTGGCATGGGTACAAATTTATACCTCGCAAAAATTGCCCTTGATATCCTGGCTAAGCACAGTGATGATGGGATTGCATTTTTAGACGAGCAGCTTTACAAAGAACGTCTTTGGACGCATCAACCGCTAGATGACTTTTGGCGTATCGGTAAGCAAACTAGGCTAAAGCTGGAAAAACATGGAATTTTTTGTATGAAAGATATATCAAATGCTCCGCGAAGCTTACTTGAGAAATTTTTTGGAGTTGATGCCTATATAACGATAGATCACGCAAATGGCATAGAGCCAACGACAATAGCTGACATAAAAGCCTATAAACCAAGCACAAAATCCTATTTTAGCTCTGAAATTTTACCAAGAGACTACGAACATTGTGAGGCGGTAGTCGTACTAAAAGAAATGGCTGATAGACTAGTACTTAGGATGATCAACAAAGAAGTAATGGCGAGCGGAATAACAATAAATATAAAATTTGCCGACAAACTCGAGCCACACCAGCGTGCTAGCGTTCGGTTTAAGACACCAACAAATGTTTCAAGCATGCTGATGAATTCAGCCGAAGAGTTACTCTTAAATAAGATAAAAAATGTTGGACTGATTAGGCAAATTAGCATCAGTGCAAATGACGTAGTAAAAGAGAGTCTAGCTCACTCTAGTCTTTTTGAGGATGATACTAAAGAAAAGGCGGTTTTAAAATCCCTAAATATCATAAAAGAAAAATTTGGTAAAAACTCGGTTTTAAGAGCGATCGATCTACTACCAGAAGCCACTGGGCAAGACCGAAATAAAAAGATCGGAGGGCACAAAAGTGGCGAGTAAAGATAGAGCAAAAATTTTTAACTCGTTTAATCCCCTATCAACCTTAGAGCGAGCCTTGCGGTCAAGTGAGCGTGAGAGAAGAGAAAAGCTTGAACTTGATGAAAGCATGGTGGATGAAATTTTAAAAAAGATAAGCAGGCTAAGAGCAGCTGATGAGGTATATGTGAGCTACTATGACGGCTATACCTATGCAAGTGCTAGAGGGCTAATCTCCGATGTAAATTTCAAAAACAAAACTCTTATGGTTGTAAAAACTAGGATCAAATTTGAAGATATAAATGACCTAAAAATAATTTAGCCCCCAAGCGAGGGCTAAATTTATATAAATTCTACAAAGATTGTAAAATTTTTGGTTTAGAAAAGGCAGTTATTGGTTTGATCTCGCCTTTATATTTTTCAAGATCCGCTAGTATTGTATGTCCGCAGTTGCTTTGAGCGATACTAGATGTGCCTTTGTCGCGTGTTAGGACATTGATGCAACCGTGTTTACAAAGGCTTCTTTCGCCAAGCACTTCAGGATCATACCATGCACCTTCGCAGATGGCGATGACACGCTCTGGAATGATGTCAGTGACAAGCGCTCCTACTAAAATTTCGCCCCTATCGTTAAAGACTCTCACTACATCACCAGTTGCGATGCCTTTTTTCTTAGCGTCGTTTGTGTTTATTAGCATCGGTTCTCTTGCGCTCACTTCAGCGTAGTTTCTGATTATTGAGTTATTTAGCTGAGAGTGGAGGCGATATCTTGAGTGTGGGGTTGTGATGCTAAATGGATATTTTTTAGCTTTTTCACTACCAAGCCACTCAAATGGCTCGATCCAAGCAAAGTGTGGAGCAAAGTCTTTGTAGCCAAATTTAGCAATAGTTGGAGAGTATATCTCTATCTTGCCTGATGGCGTGCCAAGGCGATTTTTGTGTGGGTTTTCTCTAAATGCACTAAGTCTTGTGTAGTATTTTGTCTCTTCATTGTCTTTGTCAAATTTGACATATCCCTCTTTCCAAAACTCATCAAAGCTTGGCATTTTAAGATCTAGTGATTTGGCTTGTTCCACCGCATCTGCGTAAAATTCTTTTGCCCAGCCAAGCTCATCTTTACCCTCAGTAAAGACCTCTTCTCTGCCCCAGCGTTTGCAAATTTGTGAGCATATCCAGTAGTCGCTTCTGCTTTCGCCCATTGGCTCAACTACTGGCTTATAAGCCACGATGTATTCGCTTGATGGGACACTTTGGTTGATGTCATTTCTCTCGACCTCTAGTGCCACTGGCAAGACGATGTCGCTTAGTTTAGCTGTGCTTGTCCAAAATGGCTCAGCAGTTATTACAGTATCAAATTTACGCCACGCTTTTACGGCGTTATTTACGTCTTGATGTCTTGTAAACATCGAACCAGAAGCCATGTAAGCCACTCTCATATGTGGAAGTTTGATCTTAGAGCCATCATAGTCTATCTCTTTGCCAGGATTTTGCAAGGCTTCAATCGATCTTGAAGATGGGATGGTTATGTTTTTAAATTTCTTCCACGGAGCACCATCTACGTTTTCATATTTCTCGCTTATCCTAGTGCTGATACCTTTTAGAGCAGGTGCTATCTTATCAGTGCTGCCGTTTCCGTAGTAGAGGTTAAACTCAAATCCAAGACCCTCTTTACCGATATGGCCAAGCATTGCACTAAGTGTTACGATACCCCAAAAGCCCATCTCGCCATGATCTTGTCTTTGAAGAGATCTGCCAGCGATGATAGTGCTTGGCTCTTTTGCAAGCGCTGTTGCAAATTTAGCGATATCTTCAGCTTTTACACCACAAATTTTACTAGCCCAGTTTACGTCTTTTACCACTTTGTCGGTTGTGCCAAGCAGGTAGTCTTTAAATTTATTAAAGCCAACTGTGTATTTTTTGATAAATTCCTCGTCATAGAGTTTGTTTTCATAAAGATAGTGGCACATACCAAGCATCATTGCTACGTCAGTATTTGGACGAACGATGATAGTTTCAGAGCCAAGGTATCTTGTGGTGTCGTTTTTGAAGACGCAAACACTATAGGTTTTAATGCCAGCATCTTTTATCTTTTTGATGCCAAGATAACCATCGTGTGTTGGTGGCTGCCATGAAATTTGACCAGTTACAAGCGGATCAGTGCCCCAAAATACGATGTTCTTAGCATTTTTAACCATAGCTTCCCATTTTGTAGGAGCGTCATAAACCGCACTATTTCCAAGGACGTGAGGCATGATGACAAGCCCAGCTCCAGTTGAGTAGTCGCCGCTCTCTTCGACGTATCCGCCAAGCACTTTTAGCATCCTGTGACCAACGGTTCTGCCCCAGCTGATCTTACCACTACCGCCCCACCAGTAGCACTCGCCGTAGATGCTCTCAGGACCATATTTATCAAAATTTTCTTTTAAGGCTTTTGCAGCAAGGTCAAGTGCTGTATCCCAGCTAACACGTACAAATTCTTCCTTGCCACGAAGCTCACTTTTTGCTGCACCTTTTGCCTTTAGGTAGCTCTTTCTTACGTATGGATAGAGCACACGGCTTTCGTTTTGGATGAGGTCTGGCAAGCTGTTATTCATTGTATTTGGGAATTTATCACCATCAAATGGATCAACGGATACGATTTGATTTGAGTTGGTATTTGCCCAAAATAGACCAAATCTATTTGCGCCAAAGGTTTTGTTTTGGTCAAAAATGGTCTTAGTCACGCCCTCTATCTTGTTTGCCTGCGCTGCTGTGGCAGCAAGTGCAGAAAATTTTATAAAATCTCGTCTTTTCATATTTTCTCCCTTATGAAAAATTTATTTTACTTTTTTGGCATTGTGTTGTAGGTATTTGAGCACTAAATTTAGGTCAGTTTCGTCTAGTGCTACAAATTTTGCATCGACCATTCCAGCTAAATTTGCTGGCCACTGAGCCGCTGTAAAGCTATTTGGCTCATGAAGTCTATGACAAGCAGAGCAGGTCTCTTCGTAAATTTGTTGTGCTTTTACGTAAAGCTTTTTTGTATCGCCACCAAGTGCATCATTTGGCACTTCGTAAACACCCTCTGCTTGGTACCAAACCTCGCCGTAGTCATCTTCAAGATCTTTTACTTTTTTGAAATTTGCCTCACTCTCGTCATTAAAAGCTACAAAAACTTCAGGATCTTCTATACTTCTTTGAAGTTGGGCTAAATAGTTTGCCGAAACTACGCCATTAACCTTGATCTTACTCGTTTTATCACCTTTTTCGACGACTTCAACTGGTGTTAAAACCTCGATCTTTCCTATCATCTTGCCATCTAGCGTTATATTGGCATCTTTTGCGATAACATCGGCACTAAAAGCAAGACTACATGCTAAGACAGGGGCTAAAAATAGCATTTTCATGTTGCAATCCTTAAAAATAAAATTTAAAAAAATCTTATAACCTAATGGCTTAAAATTACATTGTTATATTTAGTTTTATTTAAGAAAGTTAATATTCATTTTTATTAAAAATAAGATTTAGCAGAAAATTTATCAGTGGGTTTTGTCAATTGTTTTGATAGCTAAAAATATAAGCAAACACAAGCTCTGTAAAAATCTTACTTTTGGATCTAGTGAAGTAAAAATTTAACCTTACTTCACTAGCTACTATAAAAAAGTGTGGCAAAGCTTTTATAAACTTAAAAACTTAAATTAGTAAACTTCTTGCAGTATTTATAAGCATGCTAAAAGTTACTACTCTACATTGCTAGCTATGTTAAGACTTTCTAGAGTTTTATCGTTTTAAAAATTTTTATCAAAACGCCTTATTATCAATCTAACAGCTTTGCTTATCGCCTAGCTCGCACGCCTTTTTTCGCATTTGCTTTGCCTTTTTCGCGTCTTTTTTTACTTGCTCGTATCTGTTTTCGTTGAAATTTCCCTCATACAGCCACGTCGCCCTCTCACAGCCGCCTACGTAGCCTAGCTTACACGAGCGCTCGTAATACTCCATCATCTCGCCTATATCGCCTCCCGTTCGCTCTATCATCCAGCCCACGTTGTAGCATCCGGGAGCGTATTTTTTGTTGCATAGAGTATTGTTTATCGCAAACGACTGCACCTCGTCGCCTAGCTCTTCTTGCATGAAATTTGCTAATGCCAAGCAACCTGGCAAATAATCGTAAAGGACGCAGCTAGCCTTGTAATACGCGCTAATCTTGGTCTCGCGCTCGCTCTTATCCGCGGCTTTTACTAGATTATTTTTATAAAGTTCGCCAAGATAAAAGCAGCCCTCGCCGTCTCCTTTAGCGCAGGCTAGGCTAAATAGCCCCTCCGCCGCGCCGTAGTCTTACTTTAAGTTAGCCACTACCATGCCCGCTTGCACGCACTCTTTGGTGGCGTTTAGGTCGGGATTTTTGCATTTTTTGAGCTTTTCTAGCGTATCTGCGGCTAGCAAGGGCGAAAGGCCAGGCTCGCTAGCGAATAAATTTAACGCTACAAAGAGCGCAAATAATAAATTTTTCATTTTTATCCTTTAAATTTACCTAACCCCGCGCTTTGGCGATGCAAGCGGCGACGGCCTGCATCAAAGCGCCGCGAAATCCGCCGTTTTCAAGCGCGGTAAGCCCCTCGATCGTGGTTCCCGCCGGCGAGCAGACCTCGTCTTTTAGCGCGGCAGGGTGCTTGCCGCTTTGGATCAGACGCGCCGTTCCTTCTACGGCTGCGCAGACGGCGTCGTAGCAAAGCTGCCTAGGCAATCCGCCCCGCACGCCCGCATCGGCCGCAGCCTCGATAAAGGCACACGCATACGCCGGCAGGCTTCCCGCGATGCCCGTAAATGCGGCAAACCCGGCCTCGTCTATCTCGTAAATTTTACCGATTTTAGCGATTATCTCGCGCACGGTCTCTTTCTTAGCCTCGCTAAATCCAGCGTCAAAGCAAAGAGCCGTGGCCGACGCTCCGATGCAAGCCGCGATATTTGGCATCGCGCGAGCTATATAAACGCCCTCGCCTACGATTTGCCTAGCGCGATTTATGTCAAAATTAGGCGCCAAAAGAAGCAAAATTTTGCCCGCAAGCTCGGGCGCGATCAGGCGCAAGATAGCCTCGTAGCTAGCAGGTTTAGTAGCCAGTACGACCGCATCCGCTTCGCGCGCTAGATCCGTTTCGCTCGCTGCTATTTTTACGCTAAATCTCTGCCGCAAGGCTTCGTTTTTGCTTCTAGCATAGGCTAGGATTTCAAATTTCGTCTTTTTTTCGTATTCGCGCGGGCTTACGTTTTTATCCGTTTGTGCTAAATTTTCCGCCCCATGTGCCTCGCCACCGCCGTCAAATTTTCGCTCGTCCTCGGCCAAGCTTCGCCCCGCGTCCGCTTCGTCAGATTGCGCGCGCCAAAGCGCCTCTATCATCGCGCCGCCCATATTTCCGCCGCCGATAAAGCCGATTTTTACGCCTTTCATTTCGCCGCCTTTTTTAGAGTGCTGATTTTGACCGCTTTGCCCGCGATCGCCTCGCGTACCGCCGCGCTATCCGCCCAGATCGCGCCCGCGACCAGCTCATAGACGTCCTTCGTGTCGTTTTCAAATTTGATCGCTGCTTTTAGCGTCGGCGCTTCGCCCTGTTTCGCCGCGCCCGCGTACTGCTCGAGCATGTTTTTGCTAAGCTTGCCGTAGACTTCGCCGTCTTGGCTTAGATATATCCGCACGGCGCGCTTATCCGAGTTTTTGCCGCCCTTTTCGCCCTTGCCGGCGCTAACGCTCATCTCGTAGGCGGTTTCTCCCGTCGGGAAGTCCTTAAATTTAGCGTCCGGGACGAAAATGCGAACATTATCCGTTACCGTCTTCGTTTCGTGCGTCTGCGGCGTTATACCCGTTAGCACGATCGTGGATTTCACGTCCGAGCCTTTGTCCGAAACAAGCGCGGAGATCGGCACGCGCGTAAGTAGCGTCGTCTCGTAGCAGCCGCTAAAAATAAACGCCGCAGTAAGAGTGAAGATAAATTTTAGTTTTTTCATCGGTTCCCTTTAAATTTTCGCCGATTCTAGCATAAACTAAGCATTTTCATATTGATTACATTAAAAGTAAAAATAGAAAAGTAAGTATGGTATTTTAAAGTATAAATGGTTTTAAGATTGATAAATTTTAAATGAGAGAATGGCTCTATTTCGTCTTAAACAAAGCCGATTTAAATAAATAATGCAAAAAAGTATGAGAAATTTATATAATTTTTTTGCCGTTTTTAGAGTTTAATTATTAGCCCCTTTACAAAGGGGCTAAAATGATAAATTTGATTAAAGTTTTGCTTTTCTTTTGCGTTCTGTTGGATCTAAATAGCGCTTGCGAACGCGGATATTTATAGGCGTAACCTCGACTAGCTCGTCATCTTCTATCCACTCTAGCGCGCGCTCAAGGCTTAGCTTTCTAGGTGGCACAAGCTTGATCGCATCGTCACTACCGCTAGCACGCACGTTTGTTAGGTTTTTACCCTTGATAGGATTTACGTCAAGGTCGTTTGGACGGCTGTGCTCGCCGATGATCATGCCCACATAGACTTTTGCTTGCGGATCAAGGAAAAGCACACCGCGATCTTGTAAGTTAAATAGCGAATAAGCAAGCGTTACGCCGTTTTCCATCGAAACTAAAGCACCATTTGTTCTATGCTCGACGGTACCGCTAAGTGGTCTAAACTCCAAAAAGCTGTGGTTCATAACGCCCTCGCCTTTTGTGTCAGTTAAAAACTGACTTCTAAAGCCGATAAGTCCGCGCGCTGGAATCTCAAACTCGATCCTTGTTTGGCCATCGCCTGTTGGGTTCATAGAGACCATTTCCGCTTTTCTTTTGCCAAGTTTTTCTATGACTGTGCCTGTCGTATCATCAGGTGCGTCGATAACCAAAAGCTCATATGGCTCGCATTTTACGCCGTTTATCTCTTTTACGATGACCTCAGGTCTGCCAAGTAAAAACTCATAACCCTCGCGGCGCATATTTTCAGCCAAAATAGTAATCTGAAGCTCACCACGGCCACTTACTTTAAATTTGCCCTCGCCGATGTTTTCGTATTTCATCGCGATATTTGTCTTCATCTCGTTTGCAAGGCGCTCATCGATCTTGTTTGATGTGACGTGTTTGCCTTCAGTGCCTGCTAGTGGGCCGTCATTTACAGAAAATACAACGCTAAGGGTTGGCTCTTCGATATGGAGTGGATCAAGCGGATGAGGGTTGTTTGGATCAACGACGCTATCGCCAACGTCAAGCGCATCAAAGCCAGCGATCGCTACGATGTCGCCGGTACCAGCTTCGTTAATATCGGTTCTTTCAAGACCCATAAAACCAATTAACTTTGAAATTCTACCAGTTGTCTTTGTACCATCAGCCTTTGCGAGCATGACATTTTGGTTTTTAGATATCTTGCCGTTAAAAATTCTTGCAATACCGATCTTGCCGACGTAGTTATCATAATCAAGAGTAAACACTTGAAGCTGGAGTGGGTTCTCGTCACTACCACTTGGAGCTGGCACATGAGCTAGGATGGTCTCAAAAAGTGGCTGCATATTTATATTTTCATCACTTAGTTTTAGCTTTGCATAGCCATTTTTAGCAGCGGCATAAACGACTGGAAATTCTAACTGCTCATCGTTTGCGTCAAGTGCTACAAAAAGGTCAAAAATTTCATTTATAACGCGGTCTGGATCACCTGCTGGCTTATCTATCTTATTTACAACAACGATTGGACGAAGTCCTAGTGAAAGCGCCTTTTTGACGACGAATTTAGTTTGTGGCATAACGCCCTCTTGCGCATCGACAAGTAGCAAAACGCCATCAACCATCTTAAGAACACGCTCAACCTCACCACCAAAGTCAGCATGGCCCGGAGTATCGATGATGTTGATCTTTGTATCTTTGTAACGAATAGCAGTATTTTTAGAAAGAATCGTGATACCACGCTCTCTTTCGATGTCGTTACTATCCATTACACGCTCGCCAAGGTTTTGATGCTCATTAAATGTTCCTGACTGTTTTAAAAGCTCATCAACCATTGTTGTTTTACCGTGGTCGACGTGTGCGATAACGGCTATATTTCGTATCTTTTCCAAATTTTTCTCCGTTTATTAGTTTGCTATTTTTCGTTTGTCAGTTTTAAAATAGGGGCAGATTATAGCCAAATTTTTATAAATTTTAAGCTGATATCAAGAAATTAATTTTTGGAATAGATTTTGCATGTTTGGTATTAAGTTTAAAAATTTGAAAGGTTTAAATGCAAGCTTATACAGCGAAAAATAACGTAGATTTGCTGGCTCCTGCTGGAGGTAAAAAGCCATCTGCTTCTAAGAAATCCCAAAACAACGGCGAATTTTTGTCTATGGTTTTAGATGCAGCTGCAAGCAAAGCAAATAGCGGCCAAAAAATCACTGAAAAAGATGTCAAAGAGATAGTAAAAACGGTTACCACTCAAAAAGAGACATTGCAAAAAGCTCAAAGCGAAAGTGCAGCAAAAATTTCAACCGCACTTGAAGAAAATTTGGATGAAAATACAAAAAATGAGCTCTATGAAAATGCAAATTTCATGCAGCTTTTACAAGTTTTAGAAATTCTAAATGGCAATGAAAAAGTAAGTAAATTTCCAAATTTCAGCGACAAAATAGCAAATTTCTTAAGTGTGCCTGAAAACGTTGAAGAGCTTAGCAATGTTAAAAGCGTTAGCGATCTTATCGACCTTGCTAAGAAATTTGACCTTGGCCTTAAAAATATAGAAATTTCAAACGAAGATGTGCCAAAACTAAATGAGATGTTTAAAAATTTAGGTAAGAAAGAATTTTTCACACCAATAAAAACTGAAGAGAAGCCTTTTTACCTAAAAGAGCTAAAAAATGAAGTCGAGCAAACCATTATCAAAAATGAACCAAAAGAGGTCGTAAAGCTTGATACCTTATTAAAAGAGGTAGTGGCAAATCCAACTAATGAAGTTAAAAATTTAGTAAAAGAAGAGCCTAAAAAGCTAGATAGTGAAGTAAAGCTTGATGATGAGATAGTGGATGTTGAGCCAGAGGAGCAGCTAAAAGAGCCTAAAGTAAAGGTAAATTTACAAGAGCAAAAGGCGCAAAAAGCTCCAACTCTCGAGTCGCTACTCTTCCCAGAAAGAGAGCAGATGAGCGAGCCTGAGCCAAGCGAGGAGACATTTAACAGCGATAATAAATCAGAGCTAAATCAAATGGTAAAAGATATCGCTAGTAGCGCTAAACACCAGCTTCAAACAAAGGCTGAGATAAAAGAGACGCTTAGTAACTTCTCTTCTACACTAAAAGAGCAGGTGCAAAATTACAAAGCTCCGATCACTCGTTTTAACATAACGCTTAATCCACTAAATTTAGGTGAAGTTGAGATCACGATGGTAAATCGAGGTAACAACTTACATGTAAATTTTAACTCAACCACGGCTACTATGAATTTATTTTTACAAAATCAAGCCGAGTTTAAAAATAGCCTTGTAAATATGGGATTTACCGAGCTTGAGATGAATTTCTCAGATCAAAATCAAAGACAAGATAAAAAAGAACAAGCAAAAAACAAATATAGCTCAAATCAAAGTGAAGAGAGCGAAAACGCTCAAGCGGAACAAAGCTTGCTTGAGCTAGTAATACCAAGATATATTTAGGAGAGATAATGGCTTCAGTTTCAGATATAACTACACAAACAACACAACAAAAAAATGCCGAGAAAAAGGCAAAAGCAAAGCAAGATGCAGCAGCTGGCACAGGAACTAACCCAAATGCGCAGCTAGATAAAGATGCATTTATGAAGCTACTTTTAACAGAGCTTCAGTATCAAGACCCAACAAGTCCTATGGATACTGAAAAGATGCTTACACAAACTAGCCAGCTAGCATCACTAGAGATGCAACAAAATACAAACTCAGCTATGAAAGAGCTTGTAAATCAATTAAAATCAAATGCAAATGCCTACGCTATCTCAGCCCTTGGTAAAATGGTCTCAACTGGTTCAAACTCAGTTTTACTAACAGATGAGCAAAAAACTGTAAATTTTGCACTTTATTTTAAATCAGATCTTGTAAATGGTAAGCTTGAAATTAAAAATGCAAATGGAGAGGTCGTTCGTTCAATCGATATAAAAGATCTAAAATCAGGAGTTCGCAGAATATCTTGGGATGGTAAAGATGATTCTGGAAAACAATTACCAAATGGTGCATATACAGTCTCTGTTAATTACACTGGAAAAGATGGTAATTCATACAAGACTCAAGTAGGTAGCTATCCGGTCGAGGCAGTAAAATTTGTAGATGGTAAAGCTATGATAAAAATCGCAGGCGAATATGTCCCAATGGATAAAATATCTGAATTTTACGAAGGATAAAAGCCATGATGAGAGGTTTTTACAACGGAATTAGTGGCATTAAAACACAAAGCTTTGGCATGGATGTTTGGGCAAATAATATCTCAAATATCAACAACGTAGGTTTTAAAGCTTCAATCCCTGAGTTTAAAAATTTAATCAATCAACATATGGCTTCTGCTGGAAGTGGTCCAACTAACAATCAAGTAGGTCTTGGAGCTACGAAACAAACGACAGCTTTAAAGATGACAAATGGTAGTTTTCAAAATACCGATAATAACTTCGACCTAGCCATAGGTGGTAAAGGTTTTTTTGGTGTCGTTGATAAAAATGGTAGAAACTACTACACAAGAACAGGTAGCTTTGATATAGATGGGGCTGGAAATTTAGTAGATAATAAAGGCAACTTACTTCTTGGTACGTTAACAAGTTTTACTCCAGTCACCCCAAGTGCTAATGCTCTTAGAAAATATGGTCAAACAAAAGGTACCACGCAGGCATTTACTGCAAAAGAAGAGGATCTAAAACTAGGCGATACTGGCTCACAAAAAGGTATAAATTTACCTCATTTTTTATATATGCCAGCCAAGCAAACAAAAAATATAAATTTAAAAGGTAACCTAGACTCAAGTCTAATAACAAATAGACAAACAACAGCCATTGATGCGGCAAATTTTAATTATACACTTGATAATACAAACAAAACTATCTCACTAAATGGACAAATCCCGCTAAGTCAGACAAGATTTGGTGCAAAAGCAGGCGATAGCGTAGTGGTAAAAGTAAAAGACGGTGATGGTAAAATTAGTGAGTTTTCAACCACACTAGAGAGCGATGGCAGCTGGCATATAAACAATAAAAGCCTAAAATTTATGAATTTTGCTAGCTTAGATGTAAAAGCTGAAGTTACATCACTAGTTGAAGTAGCTAATAAAGAAAAACTAAGCTCAGAGATATATAACAGTGATGGTACAAAAAGCTTAGTAACTATAAATTTTACAAAGCAAATCCCTCAAGGTGGCAATCAAACTATCTGGAATGCCACAGCTACGATAACTGATGCTAATGGTGTTGTACAAAATACAGCTATGGGAACACTTACTTTTGATGGTAGCGGTAGGCTTGTTACAAATACATTAACAAGCGTTGGAAACGTAGCTTTAAATTTTCTTGGCGATGGAGATGCAAATGTCTATAATGGCATAACAAGCTCGGCTAATTCAAAAAAAGACTTTGTCATAAAAGCAGATGGCTACGCCGAAGGAAATCTCACAAAATATAGCGTTGATGATCGTGGAAATATCATGGCAAATTTTGACAATTCGCGCTCATTTATAGTTGCAAAAATAGCTCTATATCACTTCCAAAATGAACAGGGCGTATCAAAAGTGGGTGATAATCTCTATGAAGCAACTCCAAATTCAGGCGAGGCATTTTTTTATAAAAATAAAGCTGGTGAGACTATTTATGGCTCACAAATTCTTGCAAATAAACTTGAAATGAGTAACGTCGATCTTGGTCAAGCGCTAAGTGAGGTTATCGTTACGCAAAAGGCTTATGAGGCTAGTGCAAAAAGTATCACAACAAGTGATGAGATGATCCAGACTGCTATTCAGATGAAGAAATGATTTTTATACTAGTTGATGATTAAAAATTTAAAATGAATGATAATTTCAAGAATAGAGTTTAACTTCGTTTATCAAAAACTCATAAACTCTTTGCTGAACTAAAATTTCTTCCTCACAGCCACTCATCAAGCGACGAAGGTGAGAAAAATCTATCTTTTTGGCGTATCTTTTGTGATCTTTTAGGTCTTTATCAATGCTTAAAAGTAGTGCATCAAGTGTGATCCTATCGTTTCTTTTAACTCTTGCTACATACTCTTTAACAGTTTGGATCAAAAAGTCTTTTCTTGTTTGGTCATTTTCATAAATTTCATTTGTAATGTCATTTAAAACAAAAAAATCATCTTCGTCTGGGTCAAATTTAGCAGAGATCATTGCGGCAAAAATTTTGGCACGAAACTCTAAAGATTTGTGATGATAGATAAAAAAATCTCTAAAAGCTGATAAAAAACGAAGTTTAAACTTTCCAGACATTACTCTACTTTTTATGAAATTTGGGCTGATTATATACTTTTAAAGCTAAATTTTTAAAAATGTAACTATAAAACAAAATTTAAGTATAGTTTCTGTATGATTGCGAAGCTCCTTCTTAGACCTGTGCAATGCTTTTTATGAGCACCGCTTCAGGGTGGGAACACAGCAGAGCACTTGTATTAAGTGTGTGCCGCAGTTATCTGAGAGGGGGTCTTTCTAAACCAAAATGTTCATTAAAATCATCACAAATTTCTAAAAAATCCACTCCGTCGATCTTAGGTTTTTCGCTAAAAAATTTATACATATTATTAAATCCATCAGTTAGCTCTTTTGACTTGACGCCATAGCTTATAGAAATTCCAGCTTCTATGTAGGCTGATAGCTTGTCGCAGTATTTTAGTGCTTTGCCATCGATTGGGTTAAATTTATCATCATTTACGTTCTCCATCGTTCCTTCGTGGCAGATGATTTTACGCTCGTAAGTTCTATTTTCAAACTCATCTTTTATAAATTTTTCACCATCTTTTCTGATACCAAGGATGTAGCTAAACTCATCTTTGATCTTTTCTGGCACAAATGGTAAAATCCTCTCATCAATAAGCCTCATCTCATACTCACTGATGATCTCATTTAGCCCCTTTACACCGTACTTTACAGGGCTTATGATATCTCTTGTGAGACTCTCTGGTAGATCATGAAATAGTGCGCAAAAGAAGTTATTTTCTAGGCGTTTTTTGCAAGCTTTTGCTTTTAGTGAGTAAAAATAGCTAAGTATCGCAACAACTAGCATATGTCCTAAGACTGCGGTTTCAGGGATACGAGGCGTTTGTGCCCAGCGCTTTTGAAACCTTAGCCTGCCGCTTAGATCTACAAGGCGGGCTAATTTTTGATTCATAGCGATCTTTCTAACGCCAATTAACTCATAATAATCCTCCATCTCCTCCTCAACCTTAGCCTTAAGCTCTTCTATATCACTTAAAAACTGGCTCGTTTGATAGACGATAGAAAATTCCCACCTCGTGGCAAGATAGCTCGCTGCTTTTAGTATAAGGCGCTCTTTTTCGTGAGTTTTGTCGTTTTTATAGTGGTTTTTAAATCTCTCTAAAAACTCGCCATTTTCAATATCTGAAATAAGGCTATCAAGATTACTTAAGACCCAGCTATTTATCTGCTCTTTTTTTGTCTTTTGGATGTGGTGAAAGACATCTGGTCGTATGTCTGTGACTACAACCCTACTTAAAAACTCAAAAATTCCAGCCTCTATGATATAGTTCATATCGGCGTCTTGCTCTTGTTTTGCTATGAAATAAGCGATGATAAATTTATGAGCTTGCTTATCAAGCTCTACTAAATTTGTCATCTTTGGATAGTCGTTCCAACGTGATATAGATGCTGCTTTAAAGATATGTTCTATAAGCTTAGCACTTATCATTATTTATCCTTTTTGACTACTTTTGGCTTCTTATCATCGGCATAGCTTATCTTTCTAAAGCCCTCTTTATTTGAGCTTCTTCTTGGTTTGTCATCTTTTTTAAATTTATCATCTCTGCTGCCCCTGCTGCTACCACGATCACTTGTGCTTCGTCTCTCACGTGGCTTATCGCTAAAGTTTCTCTCCCTACTTCTTGGAGTAAATTCTTTCTCCTCAGCTGGCTTTTTTACGACTAGATCAGAGCTGATCTCGATAACTGTATGGACATTTCCACGTGGGTTAAAGTCACCAACTATCTTCATAAATTTTGGCTCAAGTTTTTTCTCTAAAACAGAATAAATTTCATTTATACTATCTTCGTGGCTGATGTTGCGGTTCATAAAGCTATTTATATAAAGCTTTATCGCTTTTAACTCTACTACAAGCTTATTTGGGATGTATTCAAGATATATGGTCGCAAAGTCGGGATAACCAGAGCGAGGGCAAAGGCAGCAAAACTCAGGCAGAGTGATCTTTATGACATAGTCCCTTGTTTGCTTATTTTCCCAGACCTCAAGGTCACTCTCTACGTCAAATTCTTTTAAAATTTTCTCACCGTATTTCATCTCTTCGCTCATTTTTTATCCTTTTTCTTTTAAATATCCAAGTGTTTAACGTCTTTTGCGTGGTCTTGGATGTAATTTCTTCTTGGCTCGACCTCATCGCCCATGAAGAGATTAAACGTATCAGAAGCGCTTATAGCATCGTTTATATCGATCTTTAAAAGTCTTCTGTTCTCAGGGTTCATCGTAGTCTCCCAAAGCTGCTCAGGGTTCATCTCACCAAGACCTTTGTAGCGCTGGATATATGCACCTTTTTTCGCATTCTTCTCTACTTCATCAAGCACATCTATAACGTCACTATGCAAGTCTAGGCCGCGCTCTTTTATCTTTTGGCTGATGTAAAGCGCCTCTTCATAGAGTGGGTTTGTAAATAAATTTTCATTTACCACAAGCTCTTCTAAGCCGCTTTCAGTTTGCACATAAATTCTAATCTCATCTTCACTAACGTAGTGGTTTAGTATATTGTGACCCTCAGCTTTTAAGAAATTCTTTAAAATTTCAAAAATTTCATTGTAGCTTTTTGAGACAATGTCTGGATTTTCTATCATATAGCGGATCGCTGAAAGGACGTTAAAGCGTTTTTCAAGCTCTTTTAAGACGCTTCTATAAGCTGCAACGATCTTTAAGAAATCAATCAAATCAGCACTGCCTATACCCTCTATATCAACACCTTCGATACCAGTTTCGATGAGAAATTCATTTAGCGCCTTTTCATCTTTTAGATAAATTTCTTTCTTACCTTTTTTATAGCGATAAAGTGGCGGCTGAGCTAGGTAGATATGACCATTTTCTACAACTTTATTTAAAAATCTAAAGAAGAAAGTTAAAAGTAGTGTTTGGATATGGCTACCATCGACATCGGCGTCGGTCATTATGATGATCTTATGATATCTAAGCTTTTCAGCGTCAAATTCATCTCCAATACCGCAACCTAGCGCTGTTATCATATTTTTTATCTCATCAGACTTTAAAATTTTATCTAGTCTTGCCTTTTCAACGTTTAGAATTTTACCTTTAAGCGGCAATATCGCTTGAAAAACCCTATCACGCCCCTGCTTTGCTGAACCGCCCGCAGAGTCGCCCTCCACTAGATATAGCTCGCTAATTACTGGATCTTTACTTTGACAATCAGCTAATTTGCCAGGTAATGTGCCTACGCTCATACTCTCTTTTTTGCGAGTTAGATCCCTAGCTTTTTTAGCAGCTTCTCTACCACGAGCTGCCATTAGAGCTTTATCCATTATCGCTCTTGCTTCGATAGGATTTTCTTCAAAATACTTTGTAAGCACGTCGAAAACCATCTTTTGAACGATAGGTTTTACATAGCTTGAGCCTAGTTTGCCCTTTGTTTGTCCCTCAAACTGCGGCTCTGGCACCTTTACGCTTACAACTGCGATAAGTCCCTCACGGATATCTTCGCCAGTTATCTTTGTATCTTTTTCACGTGCAGCAGCGTTTGCTTGAACGTAGTTTGTGATAACTCTTGTAAGACCAGCTCTAAAGCCAGCCTCGTGCGTACCGCCATCTGGAGTTTTGATGTTATTTACAAAGCTTAGTAAATTTTCACTGTAAGTGTCGTTGTAAAGCAAGGCAAAATCAACCATAACGTCATCTTCACCACCGCTAAATGATACTGCTTTACTGACAGCATTTGCCTTATTCATATCAGTTACAAAGCTCTCAAGTCCGCCCTCAAAATGAAAACTCTCACTTCTGCCATTTCTTTGATCTTTAAAATTTATAGTTATCTTTGGGTTTAGATATGCTAGCTCGCGAAATCTTTTTACTAAAATTTCATCATCAAATTCAGTCACTTCAAATATACTATCATCTGGCCAAAATTCGACTTGTGTGCCTGTACGGTTTGTAGTTTTTATGACTTCAAGATCGCTTTGTGGAATACCTTTTGCAAATTCTTGTCTGTGAAGTTTGCCATCACGTTTGATATTTACGACTAGTTTTTTAGAAAGGGCATTTACTACAGATACACCAACGCCGTGAAGACCGCCAGATACCTTATAAGTGTCCTTGTCAAATTTACCACCAGCGTGAAGTACAGTTAGAACAACAGTCGCAGCTGAAATTTTCTCAGTTGGGTGCATATCCACTGGGATACCACGGCCATTATCGCTGATGATCGCTGAGCCCTCACGTGTAAGCTCAACATCTATAGTATCGCAGTATCCAGCCATCGCTTCGTCGATAGAGTTATCAACGACTTCGTAGATCATATGGTGAAGACCGCTTATGTTAGTATCACCTATATACATGCCTGGGCGCTTCCTGACCGCCTCAAGCCCTTTTAGTACTTTGATATTTTCTGCGCCGTAATTATTTTCCATAATCTTGCCTTATCTTATAAATTTATCGGCATTATAACTGTTGTCAGCTCCTTTGAACTTACAACAAATGCTAGTGAGCTTTCATTAAATCCAAGCTCAAAATTTTCATCCTCGATGCTACTTAAAAAGTCAAGTAGATATCTATTTTTTATACCTATGAAAAATTCATCTCCAATCTCTAAACCAGTTTGATAATCTATCGTAGTTTTTGCTTCAGAGTTATCTTCTATAACACTTTCAAATGTTATATTGTCTTTTGAAAAAGTTATTTTCATTGTATCACTTAGCATTGAGATAGTTTTTATACCCTCTATCATCTTATCTCTACTTAGCTGAAGTCTTTTTCTAACCTCTTTTGGTATGACACGCTCGTAATCTGGAAATTTACCATTTATAAGTTTTGTGAAAAATTCAAAATTTTGGCTTTGAGCGATTAAGATATTTTCATCATAGTAAATTTCTATCTTGTCAAAAAATAGTTTTTGTATTTCATTGATAGCTTTTTTAGGGATTATTAGTGAAAATTCTTTTTCAGTTGGTGTTTGAAATCTAAATACACTAAGTCTTCTCGTATCAGTACCAACGATATTTATAAAGTCTTTTTTAATATCAAGAAAAGCTCCGTTTAGTTCAAATTTTGGGTTATTACTATCAATACTTGGTAAAATTTTCTTTAAACTTCTTCCTAACATAACAGCATCAACATCAAATTTTGATTTACCATCAATTGTTGGAAATTCTGGGAAATCTTCAAATTTATACATCGGAAGTTTATATTTTGAGTTTTTTTGTTTTATATAAAGATAGTTGTTTACAGTTTCTAACATCACTTCTTCGTCTTTTAGACTTTTTATAATGTCAAGTAATTTTTTACCATTTGCAGTTGCGTAACCTTCATCAACGATTTTTACATTACTTAGCTTATATGCTAGACCTATTTCATGATCAGTTGCTTTTATGTTTAAAACACCATCTTTTGCTGAGATATAAATGTGAGAAGTTATAGCACTAAGATCTCTTTTTTCAAGATATGGATTTGTATTTGTTACTATGCTTTCAAGCATATTTTTGTTTATTAAAACCTTCATTAAAAACTTCCTTCTATTTTTAAATTTAATTTTTTTGTTTTAGTAGGTGATGTTAAAAAGTGAAAAGTGCTTTCAAACATCGAAATACAGCTATTTGAAATGTGAAAAATTATATTTTCTTTTTCACATTTATTCACAAATTTCATATTGTATTTTATCCTTTTGTCAAAATTTTGTTTTTTAATTCAGTAACTTTTAGACTAAAAATTTCATTAGTTTGTATTAGTTCATTTATCTTTTTAATATTATGACTAACGGCACTGTGATCCTTCATACCAAAATAGTTTGCGATTTGTGGCATTGAGTTTGTTGTAAGCATCTTTGCAAGATATATGATGATTCGTCTTGCTTCTACGATATTTGTAACTCTTGATTTGCTTTTTATATCACTTTGTTTGATATTTAGTTCTTTGCTAACTATTTCAACGATAGTATCGAAATTTATATTTTCACGTTTTTCTTTGATTAGATCTTTTAATATACTTTTTGCAAGATCAAGTGTGATCTCTTCTTTCATAAGAGTTTTAAATACGTTTAAATTTATGATAGCTCCCTCGATCTCACGGATATTATCTCCCATGTTTGTAGCTATGTAGTTTATTACCTCTTTATTTAGATCGATTTTATCAAATTCGCATTTTTTGATGATGATGGCTATCTTTGTATCAAGTTCAGGTGGCGTAATATCAGCCATAAAAGCCTTATCAAATCTTGAAATCATCCTATCCTCAAAGCCTTTTAGTGTCTTTGGAGGTCGATCTGAAGTCATAACTATTTGACCATTTTTTGCTAAAAGTTCATTATATGTGTTGAAAAATTCCTCTTGGATTTTATCAGTTTTACCAAGAAACTGTACATCGTCTATTAGTAAAACATCGCAGTTTCTATATTTTTCACGAAATTTTGGCATTGAGTGGTTATTTATGTGACTGGTAAAATCTATCATAAATTGTTCGCTAGTTACGCAAATAACGGTTTTTCCTTTATTTAGGCAGTGATTTCCGACTGACTGAAGTAAGTGAGTCTTGCCAAGTCCTGTCGTGCCATATATAAAAAGTGGATTATAAAGTACACCAGGTTTTTCAGCGGCTGCTTTTGCGCTTAAAAATGCGTATTGATTTGACGCTCCACAGACAAAATTTTCAAATGTGTAGCTTGGATTTAAAATGCTACTTTGTGTTTTTATCTGCTTAACATTTATTTGATTTTGTTTTGATGTCTTGCTACTTTTAGTAGATGAAATTTCTATATTTGGTTTTATGCCTGTTTTAACTTCATATAGGTGAGCAATTTTATCAGCATATCTTGTATTTATAAATTTAGCCATCAACTCATTTGGTGCAGTAAATACGATAATATGATCGTCTGAAGCCTTTTCGTTAAATTTTAATTGCTTGATATAACTTTGGTATTCTTCAGGTGAAATTTGTGTTGAAAGATTTTCTAAAATTTCGTCTGCTATCAAATTTTTATGCCTTAAATTTCGAGAATTTTTATAGTGATACTATCTTAATTTTAATAAAACCTTTGTTAAACTCCGACAAACTTTTTCACATCGTGAAAAAGTCGTGAAAAAGTATTGAAAAGATAGTGATGAAAATTTTAGGAATCGACCCAGGTACGAAGAATTGTGGTTATGCAATACTTGAAAAAAATAAATTTAAAACTACTCTTCTTGAAGCAGGGCTCATAAAAATAAAACCAAACACACTTCAATATCAGATTACCGAGCTTTGCGAAGGGCTCGATCTCATCTTTAAAAATCATAAATTCGACGAGGTCGCAATCGAAGATATATTTTTTGCTTACAACCCAAAAACGGTTTTAAAACTTGCTCAGTTTCGAGGAGCACTTAGCCTTAAAATTTTACAGCTTCATGGTGATTTTGCTGAGTATACTCCACTTCAGGTAAAAAAAACTGTCACTGGCAAGGCCAAAGCTGATAAAGAGCAAGTGGCATTTATGGTGAAGAAAATTTTAGGTATAAACAAAGAGATAAAACCACTTGATATCACTGATGCAATCGCAATCGCACTAACTCACGCAAATAATTTAAGAATAAGCTAAATTTTGATAGGAAAAAGATGGCAACATTAAAAGCTTTACTAATCGGTGAGGTAAAAAACTGTGGCTCGCAAAGTGCGACTGATAAGCTAAATTTACCTTGGAGCTCAGCTATATTTAAAGTAGCTCAAAATGGTGAAATTTTTGCAAATGAGCTTGGTTTTGAGGGTGATAGCGTCGCTGATACAAAGCACCATGGAGGCCCTGAAAAGGCAGTTTTTGCAAATTCATTTGCAAATTACGCCGATTGGGAGAGTTTTTTAGGATTAAAAAATATGGCTTATGGTGCGATGGGAGAGAATTTATGCATTGATGGACTTGATGAGAGCTGCGTATATGTGGGCGATATCCATAAGTTGGGCTCGCTTGTGCTTCAAGTCTCGCAACCTAGAAAGCCATGCTTTAAGCTCTCAAGAAGATGGGGCAATGAAAATATGGCTACTCACATCTTTGAAACTGGGCTTACTGGCTGGTATTACCGCGTCATAACACCAGGATCGTGCAAAGTGGGCGACGTGATAGAAGTTATAGAAAAAGATCCAGTTCATATGAGCATTTTAGAGATAAATAGGCTTTTTTTCGCACCAAATAAAAATTTAAATTTACTAGAGAAATTTAACTCTCTTACCGCTCTTCCAAAAAGTTGGTATAGTGACATAGAAAGACGTATTCAAGGTATTTATAGTACGGAATATATGAGAAATTTATAATAGTAAGTAAAAGTTTTGTTATTTTAACACCCACAAATATTCAAATATTACAAGGCTTATGTGAAATTTTGCATGAGCCTTTAAATTTTAAACATTTTTTACGCTAGAATTACCAAAAATTTAAAGGAGAAGATATGCCATTACTTGATAGTTTTTGTGTAGATCACGTAAAAATGCAAGCCCCAGGAGTTAGACTAGCAAAGAGTATGAAGACTCCAAAAGGCGATGATATCAGCGTTTTTGATTTGAGATTTTGTAAGCCAAATGAAGAAATTTTGTCAGAAAAAGGTACTCATACATTAGAGCATTTATTTGCTGGCTTTATGAGAAACCATCTAAACGGCAACGGCGTAGAGATCATAGACATTTCACCGATGGGCTGTAGGACTGGCTTTTATATGAGTGTAATCGGCACACCTAGCGAAGAAGCTGTAAAAAAAGCATGGCTTGCCTCTATGAAAGACATCTTAGAAGTCAAAGACCAAGATAAAATCCCAGAGCTAAATAAATTTCAATGCGGCACTTACAAGATGCACTCACTTGATGAAGCGCACGCCATAGCAAACAAAATTTTAGCACAAGGTCTAGTCATCATAAACAACGAAGAGATCAAGCTTGACGTTGATGCTATGGGACTAAAAAAGCACTGATTTGAAGCCAACAAAACAAGAAAATCAAGCCTATTTAAAAGAGCAAATTTTAACCTATCTTGGTAACAAACGCTCTCTTTTAGGCTTTATAGATCTAGGCGTAAAATACGCAAAAGATGAACTTAAAAAAGATAAGCTTAGCTGTTGCGACCTCTTTAGCGGAAGTGGCGTGGTGGCTAGGTTTTTAAAACAAAATAGCGAATTTCTAGTCGCAAACGACTTGGAGTTTTATAGCTTCATCACAAACTCATGCTACCTGCAAAACGCCACAAATGAGCTAAGAGATGAGATAAATTTTTGGCAAAAAAAGCTTGAAAAAGAGATAGAAAATAACCTTTCTGAAGGCTTTATAACAAAACTTTACGCTCCAAAAGATGATGAAAATATCGCTTTTGGTGAGCGGGTCTTTTACACGAGAAAAAATGCCAAATTAATTGACACTGCTAGAAGGCTCATAGATGAGATGTTGCCAGAGGAGATGAGAAAATTTTTCATAGCTCCACTACTTTATAATGCAAGTGTGCATGCAAATACAAGTGGAATTTTTAAAGGTTTTCATAAAAATAAAGATGGAGTTGGCCAGTTTGGTGGCAGGGGGCAAAACGCCATTTCAAGGATCACTTCTGATATAAATTTAACTAAACCAATTTTTTCAAATTTTAGCGTGCCATTTGAGGTCTATCAAAAGGACGCAAATTTGCTCGCAAAAGAGCTTGACGACCTTGATCTAGTCTATCTTGATCCGCCTTATAATCAGCACCCATACGGTTCAAACTATTTCATGCTAAATCTCATCGCAAGCAACACTGAGCCAAGTAAAATTTCAAAAGTCTCAGGCATCGCAAAGGACTGGAACAGATCAGTTTTTAATAAAAAATCATCAGCAAGCGAGGCATTTTTTGAGCTGATATCAAATTTAAAAGCGAAATTTGTGCTTATCTCGTTTAACTCAGAGGGCTTTATCAACCAAGATGAATTTGATCAAAATCTAAATAAAATGGGCAAGGTTCAACTATTGCGCCAAAAGTATAACGCCTACCGCGGCAGCAGAAATTTAAAAGCTAGAAACATCCACGTAGACGAGCTTCTTTACGTTTTACAAAAGTAAATTTAGCGCTCATTTCATCACTTCTAAATCTCACTAACGTAATTGTTAGTTTTGCTCATCCTCTGGCAAACACTTCTCAAAGATAAATTTATGCTCATTTGGCAAGGCATCGTAGATAGCATTTGCTAAATTTCTTATCTCCCAAAGGGCTGACTTTGAGCTTCTTAAAGAGATGAAATTTTGCAAGCTTCTAGCGTTTATGCTCCATGTAAGCTCGGTTTTATAGCACTCTGGCAAGCAGTATTTAACTATATCAAGGCTTTTTGTAGTTGAGGCTAAAATTTCACGTAAATTTTCAAGCGCTTTTATGCTTGCGTTATCGACCATTTCGTCATTTGTTAGCACGATAAATTTGGACGCACGCTCAAACTGCCCTACTTCAAATTTCTCCTCCTTTTTTAGCTCTTTTAGCGTGTAGCGGGTTGATTTGACGCTTAGACTTGCCAAGCGGTGACGAGCTAGCTCTTGAAGTAGCGCACGAGAGATACTTTGGATGTAGAAGTTGTAGTATAGGTGCTCTAAGGTAGAGGCGTGTTTAAATTTATTGCCTACTCTATCTATTAGCTCAACATCTTTTTCGCCACCGTTATCGCTTTTATCAAAGCTTTGCCAGCATGTGCGGATAGCGTGAGAGCAGATATTTAGTGGAGTGTGATTTAGTAGTGTTACTTGCATTCTTTCTCTTTTGTAAAATTTTTTAACATTTTACAAAAAGAAGGCTGATTTTATTTGTAAATTTAAAGCATAAATTTCAAAGGGAGACAAACGCTCCCTTTTGTAAAAGTATTAGTTATTATTGTTTTAATTGAAGAAGTGTATTTAACATCTCATCACTTGTTGTGATCGTTTTTGAGTTTGCTTGGAAACCTCTTTGAATAACGATAAGATCTGTTAGCGCACGGCTTAGATCGACGTTACTAGCTTCAAGTTTTGAAGCCGCAATCGTTCCCTTATCGCCTGTGCCAGCTGCACCGATAACTGCTTCACCTGAGTTTGCGGTTTGTGAAAAGACATTTCCTCCCTCGCTTTGAAGACCTTCGTTGTTTGTAAAGGTAGCAAGTGCTACTTTAGCCAGGCCAAAGCTTTGACCATTTGAAAATGAGCCTATTATCGTTCCAGTCTCATCTATTTTTATGCCGTTTAATGTGCCGCCTGTGTAGCCATCTTGCGAGATTGATTCAGTTGATGAGTCTTTATCAAAGCTTGTTAAGCCATTAAAGTCAGTTCCAAGACCAAAATTTAAGCTAATGTTTTGGCCACTTTGTGAGCCGTTGTTAGCTGAAAATGTTATAGTTGCTGGATGGAAACTTGCAAGTGAGCCATTTGCGTTAAATCTAGCTGAGCCAGTTATAACGTTATCTGGACCCTGACCTGAATAGTTTATCTTAGCTGGCTCTGGCACTTGTATAACCATGCTCCACTCAGTTCCACCATCTGTTGTAGTGCCCGTTTTTGCCCATTTTATACTAACTGTGTGTTTTGAACCAAGTGAGTCAAAAATTTCTGCCGTTGAGCCGTGGCTTGACATCATCATCTTACCACTTGCTCTTAGAGCTTGGCCCGGGCTTAGTGCGCCATCAAGTGCTTTCATAATAGTTGTAAGTCTAACATTTTCATTTATAGCAGGTGTAGCGCCTTGAGCTGGCTTTGTAAGACCAGTTGTTGTCATATAAAGTGCTTGATCAGCTACTTCGTTTGATGGATTTTCTAACTTAAACTGACCTTGTTTATTTACAGTTATTTTTACTCCATCATTTATATCAGTATCAGTTCCAGCCATTCTTACTACAGCTTTTAAACCAGCTACTTTCTTTTGTCCATCTGTTAGTGCAGGCAAACCAGCTGCAGCTGCATCATTCTCTGCTTGTGTAACTGCATTATCATATGTTGTTTGATAGGCACCGGTAAGTGCAGCAGAAGCAGCTGCAGAAGTATCTGCATCTTCTATTAAACCTATTGCATTTCTTACACCAACATCAGTTGTTTTAACCTTATTATTTCCTTTATAATCAACAAAGTATCTTGCATCTTTTTGCATAGCAGCACGAAGATCTTCTGTTGTAGTTACTTGCCTTTCTTTCGCATCGTCATATTCGTGAACTGCTGTTGTTTGTGAACTCGTGTAGACATATTGATAAGCTGTGATAATCTCTTTATCATCTAAACCAGCAACTGTATTATTGCCGACATTTACCTTTAGATGGATATTTTTCGTCTCTTTTGTAGTACCTGAGTTATTTCTATTTATAAGTGTTAGTTTATTGCCTTCTGAAATTTCAGCTCTAACGCCAGTTGTATTATATTGAGCATTGATTTTTTCAGCTACTTCGCTTATACTTTTTACTTTTCCAGTTATATTTACACCATTTAATGTTATATCTAATTTTTTTTCCCCACCTAATGAGCCAATGTTGTTAGGTAATCCACTTCCTATTTCAAATTTTTCAGTTTTAGCATTTGCATAGCTTACCCAGATGCCTTGTCCATTTCTTAACGCAAGACCATTTCCAAGCTCATCAAATGTAACACCAAGATCTACACCACGCTCCGTTAAATTTTGCTCTTTTCTTGAGTTCGTGTAAAATTTATCATTATTTACATCATTTTCACTATGTTTTTCACTACTTGATATAATACCATCATCATCATAGTCTATACCACCAGCAACCGAGTCTAGTGAATAAATAGGAGTGCTTCTTTGTCCTATGGTATTGCCTGAGTCAAGGTTACCTTTTATCTTTACTTCTGTTGTCGCTCTTGCTGGAGTGGTAAGACCCTCTTTGATCACGATATTTTTTATCGGTCCAGTTGAGTCGATAGTGCCAGTTTCTTCATCTCTTGTCCAGCCTTGAACGATATAACCACTATTGTTTACAAAATTTCCAGCTTTATCACGGACAAAGTCACCATTTCTTGTATAGTATCTTGTAGTTCCACCATCTGGAGATACGACAAAGAAACCATTTCCTTGAAGTGCGAGGTCTGTTTGCTTATCAGTAGATGTTAGTGTACCTTGTGAGAAAATTCTCGTAGTTGAGTTTATAGTCGTTCCTAGACCTATTTGCATAGCATTTTGACCGCCTAGCTGACCTTGTGGAGCAGTAGCGACTCTTGGAGTTTGGCTTAGTATATCAGCAAAATTTGCACGGTTGTATTTATAACCATAAGTATTGACGTTTGCGATATTGTTGCCTTCTACGTCCATGGCTATCTGGTGGGCTTGTAGGCCTGAAACACCAGACCAAAGTGATCTCATCATTGACTTATCCTTTTTGCATTTTAAATTTTTATATTTTTCAAAAGCAAAAGATGTTCCAAAATTTATATTGATAAAAAGTAGAAGAAATAAAAAGAAATTTGGCGTAATTAACGCCAAATTTTATCCAAGTATCATAGCTCCAACGATGCCACCGATGATGAGTGGTATATTGAAAAATACAAATGTAGGCACACAAGTATCATATATGTGGTTGTGCTCACCATCAGCATTTAGACCGCTTGTTGGCCCAAGTGTGCTATCGCTTGCAGGACTTCCAGCATCTCCTAGAGCTGCAGCTATACCAACTAACAAGATGATGGCTGGTACGCCAAAACCAAGGCTAACGCATAGTGGCACATAGATAGAAGCTAAGATAGGGATCGTACCAAAGCTAGTGCCTATACCCATCGTAACGAGAAGACCAATAAGAAGCATCAAAAGTGCTCCGCCTATCTTGCCGCCAGATACCAAGCTAGCGTATTTTACAAGCTCGTCTATGCCGCCACTCTCTCTTAGGATAGTGCCATAACCTGCAGCAACTAGCATGATAAATGCGATAAATCCCATCATAGCAAGGCCGTTATCCATGATCTTATCTACTTTTTTATATTCTATTCCGCCAAAAACGACCATAACCAAAAGTCCAAGTAATGCACCAAGAGGTAGTAGCTCAGTATAAATTTGCACACCAAAAGCTACAACTGCACCAGCTAAAACCGCCCACTCTTTTTTAGTCATCTCAAGGCTTTTTGCGCGCTCGATCTCATCAAGCTCTTCTTTTTCAAATTTTGAAGTTTTATAAACTCTTTTTTTACCGTAAAAAAGTATGGCAAGGATAAGTCCGATAAGCATAGAAGCGCCACCTATCCACATAACAGAAGAGATATCGGAAATAGATGTGGTTATGCCGTTATTTGCTAGCTCTTTTTTTAAGATATTGTGAAAAAGCAGACCAAAGCCAACGCTAAGGCTTACATAAGGCGCTTGAAGACCAAATGTCAAAGCACAAGCCACGGCACGTCTATCTATCCCCATTTTGTTCATAATAGCAAGAAGTGGCGGGATCAAAATAGGTATAAAAGCTATGTGAACTGGGATTAAATTTTGAGATAAGCACGCTATAAATGCAATAGTTAGTATAAAAATCACTTTATTTGAGCTAAGGAATTTACTCAAAGCATTTATCAAGATAGCAGTTAAATTTGTATTTGCGATGGCGGCTGCTAAAGCGCCAAGTAAAATATAACTAAGCGATGTTTCAAGATTGCCTTGCATACCGCTTATGAGGCTTTGTGTAGTCTCTTTTAGGGCTGTAAAGAGGCTATCGATCCCATTTACAATACCACTTTCAAATCCACTAAATCCATGCTTATACATTACTCCCGCAACAAGAGCAGAGATAAGGATAGAAAGCAAAATGTTAAAACGCAATAGACAAAGTATCGTCATTACCAAAATGCTAAAAACAACAGGGTTAAATATAAGCATGAGCGTCCTTTTTGTGAGTGTTGAGAGATTATACAAATGTGTGGCTTATTAAATTTTAAAAAGAGTGGCTTAAGTGGGCTTGTGTTAAGATTTTGAGTAAATTTTAAAAGGAAAAAACGATGGATTTAGAGAAAATTTATAAAGAGGCTGGGGCATATTTAGAGGGACATTTTTTACTAAGCAGTGGCAATCACTCGCAGTTTTATCTCCAAAGCGCAAAGGTGCTTGAAGACCCAGCTTTGGCTGGAAAGCTAGCTGATGAGCTTGCCCGTGTGATAGAGAAATTTGGCATTAAATTTGATAGCGTTTGCTCGCCTGCACTTGGAGGAATTTTAGCTGGCTATGAGCTAGCTCGCGCAGCAAAGAAGCGATTTATATTTACAGAGCGAGTTGAAAAGATAATGAGTCTTAGACGTGGTTTTGAGGTAAAAAAGGGTGAGAAATTTATCGTTTGTGAAGACATCATCACGACTGGCGGCTCGGCACTTGAAGCAGCACAAGTGATAGAGAGCCTTGGCGGCGAGGTAGTTGGCTTTGCAGCGCTTGCAAACCGCGGCTTTTGTAAGGTTGTAAATTTAGACAATGAAGCTAAGCCAAATGCCAAACTACCAAGCAATAAGCCATTTTTTGCTTTAGGAAATTTTGAGTTTGAAATTTATGAGCCTGAGCATTGCCCACTTTGTAAAAATGGAAGCAAAGCGATCAAACCTGGAAGTAGAGGCAACTAAAATTTATACTATAAATATAGCTATCTTTCTTTTTAAAATTGATCGATAGCTAAAATTTTTAGAAAAATCAAAAAATAGTAATCATAAAAAATTTTAATCAAGACTTCAAATCACTTCAACAAAAATTTATAGTTTAATTTTTAAAAATAATCTGTCTTTTATATTGGTATGAATTATTTTTTAGATAATCTTATTTTTTAAGCTACCAAGTGATAATATCTGCTCAAAAAGCGAGATGAAGCTATGCAAGAATATGATATTTTAGACGTTTTATCAAACAAAAAGGTCCTTTGTCTTGAAGATGAAGAGGCGATTTTAAAAAATATTTGTGCTTCTTTGGAGCTATTTTTTGCCGAAGTAAATGGCGTAACAGATGGCTATGATGCACTTGAGCTAGCGATGAGCGATGCTTATGATGTTTTGGTGCTTGATATAAGCGTGCCAAATATCGATGGCCTAGAGATCGCTAAAAAAGTAAGAACCATAAATCAAAAAATTCCTATCGTGATCTTATCAAGCCACATCGAGCAAGAGTATTTGTGGAGAGCAGTTGAGCTAAAGATCACAAGGTATCTTGCAAAGCCATACGATAAAAAGTCATTTATAAAAGCCCTAGAAGACGTTGCTTTAGAGCTTGTTGGACGCAAGCCGACTCTTAGGCTAAATGATGAATTAGAATACGATTTTGGTAAAAAAGTACTTTATATAAATGGTGAAATTTCTCATCTAAGTAAGAGTGAAAGTAGGCTTTTAGAGTATTTTTTAAACAACAAAAATCAAACTATAACTTATGAACAAATTTTTGATTATATTTGGGAGTATGAGCAGCCAAGCAAAGAGGCGATAAAGACGATCGTAAAAGAGCTTAGAAGGAAGCTTGGCAAAGATGTGATTAAAAATTTATACGGTGTAGGTTATCTTTGTGAAATATAAATTTCAGCTAATCGTTAGTGTTTTTATCTTTGTTTATCTCTTAATATCCGCACTTGTTTTAAATTTTTATAATAATCTTGCAATGAAAGATGCCAAAAAAGAGGCGTATTATGTGCTTGAGAGTATAAATTCTGTAAGAGAGTACATCGCAGGCGTTCAGCGTCCGCTAATAGAGCAGCTAAAGCATGATGGCATTATAAAAGAGGATTTTTTTGATGAGAGATTGCTTTCATCTTCATATATAAGCCGTGAAATTTATAATATCCAAAAGAAAAAATACAATCTTGACTTTGACTACAAACTAGTAGCCATGGCACCTTTAAATAAAGCTCATGAACCAAATGAATTTGAAGCGCAGGTATTAAGAGGCTTTAAAGAGAATAAATTTAGTGAGTTTTCAAAGATTATAAAAGATGAAAATGGCTCACAATTTTTTGTAGGGCTTCCTATAAGAAGTCAAAATACATCTTGCCTAGCCTGTCACAATAGTGAAAGTGCTCCAAAACAGATGTTAGATCGTTATGAAATTTCAAATGGAAAAATTTCTGAAGCAAGTGAGATGATGGCAATGCTATCTTTTAAAATCCCACTACGTGCCATTTTTTCTTACCATTTAAAAGAGGTTGTCATCATAATGAGCGCGATAGCCTTTGTATTTGGGATATTTTTGCTACTTGTTTATAAGATGCATAGGCGTGGCGAAGAGAGTAAAAGGCAGACCGAGCAGCTAATGATACATCAAAGCCGCCTAGCCTCAATGGGCGAGATGATAGGCAATATTTCACATCAGTGGAAGCAGCCTTTAGCTCAAATCAGCTCAGCTTTAATAAATTTAGAACTCTATCAGGAGCGAAAAAAGCTTGATGAAGCAAAAATTTATGAGTTTATAGAAGAGACTAGCAAGCAGATAAATTTCATGTCTGAAACGGTTGATGATTTTAAAAACTTTTTTAAGCCAAATACTTTAAAAAGGGAGTTTAGCGTAGAGGAAGTGATAAATCAGACCATAAAAATTCTAAACGCCTCACTTAAGAAATATCAAATCGAAATAGAGATCGATATAAGAGAAAATTTTACGATTTTTGCAAATTTTAATGAAATAATCCAAATTTTAATAAATATTATAAATAACGCAAAAGATGCATTTAAACAAAGCTATGTAAAGCCAAGAATAATAAAAATTTATACTTTTATAAAAGATAATCGTAAAAATTTATGCGTGCAAAATAACGCAGGAGCGATAAAGGCCTCGTTTTTAAAAGTTATCTTTGAGCCACACTTTAGCACAAAAGAGTCTGGCAGTGGGCTTGGTCTATATATGAGCCGGCTAATCGCTAGCAAAAATAACGCCCTAATCTTTGCTAGAAACGTAGATGAAAATAGTATTACATTTACAATTAGTTTCGAAAATTTATAATTTATTAAAATTCCCCCTTTTCTACCCTTTTTTGGTGTTAGTATTATCAGTATGAAATCATTTTGATTTTAGGATAAAAAATTAAAGGAGGGCACATGAGAAATCTACAAAAAGCCTTAGCTGGTTTGCTCATGGGTGTTAGCATCTTCGCTTCACAAGCCTGTTGCGAAGAGCATAATATGCAGATGTCCGATAAAGCACGTGATGTTATCGCAAATCCTAAAGGCACACTGCAAAGTAGAGGTGTTATCTCCTTGCAAGACTACGTTGTAGAAGAGCAAGAGATGTATAACTGGTTATTTAAAAACCACCCTATTTTTACAAAGTATGGTGGTAAAACCGTCGGCAAAATGGTCGTTCACGACCGCGGCTTAGAGTGGCTTGCCGAGGGACATGGCTTTGATATGTCAAAGCTTAGTAAAAGAGATGGCGGTAAGGGCTATAGTTCTATGATGTATAGAATTCCAGCCACTTCATCACTTCAGTTTCCTAACAAATTTGTAGGACCAGAAAAGTGCGGTGAGTGTCACCCAGCTCAGTATGAAGTGTGGAGCAGATCTCGCCACGCAACTACTATGCGTTTCCCTGGCGAGCACCCAGAGGTTAATAACAACCTAACTGAGCCAGTATTTGACAAAGATACAGCTTCTATCCTTCCAAAAGGTATCACTCCAGATGTTATCTACGCAACTGTTGGTCACTTAAGAACAAAAATGGGCTACGTTGATGCGTGGCTACTTCGTGGTACTTACTACGTTGAGGGCGGTTTGCTAAGAGATGGTACAGGTCAGATCGTAGCTGGTGGTAACCAATGGCAAAGAACATGGGCGTTAAATTTAGACGACGCAACTGTTAAAAAGATAAAAGAGCTTGTTCCAGAATTTCCTGGCACTCTTGAAGAGTACGGCGATAATGGCGGATATGTTAGAGGTCTAGCTTCATACGCCGCAAAACATAAAAAATCAATGTTTTTTCAAGCGAACTCATCATATTGTGAAGTTTGTCACCCAGTTAAATTTGATTTCAAATCAAAAGCAGAATTTTACGCAGCACTTGGTAATGCCAAAGAGCTTCAAAAACACACTATCTCAAAAGGCGTAAGCTGTGAGGAGTGCCACGGAGCTGGCGGTCACCTTGATGGGGCTACAAATTTTAGAACATCAAACTGCGAACGCTGCCACCAAAGGTTTAACTTTAGCCCAGATCTAGCTCGTGCTAATCCGCTTAATAACGGTAAGCTTGATCTCTCACTTAGCTCTAAATTTAAATCAATGGGACCAGGATGTGGTTCTGAAGGTTCACAATCATACTTTACAGCTCACTATGATAAAGGTATGAGATGTGTTACTTGCCACGATCCACACGACAATACAGGTCCAGTTGTAGGCGATAAGAGCGTAACTGGTATGAACTATAACTCAGAACAAGGTTATCTAAGCTCATTCTATACTAAACCAAAAATTAGAAAAGAGTGTAAAGATTGCCACGAAACTCAAGCATATATCGCATCTAAAGCAGATACTCACAAAGATAACACTTGTGCATCTTGCCACATGCCATTTATGATGAGTTGCGAGAATTTCTACGCTGTTCAGTTCCAAGACAACGCTGGCTTTGATACTCAAAGAAGATCTCACATCTGGAAGATCATGGTTGATCCAAAAGAGAAATCTCTAGTACCAGGCGATGCTGCTAAAGGTCCAAGAGATGCTAAAGATTGGCACTTTGAGAGAGATAAAAATGGCCATAACTACGTTGACTTGATGTGGGCGTGCGCTAGAACATCTTGGGCTGATAAAGATATGAAAGATACCAAAGGCTGCCACAGTCCAGTACTATCTGAGCTAAAACCAACACTTCACTTCAAAAACCAAAAACAAGTTTATGATGAAGTTATGGGATGGCAAACTCCAGTTAAGAATGAATTCTCTGAAGTTAAGATTGGTATTGAAGGACTTTACTCACTACTTGAGACTAAAAAACTTGATGCAAGTGATAAAGTAAGAGTTTATGAGCTTATCCAAAATGCTCAAGAGATCATCGATATGGTTGAAAAAGATGGTTCGTGGGGTATGCACGGATTTAAATTTACTAAACAAAAACTCGATGCATCAAAAGAGTATATAAAAGAAGCTCAAAGAATTTTGAATAAAAATTTATAGCATTTAGGGGCTAGTTTTAGCCCCTTTAATCTTAAGGGTCCGATATGAAAAATAAGGTTTTAAAATTTACGCTACTTCTTAGCTTAAGTGCTTCTGGTTTGCTTGCAAATGTAGATTCAAATGAGTCTTATGCTATGGGAGCAACAAGTGGTGGATATGTTTTAAAAGGGTTACTTGAACAAAAACAAATAGGCATTAGCTACGATGCTGAGGCCGTTATCAAAGGTTTTAGTGATGCACTAAAAGGAGAGCTAAAACTAAGCGATGATGAGATAGCAAAGCTACTAAACAAAAGAGCTGAAAATTTAGACAAGATAGTAAAAGAAAAAGAAGCCGCCGCACTTAAAGAGAATTTAAAGCAAGGCAAGGCTTTTATGGATAAAAATGCAAAAAATAAAAATGTAAAAACGACAAAATCAAAATTGCAATATGAAATTTTAAAATCAAGCAAAAAGGGAGCAACTCCAAAACAAGAGAGTATCATCATAGCAAACTACAAAGCTAGCTTTATCGATGGTAAGGTCTTTGATGAGACAAAAGAGGCTCCAGCTCATCTTTCTATGCTAAATTTGATCCCAGGTCTTGAAGAGGGCTTAATGCTCATGAAAGAGGGCGATAAGTTTAAATTTGTTATCCCGCCAGAACTTGCATACGGCGATAGCGGCATGGAGGGCATACCTGGAGGCGAGACTATTGTTTTTGAGATAGAGCTTGTTAAGGTCTTAAAGCCAGGTGAATTAGCCGAGGCTGCAAAGAAAATTCATGAAAAAGAACTAAATGAGGGTATTAAAAAGCCTCATTAAGATAAAAAATGGAGTTAAAAATGCAAAATCAAAAAAATAGAAGAGCCTTTTTAAAAAGCATGGTAGTTGCGGCTGCTGGTGCTGGTGCGGCAAGTAGTGGTTTTGCTTTTAAGAGTGAAGAAAGTGTAAAAAAACCACACTTTGGTATGATATTTGACCAAAATAAATGTGTTGGCTGTACGGGCTGCGAGATAGCTTGCAGAAAGGTAAATTTAGTCCCAAAAGGACAGATGAGACTTTTTATAGAAGATAAGACTAATCCTAAAAATTTACTCGATAAAAGATTTGTAAGAGTGTCTTGTCAGCAGTGCGTTGATGCGCCTTGTGTAGCTGTTTGTCCGACCAAGGCTTGTCATAAAGACGAAAAAACTGGCATACAAACTACAAACATAGATGATTGTATCGCCTGTAAATACTGCATCGTAGCCTGTCCATATGACGTGAGATATATCGATAAGGTTACGCATTCAGCTCAAAGCTGTAACTTTTGCGTAGATACAAATTTAAAGGACGACAAAGAGCCAGCTTGCGTAGAAGCTTGTAGATATGAGGCGATCGTCTTTGGTGACCTTAACGATGAAGATTCGCACATCAGCAAGCTACTAGCCGTAAAAGATAGCATAAGACTAAGAGCAGAGCTTGGCACAAAACCAAGCCTTAGATATATTCCTAAAGTAAAAATGGGGGTGTAAGATGGATGGTGCATTAAATTTTACTGCAACATTTTCGCATGGAGTAGAGTGGGGCTGGCCGATCGCTGTTTATCTTTTGCTAGCTGGTATGAGTGGTGGAGCGCTAATCGCTGCCATACTTTTAAAACACTATAAAAAGCAAGAGAGCTTTAGCCCATTTTTCAAGGCTGCTTCACTTTTAGCGTTCGTTAGCATCATGCTTGGTATGGTTTGCCTGATAGCTGATCTTGAAAAGCCACTTTTGTTTTGGAAAATTTTGATTAATTATAATTTCACATCAGTTATGTCTATCGGTGTTGCTGGACTTTGTGTCTTTATACCGCTTAGCTTTTTGATGTGCCTTTATGCATTTAATGATGAGATTTCAAATTTCTTAGCCAAAAGTTTAAAATCCTTTAGCGCTCTTTTTGCATTAATAATGAAAATTTTGATACCGCTTTATCCATTTTTAAGTCGTATTTGTCTTATTTTTGCTGTAATAATTTGCGCTTATACTGGATTTTTGATCTCAGTTTTGATTAGATTTCCACTTTTAAACACAGCTGTGCTTCCAGCTTTATTTATAGCTTCAGGACTAAGTGCTGGCATAAGTGGCAGTAGCTTGGTCGCAGCAGCTTTATTTAAAGAAGATCCACATTCAAGCGACCTTCATTCGCTTCATAGTGTAGAATTTAGCGTTTTGGGAGCTGAAATTTTACTCATTTTAATGCTTTTTGTATCGCTTTTACTTGGCTCAAGTTATCAGCAAAATGCAGCTGTTGCTTTTTATAGTGGCGTTTGGGCAAATTTCTTTTGGCTTGGTGTTGTGCTGGTTGGCTTTATTGTGCCTTTTGTTTTAAATTTTGCATTTGGCAAAAAAGTAGCTAGTCTAAAATTTAGCTTTTATATCAGTTCATTAGCGGCTGTTATCGGTGTTTTACTGCTTAGGGTGTTTATACTTTATGCGGGACAAACTTATAGCATTTAAGGTAGAGGCGAGCGATGAGAATTTTAAATATCTACCGCTTGTCTTTGATATTATTATTTATCCTTGCTTTTGGTGCAGGACTTGCGACTTTTTTAGAAAATTTTTATGACACACAAACGGCCAGAGTGCTTGTCTATGAAGCGCTTTGGTACGAGTGTGTTATGCTTGCTTGCACTATTTGTTTAGCCATTAGTATCGTAAAAACCAAGATGTATAAAAAATTTGGCGCATTTTTGATACATCTTGCTTTTATCGTTATCTTCATCGGGGCTGCACTTACAAGGTATTTTGGCGAAGAGGGCGTGCTACATCTAAGAGTTGGCGAGAGCGGCAACACCATGCAAAGCGTCAAGCCTTATCTTATAGTCGAAATGCTTGGAGAAAATTTTAGTTATCCATTAAAATTAAGCTTATTTGGTAAAAACGACTTTGAATTTAAAAATTTTATAGATGGCAAGGAATTTATAATTAACTTGCTTGGATATAAAAAAGATGAGAAAAGCGCTCCTGCTACGCTTAGTTTAGAGATAAGCTTTAACGGCGAAAAAAAGAGCGTTAAGCTAAAAGGCGGAGCTGGATATGAGCTGGAGCCTAGTGTGCTAAGTTTTGGTGGGCAAGAGGTGAAATTTTACTTTAGCTCAAAGGCTTTAAATTTGCCATTTTCATTAAAGCTTGACGAGTTTATTTTAGAGCGATATGCGGGGCTAAATAGTCCATCATCTTATACAAGCAAAGTAAGTATCGCTGGCAGTAAGTACGACATCTCGCTAAATAATCCACTAACGATTGATGGCTATAAAATTTTTCAGTCCTCATACGATCCTGACGAGCTTGGAAGTGCTTTTGAGATCAGCCGTGATCCTGGCAAAATCCCAACCTATATCGGATATTTTTTGCTTTGCCTTGGCTTTGCGGCAAATTTATTTAGCAAAAAGAGCCGTTTTTTTAGGCTGCTAAATTTTATAAAAGGTTCGCAAATCGCATTTTTGGCGATTTTGCTTTTAAATGCTACTCCAAATTTTGCTAATGAAAATAATAAAAATTTAGACGCTCATGCAAGTAAATTTGCCAAAATTTTGACTCAAGCTGATAGCAGAATCGCTCCAGCTGGCTCTTACTCTAGAGCTGTGATAAGTAAAATTTCGACCAAAACTACGCTATTTGGGCTTAGTAGCGAGGAGCTAATGCTATCTTTTGCCATCTCGCCAAAAGAGTGGATGGACAAAAGGATAGTAAAGATCACAAGTGAGCGTGTGGGCGAGCTTTTGGGGGTTAATGAAAAATTTGCTAGTTTTAACGATGTTTTTAACGAAAATGGCGAGTATAAGCTGGCTAAATTTGTAGAAGCTGCAAATGAAAAATCCGCCTCAAAAAGAGATAAATTTGACAACGATGTCATTAAATTTGACGAGAGATTAAATGTCTTATATCTTGCACTAAAGGGAGAAATTTTAAAATTTATACCAGCTAAAAATGGCGATAAATTAACATGGCTAGGCGTAAATGAAGCCTTTGGCTCAAGTGAAATTTCAAGTGAGCTTAAAAGCGTTTTAGGCGCTTATATAGAAAATTTAAGCCTTTGCGTAAAAAGTGGTGAGTGTAAAGAGGCTGATAGGAGTTTGGAAAAAATTTCAAGCTATCAAAGAAGCACTCTAGGCTCCCTTGCGCCAAGCGAGGCAAAGGTGGAGCTTGAAGTGCTTTATAATCAAATGGAAATTTTTAAATTTCTTATATATTTTTACATGATCCTTGGGCTAGTTTCGCTCGTTCTTGGCTTTTATAGGCTATTTTCTGGAAAGAAATTTAGATTTGAAAAAGCACTTAGCCTTGCGTTTTATTTTGGCTTTGTGGTACATTTGTTAAATTTAGCTCTTCGTGCTTATATCTCAGGGCATGCACCTTGGAGTGATGCTTACGAGAGTTTAGTCTATATCTCGCTCGCAAGTGTATTAGCTGGAGTTTTATTTTTTAAACATCAAAGCTTTGCTCTTGGAGCTGCTTCACTTTTTGCAAGTGTGAGCTTGCTGGTAGCTCATCTAAATTTTATAAATCCACAAATAACAAATCTAGTTCCAGTTTTAAAGTCATTTTGGCTTAGTGTGCATGTAAGTGTCATCACGGCAAGCTATGGCTTTTTGGGCTTTAGCTTTGTGCTTGGGCTTCTTGGGCTTCTTTTAATGGCTATAAAAAATAAAAAAAACGAGCAAAAGCTCAGCGAGCAGATAAGATACCTCGCCGCAACTAATGAGCTAAGCCTCATCATAGGACTTAGTTTGCTAACTATTGGAAATTTCCTTGGTGGCGTCTGGGCGAATGAGAGCTGGGGTAGATACTGGGGCTGGGATAGCAAAGAGAGCTGGTCGTACATTACGATAATTATTTATGCCATTGTGCTTCATTTAAGATTTATCCCAAGATTAAAAAATATTTTTACCTTTTTAGTAGCTAGCGTGTTCTCTTTTGGTTCAGTTATTTTTACCTATTTTGGTGTAAATTTCTATCTAAGCGGACTTCACTCATACGCAAATGGCGATGGATTTAGCGTTTCAAATTTGCTTTATTTGCTTTTAATGCTCTTGGCTTTGCTAATCGCCTTTGCTTATAGAGGTAAGGATATAAAAGAGATTTAGGAGATATGATGAAAAAGAGTTTGGTTTTATTGTTTGCTTGTTTGGGACTATTAAATGCTGGCTATATCAAAGAGGCTTTAAGCGCAAAAGACGATCACAATAAGCTAGCGCAAATTTATGAAGATGCTTGCGATAAAGAGAAAAAGGCATCAGGCTGCTACAATCTAGCCGTGCTTTACAGCAGAGGTGATGGCAATGTCAAAAAGGACGAAGCAAAGGCGGCGATGCTTTACGAAAAGGCTTGTGATCAAAACTTCTCTATGGCTTGCAGCAACCTTGGCTACGTCTATGAAAAAGGCAAAGGTGTGGAAAAAGACCTAGCAAAAGCAGTTAAATTTTATGAAAAGGCTTGTAAGGATAATGAGGGTTGCACAGAGCTTGGCTTGCTTTATGCAAATGGCACCGGCGTGACAAAGGATCTTAAAAAGGCAAAAGAGCTTTACGAAAAGGCTTGCAAAGCAGGGGACGGCATAGGATGTAGCAACCTTGGCTATCTATATGCACAAGGCGAAGGTGTAGAAAAAGACTATGCAAAAGCCAAAGTAAACTACGAAATGGCTTGCGCAAACGAAGCTGGCATAGGGTGTGATAATCTTGGGTTTTTATATGTTTATGCACAAGGTATTGATCAAAATCTTACAAAAGCCACAAAACTTTATGAGCAAGCGTGTATATATGGATATGAAAAGGGCTGCAACAACTACGCTATCATGCTAGCTGAGGGCAAAGGTGTGAAAGAAGACGTGGAGAAAGCACGTGAAATTTTTACTAGAAGCTGCAAAAATGGCTTAAAAGAAGCGTGTGAGAATTTAGAAATTTTAGGAAAGCATTGATGTTTGATAAAGTTAGCTCAGTGGCATTTAGGGCTTATATAATATAAAAATACTAAAGGAGATAATTATGATTTTACGTTCTATCTTGGGTTCGGCACTGTTAGCTACCTTGATTTTTGGTGCCTCGGCAAATGAACAAGCTGTCAAAATGAAACCGATGTTTCAAAGCGTGGATCCTAGCAAGGCTACACTAGTAGGAAGTGGCGAGGGTAAGGAGTACTGCGCTGTTTGTGGAATGAATTTGGTTAAATTTTATAAGACTAATCACGTATATAACGGCAAGCAAGTAGCATCACTCCACTGCTTATACGAGCTAACAGAAGGCAAGATCCCAAGCGAGGCACAAGTCGTTGATACTAAAAATCTAAATTTAATCGATGTAAATAAAGCCTTTTATGTCGTTGGCAGTAGTGTTAAAGGCACAATGACTAGAAATAGCAAATATGCCTTCTCAACTGAGGCTGACGCAAAAGAATTTCAAGCAGAAAATGGTGGCGAGATAATGAACTTTGCCAAAGCTTACGAGATCGCTGGACAGGATTTCGAGGGTGATAATAAAATGATAAAAGCTAAACGCGAGGACGGCGTTTATGCGCATGGTAAAGAATTTTACGAGGCAAACTGCGACAAAACTGATCCAAAAAGCTTTAAGGCTATCTCTGAGCTAAAAGCTCATCTTAAACAAGTATGCGACGCAAAAGAGGCTAACAAAGCTCCAGAGTATGATAAACACCTACAAGCTGCCGCTTTGTATCTATGGGACGCTCCAGCAAATTTAGGTACTAGCAACCAAGCTTCAAAACCTAAACAAGAAATAAAAAAACCTGAGAGAATAGTCGTACCAAAGGGCACAAGATGTGCGGTATGTGGCATGCTTGTCAAAAATTCTCCATGGGCGACACTCATCAAAGCAGATGGCAAGGATTATTATTTTGATGGCGTAAAAGATATGGCGCAATTTTACTTTGCGGATGGCAAAATGAAAGATGCTTATGTGAGTGACTATTACACGCTAGAAAAGCTTGATGCAAAAGATGCGTTTTATGTTCACGGCTCAAACGTTTACGGACCAATGGGCGATGAATTTATCCCATTTAAAGATGAAGCAAAGGCAGAGAGCTTTTTAAAAGATCATGCTGGCAAAGGTGTCATAAGATTTGACGAGATAAAGAATTTTATCGGTAAATAGCGTGAAATTTCTAGTTTTTTTGGCGTTATTTTTTGGACTTTCTTATACGCTTTTAGCGGTACACTATCTTAGCTTTGATCATAAAGCAAAGCAAGATGAGCTAAGAGAAATTTCTAAGATAACAAGAGCAAATGCTGCTTTTAGTTTTAATCAAAAGGGGCAAAAAGGCTTTGTCTATGATAGGTAAAAATTTTATAAACTACGCCGTGGTTCTGCTTTTTAAAGATAGGAAGGATCACCTTTTTAGCTTTTGCCTCTTTGCACTCATTATCTTTGTGCTAAGCTCGGTACTTTTCATCTCTGGATCGATCCAGCATGATCTTATAAATTTAGTAAAAGATAGATCAAGTATCGTAGTGAGCGCATTTCGTGCTGGCAAAAATGATCTCATGCACCCTGGCTATATCTATGACATCTCAAAGATTGATGGCGTGGCTGACGTTAGGGGCGTGGTTGATGGAGAGTACTACTTCGTTCAAAAGCGTGTTTGGTTTCATTTATATGAAGATGATAGCTTAAAAGAGGATGAGATGATAGTTGGCGATGGCGTAAAAGCTGCTATGAACGAGCTTTACTACGATGAGAGCTTTAACTTCTTAACTGAAGAGCGCATGATACCAGTAAAGATAGTAAAAACCATGCCAAAACAAAGCGCTCTTATCACAAATAACGCCATATTTTTGCACCCAAAAACGCTAAGGGCTATTTTGAATTTAAAAGATGAAGAGTATACAAAGCTCTATGTTGAGGTGCCAAACACAGATGAGATCAGTGAAGTGGCTTTAAAGATAGAGAATTTATATCCAAATTCTTTCGCTCTTAGTATAGAAGATGAAGTGGCTAAGGTTAGGCACCTTTACTATTATAAGGGTGGAATTTTTATGAGTATTTACGTTAGCGTTATGCTTATATTCTTTGTCTTGCTTAAAAACCAAATTTCACTCGCCTATGGTAGCAAAAAGCGTGAAATAGCTATTTTAAGAAGCATTGGTTTTTGTATAAAAGATATTATATTTTTAAAATTTATACAAAATTTCATCGTGAGCGTTAGTGCTTTTTTACTCGGTGTTATGCTGGCTTATCTTTTTGTTTTTGTATTAAACGCTCCACTTTTAAAAGGGATATTTTTAGGTAACGAGCTTTTAAATTTTACAAATTTTACGCCTATTTTAGAGTTTGATAAGCTCTTTTTGATCTTTGTTTTTGGTGTGATACCATTTTTGGCGTTTGTACTCATACCTTCATGGAGAGTAGCAAGTAGTGACATAAATGAGGGGCTAAAATGATAAATATAAGAGGTGTTAGCCTAGTTTATAACCAAAACAAACAAAATGAGTTTTGTGCTTTAAAAAATATAAATTTAGATATTAATGATGGCGAGCTAGTGATACTAAAAGGCATTAGTGGAAGTGGTAAAAGTACCCTACTTTCTCTTATCGCCCTACTTCAAAAGCCAACTAGCGGAGAAATTTTGATAGATGGCACTAACATCGCAAAGCTACCTGATGTCTTTTGCTCCGAGTTTAGACATAAAAGGCTTGGGCTTATCTTTCAAAATTTTAATCTCATCGAGGGGCTAAGTGTCTATGAAAATTTACTAGCTCCATTTGCCCTAACAAATTTCAAGGCAAATGTGCGAGATGGGATGATAAAAAAGGCTCTAGGCCTAGCAAATATCGCTCATAAAAAAGATGAGAACGTATCAAATTTAAGTGGTGGTGAGCGTCAAAGATGTGCGGTAGCTAGGGCTTTATCTATGGATGCTGATATCATCTTGGCTGATGAGCCAACGGCAAATTTAGATAGACAAAATGCACGTGCATTTTTAGGCTTACTAGAGTCTTTTAAAGCTCTAAAAAAGAGTGTTATTGTTGCTACTCACGATAGCATTTTTGATGAGCTAGGTGCAACAGATAGGGTTGTCAGCTTGCAAAACGGAGAGATAGTATGAGTGTCTTTTTATCAAACGCCGTTATTGCCTTTTTGTTAGCAGAGTTTGTACTTTTAGTTTTGATGAGCATTTCGCTCTTTTATGTTGTTAGGATCGTGAGGTCGTGGGATTACAACGCACTAACATCGCTTCAATACTCGCTTGAAAAGCAAAACTATCTTGTAAATACGATCTTGCTTTTTTGCGTCTGTATCAAGATCGTATTGTTTATATTTTTTGCACTTTGCCTAAATGAACTCTCTGATATTGTGCCCGGTGCCATGTGCTCGGCTGGCGTGATTGGCTCAAATAAATTTGGTGGCATACTGATGCTCACTAAAATTTTGCTGATCTTTGGGCTTGGCATTTGGCTGGTTATAAACAAGCTTGACTTGCAAGCTCTAAATTTCCCTTATCTAAAGAAAAAATATGCCATTTTTATCTGCCTTTTTGTCATGATACTACTTGAGCTTGGTATAGAAATTTCGTTTTTTTACAATATCCCATTAAAAGTGCCGGTCTTTTGCTGCTCTGTCACTTTTCAAGCTCCAAAGCTACCATTTGGCTATACAAATTTTGGCTTAGTAAGCGTATTTTACGTGCTATTTTTTGTCATTTTGGTGCTAAATTTCTTAAAGCAAAGTATGGCGAGCTTTGTGGCAAATTTGTTGTTTTTGGTGCTTAGCTACTATGCCATTACCTACTTTTTTGGCCTTTATGTTTATGAACAGCCAAACCATAAATGCCCATACTGCATGCTAAAAAGTGATTATTTTTATGTTGGCTACCTCATCTGGGGCAGTTTGTTTCTAGGCGTTTTTTACGGTCTTATGCCATATCTTGTTGAGATTATCACAAAGACAAACTACTCACACAAGCTTAAATTTTCATCGACCTGGTTAGGTGTTTGCGTGCTGATATGCTCGCTTTATGTACTTAAATACTATTTGTTAAGAGGATTTTTATTTTGATAAAGCAAATTTTTTCTTTGTGTTTGTTAGCCCTAGTTTTAGCCGTGCTTGCCTATAATGCCGACATAAGTGATGATAAAATTTTAGTTTTAAATAATGGCAAATCAGAGCCAATCGAGCAACTTACGCCAAATAAATTTATATGTTATGAGAGTAGGACACTTATCGCTGATAACAACGACACAGCCCAAGCCATCATGCCAAATGGCGACATCTACTTCTTTAATGACATTACAAATTCTTTCATCTGGTATATGGCTGAAAAAGATAAGGAGAAAATCAAGCTATATGTCTATTCAAGAGATACGAATCGCTATATCCTAGCGCAAGATGCTTGGTATTCAAGGGTTGATATAACGCCGATGGGATACGGCATAGGGGCGTACGAGTTTCACACCTACGGTATAAATGACAACTATTTTAAAGAGGTCTTGCTCTACGCAGCACGTGGCGAAACATTGCTAAATCCGTACATAAACATCCTACTTTCAGAAAATAAGATATAAATTTATGAAGTTAGTTGATCTGTTTTAGATGATTGATTGTTTTAATCATAGTTTTAAACATGATCTCAATCTTTTCATCATTGTCATCTGTGGCGTTGCTATCAATCATCTTATTAAGATAGTCGCACCCATCTTGATATCCTAGAGTGCAAGCTTTAAAAACATACCTTTTTACCAAGCGATAGTCCTGATTTATGCCTTTGCCTAGCGCATATAAAACACCTAAATTATGGCAAGCTTGAGCGACATCGCCGTCGCAAGCCTTTTTGTATAGATTGATAGCCTTGATATAGTTTTGTCCTATGCCTTGATCTTTTATGCATAAAGCCCCTAAATTTAGACAGCTACCAGCAAATCCGCCATCGCACGATCGTTTATACAGCTCGGCTACTTTGTGATAGTCTTGTTTTACGCCTTTGGCATCCTCGTATAAAATTCCCAACTTATGACAAGCACGGGCAACATTGCCATTACAACCTTTTTGCCATTGCTTGGCAGCTTTATCAAACTCGCCTTTATTATAAGCTTTAAGCCCAAGCTCAAAAAGATCCTCGCAAAAGCCAGTGGTTAGTAATATCACAGATAAAAGAACAGCCTTTTTCTTTTTTCTCCATTTTTGTAAATTTTTAAATAAATTTGTAGTTATTTTTGTTTAACTTGCCTCCTTTTTAGAGAAAGCAAGCCAAATTTAGTATCTAATGTTATTAACCTTTAAAAAGTCTCTTAGGTCTTCATATTCGCTATTTTCGAAGTAGCGCCATTTGCCAGGCTTTAGCATATCAAGGCTAATACGCCCAAAGCTAACACGTTTTAGGTCCATCACTTCAAGGTCAAAGTAGCCAAAGAAGCGGCGAAGCTCCCTGTTTTGCCCCTCGTTGATGATGACCTTTAGTTTTGTATAGCCGCCGCTTGAGCCAAAGACTTTATAGGCTAGAAATGGCTTAAATTCCATTGATTTTATAGTGGTTTTTGCGTGAGCGCCTTTGGTGGCGTCCTTGGCAAAAAAGCCATTTGTCATCGCCTCAATTACCTCTTTTGTCACTTCGCCTTTTACTTTTAGATAGTATTCGCGCTCTAAGTCGCTATTCATCAAAGCTGTGGCGATTGCTGGGGCGTCAGTTAGTAAAAGTAGCCCCTCACTTGCATAGTCTAAGCGCCCTACGCTAACAAATTTTGCAAATTTCTTATCTAGCGTGTCATAGATCGTCTTTCGTCCGCGGTCATCTTTTTTGCTAACAAGCTCACCCTTTTGTTTATGATAAACGATAACAGTAAATTCCTTTTTTAGCTTTATCAAACGACCATTTATACGTACTTTGTCATCTTCATCCACGCTTGTGGCAAGGTCGCTAACCACACGTCCTGCTATGCTAACCTTGCCAGCTTTTATCAGCTCATCTGCCTCACGGCGTGAGTAATTTGTGTTATGTGAGATAAATTTATTTAGTCTTGTTTTTTCCATTTTATAGTCCTAAATTTGCAAGGTCATGGATGTGTAAAACGCCCACGGGTACGCCATTTTCTACAACGGCTAGAAGCTGAATTTTATACTTTTCTATTAAAGCTAACGCATCCACGGCTAACATTTCCTTGTCGTTTATCTCTTTTGGATGTAAGGTTGCAAATTTCATTGCTGGCTCGTCTAGGTCAAAGTCCTCTCGCATAAGTGCACGTCTAAGATCGCCGTCGCTTAAAATAGCATCTAACACACCATCTTTATCGACGATTAGGACCGTGCCAAGTTTACCGTGTGTCATAGTATCGATTGCTTTTTTTAGGCTCGCATTCCAGTGAACTATCGGTAAATTTTCGCTTCTCATCACATCTTTTACCTTTAAAAATAGCCTCTTTCCAAGGCTACCACCTGGATGAAAATTTGCAAAGTCCTCTTTTTTAAAGCCTCGCCTTTGCATCAAACAAACAGCCAACGCATCGCCAAGAGCTAACGTTAGTGTAGTTGATGCTGTTGGAGCGGCATTTAGTGGGCAGGCCTCTTTCTCTACATCTATGCCAATAAATGCATCGCTAAATTTACCAAGCGAGCTTGTTTTACTTCTTGCCATTGCGACGATCTTTATGCCAAAGCGCTTTACGTGAGGTAAAATTTTGATAAGCTCATCGCTTTCACCACTAAAGCTAATGGCTAACAAAACATCATCTTTTTCTATCATGCCAAGGTCGCCATGCATAGCCTCTGTTGGGTGTAAGAAAAAGCTTGGTGTGCCAGTGCTTGCAAGCGTGGCAGCGATCTTTGCGCCTACGTGACCGCTCTTGCCTACGCCTGTGACTATGACCTTGCCTTTTGTATTAAATATCAAATTTACAGCATCTTCTATCTCTAAGTTTTTAGCATGTCTTAAAAGCTCGTTTGCTTCTATCTTTAAAACTTCGGCTGCGATTTGGTTGATTGTTTGCATAAATTTCCCTTACATTAGATAGATGATCGGCACGATAGTTGGGTACTTTTTGACCTTTCTAAAGATATGCTTTCTAATCACTTGACGCACTTGTGACTCGAGCAGTCTGCCATCTTTCAAAAGCTCCTCTTTGACATTGCTTAAAAACTGCGTCAAAATTTCTTGCATCTCTTTGCTAAACTCCGCATCTTGTTTATTGCCTACAAGTCCGTAGCTAATGACGCGAGGTTTATTTATAAGCTTTGCGCCATGACGTGAAATTTGAGCGATTATCATGACAACACCTGCTTCAGCAAGGTTTTGTCTATCGATGACGACATCGTCTGAGATTTGTTTATTTATTTGATTGTCTATGAAGACTTTGCCGGTTTTTACCGTTTTTACACGTTTTAAGTATTTTTGACAGATCTCCATTTGATCGCCATCGCTCATTAGATAGATGTTTCTCTCGTCTACGCCGCAGCTTATAGCTGTCTCTTTGTGTTTTGCGATGTGATTGTACTCGCCATGCACCGGTAAGAAAAATTTTGGTTTTATAAGACGTAGCATCAGCTTTTGCTCTTCTTGTGCCGCGTGACCGCTGACGTGGATCTCGCTAAAGTCTTGATAAGCGACGCTTGCACCTGATTTTATTAGGAAATTTAATACAGTTGAGATACTGCTTTCATTGCCAGGGATCGCCTTTGAGCTGATGATGATCTGATCGGTTGGCTTTATTTTGATGTATTTGTGCTCGTCGGTAGCCATTCGGTAGAGTGCGCTCATAGTTTCGCCCTGACTTCCGGTTGTTACTATCAGCACTTCGTTATCTTTAAATTTGCCGACTTCGTTAGCGTCGATAAAAATTTTCTTATCAAGCTTGATGTAGCCAAGCTCCATAGCAGTGTATAAATTTCGCTCCATTGATCTACCGATGACACAGACTTTGCGGTTGTATTTTAGACCCCACTCGATTGCTTGATAGACGCGGTGGATGTTTGAACTAAATGTGCTCATAATGACGCGGCCTTTAGCTTTGGAAAATATCGCGTCAAAGGTCTTACCTACGCTGCTTTCGCTTTTAGTAAAGCCCTCTCTATAGCTATTCGTGCTATCGCTCATGAGGCACAGTACGCCGCGCTCGCCGTAGTATGCGAGTCTGCCAAGGTCTGTTGGGTAGCCGTCGATCGGCGTATGGTCGATCTTAAAGTCGCCCGTGTGGATGATGGTGCCCGCCTTTGTCGTGATGGCAAGTGCGCTAGCGTCGATGATAGAGTGGGTGATATGTATCCACTCGACCTCAAAATCCCCTATCAGATATGGCTTGCGCTTTTCGACCGAGCGGAAAAGCGAACGCTCCTGCTTTAGCCCGTGCTCTTCAAATTTGTTATTTATCATACCGAGCGGTAGCGGCGTGGCGTAAATCGGAAATTTAAACTCTTTATAAAAGTAGGGCACCGCGCCGATGTGATCCTCGTGGGCGTGCGTGATGACGACGCCTTTTATCTTGTCTTTTATCTTGCGTACGTAGTCAAAGTCGGGGATCAGGATATCCACGCCGTGCATGCTCTCGCTAGGAAAGCTCATGCCGATATCTACGATGATCGCACTCGTGTCAGTCTCAAATATCGTCATATTTCCGCCGATCTCACCCAGCCCGCCAAGAGGCGTGACTCGGATCCTGTGATCGGTCGAGTTTAGGTATTTCATCGGCTCGAGGCGCAGTTCATGGACGGCTTTGTTCGCCTCCATAGCGCTAGCTATATCTTGCTGCCACTGCTCGTTTCCGTTTAGCTTAGCTGGTAAATTTTTCTTTGGCTTTTTAGCCTTTTTTGGCTTTTCTTTTTGTTCTTGCGTTTTGGTTTTTGTTTCTTGTGGTTCTTGTTTTTGATCTTTTGGCTTATTATTTTCGCCATTTTTATTTTGATTTTTGTTATTTCTTGGCTTTTTTGGGCGAGAATTTTGGCTCTTTGGCTCGGCGTACGTTTCAGTTTCAGCTTGCTCTGCTGCAAAGAAGTTATCTATCACGCTTTTGCTTGCTAGTGAAGCTTGCTCGGTAATTTCGCTTTCTTGTTTTGGTTTGTTTTTTGGTCTAAATCTTCGTCTTTTGTTGTTTTTGCTTTGATTAGTTACAACTTTCTCTTCGTTTTTGTCGTTCATTATCTTCCTTTAATCTTTCAAATACTTTTAGATAAGAATCGACATCTAGCTCGTGTGGACGTAATTTTTGGTTCAAAGCTAGGCTTTCAAAAATTTCTTCTAACGCATTTTTGTCAAAATTTGTGGATAAATTTTTCAAAAGCGTCTTTCTTGGCGAAGCAAACGCATCTCTTAAAAATACTTTAAAAGCCTCGTATTGTTTTGCATCTTTGAAAATCCCGTCTTTGCCAAAAATCTTTTTTGTTTTTTGTAGTTTGATGACTGAAGATGTGACCTTTGGAGGTGGATTAAAAAGCTTTGCATCCACGTCAAACAAAAGCTCACATCTGCCCTGGAGTGAAGCGAGGATCGATAAAGCACTAAATTCTTTATCCTTGCTCTTTGCACTAAATTTAAGAGCAACCTCTTTTTGTATCATCACGATAAGGCCAAGGCATTTTTCGTCATCTATCGCATTTAGTATCATTTTCGTAGCAACATAATAGGGCAAATTTGCGACCAAAAAGTAGTTCTGGCTACTTAGTCCGCCCTCTTGCTGCCACTGCTCTAATGCATCTTTACAAAAAAGTTTTAATTGTCCATTTTGGATCTCATTTGCAAATTTGGCCTTTAAAATTTGAAACAGCTCACAATCTATCTCAAAACAGGTTGTCTTATAAATTTGCAAAAGTCTAAATGTCAAATCACCTAAGCCAGGCCCAATCTCAACGACGTTTGCTACGTCATTGGGTATCGCTTGGATGATCTTATCTAGTGTCGCTTTGTCTTGTAAAAAATTCTGTCCAAAGTGCTTTTTTGCCTTTATCATAGCCGCGATATTAGCCAAAAATTACTTATACAATGATTACAAGTTTAGTTTAATCATATATAAAATGGACTATAATCACTAAATAACAACAAAATAAGGCACAAATTTGAGTAAGGCAAACACCTTAAAATACTTTTTATTATCACAATATCTAGAGCCAAAAACCTTAAATGAGCCAAAAAAGACAAATACCAAATTTAAAAAATCAATAGACCTTGAGATCGCAAATTTTGATGAGAAATTTCTACAAATTTTAAGGGCATTTGACAGGTCGCTTTTAAAAAATGGTATAGAAATTTCTATTTATGGTGGCATTTTTGAGACTGACTTGCTTGCTCTTGCGATATCAAAGCTAGCAAATATTAAATTTGAAAAAGAGCAAATTTTAGATGAGCTACGATCTGAGCAAACGAGCTTTGATAAGGCGTTTTGCTATAAATTTAAGCTTGCTGGTGATTTGGCATTTTGTAAAGATGATCAAAATTTTGCTTTAAAAGATGTAAATTTAGATGATGATTTAACTCCATTTTTTACACCAAGCTCATCTGATGATCTTTTCATCTCAACAGCTCCTTGGGCAATGGCTCGCCTAGATTATCTAAAAGAGATAAGCCAAAGTGACTTTAGCAAAGAGTGTGAGCATATAAAAGACAAGCTATCTATCTATAAAGAAAAAATAGAATTTGGCAAATATATAAAGCTTATAAATGATGAGCTAAAAAGTGCACTTAAAACACCATTTTGTAATGATTTCTTAAGGCTTGAAATAAAGATCATAAATCCAAATTTTAAAGAAAATGATAGCCTTTTAAATAGCTTTTTTATAGATGATATAAATTTGCTTATAAAATTTTACGAGTCAGGCAGGACGCACGAGCTAACGGATCAGTTTTTAGACGAGGGCAGTGAGAATAAATTTGAAAGACTTGATGTAAGAGATGAGCAAAATAAAAGGCTTGTTAGAGATTTTTTTAAAGCAGAAGAGTATCCAAGATCGGCCTTTGCTAGTGACTTCGCTCTAAATTTTTCACAGCAAATTGCTGTTAATAACATCATTAAAAAATTTAAAGAAAAAAGTGGTGGAATCTATAGCGTAAATGGTGCTCCAGGCACTGGCAAAACAACGCTTTTAAAAGATGTAATGGCTGAAGTCGTTACGCTTAGAGCGATAAAGCTTGCGCAAATGAGCAGACATGATATCTTTGCTCCAGTTCGAGATAGTAGCGATAAGGTGCTTTATTTTACTCTAAATAAAGAACTTCAGGGCTATGAGATGGTTGTTAGCTCTTGTAATAACGGTGCGGTTGAAATTTTAAGTAAAGAGCTTAGCCAGCTAAAAAGTATCGGTAGTTATGCAGGTGAGATTGATTATTTTAAATTTATAGCTACAAGGCTTCTCTCGGCTGATGAAAAGACAAATTTTGGAGAAAAATCTTTTATCTCAAAACCTGCATGGGGGCTTTTTTGCATACCTCTTGGCTCAAAGCAAAATAAGTCAAATTTTGTTTTTAACGCGATTAATGGCGTAAAGATCGAAAAAACGCATAGTCAATTTGAAGACATTTCAAAAGAATTTAAAGAATTTATAGAACAAGATGGCTTTTTAATGGGGCTTGGCAAGTATTTGGCTACTGGCGAAGAAGTTGATGATTACGACGAGGCAAAGGAGAAATTTAATCAAGCCCTACACGAAGTAAATCTACTTTTTAGCGAGATTAGGATCAAAGAAGAGGAGCTAAAAAGTATAAATAGCGAGCTTATAAATATCGATAAAAAACTTGATAACTATAATTCGGCAAAGCAAATAGACGAGCTCTTAAGGCCACTAATAGATGAACTGGATTTGAGCAAAAATGAACTAGAACAAAAGGTGGCTGAAGCTAACGAGCTAACAAAGCTTATTGGTCAAAATGAAATTTTACAAGAGTATCTGAGTACGCCTCCAAAGCCATCATTTTTTATTTTCCAGCAAATTTTAAAGACGCAAGCTTTTGAAAAATATAACAATGAAGCGCAAAAAGTTAGTGAGATAAATCGCCAAATAGCTGAGCAAAATTTGAAAGCAAGCAAGCAAAATAGTGAAAATAAAGAGAAGAATGAAGTAAAATTAAACGAACTAAAAGCTCAAATAACTCAGCTTGAAGAGAAAATTTTAGAACTTAATACCAAGATAGACCATCTAAACAAGCTTAATGATGACTTTATTAGACGTCAAAAATTAATTGGTAGAAGTGAAGAACTTGATGGCTTTTTAAATAGTAGTTTTAATCAGAGTAATGAAGAAATACAAAAGAGCATGCCATTTATGATGGAGCGTGATCTTGATGGGAAATCCCACAAGACAAAGCTTTTTAACGCAAGAATCAAGCTTTTTAAAGAAGCACTTAATCTGCATAAAGCTACTATTTTTGCTTGCAAAGAGGCTGTTAGAACAAATTTGCGAGCTCTTAGCGTTATATTTAATGATGAAAAAATGGCTGAGAAAAACGGGCTTGAGGCTAAAGATAGACGTGAAATAATAAAAGGATTGTTTTTGCTAACACCAGTTGTTAGCTCTACTTTCGCATCTTTTAATAATACCTTTAAAGAGCTACTAAATGGCGATATAGGTTTGCTCTTAATAGATGAGGCAGGGCAGGCAAATTTAACTAACGCATTAGGTGCACTGCTTCGTTCAAACATGGCTGTTGTAGTTGGCGATCCGCTTCAACTTGAGCCTGTTGTAACATTGCCACCGGCTTTAAATAATGCTATTTTACGCTACTGTGATGTAAAGGATGAGTTTAATCTACTAAAATCATCAGTTCAACTTCGAGCCGATAAAGTACAAAATATTGGTACATATATAAAAGGAGAGGGTAAGTCCATTTGGGTTGGTTCGCCACTTATCGTTCATAGAAGGTGCGCCAACCCTATGTTTAAAATTTCAAACGAAACAACATATGATGATATGATGATACTTGGCAGAAGTAGTGAAAGTAAACTTAGTGATCCTAATATCAAAACAGAATGGATTGATGTTAGTAGTGATGAATGGATAGGTAATTATAATAAAGCTGAAGGTATGATCGTTAAAGAGATTTTAGATGGTAAGCTAGCCAAGCTAAAAGATAGCGTTAAAATAATAACACCTTTTAAAGATGTTTGTAAAAATTTAAAAGGAGCTGGCACTATCCATACTATGCAAGGCAAAGAAGCCAATGTTGTTATCTTTGTTCTTGGCGGTGCCACAAAAGGTGCTAGAGCATGGGCTGCTAGTACGCCAAATTTACTAAATGTAGCACTAACAAGAGCAAAAGAGGTTGTTTATATAGTTGGTAACCGAGAAAATTGGTCTAATTTGCCATATTTTGAGGTAGCAGCTAGAAAAATAGATAAAGGACAGATTTGAATCATTTTGCAAAACGCATAATCCCATGCCTTGATGTAAAAGATGGCAGAGTTGTAAAAGGTGTAAATTTTGTAGGACTTGTCGATGCTGGAGATCCTGTGGAGATAGCTAAAAGATACAACGATGAGGGTGCTGATGAGCTTTGCTTTTTGGATATCACTGCCTCTCATCTTGGGCGTGATACGATAGTTGATGTCGTTAAAAAGGTTGCAAGTAAGCTTTTTATCCCACTAACAGTTGGCGGAGGTATACGCACGATCGATGATATCTCTCGCCTTTTAAATGCTGGTTGCGATAAAGTAAGCTTAAATTCATCAGCTATACAAGAACCAAATTTGATTGATGAGGCAGCTAAGAAATTTGGCTCGCAATGTGTTGTAGTAGCGATCGATGCCAAGAAGATCGAAAATGGTTATAGCGTTTTTATAAATGGTGGCAGGATCGATACCAAAAAAGATGCCTTTTCTTGGGCAAAAGAGGTCGAGTCGCGAGGAGCAGGGGAGATATTGCTAACCTCTATGGATAACGACGGTGTCAAACAAGGCTTTAATCTTGAGCTAACAAAGATATTTAGTACGCTTTCTATACCTACTATCGCAAGTGGTGGTGCAGGTAAGATGGAGCACTTTAAAGAGGCTTTTGAAGCCGGGGCTGATGCGTGTTTGGCTGCTTCGATATTTCACTTTGGCGAAATCGAGATAAAAAAGCTAAAAGAGTATCTCAAGGCAAATGGCGTTGAGGTTAGGCTCTAATGTTAGTTATCTCTGCTGGAAAAAACGAAATTTTTGACTTTGCTTTGCCAATGGGTGTGGGCCTAGTTGATATGGCGATAAATTTGACAAAGTTTTTGCAAAAAAGATCGTGCATTGGAGCAGATGAAAAGAGTATAAAATTAAAAAATATCGATCTGCACTATCTTGCAAAGATTGAAGCTAAATTTGCAAATTCATCAAATCCAGAGCTACAAAATCTAATCCAAAATTTGTCAAAAAATCCTGAACGAAATTTGTATCAGATGCCAGAAAAAATAGTTTTTGTTGGCTCGGCAGGTCTTTATAAAGATGGTGAAATTTTACAAATTTATGAAAGCTCGGTTGGGGCAAATATTGAAATTTCTAGCGTAGAAAATAGATCTTATTCACCGATTGAGTGTGAAATTTCTTCTATCGTTTCACGTGGAACTATCAAAACAAATTCGTCAAATTTTATAACAACAGACAAAAATTTGGCTCATAAGATATTTGAAAAAGGCTATTTTTTAGAAAATATGGAGTTTTTTTCTGTTCTAAGAGTAGCTCAAATTTTTAAAATTCCAGCTTATGGAATTTTTGTAGCGACAAATTCTTGTGATAAAAATGCACATGCTGATTTTATAAAAAATCACGCAGAGGCCAAGAAAATTCTAACAAAATATATAAAGGAAAATATGTGATAAATTTGCTTGATCTTAGTATTGATGAGCTAAAAGAGTTAGTTTCTCCGCCATTTAGAGCAACACAAATCTACGAGTGGATATATAAAAAAAATGTAACCGAATTTAGTCAAATGCTAAATTTACCTAAGGATATGCGTCAAGATCTGGCTGAAAAATTTTATATCGATCCTTTAAAATGTGTAAAATTTGAGCAAAGTAGCGATAGTTCGATCAAGTATCTTTTTGAACTAAAAGATGGACTAAAGATAGAGAGTGTTTTGCTCCCGATGAAAGAGGAGATTAGTGATGAGAATGGAAAGATCAGTCGCCATGCTCGCTATACGGTTTGTGTTAGTTCGCAGGTTGGCTGTAAAATGGGATGTGCTTTTTGTCTAACAGCAAAGGGCGGGCTTGTTAGAAATTTGACTGCTGGCGAGATCGTAGGGCAAATTTTATGGATAAAAAGAGAGAATAAAATACCTTATGAAAGACGTATAAATGTCGTTTATATGGGTATGGGTGAGCCACTTGATAATCTTGCTAACGTTAGTAAAGCTATCAAAATTTTAGCTCTTAACGAGGGTCTAGCCATATCGCCACGTCGTCAAACCGTTTCAACTAGCGGACTTGGCAGCCAGATAAAAAAGCTTGGTGAGATGGATCTTGGCGTGTTATTGGCCATATCGCTTCATGCTGTTACTAACGAGCTTAGAAGTCGCCTGATGCCGATAAATAAGGCATATAATATCGAAGCTGTTATGGATGCTGTTAGAGGATTTCCTATCGATATGCGAAAGCGTGTAATGTTTGAATACCTTGTTATCAAGGATTTAAACGATAGCGTGAGTGATGCTAAAAAGTTAGTAAAATTACTTCATGGCATAAAAGCGAAGGTAAATCTTATATATTTTAACCCACATGAAGGCAGTGAATTTGGACGACCTGAGCTTACCAGCATGCTAAAATTTCAAGAATATCTAAGAGATCATGGCGTCACTTGTACGATCAGACAGAGTAAAGGGCTTGACATAAGTGCGGCTTGTGGGCAATTAAAACAACGCAATGAAAATGCAAAATTTAAAGCTATTTCCAGCGATAAAAATTTAAAAACACATTCGCTTGAAGATAATAGTAAAGCCAGTGTGAGTTAGAATGAGTGCACTTGATATAGCCGAAATAGTCTTTGTTGCTGTTGTGGTTTTACTTGGATTAGGGCTTATTTTAAAAGTTTTAAAAGATGAAAAAGATAGGAATAAATTCTAAGCCTTAACATCAAGATAAAGCCTAGCTCTCATAAAGAAATAAAATAGAACATTAATTATATAAACTACAAAATTATCATTGTGGTATCTAAAAGTGATAAACTTTGGCAAAAGTAGGTAAAGATTTATTAAAAAAAGAAAATTTTAGACTAAAGTAAACCTTCTTTTGCAAATCTATAAAACTCGCTTTCAGCGTCAAATTTACTTTTTATGTTATAAAAAATTTCATCAAATTTAAAAGAAATTTCATCCGAGTGAAGTAAGAGCCTTTTTGCTCCAGTTAAATTTATCCGTTCACGCTCGCTCATCTCTTTATCTAAAATTTTCTCGATCTGCGGACGTGGCAAACCATAAAGTGGTTCACCAAGGATCTTGTGTTTCACATGAAACAAATGCAACCGAATTTGATGCTGCCTGCCAGTGATAGGAATAGCCTGAACCAAAGTCGTATCGATATCGTCAAAATATCTGATCGGCAAAATTTTAGTAACAGCACTCTTGCCGTTTTCACAAATTTGCATCCGCATTTTCACATCGTCGTAGTTGTTTGCTAGATCCATTTTGGCATCGATCGTAAATTCTCGCTCGATCTTGCCTTGTACCATCGCGACGTAGCTTTTAGAAACCTCTCTATTTTCAAAGATTTTCTTTAGTTTAATCGTAGAATTTCTATCTTTGCCCACGACTATCACGCCACTCGTCTCAAAGTCCAGCCTATGTGCCACGCTCGCATCTCGCCCAAAAAGCGTGTAAATTTCATCATTTAGCGAGTATTCGCAGTGTCTGCCATTTGGGTGGCTAAGAACTCCACTTGGCTTGTCAAATACCGCAAAGCTCTCACACTCAAAGATCGGCTTAAGTCCCTTTGACTCCGCCTCATAGTCGATCAAAAATACTTCGCCACACAAAATGGCATTTTTCTCACTCACGACATCGCCACCACATATCAGCCTACCTTTATCTATGAGGCGTTGCGCTTCTCTCATACTAAAGCCAGTTTTCATTAAAATTTCATACGCTTTTTGTTTGTTTGCAGTGGCAATAAATTTATTTACGTAGGGCAAAGGCGATCCTTTTAAAACGAGTGAGCTATCTTAAGCACAAATTTATAAGCGTATAACCGACATTTCAGCACGGATTTTATATAATCCAAACTTAAATTTTATAAAATTATACGATGTAGTTTTTAGCTTTCAAGGCTAAAATTTACTTTTATGATAAAGAAAACTAATACAAAAAGGTTCAACAATGGTCGAAAGATACTCGCGCAAAGAGATGGCTAATAAGTGGAGCATGCAAGCAAAATACGACGCTTGGCTCAAGGTAGAAAAAGCTGCTGTTAAAGCTTGGAATAAGCTTGGCTTCATAAGCAACAGCGACTGCGAGAAAATTTGCAAAAACGCTAAATTTGAAGTGGCTCGTATCGATGAGATAGAAAAGACAACAAAGCACGACGTCATCGCGTTTTTAACAAGCGTAAGCGAGAGCCTTGGCGAGGAGAGTAGGTTCGTGCACTACGGCATGACCTCAAGCGACTGCATCGACACAGCCGTCGCACTTCAGATGAAAGAGAGCCTAGAGCTCATTATTAGCGACGTTGAGGAGTTCATGCAGGCGGTCAAAAACAGGGCAAACGAGCACAAGCACACGCTCATGGTCGGCAGAAGTCACGGCATCCACGGCGAGCCGATAACCTTTGGCCTTGTGCTTGCCATCTGGTATGACGAGATCGCAAGGGCGCTTAAGCTCATCAAAGATGCAAAAGATACGATCAGCTACGGCAAACTCTCAGGCGCTATGGGAAATTTAGCCCACGCTCCGATGGAATTTGAAGGGCTAACATGCGAGGAGCTAGGTCTAAAAGCTGCTCCAGCATCAAACCAAGTGATCCAGCGCGACCGCTACGCACATGTGGTAAGCGCCATCGCGGTTCTAGCCTCTACTTGCGAGAAGATCGCAGTTGCCGTTAGACACTACCAAAGGACTGAAGTTTACGAGGCGGAGGAGTATTTTAGCCCGGGACAAAAGGGCTCAAGCGCTATGCCACACAAACGCAACCCAGTCCTTAGTGAAAACATCACTGGTCTTTGCAGGGTGTTGCGCTCATACGTTACGCCAGCGCTAGAAAATGTCGCCCTTTGGCACGAGCGCGACATCAGCCATAGCTCAGTTGAGAGATTTATTCTGCCAGATATGTTTATCACGGCTGATTTTATGCTGGTTCGCATCAAAAATTTGATAGCAAATTTAGTCGTATATCCAGAAAATATGATGAAAAATTTAAATTTAACAGGCGGCTTAGTCTTTTCACAGCGCGTGCTTTTACAACTGCCTCAGCGTGGAATTTCTAGAGAGGACGCCTACAAGATCGTTCAGCGCAACGCTATGAAAGTATGGGCAGACTTACAAGAGGGCAAAAAAGCGATCGATGAGCAAGGTCACAGCCTATTTTTACAAAACTTGCTAAACGACGAGGACCTAACTAAAAGCCTTAGCAAAGATGAGATCAAAGAGTGCTTTGACTACAACTACTACACTAAAAATGTAGATAGAATTTTTGCCAGAGTTTTTGGCAAGTAATTTAAAAGCAAGAAGCAAATTTATGCTTCTTGCTTCAAGATGTCGCTTCAAAAATTTTTACAATCATTTTAAAATAAGATTAATTTTTTTAATTTTTAAAAATAAAATATTATTTTTCGAATTAAATTTTATATCAAAAATCACTTTTTAAACAAAGAGAGTTTTTATCTCCTTTTAGATAAAATCCCAAATTAAAATTTAATATGGAGAGATATTTTTGAAAGTTATAAAACGTAATGGCAGAACCGAAGAGCTTGATATCAGTAAGATCAAAAAATACACAAACGAAGCGGTCCTTGGACTAAGCAACGTAAGCCTTAGCGAGCTTGAAGTAGATGCGAAAATCCAGTTTAGAGATATGATAACGACTGAGGAAATTCAGCAAACTCTTATAAAAACAGCAGTTGATAAGATCGACATCGACCGCCCAAACTGGACATTTGTTGCTGCAAGGCTATTTTTATACGACCTTTATCACAAAGTATCTGGCTTTAACGGCTACAACCACCTAAAAGACTATCTCGTAAAGGGCGAAAAAGTAGGCCGTATCATCCCTGGACTAAAAGAGAAGTATGATCTTGAGGATCTAAACGCCTACATTAAGCCCGAGCGCGACCTTCAGTTTGCATACCTTGGTATCAAGACGCTTTATGATCGCTATCTTATCAAAGATAAGAGCGGCATGCCGATCGAACTGCCACAGCACATGTTTATGGCGATCGCGATGTTTCTAGCGCAAAACGAGCTAGATAGTCAAGGTTGGGCTAAGAAATTTTACGACCTCATCTCTAAATTTGAAGTGATGTTAGCCACGCCAACGCTCTCAAACGCAAGGACTACACGTCACCAGCTAAGTAGCTGTTACGTAGGCAGTACGCCTGATAATATCGAGGGCATTTTTGATAGCTACAAAGAGATGGCTCTTCTTTCAAAATTTGGCGGCGGTATCGGCTGGGACTGGAGCAAGGTGCGTGCGATGGGCGGCAGTATCGACGGACACAAAAACGCAGCTGGCGGTATCATACCATTTTTAAAAGTGACAAACGACATCGCAGTAGCGGTCGATCAGCTAGGTACTAGAAAGGGCGCGATCGCTGTTTATATCGAGCCTTGGCATATGGACGTGAGCGATTTTCTCGATCTTCGTAAAAACTCAGGCGAAGAGAGACGCCGTGCGCACGAGCTTTTCCCTGCGCTTTGGATAAACGATCTATTTATGAAGCGTGTCAAAGAAAATGGCCGCTGGAGCCTCTTTGACCCAGCTCAAGTAAGCGACCTTTGCGACCTTTACGGCGAGGAGTTTGAGAAGAGATATTTAGAGTATGAAAATGATGAAAATATCCAGAAAAACACCATCCTTGCAAAAGAGCTTTGGAAGAAAATTTTAACTAGCTATTTTGAAACTGGCATGCCATTTTTATGCTTCAAAGATAACGCCAACAAAGCAAATCCAAACGACCATGAGGGCATCATCAGAAGCTCAAATTTATGTACTGAAATTTTCCAAAACACAGCGCCAAACTACTATAAGATCAAGATCACTTATGAAGATGGCGGTGAGGAGCTATTTGACGAAGAAGAAGATGTTACCGTAGATAGCGGCATAACTAAAAAAGCCAAAAAGCTTAGCGCGCTTGATAGCCTAAAAGGCAAGCAAATTTTCATCGTAGAAAAAGAGAGCATCGAGGGCAAAACGGCAGTTTGCAACCTTGCAAGTATAAATTTAAGCAAGATAAACAGCAAAGAGGACATCGAGCGTGTCGTGCCGATAGCTATCAGGATGCTTGATAACGTTATAGATCTAAATTTCTACCCACACAAAAAGGTAAAACACACAAACCTTGCCTCTCGCTCGATCGGCCTTGGCGTCATGGGCGAAGCGCAAATGCTAGCTGAGAAAAACGTAAAATGGGGCAGCTATGAGCACTTGGCGCTGATAGACAGCATAATGGAAAACATAAGCTACAACGCGATCTATGCTAGCTCAAATTTAGCCGTAGAAAAGGGTATCTATCCAAAATTTGAAGGCTCAAAATGGAGCAAAGGCATCATGCCGATAGACACCGCAAACGAGAACGCAAAGGCTCTTTTAAACGACAAAGGCGGGCTATTTGACGAAAATGTCTGCGACTGGGACAAGCTAAGAGAGAAGGTTAAGCGTGACGGTATGAGAAATGGCTACCTAATGGCGATCGCTCCAACTAGCTCGATCTCGATCCTAGTTGGCACCACTCAGACCATCGAGCCAGTCTATAAGCGAAAGTGGTTTGAGCACAACCTAAGCGGTATGATCCCAAATGTCGTGCCAAATTTAAGCCCTGATACTTGGCAGTTTTACACGCCAGCTTACGAGCTTGATCAAAGAATTCTTATAAAAGCAGGCGCGATTCGCCAAAAGTGGATCGACCAAGGTCAAAGCTTAAATATCTTCATGAGCTTAGACAAAGCAAGTGGCGGATATCTAAGTGAAATTTACACGCTTGCATGGGAGCTTGGACTAAAATCAACCTACTATCTACGCTCAGAGTCGCCTGACAGCGAAAAACTAAACGATGTAGCTGACCGCTCGATCGAATGTGAGGGGTGTCAGTAAAATAAAAATCAATTTTTAAAAAAGGAGATGTAAAGTGGCTAGGGAAATAGATGCAAATGTAAAAAGTGTTTTGGAACTTTTGCAAGGAAATATAAAATTTATTATTCCAACATATCAAAGGCCATATATGTGGGATACAAAAAACCAATGCGAACAACTTTGGAGTGATTTAATTGACTTTATAGAAACATATAGAGACAAAAATAATGGAGAAGTAAATTTCGGATTTGATGAATATTTTTTGGGCTCAATAGTAGTTTTTCAAAATGAAAACAGAGAATTAGAAGTCATAGATGGACAACAGCGGCTGACAACATTAACACTTTTATATAGGGCTTTGTATGAAAAGACCAAGGATGTATCAAAGGGCTGGGCTAGAAATTTTGGTAAATGCATTTGGGCATTTGATGAGTGTAGCGAGGTATTCGATTTTTCAAAAAGAAAATTAAAAAGTGAAGTATCAACGCAGGTTGATAATGAGATTTTAGATAAAATTTTAGACCAAGAGTATTTTGATGATAAAAAATCAAAAAGTAAATATGCGGAAAATTTTCGTTTCTTTTTGGAAAAAATTGATAGCATGCCACATGTTTTATTTGATCCTTTTTGCAGAATGTTAATAGATGACAAAGGTCGTTTAAAAATTTTATTTATAAAATGTGATGAGCAAGAAAATGCATTAAGGATTTTTAATACCTTAAATAATAGAGGTCTGCCATTAAGCGATGCTGACATATTTAAAGGCATAATCTACGGCTATCAAAAAGATAAAGATTGTAAAAATAGATTTGCTAAACAGTGGCGTGAACTAGAAGAAAAATTAAAAGAAAACAATCTTAGTATCGATACTATTTTTATATATTATTCTCATGCAATTAGAGCTAGAAATAAGGATAAAAGCAAAGAGATTGCTTTTAGAAAATTTTATAATAAAGATCGCTTAAAGGATGAAAAGCTATTCTTAGAAATTCAAGAGTTGGCAGATTTTTGGTGCGGAGATTTTGATGATAAAATTAGTCTGCGTGCTTCACAATTTTTTGATGTAATTGATATTTTTCCTAACCAATATCCAAAATCATTGATTTCAGCATTTTATTTTTATTGTAAAGACAAAAATTTGGACTTTTTTGATGACAAAAATTTATTGCCATTTTTATCAAAAACGATAGCCAATTTATTTACAATTTATATAAATAATTCTACTGTAAATGCAATAAAAGACCCAATTTTTAATGCCTATGTAAGTCTTTACGAAAATGAGAATTTAGACTTTAAAATTAAAACCCAAGATATTTTGAATGATAAAGATAGGTTTAGAGAAGATTTTTTTAGAACTTCGAGTTTGATCAATGCCCTAATACTTTTAAATCTTTATCTACAATATGAAATGCAAGAAATTATCTATGGTGAAGTTGAGCATATATTGCCTAGAAACTGGCAGGATACATGCTATCAAAGTTTAAATAAGGATGAAGCTATTAGATATATTGAAAGTATTGGCAATAAAATGTGGCTAGAGAAACAATTAAATATAAAGGCAAGTAATCACTATTTTAAATCCAAAAAAGAAAAGTATAAAACCTCAAAATTTTTAGAGGCGGAACAATTATCTAAATTACCTCAAAATGAATGGGGCAAAGATGATATTATAGATAGAGAAAATAAAATTTTTGACAGAATTTATAATTTTTTAAAAAGTAATGTCTAATAGCTACATTAAATAGCAAATAAAAATTTTTATCGAAAGAAACCAATAGGCAAGTATTTAATTGTTAATTTTATATTTGCCTACTACTTCTAAAT
>NZ_CABPUR010000004.1:0-37252 GCF_902460665.1 Campylobacter concisus | reverse complement strand
ATTAAACAAAATAAAATAGTTATCTATTGTTTAAGCTTTCTTGTCCTATACTTTTAAACTTTATATTGAAAAATTTAGAAGAAAGAGCGAGTAATGCGTGAGATTTTGAAGAGAGATGGCACAAGACAAGAATTTGTAGCATATAAGATAGTAGATGCGATAAAAAAAGCATTTGCTAGCGAAAATTTAGCTTATGATGAGAAAGTTTTTACAAATGTTGTCCAAGATATCTTTCAAAAATCAAGCGCGATAACAGTCGAAGACATCCAAGATGCGATCGAAAAAGAGCTATTTAATAGCGGGTATTTCGACGTTTTAAAGAGCTTTATGCTCTACCGCCATACACACAAGCTTCAGCGTGAGCAAATTTTAGGCCTAAATGACGATACAACTTACATAAATTCAACTCAAACGATAAATGAGTATATAAACGGCACCGACTGGAGAATTTCTGCAAACTCAAACACAAGCTACTCAAACGCAGGCCTCATCAACAACACTGCTGGTAAAGTTATAGCAAACTACTGGCTAGACGCTGTTTATAGCAAAGAAGAGGGGCTAGCTCACAGAAATGGCGACTACCACATCCATGACCTTGACTGCCTTACAGGGTACTGCGCTGGCTGGAGCTTGCGAGCTTTGTTAAACGAGGGCTTTAACGGCGTTCGTGGCAGAGTTGAGAGTAAAGCGCCAAAGCATTTTAGAGAAGCGCTTTATCAAATGGCAAATTTCTTAGGAATTTTGCAAAGCGAGTGGGCGGGCGCTCAAGCGTTTTCTAGCTTTGACACCTACCTTGCGCCTTACGTTTTCAAAGATGATCTAAGCGACGCCGAGATCAAAAAGGCGATAACTAGCTTTATCTTTAACCTAAACGTCCCTGCGCGCTGGGGACAAAGCCCATTTACAAATGTCACTATCGACATCACTTGCCCAAGCGACCTAAGAGATCAGATCCCAACGAGCGATGATATACACCTCTTTACAAATGTAAAAGATGAAAAAATTTTGAAAAAAGCAAAGGAGCGTGGCAGAGAAAAACTAATCGATATGACTTATAAGGATTTCGAGCCTGAAATGGCACGCATAGACAAGGCTTTCTACGAGGTCTTAACAGCTGGCGACAAGTGCTCGCAGCCTTTTACATTTCCGATACCAACGGTAAATATCACAGAGGATTTTGATTGGGATAGCGAAGTGGCGGATGTACTCTTTGAAAACACCGCCAAAATGGGCTCAAGCTACTTTCAAAATTTTATCGGCTCACAATACACTTATGACGAAAATGGCAATAAGATAGAAAACGAAAAAGCCTACAAACCAGGACATGTTCGCTCTATGTGCTGCCGTTTGCAGCTTGATCTAAGAGAGCTTTTAAAACGAGGTGGTGGTCTTTTTGGTAGTGCTGAGATGACAGGCTCAATCGGCGTCGTCACTATAAATTTAGCTCGCCTAGGCTACAACTTCAAAGGTGATAAAGTCGCACTTTATAACAGGCTAAGCTATCTTTTAGACCTAGCTAAATCAACCCTAGAGAAGAAGCGCAAATTTATCCAAGAGATGTATGACAGAGGGCTTTATCCTTATACGGCTAGATATCTAAAGCACTTTAATAACCACTTTAGCACGATCGGTATAAATGGTATGAACGAGCTTCTTAGAAATTTCACAAATGATAAAGAGAATATCTCAACAAAATTTGGACGCGATTTTGCTATTGAGATGGTTGAGTTTTTGCGCGACAAGATAAGGACATTTCAAGAAGAGACTGGAAATTTATACAATCTTGAGGCGACTCCAGCTGAGGGCACAACATACCGCTTTGCCAAAGAGGATAAAAAGCGCTATCCAGACATTATCCAAGCAGGTGGTGGGGAGAATATTTACTATACAAACTCAACCCAGCTTCCAGCAAATTTTACAGATGATGCTTACGAGGCACTTGATTTGCAAGATGATCTTCAGACTTCATACACTGGTGGCACAGTATTTCACCTTTATATGAAAGAAAGGATTAGCTCACCTAAAGCTTGCAAAGAGCTTGTAAAGAGCATAATCTCAAATTATAAGCTTCCATACATCACGATAACGCCAGTATTTAGCGTTTGTTCAAAACATGGCTACATTGCTGGAGAGCATGAATTTTGTCCGCTTTGTGATGCAGAATTAATAGAAAAAGAGAAAAACAATTCCAAATAAGGAGAGGAAATGACAGAAAAAGAAATTTTAGAAAAAGTACAAGACAAACGCACAAAATGCGTAGTCTATACTCGTGTTATGGGTTATCATCGCCCAGTTGAGAGCTTTAACCTTGGTAAAAAAGGTGAGCATAAAGAGCGTATTAAATTTGATGAATACGCAAGTTGCTGCAAAAGATAATCACCGCAGCCAATAAAAATATAAAAAACTCAAATAAAAAAGGCACAATCTTCTGTGCCTTTTAAATCTCAAAAGGTCCATAAATTTGCATAAAGTCTTTAGTATAACGCCATTTACTACGCTTGATTATCCAGACAAAGTGGCTGCAGTAGTTTGGTTTGCAGGCTGTAATATGCGATGCGTGTATTGCTACAATATAGAAGTTGTAAATTCAAATGGCAATATAGAAATGGCTGAGGCTTGTAACTTTTTAGACCGCCGTATAGGCAAGCTAAATGGCATCGTCTTTAGCGGTGGCGAATGCACAGCAAATCCTTTGTTTTTAAAACTTGCAAGAGAGGTTAAGTCAAGAAATTTTTGTCTAAAGGTCGATACAAATGGCTCTCATATTGAGATTTTAAAAGAGGCGATAGGCGAAGGGCTGATTGACTATATCGCACTTGATTTTAAAGCGCCAAAAGAGAAATTTACGGGCGTAACTGGCTCAAATTTATATGAAAAATTTATTAGCACACTAAAATATCTACTTGAGATAAATTTTGATTTTGAAGTAAGAACAACCGTGCATGCAGATTTTTTAGATGAAACAGATATTTCTTTGATGTCTGAAATTCTTTATGACCTTGGATATAGAGGCAATTATTATTTGCAAAAATTCCTTAGCACAGGTGAAAATTTTGGAAATTTAGTTGATGCTAAAAGTAGCTTTGATCCGAAAAAAATCATCTCAAAACTTCCTATCAAACTAAGAAACTTTTAAATTTCTACTCATTATTTTTAACAAAAATTTTTGCTTTGCAAAACTATAATCATTAAAACTAATAAGGAGAAACTATGCAAAATTTTAGCTTTTTAAACCCTACAAAAATAGAATTTGGCAAAGATAAAGAGCAAAATATCGGCAGATACATGAAAGAATTTGGCGTTAAAAAGACGCTTATCATCTATGGCAGCGACAGGATCATGAAAAACGGACTTTTTGATGTCGCAGCAAAGAGCCTAAGTACAAATGGTATCGAGTTTTGCAAGATAGGCGGCGTGAAGTCAAATCCTGTGCTAAGCAAGGTAAATGAAGCTATAAATTTAGCTAAAAAGCAAGGTGTTGATAGCGTGCTAGCTATAGGCGGCGGCTCGGTGCTTGACACGGCAAAGGCTGTGGCCGCTGGAGTTAAATATAACGGCGACGTTTGGGACTTTTTTACCGGTAAAGATCCAAGCGAAGCGCTTATGATATTTGACATAATAACGCTTGCAGCAACTGGCTCAGAGATGAACGGCGGCTCGGTCGTCACAAATGAAGCCACGAAACAGAAATTTGCTATGCACGGAGCATGTCTTTACCCAAAAGTCTCAGTGGTAAACCCGCTGCTTCAAGCAAGCGTTAGCAAAGAGTACTTGGTCTATTCTGCTTCAGACATCATCGCTCACAGCATCGAGGGATACTTTACGGCGAGCGTTCAGCCTGAGATCATAAATTTATACATCGAAGCAAACATCAAAACCGTCATGAAAACAACAGAAATTTTACTAAAAGAGCCAGACAATTACGACGCTAGATGCGAGTTTGCTTGGGCTGCTACGATGGCGCTAAATGGCTTAACTTACGTTGGCACGGCTGGCTACTCATATCCAAATCACATGATCGAGCACGCCATAGGCGCGGTGGTTGATTGCGCGCACGGGGCTGGGCTAAGTGTAGTGATGCCAGCTTGGATGAAGTGGTATAAGAGTAGAAATTTAGAGGCATTTAAGCGCTTTGGCAAAGAAATTTTTGGCGTGGATGACGCAGACGCAGGCATAGAGAAGCTAAAAGAGTGGTTTAGCAAGATTGGCACACCTACAAGCCTTATAGAAATCGGAGTCGATGAGACAAATTTAGACGAGATAATGGCTTTAGTTTATGACTATGCCAAGGGCAGGGGCTTGGAGCAAATTTATACAAAAGAGGCAATAAGTGAAATTTTTGCCTTAGCGAGATAGAATTTATCTAAATTTTACAAAGGAAAGATATGAAAAAGATCGCCCTTATAGCAGGAGCCAGCGGCGCTGTGGGAAGTGAGATTTTAAAAAAATTATGTGCGAGCGAGCATTATAGTAAGGTTATCGCCCTTGCTAGGCATGAGCTAGAATTCACTCACGAAAAGCTTGAAGTAAAAGTAATAAATTTTGACGAGCTAAAAGATGAGGTGCCATTTATCGCTGATGATGTCTTTTGCGCGCTTGGTACGACGATGAAAGTGGCAAAGCACAAAGAGCAGTTTTACAAAGTCGATGTGACCTATCCGCTAAATTTTGCGAAATTTGGCTTGGAGTGCGGCGCAAAACGTTTTGTCTTGCTCTCGGCTGCAGGTGCAAATAGAAAGTCAGGCTCGTTTTACCTAAAGGCAAAAGGTCAAGCAGAAGCAAAGATAAAAGAGCTTGGATATAGCTCATTTCACGTCGTTAGGCTACCGCTTACCGAGGCTGAGAGGAAAGAATTTAGACTTGGCGAGTACATGGCGATAAAGGCGTTTAAATTTATCCCAAAAGGCTTTTTTGACGAGTATCGTCCGATGAGAGCGGCTGATATCGCTAAAGTGATCGTGCAAGTAGCGCAAGATGACCACAGCGAGGGCGTGAAAATTTATAGCCCGATGGAGTACGCGAAGTGAAAAGATACATCGCCATCACTGGAGCAAGCTCAGGCATAGGAGCGGCTGCGGCAATGGTATTTGCAAGGCGCGGAGAGAATTTGATCCTTATTGCTAGACGGGGCGAGCTTTTAGAGGAGCTAAAAAGCGAGATAACCAAATTTGCAAATGTCGATGTGGTGATAGAGATTTGTGATCTCTCAAAGCAAGAAAATACCCTTTCTCTTTGGCGTAATTTAGAAAAATATGAGCTAAAAGCACTTATAAACAACGCCGGTTTTGGCGACTATAATAAGGTCGGCGAGCAAAATTTAGACAAGATCACACAGATGATAAATTTAAATATCATCTCTCTTGTCACGCTCTCAACGCTCTTTACGAAAAAGTATAAGGACAAAGATACGCAGCTTATAAACATATCTTCGATAGGCGGCTACAAGATAGTGCCAAACGCCGTCACGTACTGCGCTAGCAAATTTTTCGTAAGTACCTTTAGTGAGGGACTTTACCACGAACTAGCACAAGATAAGCAGGCAAAGATGCAGGCAAAAGTGCTGGCCCCAGCTGCCACAAAGACAGAATTTGGCATGGTGGCAACTAGCAAAGAGAACTACGACTACGACAAAGCGTTTAAAAAGTATCATACGAGCGAGCAGATGGCGGAGTTTTTGCTTCGCCTTTATGATAGCCATTACTGCGTTGGCTCGGTCGATAGAGATAGCTTTGAGTTTAGCCTAAGTAAGCCAAAATTTGACTATGCGGTCAAATACGAGCCAAAAGATAACTAGGCGTTAAAGCCCTGGTAGCCTACGCCAAGGCTAGTAAAGCAAAAAGTAGGACAAAATAAAAAGGCAGATCATGAAAGGTGTTAGAGTTGCTATTTTAGGGGTTTGTTTGGTGGGCGCTTGCTTTGGAAATGAACTTAAATTTGATGAAAGCAAATTTGAGCTAAAAAGCGTGCAAGTTGGCGAGAGGACGCTTAAATTTAGAGCATATGAAGGCATAGTCTATGTGGCAAAGCCGGTTAGCGACTATCAGGTACTAAATTTTTATGTGCCAGAGGGTAAATTTAGCGACCAAAAGAGCGCTATCCTTATGCCAAACGCGATCGGCGGCTACATGAGCGCAATGCCACAAAAGCCAGAAATCCAAAACGAAAAGCCAAATGCCACTCTTGAAGCACTTCTTAGAGGTTATGTCGTGGCGAGCGTTGGCGCTAGAGGTAGGACGCTAAAAGATGGCGAGAAATTTATCGGCAAAGCGCCAGCTGCGATAGTCGATCTAAAAGCGGCCGTTAGATATCTTAAATTTAACGACAAATTTATGCCAGGCGACGCAAATAAGATCATCTCAAACGGCACGAGCGCGGGCGGCGCGATGTCGGCACTTCTTGGCGTTAGTGCGGGAGCAAAAGAGTATGAGCCATATCTTAAAGAGCTAGGCGCTGCGAAGGCGGACGATCAAATTTATGCCGCTTCAGCTTACTGCCCTGTGACAAATTTAGAGCATGAGGACGAGTCGTATGAGTGGATGTTTGGGGATTTGGATAAATTTGAAAGTATTGATTTTGCAAGTCTTGATGCAAGCTCTTTTAACGATAGAAGCAAAAAGCCAAAGATGATATCAGGCGAGCTAAACGCCACGCAAAAAGAGCTCTCACGCGAGCTAAAGAGTAAATTCCCAGCCTATCTAAACTCGCTAAATTTAAAAGACGCCAAAGGTCATGCGCTAAGCCTTGATGAAAATGGCGAGGGCAGTTTCAAAGAGTATATAAACACCCTTATTTCAAAGGCATTTACTGCTACAAAAAGCAGCGACAAAAGCACGCTCACGCCTAAATTTATAACTCTTGACACGCAGGGATGCTCGCTTGGATATACATTCAAATTTGAGGACTTCATCGCCTCGTTAAAACGTGCCAAAGCGGTGGTTGCCTTTGACGGCCTTGGGCTAGAAAATCCTGAAAACGGCCTTTTTGGCGATAGCAAAACGCCTGCAAAGCACTTTACTAAATTTGCAAAAGAGCGAAGTGGCGGCCAGATGGCAGAGGCTAGCGTCATAAAAATGATGAATGCGATGAACTACGCTAAAAACAAAAATGCAGCGAAATTTTACCGCATAAGGCAGGGCACAAACGACACCGACCTAGCCCTCGCCGTGCCTGCTATGCTTGCACTTTCGCTTAAAAATGCTGGCAAAGAGGTTGATTTCGAAGCGGTCTGGGGACAAGGTCACGGCGGCGACTACGATCTAGACGAGCTTTTTGCTTGGATGAAAAGAGTAGAGAATAGATAAATTTAAGGAGTTTTGATGATAAAAAAGCTATTTTTACTAGCGGTTTTGGCGGCTTTTGCCTTTGGGGCGGAGGCAAAAGTGAGCTTATATGAGCTGCTTTCAACGCCAAATAACAAGACTTTGCTAAAGCAGCTTGGCAGAGAAAATATCCTTAGCTCAAAGAGTGAGCCAGGCACACAGGCGATCTTTTTTGTAAGCGCAAAGAGCAAGCCAGAGCTATTTTACGTGCTTGAGTTTTACAAGGACGAGGTGGCTTATAAAAAGCATATAAGCTCGGCGCATTTTAAGAAATTTGCAAGCGCAAGCGCTGAAATTTTAGCTAGCAAAAAGGCTATAAGCTTGAAAAAAAGAGCTGCATTTTCTAAAAATTTAACGCCAGAGCGCCTAAAAGATGCCTACTTTCACATCACAAATTTAAGCCTTTTAGCAAAGAGCGATGCGAAATTTGAAAAGATCATCAAAAAATATATGCAAAAAAGCGTAGATGAGGGCGCTTACGCACAGTTTGCCTTTAGTCAAAAAGAGGCACCTAACAAGTGGGTGCTGGTTGAAATTTACAAAGACGAAGCTAGCTTTGAGAGCTACCACCACAGCGAAAACTACAAGGCTTACGCCAAAGAGCGAGCAGGGCTAATAGACGAATTTGACGGCTTTGGTCTTAATAATGAGACCTCATTTAGCAAGATAAAATTTTAGGAGATGTTATGAAGAAAATTTCATTTTTTTGCGCACTAGCACTCATTGGCAGCACGGCTTTTGCCCTTGATAGGGCAGGATGCGAGAGTTTAAAAGATGTGAAAATTTTAAACAACGAGATGATAGACGCGGTATGGAATGAGAGTGGCGAAGTATCAGCCGATAGGATGTCTGCGCTAACTGGTGGCAGTAAAAATAATATCAAAGCAAAGCCTCACTGTGTGGTGCATGGCAAACTCTATAAACGCACTGGAAGTGATGGCAAAGAGTATGCGATCGACTATGAGCTAAGGCTACCAGAGCAGTGGAATGAGAAATTTTTATTTCAAGGCGGGGGCGGTATGGACGGCTTTGTAGCGCCTGCTCTTGGTGCGGTGCCGATACGCACAAGCACAGCCACGCCAGCACTTCTTAGAGGCTACGCGGTCGTTACAACAAACTCAGGACACCCAGAGCCAACGGCTGAGTTTGGGCTAGATCAGCAAGCAAGGCTAGACTACGCCTATCAGGCGATCGGAAAGGTCGCAGACGCATCTAAGCAAATTTTAGCCGCCGCATACGCCAAAAAGCCAAAACATAGCTACTTCATGGGCTGCTCAAATGGCGGCAGGGCAGCACTCATAGCAGCACAGCGCTATCCGCTAGAATTTGACGGTGTCATCGCTGCAAACCCTGGCTTTAGGCTATCTCGCGCGGCGATCGCTCAGCAGTGGGACAATCAAGCCCTTATGAAGATAGCTCCGAAAAATGAAAAAGGTGAGAAAATTTTTGCAAATGCCCTAACTAAGGACGATCTTGAGAAGCTAAGTCACGCCGTACTAGAAAAATGTGACGCTTTAGACGGACTAAAGGATGGGATCATAAATGCTTGGGAGGCGTGCAAATTTGATCCAAAAAGTCTAAATTTAGCAAAGCAAAAGATAGAGGCGATCGAAAAAATCTTTAACGGAGCCAAAAACAGCAAGGGCGAGCAAATTTATAGCGGCTGGTTTTACGACTCAGGCGTGAGCGCTGAGGGCTGGAGACAGTGGAAGCTAGGCGACTCGCAAAGCGCTAAGCCAAACGCTAGAAATATCACGCTTTCAAGCGGTTCGGTGAATTACTACTTTTTAACGCCAGCGCAGCCAAATTTTGACACAATAAATTTTGACTTTGACAAAGACACGCCAAAGACTTTCGAGACTGCGGCGATAAATGACGCTATCTCAACAAGCCTTAGCACATTTAGCGCAAATGGCGGCAAGCTCATAATAGTAACTGGCGTCTCAGACCCAGTCTTCTCAGCAAAAGATCAAAGGGATTGGTTTAAAAAGCTAGAGGCTGATAATGAAAATAGCCAAAATTTCGCGGCATTTTTTGCACTACCTGGGATGAACCACTGCGGTGGCGGCAACGGCATAGATGACGTCGATCCGCTTAGTGCGCTTGAAGCGTGGCACGAAAAGGGCGAAGCGCCAAAGAGTATGCTAGCTAAGAGCAAGACCTACGCTGGCAAGGAATTTTTAGTGTGTGCCTATCCAAAGGTGGCTACTTACGTGGGTGGCGACGCTAGCAAGGCAAGTAGCTTTGTTTGCAAGTAAATTTAAGGAGTAAAAATGAGTGAAATTTTAGTCGTATCAGGTCATACCGACCTTGAAAATTCCTTTGCAAATAAGATTATATTGGGCGAGCTAAAAAAGTACTTGCCAGAGGCTAAATTTGACATACTAAGCGAGCTTTATAAAAACTACGTGATAGACGTAAAAGCCGAGCAAGAAAAGCTAGTAAAGGCTTATGTGATCGTGCTTGTTTATCCATTTTTCTGGTACGGCGTGCCATCGCTTTTACAAAAGTGGCTTGAAGATGTGCTAGTTCATGGCTTCTCTCATGGTAGCAGCGGAGATAAGCTACGGGGTAAAAAGCTGGTACTTTCATTTACTTCTGGCTCGCCTGAGGAGCTTTATAAAAAAGAGGCGCTTCAGCGATACGAGATAGAGGAGTTTTTACCGCCGCTTAAGGCGTTAGCAAATATGTGTGGGATGGATTTTGCAGGATATGTTTATAGCGGAGGGCTATCATATCAGAGTAGGCACGATGAGGCAAAGCTTGCTTTGATGAGGCAAAAGGCGCTTGATCATGCAAAGAGGCTAGAGGAGCTGATAGGTAAAATTTCATGATACCGGCGAAATTTTATAGATATGTTTTTGCGTTTATAATGTCAGCATTTATGGCGTTTTTTATGTCATTTGTGCTGACATATCTAAACCTTGGTTTTATTGATGGCTTTGTTAAAATTTGGCTAACTGCTTACGTAAAAGCCTTTGTGGTAGCGTATCCTGTGCTTTTGCTAGTCTCTCCATTTGTAACAAAACTCACACAAATTTTATGCAAAAAATAAAATAATAATATACGTTATCAATAAAAATTATTATTTACTTATTTTAATTATTTGGTTATAATCCGATCAAAATTTATCAAAATAGGAGTCAAAATGAGACAGTACGAAACATACAAATGCGAAAAATGCGGCAACGAGATCGAGGTGCAAAAGGTTGGCGGCGGTACACTAACCTGTTGCGGTGAAGAGATGAAATGCGTGACTGAAAATTTAACAGCTGTAAATTTGATGAAGGCATTTGCTGGCGAGTCACAAGCTAGAAATAAGTATGAGCTTTATGGCGATCTAGCCAAAGAAGCAGGCTATCATGCAATAGCTAGACACTTTTACGAGGCAGCTGAAAATGAAAAATGGCATGCAAGAGCAGAGTTTAAAAAATATCACGAGCTAATGAATGATCCAATCGATAAGATGGATAAAAATTTACTTGATGCGGCAGCTGGTGAAAACTACGAGCATACGACGATGTATCCAGACTTTGCAAAGATCGCAAAAGAAGAAGAGCTAAGAGATGTTGAAAGGCTATTTAACGCGATCGGTAAGGTCGAGGTTGAGCATGAAAGAGAGTATTTAGAGCTTAAAAAGATGCTTGATGAAGAGGGCTTTTTTGAGAGCGATGAAGAAGATATCTGGGTTTGCGAGGTGTGCGGACACGTTCATAGAGGCAAAAAAGCTCCAGGTGCTTGCCCACTTTGCAAAGCTCCAAAAGAGTATTTTAAACGCGAATTTCTAGGCTAAAAGCCAAAATAGTCAAGGTGTTTGCCTTGACTATTAATTTAAGTCATAAAATATTATAAAAATGATACAATCCTTTCAAATTTTCACAAGGAGAAAGAGATGAAAAAATCACTTTTAGTTTTAGCTACTCTTGGCTTTGCACTAAGCCTAAACGCTGCAGATCTTACAGATACTTGCAAGTCTTACTTCTCAGACATCGACAAAATGGTCGAAGCTTACAAACAAGCTGGTCAAGAGCAACAAGTAAAAATGTATGAGGATCAAAAGAAACAATCAATGGATCAACTAGCTTCTTTACCAAAAGAGCAACAAGACGCTACTTGCAAACAAGCTAAAGAGATGTTTGCTCAAGTAATGGATCAAATGAAAAAACAAGGTCTTTTAAAATAAATTTTTATGGCTAGTTTTTCTAGCCATATCCTAATCCTCTTTTTCTAATTCGTTATTTACACCGATCTCTTTTACTTCTATATCTTTTTGATCGTCTGGAGACAAGCGTTTAAAATTTTCAAGTCTACTAACAAGACCATCTCTACCACTAAAACTTGATGCAAGGGCGTTAAAATGTTTATTTGCAGTATTTAGTGTATTGCTAAGTCTATTCATATGCTCGGCCACATTGCGGACTTTATCATAAATTTTAATCGCACTCTTTACGATATTTTTGGCCTCTTCATTGCCACGCTCTATGCGCCATAAATTTGCCACTGTGCGAAGAATAGGCATAAGCGTAGTGTGAGATACTAGTATTACGCGCTTTTGAAATGCGTAGTCAAAAAGTGAACTATCAAATTTCATAGCCTCGATATATGCTGGCTCAATTGGTATAAACATCAATACAAAATCAGGACTATCAGGTACGATCTCACCGTAATTTTTACTATTTAAGCCATCTATGTGATTTTTCATAGAAGCAATATGCTCTTTCAATGCTAAATTTAGCTCCTCTTCGTTGCTAGCTGTGATAGCCTTTTCGTAAGCTATAAGTGAGACTTTAGAATCAACTATTAGATGCTTGCCATCTGGTATCTTTACTATAAAATCAGGAATAAGACGTTTGCCTTCTTCGTTCTTGAAATTTTGCTGTGTCAAGTAATGCTCATCTTTTATAAGTCCAGAAGCCTCAAATGTGCGTTCAAGCTGTATTTCACCCCAGTTTCCAAGTGTTTTATTGCTACCTTTTAGTGCAGTGGCTAGTGAGTTTGCCTCTTTTGACATTGAGATACCAATTTCACCTATGTGCTTAATCTGCGTTCCTAGCGCGCTCATGCCTTTAACTGATTCGTCATGGACTGCATTTACGCGCTCTTGAAAGGTTGAAATTTGCTCCTTTAGCGGCTTTAGTAAAAGATCTAAAGAATTTTGGCTATTTTGTGTGAAATTTGCACTTTTTTCTTCAAATATTTTATTTGCAAGATTAGAAAATTCTAAATTTAACTCATTTTTTACTTTTAATAAATTTGCCTCTTGCTCTTTTAGGCTATTTTCTTTTGCTTCTATTTCATTTCTAAGCACGGCCATATCACGTTTTAATCTATTTTCTCTCTCATTTGCTTCAGCTAAAGCATTTTTATTTTGATTTAGCTCAGCTAGTGTTGCAGTGAAATTTGCCTCGTTATTCTTGGCCCTTTCATTTGCTGTACCGATACTCTCTTTAAGCTCGTTTATCACGCGCTCCATCGCATCTTCAGCTTCATCTTTTTGTGCTATTTTGGTTTTTAGCGCATCGATCTCACTGATAAGCTCGTCTATTCGCTCGTGATTTGACATAAGCCTTGCTTTTTGCTCGCTGATTAGCTGTAGATTTTCACTATTTTTAGATACTAAATTTGTTAGATTTGATGAAATCTCAAAATTTTCTTGCTCTTTTTGCGCCAAATTTCTCTTTAGCTCAAGTTTGTCTCTATTAAATGAATAGATGACAAATATCGCAATCAAAAATAGTACTCCTAAAAATATGGCAGCATAAAAATAAAAATCTTGTTGCATTTGGTATCCTTAAAAAGTGAAGAAATCTTAATATTTTTACAAAAGCAAAGAGGCCACTCCTTGCTTTATAGTAAATTTTTATGCTTCTAGCACTGCCCCGTTGCTTGCGTTTGTGACTAGTTTGCGGTATTGTCTTAGCCAGCGAGATGTTAGCGGTTTATCAACTGGCTTAAATTCCGCTCTTCTCTTTGCGATCTCGGCTTCGCTTAGGCGAACGTTTATCTCGTATTTATCGACGTCTATATCGATGATGTCGCCATCTTTTAGCAAGCCTATCATGCCGCCTTCAGCCGCTTCTGGGCTTACGTGGCCGATACTTAGACCTCTTGTCGCCCCGCTAAAGCGACCATCTGTGATGAGTGCCACATCTGCGCCAAGGCCTCGTCCCATGATGAGTGAAGTAGGACTTAGCATCTCTTGCATGCCAGGGCCTCCGCGTGGACCTTCGTAGCGGATGACGACGACATCGCCTTTATCTACTTTGCCACTTGAGATGCCAGCTATTGCTTCATCTTGTGAGTTAAAGCAGACCGCTTTGCCGCTAAATTTACGCTCACCAACGATACCAGCCGTCTTGATGACACAGCCTTGCTCGGCTAAATTTCCAAACAAAATGGCAAGTCCGCCAACTTGTGAATAGGCGTTTTCTACCTTGTGAATGATGCTTTCATCTTTGATGTCACTTATCTTTACACGCTCTCCCAGAGTTTCGCCACTAACTGTGAGATTATCCAAATTTAGCATGCCATTATCTCTGCGCGAAATTTCTTTTATAACTGCATTCATGCCACCAGCTCTGCCGATGTCCTCCATGTGCACATTTGGTAAGCTTGGGCTGATCTTAGCGATGTGAGCGATATTTTGGCTGATTTTATTTAGCTCTTTGATATCTAAATTTACGCCAGCCTCTCTTGAGATGGCTAGCATGTGAAGGACGGTGTTACTGCTGCCGCCCATCGCCATATCAACGACAAGCGCGTTGCGGATCGCTTTTTCATTTAGTATGTTTCTTATCTTAAATTTCTCATCAAGAGCGATCTGGCAGATCCTGCGAGCAGCCTGTCTAATAAGCTCCTCACGCTCTGGGGTTAGCGCTAGGATAGTGCCGTTGCCAGGGAGTGCTATGCCCATCGCTTCACAAAGTGTGTTCATAGAATTTGCCGTAAACATACCGCTACAGCTGCCACCACTTGGACATGCGTTGCACTCGATATCTTTTAGCTCGGCCTCGTCTATCTCTTTGGTCTCAAATTTACCAACTGCCTCAAACGCAGTCGCAAGATCTATCGGCTTGCCATCTTTTGTGTAGCCTTTTTTCATTGGGCCACCGCTTACAAACACGGTTGGTACATTTACTCTTAAAGCGCCCATAACCATGCCAGGGACGATCTTGTCGCAGTTTGGCATACAAACAAGTGCGTCAAGCGCGTGAGCGTTCATCACAGTTTCTATCGAGTTTGCGATGATTTCGCGGCTAGGCAAGCTATATAGCATGCCGCCATGCCCCATTGCTATACCGTCATCCACGCCGATACAGTTAAACTCAAATGGAATACAGCCATTTTTGCGAATTTCATCTTTTAAAATTTGTGCATATTTATTTAAGAAAAAGTGGCCTGGAATGATCTCTATAAAGCTGTTTGCAACGCCGATAAAGGGTTTAGCAAAGTCATCGTCTTTTAGTCCAGTCGCACGTAAAAGTGAGCGGTGTGGGGCTCTTGTGTAGCCTTTTTTGATTATGTCGCTTCTCAAATTTGATCCTTTTTTAAAATTTGAGAGGATTTTATCACATATAAAGTATCAAAGATTTTAAAAAATTTTTGCAAATTTAAAAATTTTTTTATTACATAAATAACACATTAAATTTGTAAAATTTATCCAAAAAGGATGAGCTAAATAGCTACGAAATTTCGGTAATTTTAATCAAAGCAGTATGCAAAATAATAACGTAAAAATATTATCAATGTGTTATAAATATTGATTTATAGGGCTTTATTGTACTCTGGTACAATTTACAAGACTTATGAAAATTTATACAATGCGATAAATTTTTTTAACAAGGATGAGAAAATGATCGCAAAAACAGAGGGCATAAAAGTGATGCCAATGCAAACTAAAATTTTAAATTCTGGCGCAAACTTTTATGAAAATAACTTCACAAATACAACTTTAATTTTTCCTTTTTACGCGAAGAAGTAAAACAACTTCTAATCTCCAAAACAAGAGCGATTTAGCTTTTATTTTAAATTTAATTTATAGTTAAGAGAGTTTTATATGCAAAGTGAAAAAACAGAAATTTTACTTGATGAAGTGAATGAAACAATAGATTCGATATTTAGAACCTGTAATAAAAATGGTGGAACAAAGAAAGCTTTGGAAAATAGAAAGCTAAATAAAGAAATTTTGAAAGATAAATTTGCATCGATCTTTTTAAAATTTGATCAGATAGACGATGATAATTTTAAAAGCATAGTTCTTGCAAGTGATGAAACAAAAGAGCTAAGCGATATGGTAAAAGCATTTGAAGCTGATAAAGATATAGACTTGCCAGAGCTAGAGCGAGCGATAAATTTTAACCTTACTAGAATCAAAGAAGCAATCTATAAATTTCAAAACAACAACTAAAAGCTGGTGCGAGAAAAATCTCACACCAGATACTGCTAATAACTAAATACCTCCGGATTAATAACCATCGCCCTATAAGCAACATCATCTCTTGAAGCAGAGTCCACATCCATCTCAAATTTGATCTCATTTGTCTTTGGATCGATCTCAACTAAGACCATTTTGATAGTCTTATCAGGACGGAGCAAATTTACATTTGAGCTTGAGATGAAATAGGTGTTTTTATCCTTTTGCCACTCGACGTTGCTAGTAACTGCGCTATAAAAGTCAAAGCCACGCTCCTTGCCAAACTGCCAAGTTTGTTCAACCGTGCCCTTTTTCTCATCTATCTTGTACTCAACCGCGCGGGAGTATTTATCCTCTTTAAAGGCTGGCTGCTCCATGCCCCTTGCGTCGCCATTGTCAAATACACTTAGGTGTTTTATGCTGCCTTTGTTGTCGTATCTTGGCGTTAGCCATGCAGTGTGCTGAGTCCATGACCAGTCAAATTCGCCCTCGCATTTTGAGTTTTCGCATTTTATCTTATTGCCTTTGCTATCGACTGGAGTTAGCACTTTGGCTTTAAATTCCTCACTCCAGCCCTCAGACGAAGCTAATATCCATTTTACTTTTTTATCACGTCCTATTTTTACGATGCCTTGGTGACGAAGTGAAAGGATGATACTATCGTCGCTCTCATCATATGAGATAGAGTTTACGTGAGCCCAGTTTCTACCTGTGCCAGTAGAGGTGATGTCGCCAAATGGCTGATCGTCGCTTATCTTGATCTCTTTTGCGTCCATATCGATATTTAGGCAAACAGCTCTTGCATCAAGCGCTTTTATGAGGTTGCTGCGGTAGACATTATTGCCAAAAATTTCATTTAGATCCCACTCTTCGACCACCTTACCGGTGCTATCGACCTCGATGATGTGGTCTCTTATAGTGTGAGAAATTTTGCCATCTTTATGGTGGTAGTTGTATTTTCCAACCCTAAGAAGTGCGTGATCGTCTTTTAATGGCATAACTTCATGGCTTAGATCGATGTAGCCTCTTGGAAGCGGGCGATTATAAATTTCTTTTCCCATAAGGTCATATCTTAGATATCTTTGAGCCATACCAAAGCTGATATCGCCATTTTTTAGCTGATGAAAGCCCATCATCATGCCTCCATCCATCACTCTTCTCTCACTGCGATCATAAAATTTCTGATAGTCAAGATACCATCTGACCTCACCTTTGGTATCTACGATGTAGTTTTCGGTAAAGTCGTTCCAGCTAGCAGCTCCACCATTCTTCCAATCAAGTGGTTTATAGACGCTTGTGATCGTGTTATTTATGAGATAGAGCCTGTTTTTAAAGGCAGGATCGACCTTTTTGACGCGAGTCTTTTGCATGTGAGAAAATCTAAAATCACGGCTATATGTGACGATAGGCTGGGCGTAAATTTTATATGTTTCTACCTTTTTAGCTCCGTTAAATGTGTAGCTAAGCACGACCTCGTTTAGATAGTCAGGATAAAGGCCCCAAATAGGCACACCATCATGCGTAAGCAAAGCATGCTCTGAGACGTTGTAGTCGATATCGATACCACCATCTGGCTTGCCTTTTACTTTGACGTGGATATCTTTGATATCTTTGCCAGCTCTATCGATGATAGCAGTTAGAGGCGATACGTCGTAAGGATTTATAAAGACTGATCCAAGCTCACCTTGAACCTTTACGTGATGAGCCAGGACTCCAGCCTCTAGTGGCGTGATACCTACACTAAGACCACTAACCAAAACAGCCGCAAGGGCAACAGAACCTAAGAAATTCTTGCTCATTTTCGCTCCCTTAATAAAATTTAATGATATCTTACTACCCAAATTTCACACAGAACTAACGCTTATATGAAAAGTGGCTTAAATAAATTTATAAAAGAGTTGTTTTAAAGGGTTAAAATAAAAAGAAGAATTTAGGAGCAAATGCCCCTAAATTTTAGTTATTTGCATCAAATTTCTTAAGAGAAAAAAGAACAAATTTATAGCTAGCAAATAGTGTCACTGGCCAAAGTATCAAAAAAATTCCTGCTTCTAACATCTTTTATCCTTAGTATGCGTGATGATCGTTTTTGATCTCATCTTGTGTGATCTTCTTGCTATCTATCGCTCGCCAAACGACGATGATATAAGCAAGCACTACTGGTACTAGCAAGCTAACATAGGCCATAACGCCAAGTGTATAGTGGCTAGAGCTTGCGTTTTTGATAGTTAGCGAGCTAGCAAGGTCGCTAAATGACGGATAAAATGCAGTGCCATTTAGTCCTGTTATCAAAAATAGCGCGGTTACAGCTAGCGTTACGCCAACGCCATAAGCAAAAATTCCACGAATGCTTTTTGTAAATGCCCCTTGGAAAATTCCAACAAGTACCAAAACAACGCCAACAAGAAGCAATATACCGACGATAGGCATCTCGATCAAATTTATAGCGTATTTGTAAGGCATAAGGCTAACTACGCCATTTGCGTCGTATGCAAAGCCGTCTTTTGTAAGCACCCAAGCAAGAAATCCTAGAAAAAATGGCAAGAATAGCACGGTGTTGATAAGTAGCTGTTTTCTAGCGTTTTGTATAAATTCGCCATCAGCGATGTTATTCATAAGATATAAGCAGCCACCTATGCGAGACAGGAAAAACATCGCTATGCCAAGCAAGTATAAGTAAGGATTTGCCAAAGCTTCAAGGCCGCGAAATGGAGTCTTCCACTCGACAAAATTATGCTCATTTAGCACAAAGTCGCTTCCGCTAAAAAATGTACTAACAGCCATACCAATAAGAATAACGCCAAGTGAGCCATTTATGAAAAGGAAAATTTCATAAGTTCTAGCGCCTAAGAAGTTATCAGGCTTTTTGCGGTACTCGTAGCTTACAGCTTGGATGATAAAGCAAAATAAAATAGCCAGCCAAACCCAGTAAGCGCCACCAAAACTCGTAGCGTAAAATAGCGGGAACGCCGCAAAGCACGCGCCTCCAAACATAACAAGCGTCGTAAATGTAAGCTCCCATTTTCTACCGATAGAATTTATGAGCATATCTTTTTTAAGCTCGTCCTTGCCAAGGCTAAAGATGAGTGACTGACCGCCTTGAACAAACATCATAAAGACTAAAAGTCCGCCAAGAAGGCTAACTATAAACCACCAATAAATTTGTAAATTTTCTAAACCTAAACTATGCATGGTCGTTAAATCCTATCTTTATTTGCTTAAGCATGATTTTGATCTCAGCAATTAGCAAGACCGTAAATAAAACAGCAAATAATATAAATGAAATTTTGATATTTGAGTCTGCTAAATTTGTAGCTCCGACGCCAACGGTCATGAGATCTTGTATCACCCAAGGCTGACGACCGACCTCTGCTACTATCCAGCCAGCTTCAGCTGCGATGTAGCCAAGTGGTATGGTAAAGAGGCAGATCCACAAAAATGCTCTTATGTTTTCAAATTTATATTTTCTTGAAAGATTTAGATAGAGCGTAATAGCAAAAAGAGCCATGAAATATGTACCAAGTGCGACCATGATGTGAAAGCTATAAAATGTAAGTGCAACTGGCGGCACAGCTTCTTTTGCGTCTTTAAGATAGCCATATCCTAAGAAATTTAGGTTGCTTTCTAAATTTGAAAGCGAGCTTTTCATCAAGCTCTCGTCATTTGCTTTTTTGGCTTCTTTGTAGTTTTTAAGAGCTTCGATAGCTACTTTGCCCTTTACCATCTTCTCTTCTACGCTTATTAGATTGTGCTCGCTATTGCCATAAAGTAGGTCATTTATACCTGGTGTAAATGAGTCAAGCCCTCTGTTTGCCATGACACCAAGTGCGTAAGGCACCTTTATCTCAAGCAAAAATGGCTCACTCTCATCGCCAAGCTCTTTAGCTAGGTTTAAAATACCAGCGGCAACTAGGCCAGCGTTTTTCTCGCCCTTATAAAGTCCCTCCATGGCTGCTAGCTTCATAGGCTGCTTTTGAGCTACAAAATATGCACTCTCATCGCCACTAAGTAACAAAAATGCCGAAGTGATAAGGCCAAATGCGCTAGCAACGACGATGCTTTTTTTAGCTAGCAAGATGTGGCGTTTTTTGATTAAAAACCAAGCAGAAATTCCTATCACAAAGATAGCTGAGATGGTGTAGCCGCTAGTTACTGTGTGTAAAAATTTGCTAATGCCAAGAGGATTTAGCGCAACTTCAAAGAAATTTTCCATCTCCATTCTAGCGGTATCTGGGTTAAATTTCATGCCAATAGGATATTGCATCCAGCCATTTGCGATCAAGATCCAAAGCGCGCTTAAATTTGAACCAATCGCAACAAGCCAAGTTGAAAGCAGGTGAAATTTCTTACTAACCTTTTCCCAGCCAAAAAACATAATGGCAAAAAATGTACTCTCCATAAAAAATGCGAGCAAGCCTTCAATCGCAAGAGGAGCGCCAAATATATCGCCGACAAACCAGCTGTAATTCGCCCAGTTTGTACCAAACTCAAACTCCATGATGATGCCAGTAGCCACACCGATAGCGAAATTTATACCAAAGAGCTTTAGCCAAAATTTCGTTATCTCAAGCCAGACTTTATCGCCAGTTTTGACATATATCGTCTCCATAATGGCGATGATAAAACTTAGCCCCAAAGTAAGTGGGACAAACAAAAAGTGGTAAATGGCAGTCAGCGCAAACTGAGCCCTAGACCAATCAACAAAATCCATCTCAGACATTTTATTCCTTTATTAAATTACGAATTACAAATTCGCTTTTTTCTTCGTCGGTTTGAAATTTGGTATTTAGAGTCTCGTTAAAGATAAAGGCTTTTAAAATTCCAAACATGATGATAAGCTTTATTATTATGAGAAGCCATAATTTTTTGCCTATTTTCATGTTTTTAAAGCCCTCTATATATAAAGAGGCAATGATGTTTAGGTAGTTTTTTATCATAGTTCTTGAAGTCTATAACAAAAAGACTTAAAGAATAATTTTTAAAATTTATACGATTAATGCCTTACTAAATATTTAAGGGGTATAATCCGCAATTAAAAATAAATAAATTTAAGGAAATTTAATGGCAAAAGAGACGAAGTATATTTTTATCACAGGTGGCGTTTTAAGCTCACTTGGAAAAGGCATCGCAGCTGCGTCTATCGCGACATTACTTAAAAATTCTGGCTTAAAGGTGAGCGTTTTAAAAGCTGACCCATATATCAACGTAGATCCAGGCACGATGAGCCCACTAGAACACGGCGAAGTCTTTGTCACAGACGATGGCGCTGAAACAGACCTAGATCTTGGTCACTACGAGAGATTTTTAGATGAGAGCCTAAGTCAGGACAATAACTTCACAACAGGTAGAGTTTATAGCTCGGTTATCGAAAAAGAGCGACGTGGCGACTACCTTGGAAAGACTATACAAGTGATCCCTCACATCGTTGGCGAGATCGTTGATCGTATCAAAAAAGCAGGCGAGGGCAAAGATGTGCTCATCGTTGAGATAGGCGGAACCGTTGGCGATATCGAGGGACTACCATTTTTAGAGGCGATAAGAGCGCTAAGGGTGGAAGTTGGCAAAAAAAGAGCGCTAAATATCCACCTAACTCTCGTGCCATTTATAAAAGTGGCCGGCGAGCTAAAGACAAAACCAACCCAGCATAGCGTAGGGGAGCTAAGACGTATAGGCATAACACCAGATATCATAATCTGCAGATCTGAAATGCCACTAAACCGCGAGCTAAAAGATAAGATAGCAGCAAGCTGTGGTGTTGAGAAAAATTGTGTCATAGAGAGCTTAGACAGCGCAAGTATCTATCAAATTCCACTTTCATTTTTAAAGCAAGACATACTAACTCCAATCGCTGAAAATTTAGGCTTTAATGAGCTAAAACCAGACATGGCAAAGTGGGATAGCCTAGTAAAAAGGATAATCGCTCCAACAAATGAAACTACAATAGCATTTGTGGGTAAATACATCGATCTAAAAGAGAGCTACAAGAGCCTAACTGAGGGCATTATCCACGCTGGAGCAAATTTAGACGCTAGGGTAAATTTACGCTGGATAGATAGCGAAAAGATAGAAGAGAACAATGTAAATGAGCTTTTAAAAGACGTGGATGGCATCTTGGTCGCTGGCGGCTTTGGCGAAAGAGGCGTTTTAGGCAAGATGCAGGCTATAAAATTTGCTCGTGAAAATAAAATCCCTTATCTTGGAATTTGCCTTGGTATGCAGCTAGCGCTCATTGAGTTTGCAAGGGATGTTTTGGGCTTAGAAGATGCAAATTCTATGGAATTTGACAAAGAGTGCAAAAATCCTATCATCTATCTAATCGATAGCTTTATCGACGCTCATGGCAAAAAACAGATAAGAACGCACACAAGCCCACTTGGCGGCACGATGAGGCTTGGAGCATATAACTGCGACATCAAACCAAAGACGCTTCTAGCTGAAATTTATAGCAATGCAAAGAGCGTAAAAGAGCGCCACCGCCACCGCTACGAGGCAAACCCAAAATATAAAGAAATTTTTGAGAAAAATGGTCTTTTGGTAAGTGGCGAGAGTGATGGACTGATAGAGGCTATCGAGCTAAAAGGCCATCCGTGGTTTGTGGGTGTGCAGTGTCATCCTGAATTTACTAGCCGCCTAACTAAGCCAAATCCTGTGATATTAGGCTTTATAAAGGCAAGTTTAGAAAACGTCAAATCTTAAATTTAGAGCCATCTGGCTCTAAAAATTCTTTTAAAAATTTTACTGTTTTATTCAATTATTTGCCAAATAAATCCCACTTCTTTCTATAAATTTTTAAGGAGAAAAATGAAAACCCTAATCATCTTAGCCCACCCAGACATTCAAAACTCGGTCATAAACAAACGCCTGCTACAAGAGGCTCTCAAAGAGCCGCAGCGCTTTAGCGTTCATGATTTGACGCAGGTTTATGGGAGTGGCAACATCGACGCCGCGCACGAGCAAGAGCTCATCAGAGCCCACGACGCCCTCATTTTGCAGTTTCCGCTTCACAACTTCTCCTGCCCTCCGATTTTAAAATCGTGGATCGACGCGGTGATGACGCACGGCTTTGCCTACGGACGCGGTTCGGACGGCATAGCGGGGCGCAAAGTGGCTCTAGCCGTGACCGCAGGCATCAAAAAGAGCGACTACAGCCCGCAAGGACGCTATCATTTTAGCTTGCGCGAGGTTCTTACGCCCTTTGAGCTTGCATTTAAATACTATTTTCGCGCCGATTACCGCGACTTTTTCGCATTTTACGGCGCCGAAGAGACTCCGGGTGTGGACTACGTATCGAGCCAGGACGATTTAGAGCAAGGCTCTAGAGAATACGCGGAGTTTTTGCGAAATTTGGAATAAATTTTTATAAAAATGGTTTAAACTTTATGACATAAACCATTTAAAAATTTATAAATTTAATTGTATAAATTTTTGCTAATACTTCCCATTTTTGGTGTGCTAAATTTGTAAAGACTATCAATTTAACAAAGCTTTTAAGCTCGCCATGAGCCCTAAAATCTTACTTTCATTTAAAATTATAAGAAATTAAATTTCAAAAAGATATAATCCAAGCATTCAAAATAAAGACGAAAGATTGCGATGAGAAAGAAGTATTTTTATAGCCAAATTTTTGGCAATATGGGTGTAAATTTAAGTGAACAAGTAGCATTAAATAAAGTTGGCAAGTTCTTTAAAAATTATTGCCAAAACCATGCTAAATAAAGAGGATATAAGGAATTTACTAGCGCATAGATTTTGTAACGACATACATAAAAAAATTAGTGAAATTCCGACACCAAGTGCCTTAAAAGATATATACAAAGGTGCTAATCGCATAAAAGAAGCGATCGATAAAAACGAGCGCATAGCCATTGTGGGCGATTATGATGTTGATGGTGTTGTTTCGAGCGTAATTTTGGCTGAGTTTTTTGATGATCTTGGCGTGAAAGACTACCTAGTAAAAATTCCAAATAGATTTAAAGATGGATATGGGCTAAATCCTGAGATAATAGACGAACTCTCGGCCGATGTAAGCTTGATTATCACCGTTGATAACGGTATCTCTGCAAACGATGCAGCCATTATCTGTAAAGAAAAAGGCATCGATCTTATCATCACAGATCATCACATGCCACCAGCCGTTTTGCCAGAAGCCTACGCCATAATCAATCCAAAACAAGAGGACTGCAACTTTCCAAATATCGAAATTTGTGGCGCTGAGGTCGCTTGGTATTTGGTTGGCGCGCTAAAGGATGTTTTTGGGCTAAATTACGATATGAGCAAATTTCTAGAGCTTTTAGCTATCGCGATAATCGCTGATATGATGGAGCTAAGAGATATGAATAGAATGCTTGTTCGTCTTGGCATTTGTAAGCTAAATGCGTCTAAGCGTTCCGCATTTCACGCTATAAAAGAGTTTTATGGTAAGGAAAAATTTGAGTGCGATGATATTAGCTTTCTTATAGCCCCGCTTATAAATTCAGCCGGACGCATGGACGATGCGATGAATTCATTTAATTTTTTGCGTGCAAAGAGCATCGAAGAGGCTTACAACTACCTTGATACCATTATCGAATTTAACAACTCCAGAAAAGAGGAGGAGCGCCAACTCTTTGAGTGCTCGCTAAAGGACGTAAAAGAAGACGATGAAGTCATCATCACTTGGGGTGAGCAGTGGCACGAGGGCGTGATAGGCATCGTAGCTAGCCGCCTAGCAAAGCACTTTGCAAAGCCAGCTATCGTCTTTAGTATAGATAAAGGCCGTGCAAAAGGCAGCGCTAGAAGCATTGGTAAGCTTGATATCTTATCTCTTATAGCAAGCCACGAAGATCTGCTAACAAGTTACGGCGGTCATAAAGGAGCGGCTGGACTTACACTTGCGCCTGAAAATTTGGTGAAATTTAAAGAAGCGGTAAATAAAAGTTGCTCATGCCTAAATATGCAAGAGTGCAAAAGCTCGGACGAGCTACTTGGCGATATAATGCCAAGCGAGATAGACTTTGAACTGCTTGAAATTTTAGAATTTTATGAGCCATATGGACAGAAAAACCCTCGCCCAGTTTTTAAGATAGAAAATGCTCTTGTTAAAAACGAAAGACTTATAGGTAGAGATCAAAATCACCTAAAGCTCATCTTGCAAAAGGATAATAAAACACTTGAGGCTCTATTTTTTAACTTTACAAGACATGCTAGAGTTGGCGAGATGATAGATATTATCTTTTGTATATCAAAAAATTCATTCCGCGGACTTGTTACTCCACAACTACTCATAAAAGAGATTTTATAAATTTTTATCTCGGTTTTATAATGCTAAAATTTTAATGAAACCGAGATTACTTCGGTTTTAATTCGCCAAAATCGTTTCTTTATATATTTAATGCAGTCCAACTAAAATAATACTATTTGACTCAAATTTCTGTATTGTAAAATTAATGTTATATAAATATTTATACTTTGTTTAAGTTCATTTTTGCTTTAATTTTAATTTTAAATATTAATTTCATAGGACTAAACATGAAAATTTCTTACGTTTTAGCATTTGCTCTAGTACCAAATTTAATGCTTGGTGCTGAAGAAACGATAGACTTGGCTCCGGTTACCGTTTCTGCAAAGATACAAAAGTCCGTTCTTGACGAACCGACAAAGGCTCAAATAGTGGGCAAAGGCGCGATACTAGAAAACGGCGACATCGCTAAATCGCTTTTAAATTTGAGCGGCTTTACGATGGAGCGCAAGGGCGGAGGCGGCAGCGAGGTTTATTACCGCTCGCAGACGGCGGCTAGACTGCCGGTGCTAATCGACGGTAGCACGCTAAACGGCGGTTGCGGTATGCGCATGGATACGCCCATCACTTACATCTCGGCGCAAAATTATAGCTCGGTTCGCATCGTAAAAGGCCCACAAGACGTCAGATACGGCGCGCTCATTAGCGGCGGTATATTTTTCGATAGAGAGATAGCAAGGCTATCTAAACCGAGCTTTGGAGGAAACGTAAGCGTACTTGGCGGTAGTTTTAGAAGATTTGAAACTGCTGCAGACGTAGCGGCGGGCAACGAGTTGGGCAGCTTAGAAATTTCCGGCGGACACTACCAGAGTGGCGATTATAAAAGCGGCGACGGACAGAAAATGCATACGCACTATAAACGCAACAGCGTTTCGCTCGTAGGTACGCTAACGCCCACAGATACTACGGCCTTACAGTTAAGCGCGGATCTAGGCGATGGCGAAGCGGCGTATGCGGACAGGATGAGGGACGGCATACAGTTTGACCGTAAATCTTTCGGACTAAAATTTGAACAAGATGTCGGTGAGCACAAGATCAGGCTAAGTTCGTACTATCATCAAATCGATCATATAATGGACAACTTCACCATGCGTCCGGTGGTACCAGGCGTTGGACGCGGTAAGGGATATAGCATCAGTCACCCGATACGCGATATGTACGGCTTTAAGCTAGAAGGCGAGTTAAATTTCGATAATCTAACCAGCTTCATTGGCGCCGGTTATTCGCAAGACTCCTTTAAATGGCGAGGCGCCGGAACGGGCGGAGCCGGCGTATCTAAAGCCGACATGGACGCCGCCCTATCAAAGCCGCACGTAAAAGAGCGCAAGGTAACGTATAAAACGATATACACTCAAAACGAATATGTCCTTGAAAACGACTACGGGCTTTTTGGCGGACTTAGGCTGGACGCGGGCGAGAGAAAACTGTTAAAAACGCATAAGAGTAGGAAAGAAAATTTATTCTCAGGCTTTTTTAGATATGAAAAATATCTGCAAAATTTAACGCTCTACGCAGGACTAGGCCACGCACAAAGGTTGCCAGATCACTGGGAAACGAGTAAAGACGATAATCTTAAGCTAAATAAAGAAAGAAACACGCAACTAGACTTTGGCGCCGTGCTAAAAGATAAAAACTACGAACTAAACGCAAATTTCTTTGTCTCTAAGATGGATGATTACATAATGATAAAATATAGTCCTATGGGCATGTCATCAAACGTATTTAATACCGATGCCTTACTATACGGCGGCGAGATCGAGGGCGATACGCTACTGGCCGACATATTTAGACTGGGTGCCGGCGTATCCTACGTCTACGGCAAGGTGACTAAAAACGCGGGCGGCCTAAAAGACGGCGACGCACTGCCTAAGGTTTCGCCTCTAACGTTTAAACTAAGCGCCGGCCTAGAAAAGCCAGACTGGTTCGTCAAAGCCGACTTCTACGCTAACGCGTCGCAAAACCGTGCGCAAAAAGGCTATGGCGACGTGGGCGGTATGGATCTGGGCAAGAGCGATAGCTTTTGGACGCTGGGGCTAAGCGCGGGCTATAAATATAAAAATTATCAATTTTTGCTAGCGGCCGAAAATTTAAACGACGCCAAATACGCCTATCATAACTCAAAAGGCGGCTACGGCGGCGGTATCGCAGGCTACGAAACTATCCCGAACGGCACGAGGCTTTATGAGCCGGGCAGAAGCTTTTGGGCGAAATTTAAGGTGCATTTTTAGGGCGTAACTTAATAAATTTGGCATGGCAGTGGGCTTAGGATTTACCCTAAAGCCGTGCTAAATTTAAGTGTTTTCACTCTTATCTTCTTAATAATACTCACACTTACTATATTTACTATTAGTAATAAATTGGCACTTGGTATAAAATTTCTTATTAAATTTAAATTTTTATATAGATTAAAAGCTTAGATGTAAAATCTCAGAAATTTTTTAAAGGAGAGGTATGAAAAATTTACTTGTAAAATCAAGCTTGATTCTAGCTTTGGTAAGCTCAGTGGCACTAGCTCAAGGTACATTTGTTGGTGGTGAAGGTGATTATTCGTTTAACTCAAAAATCAAAACAAAAAACATAGCAAGTAGTGAGAAAAACAACTTCAAAAAAGGTCACTATGGTCTTGGCTTTTATGGCGGTTATGATTTTGACAGCTATAGAGCTTATGGTGGTTATTATTATGACTTTAAAGCCAGGAAAAATGCTGGTGAGTCAGATGCAAAATGGAGTAAGCATAAATTTCTAGGCGGTGTTGATTATACGCCAAATATCACTGAGAATTTTAAAGCCGTTCTTGGTGGATACACAGGTCTTGGCTACTTGAGCGTTAGAGAGAGATTTAATAACGAAACAAGCAAGAAAAATTTTAAAGGCTTGCTAGTTGGCGCAAAAGCGGGCGGTATCTACTCATTTGATGAACATAACGCGATCGAGTTTGGCTTAAAAGCTGATAAGACTTTTTATAAGAAAAATAGCGGAGCTCAGCTAAGAGATACGACTATAGGAATTTATACAGGCTATACTTATAAATTCTAACCTTTAGGGCAAGGCTTAGGCTTTGCCTTATTTTGGGCTACTCTCTACCTTCAAGAAGTGGCACAAAAAGGCACTCATCCAAATACTCTTTTTCTAAATTTCCATCTTTATCTTTTTTAAATTTAGCGATAAATTGCTTGCCATCTTTTTTCATTGGAGCTACTAAAATTCCACCATTTTTAAGCTGCTTAAATAAATTTGGCGAGATCTCATCAGCAGCTGCCGAGAGCAAGATACGATCAAATGGTGCGTAGCTTCGCCAGCCATTGTTGCCATCGTCATACCTTACATGCACGTTTTTTATTTTTAGTGCCTCGAAGCGTTTTTTTGCCTCCATGGCTAGTTTCTCTATTCGCTCGACACTAAAAATTCTATGTGCAAGTTTGCTTAAAATAGCTGCTTGATAGCCACTGCCACAGCCTATCTCTAGGATGTTATCCATATTTTCGCACTCTAGTGCCATTGTCATTTTTGCCACAGTTAGCGGCGAGCTGATCCATTGATTGCCCAGTATCGGCTGCGCGTCAAGTTTATAAGCATGTGCAGTGATTGGTACAAAAATTTCGCGCTCAGTGGTAGCTATCGCATCGAACAAAAGTGGGCTTAGCGTGATCTCGTCGGCTATATCGCTAGCCAAATTTTGGCATTTTATCGCTTCTAATTGGGTCAAAATTTATATCCTAAATAAAAATTAAATCGTTATTATACGATTTAAAACTTATCTTAAAATTTATAAAATCCCTAAATTTGTCTTGATCTCTTTTATTAAATTTGCATCAAATATCGTCTCTTTAACAAGTGTGCCATTTGGTAAAAATACTCCAGCAACTTCTAATGCAAGTGAGCTTGAGATCATGACGTAGCAGTTGTTTGCGATCGCAAGTGCCTTGCAAAGGCTAAGGTAGGCATCCTCTCTGGCCTTACCCCACATGGCTGGCACCATGATGATGTCACACCCTTTTAGCTTTGCCCAAAGCCTGCTATCACGTAGTTCAAAGCATATTAGCACCCCAAGCTTTAGCCCTCTAAAATCAAAGGCATTTATCTCGCTCACATCGCCAGCGGCAAAAATTTCATGCTCCAAATTTGGCCTAAAAAGTTCGGCTTTAAATTGTGAATGAAAGACATTATTTGAGTTAAGAAGCAAAAATTCGTTATAAATTTTTGGCTGGTGTGGATTTAGATTTGAAATTTGAGCGAGCCCTGCACTTTTGTTTAGGCTAGTAAGGTGCGTAAAACCAAGAAATTTATCTGGACTAAGGGCTTCTTGTAAGCGCTCAAGCAGCATTGCATCAAAGCTGCCTATCATGCCACCAAGCATCGCTTTGTTCGTCCCTGCAAAAAAGCCGTCGAAATCATATCCACTTATGCAAAGCTCGCTTGCAAGAATGAGCGAATTTTCAGGCGCAGCCTCAACTAAATTTGCAAGCTCTTCTAGGCGATCTGTTGCATTTTTTGCCTTTAAAGTTAGGCTTATTAGGTTTAAATTTTCGCTCATTTATTTTCCAAATACAAATGTCATAGGCTTTTCATCGTGGCAGTCTTTTGGAATTTTGCAGTTTATATCCGTGCCACCGATGTTTGGTGTGGCTTTTAAAATAACGCTTATAGCTGTGATTTTATCATCGCGCTGGGAGAGCGGATCATTAAAAACCCAGACCTCAAAGCCAAGACCCCTAGCCTCATCATGTGAAACTATTCTTACCTCTTTTAGATCTTTTGCTTCAAAGCCACACTGTTTGTTTATGCCAAACATCACGTCATTTCCTAGCACAGATCCTAGCGGTGCGAAACTTGGTGCAATTTCACCGTTTGGCATCTCTTGATAGATTTCCGCTTGGCTTGTCTCTTTTACCTTAACAAGCTTGTAGGCGTAGAAATTTTCGAGATTATTTTTATTTGCTTGATCAATTATCCTTTGATTGCTGCTCGCACACCCTACAAAAAGCACGCAAGCAAGGGCTAAGATGCCATTTTTAAAAGTCATCAAAGCTGATACTTCCCTTGCTATAGTTTGTTACCTTTGCTTCAAAGAAATTTGACTTTTGATCGTTAAATTTCGCAAAGTCATCGACCCATTTGATCGGGTGAGCGACGTTGTATTTGCGTTTGAGACCGATCGCAACTAGGCGTTGGTCGATGAGATAGTGGATGTATTGCTCGATGATATCATCAGTAAAGCCCATTATTTGGTTTTGGGTGATATATTTGCCCCATTTGATCTCTAAATTTCCAGCTTTTTCAAACATATCATAAATTTTTGCCTCAGTCTCAGTTGTGAAAAGGTCAGGTCTCTCTTTGCGGACTGAATTTATCATGTTTTGAAATAAAAGTAAGTGCGTGATCTCATCGCGTTGGATGAAGCGGATCATCTGAGCTGAGCCTAGCATCTTGCCAGCGCGAGCTAGAGCGTAGATCGCTGTAAAGCCACTGTAAAAGTAGATGCCCTCTAAAATTTGGTTGGCAACCATCGCAAGAAGTAGTTTCTCGTCAGTCACTTCGCCCGCAAGCTCTTCATAGACGCTTGAGATGTAGTCATTTTTCTCGCGTAAAACGTCGTCGTGCTTCTCCATCTCGTAGATGAGGTCGGTATTGTCACAGATCGCCTCGACCATGACGGCGTAAGACTTGCTATGGTTTGCCTCTTCGTAGGCTTGGCGGCTTAGTACGGCGTTAATCTCTGGCGCGGTGATGTAAGGGTTGATGTTATCAGCTAGGTTGTTTGTCTGAAAGCTATCCATCGAGATGAGCTGGCTCCAGACTAGGTCGTACATGCGTTTTTCAGCCTCTGTGAGGTTGTAGGCGTAGTCGCGCACGTCGTCGGTGGTATCGACCTCTTTTGGAAACCAGGTATTTGCCTCCATGAGGTCCCAGAGCTTTAACGCCCACTCGTATTTTGCCTTGGTGAAATTTAAAATCCCATGTGGGTTGCCGTTAAAGACTCTTCTGTCGGTCAAATTTTCATTTGAACTTGGGTTGTAGATACGTTTTCTATTCATAAATTTCTCTCTTGTTTGTGGTAAAAATTTCTCAAAATCTTACCCAAAGCAAGGTAAAAATTTACTTTTATTTAGAGTACCTTAGTCCTTTTTATGGTCATCAAAAAGCCAGTTATTATTAGTAAAACTGCGATCACACAAGAGATGGCAAAGACGATCTGACCGATCTCGCCAAACATCTCTCCAGTGTGCAGACTAAGCACTTTTCGCCCAGCCTTTTTGGCCTCTGGGATGCTCTCAACCTTGCTAACAAGTTTATTCTCTTTAATCTTGCCAGCGCTCGCGTCAAGCTTTAGTTTGCCCACTTGACTCTCGCTAGTTTCGTAGTTTATAGTGTAGGTAGTTTGGTTATTTTCAGGTACGTTTATCGTGAGCGATTTTAGCTCTAGTGTGACGTTATCTTTAAAAATTTGCTCCGCAGTCTCGATCTCTTTGAATTTCTCGTCGCTTATTGGAAGTAAATTTGATTGTGGTAGACTTTTTTTCATTGGAGCTATTTTTAGATCAAAAAATATACTATTTACGCCGCTTCTGACCCAGCCATAAGACCAGTAAAGTCCAGTTAGTGACATCACCACAAGTAAGATCGCCACGTAGGTGCCAAGGCTGGTGTGAAGGTTGTAGAAGCAGGCGTAGCCCTTTGCTTTTGGTTTAATTTTTAGCGAATTTAAGAAATTTCGTTTGATCGCTGGTGCGTAGAGGATGAGGCCACTAATAGCAAGCAGAGCCATGATGATAGAGCTAATGGCAACTATTTGTTTGCCGATATTAGCTGAGATCTTGCTATCAAGTAAAGCAAGGCCTAAATTTCTATGAAGGCTTAAGATAATGATACGAAATTTCTCACCCCAGTCCTCGCTGATCACCTCGCCACTTCTTGGATCTATAAAGAAATTTAATTGCTTTTTATCCTTTGTAATGCTTATACGATAAGCTTCATTTGCTCCACCTATTTGTAAGCTTTCAAGCGTATCAAATTGAATCTCATTTTTTGCTTTAACTAGGAGTTCATTTAGGCTTAAATTTTCTTTTTCGCTAGGAACTAAGTTTATAAAATTTTTATTTATCGCACTTTTGATCTCTTCTCTATAAGACGCAAATGGGGCTGAAAGAGTCATGAATATTAGCGGAATAGCCGCGATTAGTCCAATTATTAGGTGGATGTTGAAAATGATTTTTTCTCGTTTTAAAAACATTTTTTTCCTTTGAATTTTAATAGCGAATATTATTTTATTTTTTGTTAAAGCAAGATAAAAATTTATAAAATTATTTTTTAGTTATTAACTTTTACTAATGTTGATAAGGGTCTTAATATCAATTATTTATTAAATTTTTACATATTGGTATCTTATTTTTTTGGTAAAAAGTTATTTTTGCAGTAAGGTATAAATAATGATAGATGTATTTAGATTTATGGTGGAGTTAAGCGGGATCGAACCGCTGACCTCTTGAATGCCATTCAAGCGCTCTCCCAGCTGAGCTATAACCCCAAAGTGGATTTTGATATTTTATCTTTTTATGGCTTACAATATTTTGAAATTCGTTTTAGTAAAATAAAATTTTAAGCAATGTTTGGATAATATTGCAAACTTTAACGCGGGAATAGCTCAGGGGTAGAGCACAACCTTGCCAAGGTTGGGGTCGCGAGTTCGAATCTCGTTTCCCGCTCCATTAACTTAGCCCGAGTGGCGGAATGGTAGACGCAAGGGACTTAAAATCCCTCGGTAGTTTTTACCGTACCGGTTCAAGTCCGGTCTCGGGCACCACGATATGGCGACATGGCCAAGTGGTAAGGCATGAGCCTGCAAAGCTTTGATCCCCGGTTCGAATCCGGGTGTCGCCTCCAAACTTTAAAAATAACTACTCGAAGGAATAGCAAGTGAGAAATTTATTTTTAGCAGCTTGTATAGCATTTTTTGTAGCTGGTTGCTCAAATACTTGGCATGGTGTAAAAGAAGATACCCATAATGCTAAAGAATGGACCAAAGAAAAGATAAATGATGGAGCTACATATATTAAAGAAAAAACAGAGTAAATTTTAGAGATTATAGTAAATTTTAAGCAAAGTTGGTTATAATCACAAATCTTAATTCGGGAGATGGCTGAGCGGTCGAAAGCGGCGGTCTTGAAAACCGTTGAGGTGTGAAAGCCTCCTGGGGTTCGAATCCCTATCTCCCGGCCACAACCACTCTTAAAATATATCTTCAGATATCTGTATTTCAGCATTTTTAAGCAGCCTATATCACCATATTTTCGTCTCAAATTTCGGACGATTTTATTTTGTTACACCGAATTTGGATTTCTGTTACATCGTTTACTTATTAGATTAGGAGTTTGCAATGACTTCTAAATTAATAACTCGAATCAAAAATAGACCAAGCTACTACTATTTCGATAAGGCTTTGAAAAATGATAAAATTATCACCGTCAAATATTGTCTATTTACGGACAATGAGTTTGAGGCCAAAGCCATCGCTTTAAAAATAAAAAACGAAGCCGATAATAGACGTAATTCTGCTCAAACCAAAAAATTTATTGATTTACCGTTAAGATACAAGATACGCACCATTCAAAAAAATATTAAAAACAAATCGCATCGGCTATCGACGACCGAATATAAAGAAATATTTGAAAAAGTTATATCGGGTATTTATGGGATTACCAAAGCCGACAACGATATGTTTGTCAATAGAAAAGAATGTCAAGAAAACGATAGGCCAAAGAAAACACAAAAATCGATAAAATTTGCGGATATAGCATCCAGATACGCTCAAAACGAAAGTAAGAAGTCAAATAGTAAAAATACTGGATACTATCAGAGAGTAGCCAAAGCACTTGACATTTATTTTAAGCACAAGCAGATAACCCAAATTTCTTATCAGGACTGCGAGGATTTTCAATTACATCTCTTAAATAATAAAAAGCTTAACAAAAAGACTATCAATAACTACACGTGCTACGCAAGTAGAATGTTTGACTATGCTATCAAAATAGGCCTTATATCTCAAAACCCGTTTAAGCTTTTAAGCTCGTTTAAAATTTCCAAATATCAAAAATCGCCGAAGGATAATTTTAGCATGGACGAACTGGCTAAGATTTTTAAGACCGATAAAAAGGAGCTTAAAGATTATATGGCGTTTGCCTTGCACACTGGACTTAGGCTTAGCGAAATTTGGAGCTTAGATGAAAGTAGCGTAAGCGAGCGAGACGGCATTAAATTTATCAAAGTTCAAACTGCCAAGCAAAAAGGCGGAGACCTTAAATTTAGAGAGTTGCCGATACATAAAAATATATATCGTCTAAGCGATATGAAGTGGTTAACGAAAATAAAAAAAGGCAAAAGCGATTGTAATTATCTTGGAAAAAGGCTTAACAAACATATTCATGCCGTTTTACCGGACTCCAACGTAAGCTTTCACAGACTGAGGGCAAATTTTGCGTCCGCTATTAAAAATTACTCCTTAGAAAATGGTTTTACAGATGTTACTTCGGTGCTACTCGGGCACGCTACCGATCTAGCAACAGACGTATACGCCAAGGATATCTCTTTAAAAGCAAAGTTAAAGGCTATGAATGGTCTAAATATATTTTCCAATCTCTAGCGATGAAATTCTATTGAATATCTTTGGCTAGTTATGTATAATTTGGCAAAAAGAGGTGAAATATGAAGAAAGAGATTTTAAATTTACTTGACGAAGAAAACGCAGACTTCGGTAAGCTTTATAAGTTTTACTCTGGCATAGAAAAGGCTTTTATAAACAAAACAGACAATATCGAGATGGGCTTTATCGGAGACGCCCTAGATAAGGAGCAGCTTGAGAGAGATATGGACTATTGCGTAAAGAATTACGCCAGAAATACAAAAGACAAAGATAAATGGCTAAAAAGAGCGAATATTTTAAAAAAAATAAACGACTCAACGCCTACCAAACATTATACTCAAGTCGTTTACAAAGATACTGCAATGAAAATTCAAAGCGCCATTAATTCGGTTAACGAACTTGATATGCAAAATGAGCCGAAAACAGGCGTAATAGATCTTAAAAATTACAATATACCCGAAGAAGTAATAAAGTACGGCATTGTAACGGATGAAGAAGTAAAAGGCGGCAGATTTATCAATAACCGATTTATACCCGACAATATTGCAGGGTACTTAGAGAGCGAAACGCTTAAAAAAATACCGAAAAGTAAAAAACAACTATTGCCTGCAAATAATGAACTTAAGCCAGAAATAGATTTGCTTGAAACATATGAGTTGTATGAGATGCACGAAGGGGATAAACAGATGTATTCTGATGATACGTTGGGGAGATACAAAAAGGACGTTGAAAGATTAGTAGAATATATGAAAAACAACAATATCTATGAATTAAAGCAACTGAGTGCACAAAAATTTCAAAAGCATATAAAAGATAAAACCAGTAAGAGAAATGCAAATAATATAATAGGTAGACTAAGAAAATTTTTTAATTACGCAGCGCAAGAAAAATATGTGAGTTGTAATCCATTTGAAAAACTTAGCAACTATAAAGTGGATAAAAACACAACAGATAAAAGAAATTTTACCCTTGAAGAGCTCAAAAAGATATTTAGTGGCAAACATGATAATGCGCGCAAAGAAATTTTAGATTGTTTAAGATTTCTACTAATAACTGGCGTAAGAACGGAGGAATTTTATAATTTAAATAAAGATAGTTTTTATACGGATTGCAATCATCCGTTTTTAAAGGTAAAAACTGCGAAGCAAGGTGCCGATAAGATATTTTATAGAAACATACCATTGCATAAATTATTAAAAGATCTCTACAAATACGACTGGATTGCAAAAATTAAAAAAGTATATTCAAACAAAGGAACTCTATCCAAAGCTCTCAATGCCGAAATAGATAAGGTAATAAAAGATAATACGGTAAGCGTCCATAGACTTAGAGGAAATTTTGCTAACGCGATCGATGAGTGGCTGGCTCTTGCTGGCTTTAAGGACTATGTAGGTACGGATAAGAAATTACTCGGGCATTCGGAAAATTTGAAAAAAGACGATATCGAAGATCAAGTAAAATATAAAATAACCAAAACTGTACTGGGTTATGCACCCGATATGACACAGGGTACATATGCGAAGTCCGAATACATGGATGCGAAAATTTTGGCGATACAAGGACTTGACGCCTTTAAAAATATTTTTGAATATTTGAATATCCCAAAAAATCAAATCGGACACGTAAAACCTAGAAAATCTAGAAAAACAAAAAAATAAACCCATCGCCATGATTGCAAAATGAAATAAGACGCCGTAATCTGCCGAATTTTGATAAAACTTAGTATGTAGACATGGGTATAAAATCGGTTTTTCGGTTTAACTGGTAGTCGCAAGCCCAAATTTAAGGCTAAATTCTAACCAAATAGCCCTGCTATTATGGCAAATAGTTCGCTTCCGGCTACCACTAGCTCGGCTCCGTCTTTTATATCTCTTAGCACGGGTTTTATGGAGGCTAGTTTTATTTTTGAACTTGCGGTTTTTTCGCCTTTGCTCGGCCCTTCGGCAGCTTTTGCTATGCTTGCGTATTTTTTTATCGTTTCTATTACGTTTTTGATCTCGGCAGGCAAATTTTCGTCAAGCTTTTCAGGAATCAAAACGTATAAATTTTCCTTGCTTCTAGTTAATAAAACATAAATTTTTCTATAAAATAGCTTGCGGTCGTTTTTTAGCGTCGTTTGTAGAAACAGCCATGGTTAGCACGTCTATGTTTTTATCTTTTGGCAAGGCGTATTCTTTTATGGCCTCGACCAATTTCTTACTATTGCTTAAAACTACGCTAGTTTCGTTTACGGGTAAGAACTCTAAAATGCCTCTAAGCTGTGCAAAGTCATCCATCGCCCTTATATTCAAGCTTCCATCTTGCAGTACGCATTCGATATCTTCCAGATCACCAAGCAAACGGATAAACGCAAATGATCTATACTATATAACTATGATAGCAGCATATAGTGGCATGAGAATAAATGAGATAGTTCAGCTAAGAGCATGTGACATTGTGCAGCACAATAACGTGCTTTGCTTTAGTATAAATAGAGATGATGGTAAGAGTACCAAAAAACATAAATTCCATAAGGCTCGTGCCTATTCATAGTAAGTTAATAGAGCTTGGGCTAATGGAGTTTGTAAAACAAAGAGCTAGTGCAAATAAAAGCATCTTTAAAGTAAGTA
>NZ_CABPUR010000003.1:0-138917 GCF_902460665.1 Campylobacter concisus | reverse complement strand
CATAATACTTATATTAATATATTAAAAGGTAAAATACAAGCTTTTTTATATATTTGTATTGAAAACTATAATTTTCAAATTGTTATTTTAATTTTCTTATTTTTTCTTTTATATGAATTTAAATATTGATTTATAGGCTTATTTTGGATTTTATCTTTTGTATGATTTTAATTTATCCATTAAATTTGACATAAAAATATTTGTAAGAAAATTAGTTAAATTTTACACTTTTCAAAAAATGTGAAATTTGTATTTATCTTATATATAACTTAAAATTTGATCTACCCTATTTTGAAAAAGTGAGCAAGAGCTATCTTTGGAGTTTGTGGTTCTTGCTTTTAAGCGCAGAGCACTAACCTTGCAAAAACTGCGATAAATGTACATAAAGCGCTCGCTCAAGAATTAAATTTTATCGTCAAAAAGTGTGCGGATATCCAGTGTGTAGTTTTTAGGCATAAAGATCGGCGAGTCTAAAATTTCAAGCAAGCCATCATCAAATGAGAGAAATTCCACTACTCTTTTGCGCCTATTATCAGTTTTTATGCTCTTATCGGCTAGGTGCACTACCTTTACGATCTGCATTTTATCTGCCGTCCATTCAGAAAAAGCTAGAAATTTAGAGTCCTCTGAAAACAAAAAGCAAGCAGTCGCCCTTTCGCTAAGTAAAATTTGAAGCGTATCGTCATCTTTAACTAAATTTTGATCAAAATTTGATAGTCTTTTTTCGTGGTTTGAAGGCTCATTTTTTAATTTTAGACAGTGCTTGCTATTTATAAAAAGTCGTAGCTCGCCAAGGGTTGGAGCGCCCATAGCGACCTCACAGCCTTCAAATTTGGCGCTAAATTTGCCATCACTGCTACATACATTTGCCTCATAGTCCCAAGCCGAGCTCATAAATTTACCTATTAAATTTGCCTGCCATGGCTTTGTAGATATTTAGCTCGTCTTGTAAAAGCATGTATTTTGCTTTTAATAGCCCTATTTTAGCCTCTAGCTCGCTGTTTTTAGCCTCCAAAAACTGCTTTAGCTCGACTTTGCCGTAGGAGTATTTTAGCTCGTAAATTTTTGAAATTTCCTCGTAGTTTTTTATCTGTTCTTGGTAGTTAGCAAGTAGCGCTTCGTCGTTTAGGTAGCCTTTGTAAAATGCGTCTATCTCGTTTAATGCGCTATTTAGAGTGCTTATGTAGTTTAGCTTTGCAAGCTCGAAATTTGCCTCGCTTACTTTTAAATTTGACTTTAGCTTAGAGTAGTTTAAAAACGGTAAATTTAAAGCGATGTTGCCATTTAGAAATTTAAGGCTAAATGCGCCCTCTTTTGTGCTTGAACTACTTTTGATGCTAGCTCCTAGCGTGATGCTTGGATAAAAATCTTTTTGACTAGCTTTATAGTTTAGGATGCCCTCTTCTATGCGGTAAATAGCCGCTCTTAGGTCCGGACGGTTTGCTATGGCGCTTGCCGGCACATCTAGATCAACGCCCACACTTTTTATAGGGCTTAGCGTGAGTCCTTCAAATTTAAGCTCAAATTCTGGTCTCTCATTTAGCAAAATCCTAAGCGTTTTTTTAGCAGTCACAAGATCTTTTTTGGCACTTTCTATCTTATTTTGAGCGCCTAAAAGCTGCGAGTTTATCTGTTTTAGGCTTAACGCTTCCTCTTTGCCAAGCTCAAATTTAAGCCCGACTATCTTATTTAGCTCATTATAAATTTCTAAAATTTGCTCATAAGTTTTAATGCTCTCATTTAGATATAAAATCTGAAAATAGGCGTCTGTCACGGAGTTTATCACACTTAGTTTGCTAGCTTCCAGATCAAATTTAGTTGCCCTTGCTTCAAACATCGCTGCATCTTTGCTATTTGCTAGCTTTTGCCAAAGATCAAGCTCGTAGCTAAGCCCTATATTTGAGCCAAAATTTCTGCTAGAAGCACCACCCTCTTTTATGTTTTTACTGCTTGAGGCCTCGATGCCAGCACTAAAGCTTGGGATAAGATTTGCCTGCAAAACGCCAGCTTGAGCGAGTGCTTTATTTACATTTATCGCAGCTTTTGCAAGGTTGGTGTTGTTTTTAAGCGCAAGCACTACAAGCTCATCAAGGTAGCTTTGCTGATACTGCTTCCACCAAGAAGTGTCTAAATTTAGCTCGCCACTGGCGTTATCTTCAAGTAAAATTTGCTTGTAGTTTTCATCTATATTTTTAACAGCGCAGCCGCTTAAAACGAGCACTAAAGCTAAGCTTAGAAATTTCATATTACTCCCTTGAAAGCGCATCTATTGGATTTAGTTTTGAGGCATTTTTGGCAGGCATGTAGCCAAATATGATGCCAATCGCCATCGATGTGACAAGTGCAAGCACGATCGAGCCTTTTGAAAAGATCATGCTAAAGCCATCTAAAAAGTTATTAAATATGTATCCGATCGCGTAAGAAAAGGCTATACCAATAGCTCCGCCAATTAAGCAAAGTAGCACCGCCTCTATCAAAAACTGTTGCAAGATGTTGCTCTGTCTAGCTCCGATCGCCATTTTGATGCCTATCTCTTTGGTGCGCTCGGTGACCGAGACTAGCATGATATTCATCACGCCTATGCCACCAACTACGAGCGAGACGACGGCGATACTTGATATTAGAAGGCGCATCGTCGAGATCGTCTCTTCGATAGTTTGCTTGATGCTATCAGAATTTCTAGTAAAGAAGTCTTTTTTGCCGTGTTTTATCGTTAAAAGATCGGTTAGGCTCTTTTCTGCGATTTGAGCATTTACGCTTTCATTTACTTTTACGGTTATTGAGCTAATAAATTTATCGCCCGTTATCTTATTTATCACAGTCGTATATGGAGCATAAATTTTAAGAGAGCTAGCATCGCCGATTTTAAACTCATCTTTTTGCAAAACGCCTATAATGCGAAGTGGCTTTTTATTAAAAAGTATGATCTTGCCGATAGGGTCTTCGTTTTTAAATATGCTATTTTTGGTATTTTGATCTATTAGTGTGACAGAATCTGAGTTTAAAACCTCGTCCTCATCGTAAATTCTTCCCTTTTCTAGTTTTAGTCCATTTACGTCAAAGCTCCCTACTCCACCGCCCTTTAGTGTCGCTGTTAAGGAGATATTTTCATACGTTAGTACGCCTGAAGTACTTGTGTTTGGAGTGACTGAGTCCAGAAATGACTGCTTTGAGAGCATATTTGCGTCACTTATAGAGAGCGTTTTTACCCTGCCTGAGAGCATATCGCCAAAGCCTTTTCCTGGCATGATATCGATCGTATTTGTGCCGATCTTTCTGATGCCAGCTAAAATTTGCTCCTGTGAGCCTTTGCCAAGAGCTACGACGCTAATGACAGCCGTGATGCCAATAATAATACCAAGCATAGTAAGAAGTGATCTTAGTTTATGAGCTAGCATCGCATTTACCGACATTTTAAAGCTTTCAATTAGCTGATCTTTATAGTATGTAAATTTACTTTTTTCTGGTTGGCTTTGCTTTTTGGCCTCAAAAATTTCACTATTTTTTATATTATCACTTACGATGTTGCCATCTTTTATCTCGATCACTCTACTCGCGTACTCGGCGATCTTTGGATCGTGCGTGACGATGATGATGGTGTGACCTTTTTTGTAAAGATCCACTAAAATTTCCATCACTCTTAGCCCACTTTTGCTATCAAGCGCTCCTGTTGGCTCGTCAGCCAATATGATCTCGCCACCATTCATCAGCGCCCTTGCTATGGAGACCCTTTGCTGCTGTCCGCCTGAGAGTTTATTTGGTAAATTTTTAGCCTTTTCGCTAAGGCCAAGAGAGTCTAAAATCTCCATTCCTCTTTTTTCTCGGTCGCTCTTATTTGCTCCTGCGTAAATGCTAGGAAGTGCGACATTTTCAAGGGCGTTCATCGTGCTAAGAAGGTTATATCTTTGAAAGATAAAGCCAAATTTATCTCGTCTAAGCTTAGCAAGTGCGTCGCTATCAAATTTTGATATATCTTTGCCCTCTAGCAAGTACTGCCCGCCACTTGGGCTATCAAGGCAACCAAGGATGTTCATAAGCGTTGATTTGCCAGAGCCAGACTGACCGATAATGGCTATAAATTCGCCCTTTTTTATCTCTAAATTTATGCCATGCAATATCTCTATCTCATTGTCACCTAGCTTAAAGCTTTTTGTGATATTTTTTAGGCTTATCACTTAAAACTTCTTATTTTCTTTTTCGATCATCTTGGCTATCTCGCTTGCTGAGCCTTGTGATGTGATGATCTCGTCGCCCTCGTTCACACCGCTAATGATCTGCGTATCGAGGTTGTCTTTTATGCCAGTTTTGACCGCTGTTTTTACCGCTTTGCCATCTTTTAGAACATAGACAAATGTGCCGTTTTCATCTTTTTTAATACCAATACTTGGCACGATGATAGCATCCTTTACGTTTGCTATTAAAAGCTCATTTTGCGTGGTCATGCCTATTCTTAAAATTTTATCTTTATTTTCAACTATGCTTTGAGCATAATAATAAACAGCTGAGTTGCTTGAAGTGCTTGAGCTTGTGGATTTGCTACTACTGCTAGAGCCGTAGCTACCATCGCTTAATGTCGTTAAGCCAGGGTCGATCGAACTAACCGTCGTTTGAAATTTTTTCGTTGGCTCAGAGAGGATCGAGTATTCAACTGGCGTGCCAACTTTTATCTTTGTGATGTCGCCCTCGGCTATTTGCATCTTCATCTTGACATAGCTAAGATCTGCGATCTTTACGATAGTTGGTGTAGTTTGGTTGGCATTTACAGTCTGTCCCTCTTCGACCTGTACGCTTACTACGGTGCCATCTCTTGGGGCGGTGATCTTTGTGTAGCCTAAATTTATCTTAGCAGTGCTTAGCTCGATATTTGTCTGCTTTATCTGAGCTTCAAGCTCCTTTATTTTTGCGCTATTTGAGCTATAAGTGTTTTTTGCGCTTTCAAATTCTTGCTTTGAGGTGGCGTTTTTGGCAAATAGTGCATTTTCTCTATCAAACTGCGTTTTTGCAATGTTTAGAGCCACTTTTGCGCTTTCAAGCTGAGCTTTGTAGATAGCAAGCTGTGCTTCTTTATTGTCTATGCTATTTTGCTGGGTCGAGCTATCGATACTTGCGATCATATCGCCTTTTTTGACCTGATCTCCAAGCTTAACGTAGAGTTTTTTTATCTGGCCACTCACCTGCGCTCCCACATCAACTAGCTCGGTAGCGAAAATCTCTCCAGTGGCATCGACCTTTTTGCTAAATGAGCCCCTTTTTGCTTTTTTGGTGATAAATTCCACCTTTTCATCTTTTATTTTAAAAAAATTATCATAGATAAAATATCCACCGACGCCTAAAATAAGCAGGATTATTAAAATTTTAGATTTTTTCATTGCTTCTCTTTGTAAAAAATTAGTCAATTTTACTTAATAAGATTAAAATTCTCTTTAAGCTTCCTCTTTTGCCATGCCAGCCTCTATCAAAAACCTACTTGGTTGGTAGGTCACCTTTTTTATCTTGTCGTATTTTGCGTAGCTAAGATAGAGCTCGTCTTTTGCACGAGTTACGGCTACGTAAAAGAGCCGCCTCTCTTCTTCTAGGCTGCCGCCCATGCTCATTAGCTTTAAATTTGGAAAGCGGTTTTGCGCGAGATCTACTATGAAAACTTGATCAAACTCAAGCCCCTTGCTCGCATGCACGCTAAGCAAGCTAACGCCCTGCCCTTCGCTCATCTCGTTGCTACCAAGGGCTAAGAAGTTGTAAAATTTACTGATATCTTGATATTTTTTAGCTAGCTCACTTAGCACCACGCTCTTTGCCATTATACGCTCTTTGACCTCTTCTTTGAGTGCTAGATCAACATTGCCATTTTTTAGAGTTGCCCTTTTTGTGCTGAGATTTTCAACTATGAGCGAGTAAATTTTGCTAGTTTTTATCTCATTTATCATCGTGGCTGGCTTTGAGATATTTCTCATGCCTCTTAAAAAGTTGTAAATTTCATATAAAAACTGTACCCCACTCTCGCTTAGCTTTTGTAGTTTTAGCACAGGGTGTCCTAGGAATTTATCGCTAAAGCCAAGCTTAGAAAACCTCGAAACCTCGGCAAATTCATCAAGGTCGTCAAAAAGGCCTAGCTGGTAGTTTCGCCTTTTATTTGATGAGATATTTACACTCTCATCTGGCTCAACTATCCCTTTTATTAAATTTCCATGTCCAAGCTTAAGCAGCGCATCAAAAATTTCTTTGCTAACTGCGCTGCCAACGCCCTTTGCGTATTCACAGATATGGATAAATGCCATTATATCTTTTGGATTGACATAAATTCCCATGATGTCGATGAGCGCCTTGATCTCGCGGCTCTCAAAAAAGCTCACCCCACCCTTTCGCTTTGAGCTGATACCTCGCTCTTTTAGCGCGACCTCGATACCGTCCGCTGATGAGTTATTCCTAAAAATTATGGCGATATTTTCTCTATTAAATGGCGAGAGCGAGATGATGTCGGCGATGTTTTGATACTGATCAAAAAGCTCGTTATAGACAAGCAGCCTTGGAGGCTTGAAATTTCCCTCGCGGCTCACGGTTAGGTGTTTTTCATAAAGTCTTGGATTGTTATTTATGACCTTATTTGCAAGGGCAAGTATGCTTGAGCTTGAGCGGTAGTTTACATTTAAAGCGTAGATATTTGCGTTTGGGAAGCGATTTTTAAATGAGCCAATGATCTCGATATTTGCGCCGTTAAATGCATAAATGCTCTGATCAAAATCGCCCACGCAAAAGAGGCTCTTTGTCTTAAATGCGTCTATTAGGCTGCCTTGAAGGGTGTTTGTATCTTGATACTCGTCGATCAAAATTTCATCATAAGCTAAATTCGCCCCATTTTTTAGCTCATCGCGCATTTTGATAAGAAGGTCGTTAAAGTCAGCGTAAGAAAATTTAGCCTTCTCAGCCTCAAACTCCTCTAAAACATCTTCATAAATTTCAGCATAAACGCCCTGCTCTTCGATCTTTTGGCTTATCCATTTGCCAAAAGTTGTGCCTTGCTCGCTGTTTTGAAAGAGCGAGTAAAGGTCGTATAGATAGGCTCCGCCGTAAGGCTTGACGTCGCTTAAATGGTAAAATTTACGCCTCTCAACAAGACTTTTTAAAAGCGTCTTTAGCTCGCTTGGTTGCTTTAGCGTGACGCCTTTATCAAGGCTTTTTAAAAGCGAAAATGAGACCGAGTGAAAGGTGCCTGCGGTGATTTTGGAGGTGATTTGCTTATCAAAATACCTATTTAAGCGCTCTATCATCTCGCTGGCTGCTTTGTTTGTAAAAGTTAGAAGCAAAATTTTCTCTGGCTTTACGCCTAAATTTAAAAGATGAGCGATGCGAGCGACTATGGTGCTAGTCTTACCAGTGCCAGCTGAAGCGATGATGAGATTGTGTCCAAATGGCGCAGTTGCGGCGGTGTATTGTTCTTTGTTTAACCTAGATAAGGGCATGTCTTCCTCTTTTTTAAAAAGGTCTAATTATAGCTACTTAAACTTTAACAGCTATAATCACGCGGATGAAAAAGTTTAAATTTTTAAAATTCCCTGCCCTATTTTTGGCTCTAATGGTTGCTATTTTTTTGATACTTGATCAAATTTATCCACTAAATTTAGACGCGCTTAAAAAAGACGAAGCCAAAATTTTGCTTGATAAAAATGGCGAGATCATAAATATGAAGCTTAGTAGCGACGGAATTTGGAGATTTCACGAGCAAAGCTTCCCAAACTCGCTAAAACAATGCGTCATTCTCTTTGAAGATAGATACTTTTACTACCATTTTGGTGTAAATTTTGCCTCCATTTTTAGAGCATTTTTTCACAACCTAAGAAGCGACAACCGCATAGGCGCTAGCACTATCACGATGCAAGTAGCCAGGATGCTTGAGCCAAGTGATCGAAGCTATAAAAATAAGATAAGAGAAATTTTTAGAGCATTTCAGCTCGAGCTTCACTTTAGCAAGGATGAAGTTTTAAATTTTTATCTAAATTTAGCCCCATACGGCGGCAATATTGAGGGAGCAAAGGCGGCTAGCTTTTTTTATTTCGGTAAAGAGCTAAATGAGCTTAGCTACGCCCAGGCCGCACTTTTAAGCACGATCCCTAAAAATCCAAATAAAAATAGGCTTGACCGCGTCTCAAACATAAATGCCTTAAAAAACAGGGTCATAAAGATGCTTTACAAGGCAAATTTAATCGATCTTAGTGCATTTAAAAGAGCGCAGGCTGAGCCATTTAAAAACGTAAGAGCAAAAGCTATCGTAACCGCGGAAGATTATGCAAATGTCGCTTTTAAAAACCAAATTTCAAAGGCAAATCTGGATCTAAATTTACAAAAAGATATGCTTAAAATTTTAAAAGATGCGATGTTTTCGCTGAAGGCTAAAAATGCAAACAACGCTGCTGCCGTGGTCATCGATAACAAAAAAATGAGCGTTGTTGCCTTCATAGGCTCGCACGATGAGCACGCACGTGATGGCAAAAACTCAGCTCTAAATATGAAGCGAAACACCGGTAGCACACTAAAGCCTTTTATCTACTCACTTGCGCTTGATAGTGGGCTTATAACGCCAAATTCTCAGTTAATTGACACGCAAATTTATATAAAAGAGTATGCTCCAAAGAATTTTAGTAATGATTTTTTAGGTATCGTAAGCGCAAAAGATGCTCTAAATTTCAGCCTAAATATTCCGGTTATAAATTTAAACTTAAAACTAAAAGACAATTCGCTTTACGAACTACTTGAAAAGGTAAATTTAGTAGATGAAGATAAAGAGCATTACGGAGCCTCTATAACGCTTGGAAGTGCTGAAATGAACCTGCTTGATCTTGCTCATCTTTATACTATTTATGCAAATGATGGCATTTATAGGCCGCTTGAGTTTGCTGGAAAGAACTATAAAAATGAAGAGAAAAATGTAACTCTCATCTCGCCTCAAAGTGCCTATTTAACCACTAAAATGCTAAGCGAAGCCTCAAGGTCATATCTAAAAAACGCTTGGCAGTACGCCCAAAACACGCCAAAGATCGCTTTTAAAACTGGCACAAGCGCAAACTCACGTGATCTTTACGCAATAGGTGTTGATGAAAATTACACAATTGCTATTTGGATTGGAAATTTTAATGCCAGTAAAACTGATAAATTAACAGGACTAAATGACGTATCAAAGAGTCTTTTTGATATGTTTAAGATAATCGCTCAAAAAGAGAAGTTAAGATTTATGAGTGAGCCAGATGGCATAGAAAAGCTGTCAACCTGCCTTGATGCCTTTAACTATGAAAAGTGCAAAAAAATGGCGCTTGATGATAGGATAAAGGGTGTAGATTTAAAAGATAAATGCGAAAGTTTAAGAGGTGAAGAGCTTGATTTTTTGGTTAAAAATGAGCTTTTGGATAAAGATGAGATACAAAAAAGTCCTTGTGCTGAAATTTTTAAAGATAAAAAGCCAGTTTTTGCCTATCCGTATGACAATGAAGAGATAGTGACAGATGAAAATATTACACAAGTTATGGTAAAATGCTACGCGTTTTTAGGCGATGAAATTTACCTAAAAATAGATGATTTGAACTTTTCTAAGATAGAAAATGCAAGCGAAAAAAAGTTTGATCTAACTCTTGGCGAGCACAGCATAAAATGCCTTGATCAAAACTCAAATCAAAGTGAAATAACAATAAAAATAAGGAGATAAAATGTGGCAAAAAGTAGCGCTTCTAGCACTTTTGGGAATGACAAATTTATATGCTTTGAGCCTAAATGGCGCTGCGCAGATAAAATCGCCCCTAAGCGTAGAGTTTGGGCTAGAAGATAAAGTCGATAAAAATTTTGTTGGTATGCTAAGCGATAAAAAGCTACTTTTGTGCCAACCAGCGTTAAATGGTACGGTTAGATTTAATAATCAAAGCTTGCTACTTTTTACAAAAGATATGCATGCTGGTTTGGATTATAGCTGCAAGCTTGAAAACGGAAGCACTGCTAGTTTTGCCACGAAAGAATTTGAGTTAACAAAGATAGAAAAAATAAGCGATAGCAAATATATACTTAAATTTAATGATGAAGTAAATATTGAAGCTATCAAAAATATTGTTGTAAAAGATGCGAAATTTAAAGTGATTGAGCTTTCTAACAATAGCTTTGAGCTTAATCTTGATAAAAATTTAAGCAATCCAGTTTTTGATTTTGGTGAAAAATTTGAGAGCAAATTTGGCGCAACGCTTTCAGGTGAAACGATAGTAAATTTTACCGATGAAATAAGCGAAGAGAGCGCAAATATAAATGATAATGCAAAGAGTCTTGAGATACCAGAAATTTATCCAGTAAGCCTTGATAATGGCATCTTGGGCTTTAGAATTTATCTAAAAAATTGGCTTGATGACGATATTAACTTAAAAAAATTTATAAACATTAAAGGTGTAAAAAACTTTAGCATTAGTGACGTTAAATATAGTGACAACTATGAAGAAAACTCAGAGCTTAGCGAGTATTATTACTATATTGATATTACAAGCGACGATTTTAAGCCACAAAATAGTTATGAAATCACCATTAAGCCAGGCTTTGGCGATGATAGAAATGTAGTAAGAGAAGAAAGTAGCTATGAAGTAGTAGCTGGCAATTTTACTCCATTTGCAAATTTTATAAATAATGAGCCATATATCTCAAGCGTCGGTGAGATCGGTATCAGAAGTGCAAATTTACCTGAGCTAAATGTAAGCATTGAAAAGTTAAGTGATCAAAATTTTAGATATTTCTTAAATTTTAATGACAATAACGAAGAGTTAAGCAACTTCAGCACAAAAGTGGCAAGCAAAAGTTATAAGCTTGATGGCGCATTAAATGAAATTTCACTAAATAAAATCAAACTTGACTTTGCCGGAGCTGGAGACGGCGTTTATAAGATAAATTTAAACTACGGCAAAGATAAGAGCGTCTCAAAAGTAGTCTATCTAAGTGATATCGCCGTAAATGCAAAGCTTGGTAAGGATGAAATTTTTGTATTTGCAAATCGTCTTGGCGAAAATACAATGCTTCCAAATGCAAATGTAAAAATTTATGGCAAGAAAAACGAAGAGATCGCAGTTGGTGCGACAAATGATATAGGCGTTTTTAAATTCAATAAAAAAGATATTTACAAAGATATCTCCTCAGTGGTTGTCTCTCTTGGAAAAGAGCAAAATTTTCTTATTTTAAAAGAAGACGAAGCGCTAAATGAAGCGAAATTTATGAGCCAAAATGCCAGTGAGAGCATCGATGCGTACGTTCATTTTGCTTCAAATATCATAAGACCAAATGAGAGTTTAAAGGGTGCAATCTATCTAAGAGATAGAGATTTTAATCCTTTAAAAAATATGCCTATAAAGATAAAATTTTTCGATCCACAAGGCAAAAGTAGTGCTGAAATTTCAAAAAATACAAATGACGTTGGCATGGTAAATTTTGAAAAAGAGATACTAAGCGATCTTAGTGGCAGATTTAATATGCAAGTAATTTACGCAAGCAAAGTGATCTCAAATGTGCCATTTTTTGTTGAGAGTTTTATACCAAATAGGATAAAAAATGAGATAGCGCTTGAGAGAGATAAATTTTTCGCAAATGAGCTTGTTAGAGCCAATCTAGCTAGTAACTATCTCTTTGGTGGCGCTGCTAGCGAGCTTGATGGCAGCATGCAGGTGAGCTTTTTTGATGATGAATATAAAAATAGCGAGTTTAAAGAGTATAAATTTAAAAATAATACGCTAAAACCAAGTGCTTATCCATCTTTTGAAAATGATCTCACTCTTTCAAAAGATGGTAAATCAAGCCAAATGATAGATCTTAGCTTTAGCACTAAAAATGCCTCTTCTATCATAACAGGCGTGATAAATTTCAATGTAAATGATGATGGCAAAAATGTAAGCGACACAAAAAGCTTTACTCTCTATCCTTACAAGGATATGGTCGGTATCGCAGCAAGCACGACATTTGCTGAGCCGAACGAAGATGTAAAAATAAGAACGGTTGTGGTAGATATGTCAAGTCAAAAGGCCGTAAAATCAAATTTAAAATTTGATATAAAACGTGTTACTTGGCAATACCAAAGAGATGCAAATGGCTATATAAAGTGGTTTCAAACTCTAGAAGATGTGGAGAATTTTTATAAAGACAATGGCGAGTTTAGCTACAAATTTACACAAAGTGGCTCATATGTGATCATCGCTACAAATCTAGTAAGTGGAGCAAGCACAAGCCTTGATATGGACGTAAGTGGCTACAATTACTCGACTCTAGCACCAACAAAAGAGCTTAGCAAATCTCAAATCAAATTAAATAAAAATATCTACAAAAAAGGCGATGAACTAAGTGCTGATATAAGCTCAGCCATAAAAGAAGGTATCGCTCTTGTTACACTTGAAGATGGTGGCGTGAAAGCCTACAAGGTCGTTAAGATAAAAAATAACTCAGCAAATGTGAAATTTAAACTTGATTTTGATTTTAGCGGACTTTACGTGAGTGCAAATATCTACCGCATGACAGATGGTGGATTAACTCCGTTTAGAACTTACGGTAAGGTTTATGCTAAAGCTGATAAGTCATCAAGGATACTTGATCTAAGTCTTGATGCACCAAATACAGCAAAAAGTGATGAGAATATAAAAATTTCTCTAAAAACAAAGCCAAAAGCTTATGTGAATTTATTTATCACAGATGTTGGCGTGCTTGATATAACGTCACAAAAGCCAGCTGATCCACTTAAATTTTTTGACAAAATTTTACCAGATGGTGTTTTTGACTATGACATTTATAATATGCTCACAAACTATAAGGTCGAGGGCAAAACTTTAAGCTTTGGTGGCGATATGGCGGCACTTGCTATGGAGGCAAAAATGGCAAAACATGCTAGCCCGGTCGATAGTAAAAAGGTAAAAACATATGCAAATTTAGTAAGCCTTCAAGCTGACGATAATGGTGAAATTTCATACGAGTTTAAAACACCAAATGGCTTTAACTCTGCCATTAGAGTAGATGTCGTGGCAAATAATGAAAATAGCATGAATGCGGTAAATAAAGAAATTTTAGTAAAAGATGGTGTGATTATTAAGCCAAGTGCGTTAGTTTATCTGTTAAAAGGCGATGAGCTAAATGCAAACCTAAGGCTCATAAACACAACAAATGAGGATAAAAATTTAACCATAAAAGTGGCTAGCAGTAAAAATTTAAGCATCAAAACAAAAGAAAATGCGAATTTAAAGCCGCTTGAGAATAAAACCTTTACATTTAAAATTTCAGCTCTTGAAGCTGGAACTGGCGAATACAATATAACAATAAGCGACAAAAATAGCTCAAAAACAGCTCAAAATTTACTTGATGTAGTTAATCCTTATACGATTAGCACCTATGCAAAAAGTAGCGTCTTTGACAAAGAAAGCATGATCTCGCTTCCAAAAGGCTTTCATAATGTTAGTATAGATGCGTCTAGCTCGGTCTCAAGCGTATTATTAGCAGCTTCTAAAAATTTAGTCGAGTACCCTTACGGATGTGCGGAGCAAAGGAGCTCAAGGTTGCTTGCGCTTTTAAATTTAAAGCCAAAAGATGAGCTTGAAAAAAATGATCAAAAGAGATTTATTGCAAGCGGTATGAGTGAGCTAATTAAGATGCAAAAACCAGATGGTAGCTTTGGCTACTGGAGCGATCTAGGTAGTACTAATGCATTTGCTTCGATCTATGCAACTGATGTGATGCTTGATCTTGAAGAGGCTGGATATGAGCTAAATAAAAATGTAAAGCAAAGAGTATTAAATTCGCTCTTAAAATATACAAATACAGATATTGAAGCTCTATATGCTATCTATGTAAGCTCCCGCGCAAATGTTGCTGATAAATCGGTGCTAAATAAAATTTATGACCACAAAGCTTACAATACGACTGCACTTAATAAATATCTAATGGCAGCGGCTCTAAAGCTAAACGGCTTAAATGACGAAGCAAAGGTGGCGCTAAAAGATATTAAAAAAGCTCAGATAGCTGATTACAGCAGGGATTATTCTAGCTTTGGCTCAAAGATGAGAGACAATGCATTTATCTTGTATCTGCACGCAAAATATTTTGAGAAAAACGACTACTCAGATGATCTTGCAAATTTCTTGATCACAAATTTAAATGAGCTTAGCTCAACGCAAGAGCGCGCATTTACCCTTAGAGCACTAAATGCCTATTTTGGCAAAGATGTTGGCGAAAAAAATAATAAATTTAAGCTTAGCTACAATGGCGAAAGCAAAGAATTTGATGGCCTTTTAAGCGTATCATTTACAGCAAAAGATGGAAATTTTACCATCACGCCACTTGGCGAAAACAAGCTATATGCCACTATTTTAAGCTACGCTTATGTGCCACTTGAGATCAAGCACAAAATAGAGCCAAAAGAGCTTGATGTTTATAGAACGTTTGTCGATGAAAAAGGCAAAGAGATCGATTTAAATAGCCTAAGAGTAAATGATGTTGTCTATTCAAAAATAGTGATAAATTCTAAAGCTATGGTTAAAAATGGTGTAATAAACGAGATCGTAAGCAGCTGCTTTGAGCCAATAAATGAAAATTTAAGTGGCTTTAATAAGAGTCTTAAAGATAGCATTGAGCTTGAATATCAGAGCATAAAAGATGATCGCGTTTTAAGTTTTTATACATTAGATAGTGATAAGAGAGAGGCTGTGCTTTACACACCTTATCGTGTAAGACTTGGCGGCAAATGCTCGCTTGGTGCGGTCACTACTGAAAATATGTATAACGAAAGACAAAACGACTACGACCTAGCTCAGCGAAGCTTTACTGTCAAATAAGCTATATAAATTTTGGGGCGTTTAACCGCCCCAAGCCCATATTTCCCCACTTTTGCAAAGATTTTTTTAAACAAATTTTAGATAACATTAAGCATTTTTTAAACGAAAGAGGATACAAAAGTGGCAGAATTTTACAATGCAAAAGAGATAGAAGATAAATTTTATAAAATTTGGGAAGAACGCGGATACTTCGAGATAGACGCGAACAAAGATATCCAAAAAGATGGACGTAAATTTTGCATTATGATGCCACCTCCAAACGTGACTGGCTCGCTTCACATCGGACACGCCCTAACCTTCACACTCCAAGACATCATGACTCGTTACAAGAGGATGGATGGCTACAAGACACTTTGGCAGCCAGGACTTGACCACGCCGGCATCGCTACTCAAAACGTCGTTGAAAAGCAGCTCCTAGCACAAGGCGTCAAAAAAGAAGATCTCGGACGTGAAAAATTTGTAGAAAAAGTGTGGGAATGGAAAGAAAAAAGTGGCGGTATGATAGTCCATCAGATGCGAAAACTTGGCATCACTCCAGCTTGGTCTCGCCAGAGATTTACCATGGATGAGGGCCTAAGAAAGGCTGTAAAAAAAGCCTTTGTAAATTTATACGACAAAGGATTAATAGTTCAGAAAAACTACATGATAAACTGGTGTACGCATGATGGCGCACTTTCTGACATCGAGGTCGAGCACAAAGAAAATAAAGGCAAGCTTTATCATTTGAGATACTACTTTGCAGATAAGCCAAGCGAATTTGTTGTAGTTGCTACTACTAGGCCTGAAACTTACTTTGGTGACACCGCCGTAATGGTAAATCCAAACGACGAACGCTATAAAAATTTAATCGGCAAAAAGGTTGTTCTACCTATCATAAATAGAGAGATCGAGATCATCGCCGACGAGCACGTTGATATGGAGTTTGGAACAGGCCTTGTTAAGGTCACGCCTGCGCATGATCAAAACGACTATGAAGTTGGCAAAAAGCACAACCTTGAGTTTATCACTGTCTTTGATGAAAAAGGCATTTTAAACGACAAGTGCGATAAATTTGCAGGACTTGAGAGGCTTGAGGCTAGAGATATCGTAGTAGCCGAGCTTGAAAAACTTGGCAATGTTGAAAAGATAGAAGACTACGAAAACCAAGTAGGTTACTGCTACCGCTGCAAAAACGTCGTCGAGCCATACATCTCAAAGCAGTGGTTTGTCAAAAAAGAGATCGCAGATGAGGCGATACAAAAGGTCTCAGAGGGTCTTGCTAAATTTTATCCACCGCACTGGATAAACAGCTTTAACGCGTGGATGAGAGAGCTAAGAGACTGGTGTATCTCACGCCAACTTTGGTGGGGACATCAAATTCCAGTATTTTACTGCGATGATTGCGGTCACATGTGGGCTGACGAGGAAGAGCCATGCGAGTGCAAAAAGTGCAAAAGTAAAAATTTTCACCAAGACCCAGACGTGTTAGATACGTGGTTTAGCTCTGGTCTTTGGCCATTTAGCACGCTTGGCTGGGGCAATGAAAATGAGCTAAAAAATGAAAAATGGTTTGAAGGAGACCTTGCTGAGTTTTATCCAAACAACCTTCTCATAACTGGCTTTGATATATTATTTTTCTGGGTTGCTAGGATGATGTTTCAGGGTGAAAACGCCCTTGGTAAGCTACCGTTTGACGACATTTATTTGCACGCGCTTGTAAAGGATGAATTTGGCAGAAAGATGAGCAAGAGTCTTGGCAACGTCATCGATCCGCTTGATAGTATAAATGAGTATAGCGCCGATATATTGCGCTTTACGCTAACTCTTCTAGCCGTTCAAGGACGCGATATCAAGCTAAGCGACGCCAAGATGAAGCAGGTAAGAAATTTCACCAACAAGCTTTATAATGCGAGCAAATATCTCATGCTAAATGAGAGTAAATTTGAAAATTTAGAGGATATCAAACTTCAAACAAAGCTTGGAATTTATATGAATAGCCGCTTTAACGAGTGCGTGAGAGAGGTGCGCGAAAACATCGACGCCTACCGCTTTAACGACGCAGCAAACACACTTTATAAATTCCTTTGGGATGAGTTTTGCGACTGGGGCATCGAGCTTAGCAAGGCTGATAAAGCGAGCGTAAAAGAGCTTGGAAGTATATTTAAAGAGGCGATGAAGCTGTTAAACCCTTTCATGCCGTTTCTCTCAGAGTATCTATTCCAAGAGCTTAGCGGCACGCATCTTGAAAACGCAAAATCAATAATGGTGATGAGCTACCCAGAGGTAAAAGAGCGAAATTTAGATGTTGAGAAGAAATTTGAGCTAGTTATCGAAGCGATCGTGGCGATTCGTCGTGCAAAAGCTACCATCGATCTTGGCAACTCAAAGATAGCAAAAGCCTTTGTTAAATTTAATGAAAAAATCGATCTTGACGAGGTTAAAGAGTATATCAAGCTGCTTGCAAAATGCGAAGAAATCGGTTTTGTAGATGAGAAAATAGAAAATTCAATAAGAGATGTGAGCGAAAATTTAGAGGCATTTGTCCCGCTTGAAGGGCTTGATATGAGCGGCATCATCACAAGGCTAAGGTCTCAAAAGACAAAGCTTGAAAAAGAGATAGCCAAACTCTCAGGCATGCTAAATAACCAAAATTTCGTGGCAAACGCACCAAAAGAAGTTATAGAGACGAACAAAGAGGCTTTAGATAGCGCTGAGGCTAAATTTAAAAAAGTATGTGAAGAATTAGAAGCTCTTGGAGAAAAATAGTGATAAAAATAGAAAATTTAAGTAAATTTTATGGTGATACGCAGATCCTTTTTGATATAAATTTAGAGGTTAAAAAGGGTGAAATTTTTGCTATCGTGGGTCATAGCGGTGCTGGTAAATCAACGCTTTTAAGATGCATAAATGGCCTAGAGAGCTATCAAGGTGGCAGCCTAAAAGTCTTTGATAAAGAGATAAAAAATTTAGATGAGACGCAGCAAAGGCATTTAAGGCGAGATGTTGGGATGATATTTCAGCATTTTGCTTTGATGGCTAGAAAAAATGTCTTTGAAAACGTCGCTACTCCGCTTAAATTTTGGGGTTATAAAAGTGATGAGACCGAAAAAAGAGTAAAAGAGCTTTTAAATTTAGTCGGTCTTGAAAGTAAGGCAAAAAGCTATCCAAGCGAGCTAAGTGGCGGACAAAAACAGCGTGTGGCGATCGCCAGAGCACTTGCTTTAAATCCTAAAATTTTACTAAGCGACGAGGCAACTTCGGCTCTTGATCCAAATACAACAAATCAAATTTTAGAGCTGCTTGAAAAGATAAACAAAGAGCTAGACATCAGCGTCGTCATCGTCACGCACGAGATGGAGGTTGTAAAATCGATCGCAAAACGTGCAATACTGCTTGAAGGTGGCAAGATCATAGGCTCTGGAAGCATCGAAGAGCTATTTTTAAAGCCAGATGAGAAGATGAAAGAGTTTTTGGGCGAAGTTGAAATTCTGCCAAGTACTGGCACAAATATCAGGCTATTTTTCCCAAAAGAAGTGGCCCAAAATAGCGTGATCACGCATATGGCTAGAAGCCTAAATATCGACTTTAACATAGTCTGGGGTAAGCTTGAGAAGCTAAACGAAAATGTTCTTGGCTCGCTCGTCATAAACATAGATGAAAAAGATAAAGAAAACGTGCTTAACTACATCAAGCAAAGTGGCGTTTTATGGGAGGTTGCTTGATGTTTGGTATTGATTTTTCTAAATTTCCAGATGTGTTTTCGAGGATACTGTTGCCAGCTATCGGCGAGACACTATATATGAGCATCGTCTCTACCCTGCTCGCCTTTGCCATAGGCCTCATACCTGCGGTTTTGCTCATACTTTCAGACAAAGACGGACTAAAGCCAAATAAACAGCTTTATTTTGTACTTGATATCGTTATAAACGTGCTTAGAAGCTTTCCGTTTATCATCCTCATCATCGTGCTCTTTCCAGTCACAAAAATGATCGTGGGCACGAGTATTGGCACCACAGCTGCGATCGTTCCGCTAACTATTGGAGCAGCTCCATTCGTAGCAAGGCTTATTGAAAACGCTCTAAAAGAGGTTGATAAAGGTATCATCGAAGCTGCTCAAAGCTTTGGAAGCTCGAAATTTCAGATCATCTTTAGAGTGATGTTTGTAGAGGCACTTCCTGGCATTATCTCGGCATTTACGCTAACGCTTATTGTAAATATCGGCTTTTCAGCGATGGCTGGAGCAGTTGGTGGTGGTGGACTAGGATCTGTCGCTATAAACTACGGATATCAAAGATTTCGCCCAGATATCATGCTCTACACCGTGGTTATTCTTATCATTATGGTTCAAATTTTTCAAGTTTTAGGTAACTACTTATATAAAATTTCTAAAAAATAGGCCTTTGTTTTTATCTGATTTTAAGCTTTTTTCCTTAAAATTGCCCGAATTAATTTTTAGCTGAAAGGATAAAAGATGAAATCAGATATGTGCCACATGTGCCGCCTATTAAAAAATGCGTTGTCGAAAGACTAATCTCTAAGCACAAAATTTCTTTTTAAGTGCTTAGAACTAGCTTAAGCGCTTAAAAAGAAATTTAATCTTCTAGCTTAAATTTATCCTTTTTTGGTGCTTGGCAAATTTTAAAAAAGGATAATAAATGAAAAAACTACTTCTCACTTCTTTAGTTGCTCTTGGTCTTAGTGTAAGTGCAAATGCAGCTGATAAATCAAAAACAATAATCGTTGGTGCTACACCTATCCCTCATGCTGAAATTTTAGAGGTTGTAAAGCCTATTTTGGCAAAAGATGGCTATACGCTTGAAATCAAAGAATTTAACGACTACACCACGCCAAACCTTGCGACAGAGGACGGCGACCTTGACGCAAACTTCTTTCAGCACATCCCATATCTTGAAGAATTTAACAAAAACAAAGGCACTCACCTTGTAAAAACAGTTGGCGTTCATCTTGAGCCAATGGGAGTTTACTCTAAAAAGATCAAAGATATCAAAGAGCTTAAAGATGGCGCAGTGGTCTCTATCCCAAATGATCCGACAAATGAAAGCCGTGCTTTAGATATTCTTGCAAATGCTGGACTTATTAAGCTAAACGATAATCCACTAAAAACTCCGCTTGATATAGTTGATAACCCTAAAAAGCTTAAATTTGAAGAGATAGAGACTGCTCAAGTACCAAGAACGCTTGATGATGTTACTATCGCAGTTATTAACACAAACTACGCTTTAAATGCCAATCTTAATCCGGTAAAAGACGCACTTGTGCTTGAAAGCAAAAATAGCCCGTATGTAAACTATGTTGTAGTAAAGTCTGGCAACGAAAATAGCCCTAAAATAAAGGCTCTTGATAAGGCTATAAACTCATCAGAAGTTAAGAAATTTATCGAGATCAAATACAACGGCGCGATTCTTCCAGCATTTTAATTAAAATTTTAAATAAGCGACGTAAAAGCTTTTACCTTTTTAGCGTCGCTTAAACCAAATAAAAAAGGAAAAACAATGAAATTTATCAAACTTTTAACCGCATCTTTAGTTGCTCTAAGCCTTCACGCAGCCGACAAGGACCACACTATTGTAGTTGGCGTTTCACCAGTACCACACGCTGAAATTTTAGAATTTGTAAAGCCAAAACTAAAAGATAAAGGCTACGACCTTGTTATCTCTGAAATTTCAGACTACTCTATCCCAAATGTCGCAACAGAAGATGGCAGTTTGGACGCAAATTTCTTTCAGCATTTGCCATATCTTGAGGAGCAAAACAAGGCTAGAGGCTTGCATCTTGTAAGTGTTGCAAACGTGCACGTCGAGCCACTTGGCTTTTACTCTAAAAAGATAAAAAACATAAAAGAGTTAAAAGATGGTGCAAAAGTTGCGATCGCTTACGATCCATCAAATGGCAATAGAGCACTTAGAATTTTAGAAAAAGCTGGTCTTATTGAGATCGATAAAAACGTAAAAGTTGCAACCATAAATGACATAACTAAAAATTCTAAAAATTTACAGTTTGTAGAGCTTGAGGGTGCTCAGATACCAAGAACGCTTGATGATGTCGATATCGCTGCTATTAGCACAAATTTCGTCCTTGATCTTGGTATGAGCGTGGCAAAAGACGCACTTTTGCTTGAAGACGCCAACAGTCCTTATGCTAACATCATCGTCACAAAGGCTGGCAACGAAAATAACCCTAAAATCAAAGCTTTAGTTGATGCGGTACTTAGCCCTGATACTAAAAATTTCATCATTACTCGCTATAAAGGCGAAGTTATACCTGCATTTTAAAATGGGGCGAGCTTTCGCCCTATTTTATTTCTAATTTCATTTTGTTTTATAAGCTACAAACTCTCTTTATTTTTGTCAAAAAGCTTAAGCTATGCTTTGCTAAAATGGCTCACTTTAAAATTTTTCAGGAATTTAAATGCTACATGATGTTATTGATTTTATAGTTGCGAGCGTAAGTAGCTGGGGTTATGCTGGCATATTTATCATGATGTTTTTAGAAAGCTCATTTTTCCCATTTCCAAGTGAGGTCGCAATGATACCTGCTGGCTATTTGGCACATAAAGGTGAAATGAGTTTATTTTTGGCCTTTCTTACAGGTACGCTTGGTAGCTTACTTGGAGCTATTTTTAACTATTATCTTTGCTACTTTTTTGGACGTGAGATAGTTTTAAAATACGGCAAATTTGTGGGAATTACTCACGAAAAAATGGATAAATTTGAGGCATTTTTCAATAAACACGGCGAAATTTCTACATTTAACTCACGTCTGATTCCTGGCATTCGTCAATACATCAGCCTACCAGCCGGACTTGCTAAGATGAACATTTTTAGATTTTGCCTATTTACCACACTTGGAGCTGGGATTTGGTGTGCTGTTTTGCTTGGAGTTGGCTATTTTCTAGGTTCAAATCCTGATAAACAGACACTTTTAATAATCACGATCGCTCTTTTGGCTGTTGTTGCAGTAATAAGCGTTGTCTATATAATAAAGCAGAGAAAAGCCTAAATACATATAAAAGTATGTAAAATTTAGTGTATTTTATAAAATTTTTATTTGTGGTATTTAGTTAGATTTAACCTAGCAGATCGCCCTCATCTTCTCTAATCTAGCTAAATTTCTTGAAATTTTTTCTAGTTCGCTTTGCTCGTACACCTCGGCACCAGAGTAGAAAAATTTCACATTTGAAGTTAAATTTGCATTTGAAATTGTAAGCCCAAGCTCGCTTATAAGGCGGTTTATTGTCCCTTCGTTGCCATCAATTATGCTTATATTTGACGGCAAAATTTCTCTTAGGCTATCTTTAAAATAGTTAAAGTGCGTGCAGCCAAGCACTAAAAAACTAAATTTGCTTAGATCGAATTTGTCTAACTCTTCTTTTAGATATGATTTCACATTCTCGGTGTTAAATTCCCCATTTTCAGCAAAATTTACAAGGCGTGGTAGAGCGAGCAGCTCAGTCTTATCTTTTGCGTGTAAATTTGCGATCAGCTCTTTTAGTTTTGCGCCATTTACGGTGACCGGAGTGGCTATGACAAGCGTTTTTAAGGTATCATTATGGCTTAAGTCATGAGCCTTTTTTACAGCTGGTTCCATGCCGATTATAGGTATACTTAAATTTGCTCTAAGCTCTTTTATCGCTACGCTTGTTGCCGTATTACAAGCTACTAAGACAGCTTTTGCGCCATTTTCTATGAGAAATTTCACCGCATCAAAACTAAATTTTAAAATCTCATCTCTGCTCTTTTGTCCATACGGGACATTTTTAATGTCTGCGTAATATAAAAATTCATGCTCTCTAAGCTTGCATAAAGCTTCGTTTAAGACGCTCAGTCCGCCAAGTCCTGAGTCAAATATACCTATTTTCATGCCCTTCCTTAAAGCCTGCAATTATAGCAAATAATATCTTTGTAAGCCGTTTTTTATTATACTTTGGCACTTTTTAAACTTGGAGTTAAATTTTGGCAGTTGATAAGATCATTTTCTATCTTTGTTCGACTTTGATCGCTATAAGCATTATTTTTTCACTATCTTTGCCAGTTTTTACGGTTTTATTTTTTAATTACGACGAATTTCACTTTTTTATCCGCCAGTTTATTGTTGGTTGTATCGGAATTTTCATTATGTGGTGGCTCTCTAGGCTCAATCCTGAAAAGACGCTTGTTTGGATAGGGTTTGGCCTTCTTATATCTTGCGGTATCGCCATGGGGCTAATGCATGCATTGCCATCTTCAATGGTGACTGACGCTGGTGGTGCCAGGCGTTGGATCAGACTACCTGGCTTTTCACTAGCTCCAGTTGAGTTTTTTAAAATCGGTTTTGTCTACTTCTTGGCTTGGAGTTTTACTAGAAAATTTAGTGAGGGCAAAAGGACCTTGCTAGATGAGATTAAGATACTTATGCCTTATATTATTCTTTTTGGTGTTGCTATCTTTCTTATTGCTGTTATGCAAAATGACCTTGGTCAAGTGGTCGTGCTAGCACTTACATTTGTGACGATGGCACTTTTTGCAGGAGCAAGCGCGAGACTTTTTAGCATCGGTATCTTAGGAGCCGCTTTTGTTATGACAGTAGCGATAATCAGCTCTGAGCATAGAATTTTACGTATAAAATCATGGTGGGGCACGATACAAAATATGGTGCTTTCTTTCTTGCCTGACAGCGTTGCAGATGTATTAAGAGTGGCTGATGCGACAGAGCCATATCAAATTTCTCACTCATTAAACGCTATAAAGCATGGCGAATTTTTTGGCGAAGGGCTTGGCGCTGGTATCTTTAAGCTCGGCTTTTTAAGTGAGGTCCATACTGACTTTGTGCTAGCTGGTATCGCTGAAGAGGTCGGTGTATTTGGTATTTTGTGTATCGTAGCTATATTTATAACGCTACTTTATAGAATTTTTAGAATTTCAGCTAGAAGCGAAAATAAGGTATATCATCTATTTACGCTTGGTGTCGGGCTTATCTTATCGTTTTCATTTTTAATGAATAGCTATGGCATCACATCGATCACGCCTATCAAAGGTATTGCTGTGCCATTTCTTAGTTACGGCGGTAGCTCTGTGCTTGCGATTTGTATCGGTATCGGTATGGTTTTGATGGTTAGTAAAAGGGCAAAATTATGATTGTTATTTGTGGCGGTGGTACCGGTGGGCATTTAGCGATCGCAAGAAGCTTTTGCGAAGAGCTAAATAGACGAAATATTAAGCCCATTTTTATTGGTTCAACTAGCGGTCAAGATAAATTTTGGTTTGAAAATGACGAGAAATTTTTACAAAAATTTTTCTTACCAAGTAGTGGCGTGGTAAATAAAAGAGGCTTTGCTAAGCTAAAATCACTAACAAATATCGTAAATCTTGCTCTAAAATGTAGAAAAATTTTTAAGCAAAATGACGTTAAGGCAGTCATTAGCGTTGGTGGCTATTCAGCAGCTCCAGCAGCCATTGCTGCCATTATCTCAAAAGTGCCACTTTTTATCCATGAACAAAATGCTGTAATGGGCAAATTAAATAAAATTTTAAAGCCCTACGCGAAAGGCTTTTTTAGCTCTTATGATGAAGCTTCGCCCTACCCTTACCCTGTGGCAAAGAAATTTTTCGATAGTGCAAGAATGAGAGAGGAGCTAAAGACTATTTTGTTTTTGGGCGGCTCGCAAGGCGCAAAAGCGATAAATGAACTAGCTATAAATTTAGCTCCATATCTTAAAGAAAAAGGCATAAACATAATTCATCAATGTGGTAAAAATGGCTTTGATGAACTTAAAAAAAGATATGATAAACTTGGCTTTGATAGCACAAATCTAGAAATTTTTGAATTTAGTAAAGAGATAGAAAAAAAGATGAGCAAGGCTGACCTTGCCATATCAAGAGCAGGAGCTAGCTCGCTTTGGGAGCTTTGTGCAAACGCCCTTCCATCTATCTTTGTGCCATTTCCTTATGCCGCTGGTAATCACCAGTTTTATAACGCTAAATTTTTAAAAGATAAAGGCATTGCTGAAATTTGCTTGCAAAATGGAGAAATTTTAAACAAAGACGAAGTTATAAGAATGATAGAAAATTTTGATCTAAACAAAAGCAGTAAAGCTCTAAAAGAGATCCTTTTGCCAAATGGAGCAAAAGAGATAATTGATAAAATTTTAAACTAGCTCCTCGCCTATCGCACAAGCTTTTAGTTCTTTTAGCTCAAAGATTAAGTAGTGATAAATAAGCTCATTTGTGTTTAAAATTTTTGCACTAAAGACCGGTTTTATCATAGTTATTATCTTATCAGTTATACCCGCGATCTCCACCAGTAAAAGTTCATCTTTGCGTTGTTTCGCTGCCTTAATACAATTATAAAAGAACGTATAAATTATCTTAAAATTTTGCAAAATAACATTTGAAACTATCCTAGAATGAATATGCAAAACATTATGTATACGCTCTTGTAGAGTATTTAGCTCCGCAAGTAGTGATTTTATTTGAGTAGTATCTGTTGTCCTAGAAAAGAGATTTTTCGCTTTATTTTTGTTTTGTATTTGATACTCTGCTACCAAAATTTCTATTATATTTAAAATGGCGACATAGCTTTCTTGTAAATTTTCATTTGCCTTAAAGCTCACACCGTTTTTCTCAATTTTATAATTTAAGCTTCTCTTTATCTGCTCCAAATAAGTACTAATATTTTCATAATAATCCTCTGTGTTGAAGACACTTTTAAAAAAATCGCTTTCACCTTTTAAATTTGTAAGCTTTTTTTTAAGTTCATCAGCATTTTTATTAAACTCAACAACCCCAACTGCCAAGCCTATCTCGTGCTCACTATTTTGTTCTAATGCTGTCAAACTTTCTTTTAGTACCGAAATTTGTTTTTGAATATTTTGAAAATCCATTTTTTCTCTTTTAATTTTTTGCTTATTTTACTATAAAAATCATGAAGTTTGTCATTAAGAATTAAAAAGATGGTGCGCCCGAGAGAATTCGAATCTCTGACCTTTTGAACCGCAATCAAATGCTCTATCCAGCTGAGCTACGAGCGCACAAGAAAGTTGAATCGAGATATTAGCCAAACTTTCCTTAAAGAAAAATTGTATTCATTTTAATTTTATAACTGTTTTAGTAAAATCCAATAAAAATAAAAGGAGCAAAGATGAATGATTTTTTCGATAGTTTAAAAGAGATAAAAAAAGAACTTACTAAAGAGCAAGGTGAGATCAAAAAAACTCAAAAAGAAGCCGTTTCTCATACAAAAGAAGAGGCGATCTCATATAAAGAAAATAAGCTAAAAAACGAATTTGCAGATTACATTAAAGGCCAAGATATAAGAAAAATATAAATTTGGAATGCTTATTGCTAAAACATGTAATATTTTATGTGGAGTAGGCAATGAAAGTTACGCAAACATTAGAATCTCTAAGCATTTTAACTGATAATGACGCTTTGTTTCGTGAGCTTAGAGATATGATAAGCAGAAATTTTACAAAAATTTTATCTAATAAAAATAAGGTTATTTCGTTTTATGAAGAGAGCGAGATCCCACAACGCAAGTGCTTTTTAAAATTTATAAAAAAACTTTATGAAAAGCAAAGCGATGATAAGCTTGATATTCGTTTTGCAAACTATAAAACCATAAAGCTTGGCTTTGTTCAAAAAAATACCCTAACTCCAGTCATTAGCCTAAACGTAAATTTTGTAAAAAATGAAGTCAAATTTGAGCTAAAAGATGCACTTTGCAGAGATTTTGCTAGCTACATCAGCGAGAGTCTAGTAAAAAGCAATGTTACTTTTAGCAAAAATGATGATTTTTTAAACATCACCATCTCAAACGACAACGACATAAACACATTAAACAAACTACTCTACAAAAGAAGCTATCCAAAATTTAGCGTAAATTTTATCTATGATGAAAAAGACTACAAAGCCTTTAAACAAGGTATAAAAATAAAAAGCTCATCTAAATTTGTAAGCAGATTTTCTGTGCTTGCAAATTTGCTTGAGGAAAATTTTGGGATTTTGGGTTGCAAAAAAGATGATGACTTTGAAACTATCAGACAAAGCTATCTTTCACTCGTAAATATCTATCACCCAGATAGGCACGCCAACAAAAATCCTCTCATACAAGAAGAATACGCAAAGAAATTTAAAAATATTCAATCTGCTTATGAGAGCCTAAAACCATACTTTAAAAATCAAGAAAATTTTGTGATGGTTGGCTAGAGTACAGCTTGCCACAAGGGCTATTAAAGAGAGCAAAAATGAATGGTGAAATGTTTAATATTTGCGCTATTATTGTTGCCGCAAAGCAGGCTATAAAGTCAAATTCTCCTATCCTGTATAATGGCACTAGCTACGAAAATAGTATAAATTTTCACTTTCTCTCAGATCATAGAGCAAATGGCGTAAATGAGTGGTTTGAGCATGCATTAAAGCTTGGATTAAGCGATGTAAGACTTACTACAAATTTAACTGGCTCATCAGATGAACGTTTATTGCTTAGCTTTTCAAACTCTACCGCAAAATCGATCATCTGCATTTTTAAAGAGCACATGAGCTGCTTCGTACCCTACTGGAAATACAACAAAGATCAAAGAGGCTGGGACATAATATATAAAGAATTTGGTCTTGAAAAAGATGTAAATTTAGAAAATTTTAGCGACAACACAGAGGCTTTTGTGGACACACTTACCAAGATAGCGGCCTTTGCAGATGAGATAGAATGTGAGAATTTTGGTGAGTGTTTTCGCAGGGCTTTAAAATCACTTGGATCTTCAAACAATGATGATCAAAAGATATTTAATGCGCCACTTATGCCAAAGCCAAATTTAGCCCTTTTTACTGCGGCAAGTGCGGCTGATGTCTTTGGTGGCATGGGCTCTTGGAACGATGACGCGGCAGGCTTGGCGCAGCATAAAAAACGCGCTAAAGAGTATGATGAGCTTAGCGGTGAGCTTTTTACGCAGATGCGCAAAGCCACGCTTTTTGCCATAAATGAGTGGTAGCTAACCGTTTATCTGATAGATCTTTTTTCGTTGGCTTGAGCTGCCGATATTTAGGATTTTGCGGTATTTTGTGATGGTTCGGCGAACGATTTGGATGTTAAATTTAGCTTGGATTAGCTCTTGAATTTTTAGGTCAGAAAGTGGCTTTTTGTGGTCTTCGTCTTTAATGAGCTCTAGTAAAAATTCCTTTATTGCAGCGTTTGAAGTCTCCTCGTCAAAGCCAGTTGAAAAGAAATTTTTAAGTGCGACCGTGCCTCTTGAACAGCTTAGATATTTGTTTGCGATCGCTCTTGATATGGTTGATGGGTTGCGCCCAAGCTCGTCTGCTATGTCTTTTAGCTTCATAGGCTTTATATCGCCGCCCAAGAAGTAGTCGTACTGATACTCAACTATCATAAGCCCTATTTTATAAAGCGTTGATTTTCTCATTTCAAGGGCATCTATGAGCTCGCTTGCCTCTTTTATGCGTGAGCTTACAAAGGTCTCTTTCTCGTCTAATCCCTCGGTGTCGATCGAAATTTCAGGATAGTACTCGTCATTTATCTGCACGCTAATGCCACTACTTGTGCTTAGCACGAAGATGTCAGGCACTGCCTCTTTTTCATCTTCAAAATACTCAATGGCCGGGGGATTTTTAAATTTCTTTATGATCTTTAGCGCGTCATCGTAAAATTTAAGCTTTCTAAGCTTTTCTATGTTTTCAAAATTTAAGATGATCTTTTTTGCGCACTCTATGATCTCATCGCTTGCCTCTGCCTCACTTAACTGAAATAAAAAACTCTCTTTGACATCTTTTGCACCAACGCCACAAGGCTCAAGGTAAGCAAATCTCGCTCTAACCCGCTCTACTTCGCCCTCATTAAAGCCCGCAAAAATTTCATCATCATAAGAAAAATAGCCCTCATCGTCTAAGCACTCGATGATCTTATATGCGATATCTTGTGACTTTTGCGTGGGGAAAAGTGGCGGATTGATTTGACTAATTAGCTTTTCATAGAGGCTTTCTTTGTAGATGCTTAAAGCCTCGATGCTCTCACTAACAGAATTTCTACTAACCTGCTCAAAAAAATTTCGTTTTTTTTCGCTTTTTTCTAAATTTTTATGTTCGATCGTGGCAAATGGATTCTCTTTTATAAAAGGCTCAAGCGTCTCTTTTAGCTCATCAAGTCCGCTTTGAAGTATGGGAAGCCAGCTTCGTAGCGTTTGGTTTAGTTTGATCTTTGGCGCTAAAGTTTGCTTTTGCCTTAGCATCATCTACTCAAGCAGCTTAAATTCTTCGCCAAGATAGTGCGTTCTAACGAGCTTGTTGTTTGCTACTTCGCTCGCACTGCCGCTTGCTAGTAGCGAGCCATCTTTGATGACGTAGGCTCTGTCGCAAATGGCTAGTGTCTCACGGACGTTGTGGTCAGTTATCAAAACGCCGATGCCTAGCTTTTTAAGGTCTCTAACGATACTTTGTATGTCGCTAACTGCGATCGGGTCAACACCAGCAAATGGCTCATCGAGCAGTAAAAATTTTGGCTTTATGATGAGGCTTCTAGCGATCTCACAGCGTCTGCGCTCGCCACCACTTAGGCTAACGCCCTTTCTTAGGCGGATAGGCTCAATGTTTAGCATATTTAGCATCTCATTTACTTTTTTAGAGATCTCTTCTGTGTTTTGGTCTAAAATTTCAGCTCCAAGAAGTAAATTTTCTTCTACACTTAGCTCTTTAAATATGCTCGACTCTTGCGGTAAATAGCCGATGCCAAGGTGTGCCCTTTTATGAAGCGGGACGCTTGTGATCTTTTGATCATCTAAAAAGACATCTCCGCTAGTTGGCGAGATGAGCCCACAGATCATATAAAAAGTGGTCGTCTTTCCAGCGCCATTTGGCCCAAGAAGCCCCACGACTTCGCCACTATTTACCTCTAAAGATATACCTTTTATGATCTCAGTTTTTTTAATCGTCTTTTTTAGATCTTTTACTTCTAGTTTATGCACTTATAACCTCGTATTTTCTGCCGTTTTTGCTAGGAGAAATTTTTACTAACGTATAGCTCTCGCCATTTTTCTTTAGAGCTTTTTCTAAATTTTCATCGCCCCACTCTACTAGATGAAGCCCCTCTTCAAACAAATTTTCAAAAAGGCCGTTTTTCGCCATCCCGTCAAATCCGATCTGATAAATGTCGTAGTGGTAGATATCTTTACCATAAATTTGCATCAAAGAAAACGTAGGCGACGTCACGCTCTCATCTATGCCATGAGCCTTGATGATCGCCTTTACAAGCGTCGTTTTACCACTTGCTAGATCGCCAATTAGTAGCACCACGCCACTTTTTGGAAGTACCTGTACAAGCCGGTTTAGCTCATTTTCTAAAAGCTCAAAAACCATCAAAGCTCTTTTACATATTCGTTTTGAGCGCTTTTTGGTATGCTTTTTGTAGTTGGGATCGCTAGCACCTCGTATCTCGCCTCGCGCGTTAGAAATTTGATGCTAACCACATCGCCAACCTTAACATCTTTTGCCGCTTTTGCCTGCACGCCGTTGATGCTCACAACACCGCTTTTGCACATATCTTCGCTAACGGCACGCCTTTTGGTGATATTTACTACGTTTAAAAATTTATCTACTCTCATGTGGCGGATTTTAACAAAAATAGCCTTAAATTTTTAATCCTTTAGATATTTTAAAAGCTCTTTTAAATTTAGAGGTATGACGCTGCCGTGCGTTTGCCCTTTGTAAAACTCAAAGTGAGAATTTACGTCACTTTGCTTTAAAATTTGTGCCAAATCGCTCGCCTTTAAAGTACCAGGCTTGTCAGTCTTGTCCTTTCTCTTTTCAAGCTCGCCAACGCTAAGAAAGACAAATTTAGCTTTTAGTTTCTCTTTAATTTTACCCTCGCTCACATTTTGCTTTAAAATTTCAGACTCGCCCCACCAAAGAGATGGCGAAGCGATAAAGAAATTTGAAAATACGCCATCATTTTTTAGTAAGGCATAGAGCGTAAAAAGCCCGCCAAAAGAGTGTCCATAAAGGCTTTTTTGGCTATCTTGCACGTTAAATTTCTCATCAATTAGCGGCACTAAATTTTTAGTTAAAAAGCGGTAAAACGCATCAGCGCCACCACCTTTGCTAAACTCCTCACCCTCTGCCTTTGGCGTGAGGTCTCTTGTACGTTTTTCTACCTCATAGCTTTTGTCTGTGTCATATCCTATGCCTATTATTAGTGGTGCAGCCTTACCATCAAATTCATTTAAAAGCATGTTAAACTGGGCGTTTGCATCAAGTAAGAAAAGCACATTTTTAAACTCATTTTGCCCTTTCAGCTTGGCTGTAAAAATTTTATAAATTTTATCATTTGCACTCATTTTAAAGGTTGAAATTTCAAATTTACTAGCAGCTTTTTGGCTAAGTGGCTCAGGCGTTTGGCTAGGTCCTGCGTGCAAAGTCTGCGTCACACCAAGCGTAAAAAGCAAAAATTTAAACGCTCTTACCATTTTGCAGCGACCTTAAACCAAAATCTCCTGCCCTCTTGCGGATAAAAGTAGTATGTATCGCCCACAAGCGACTCATCGTATCTTACTTTATCAAAGATATTATAAGCATTTAGGCTAAGAGTTAGGTGCTTGTTTGCGTCCCAGCTGACGCCTGTATCGAAGGTGAGAAGGTCTTTTGTGTTCTCTCTTACTTTGTTGCCAGCACCAAAATTTACGCTCGTTAGCTTACTCTCGTAGTTTGTGCCAAAAAATGTCTTGACGCTTTTTATAGGCTTATATGTAAGCGTAGCGTGAAATACATGCTCTGGCGTTGCTGTTAGGCTTTTGCCATCAAGTCTGTTAAGCCCTGTTTGGCTAAATTTCATAGGGCCATTTGGCGTGTTTATCGTTGGGTCGCCAGTTTTTATCTTTGATTTGTTATAAGTGTAGTTTGAGCTTAAATTTAGATTTGAAAGAATATCATAATCGCCACTTAGCTCCACACCCCAAACGGTCGCACCCTCAATGTTAAAGTAAGTTCCCCAGCCAGGGCAACCGACTGTTTTTACCCTTGTCCTTGCTGGGCAAGCGCCAAAAGCTGGGATTTTATTTACATTACTGCCGTCAGTGTCTAGGATTTTATCTTTAAATTCATTTCTAAAAAGCGTTACCGAGCCTCTAAAATCAGCTTGATTGTCATAATATGCCCCAACTTCATAAGTCGTGCTCTTTTCTGGTTTTAGATCTTTATTACCAAAATCAACTATCGTCCAGCCACCTTGAATAGTGCCTACTTCTGGAGAAATTTGATTGACATCTGGTGTTTTATAGCCAGTCGCTACGCCACCTTTTAAGCTTAGCGTATCTGTGGCGTTATAGACTAGGTAGGCTCTTGGTGAGAGGTGGTTGCCAAAGAATTCGTTGTGCGTGAGCCTTGAGCCAAGTGTTAAAAATAGCTTTTCATCTAAAATTTGCCACTCATCCTCGATAAATCCTGCATGCTCGCTCATCGAGTAGGTCTTTGGATCTTTTAAGCCGTTTCTTGAGGCGTTTGAGACGATGAAGGTCGTGCCGACATTTTGCTTGCTAAAGTCATAGCCAAAAGTTAGTGCGTGAGCACCAAGAAAGGTTGTAAATTTTGAGTTAAAGTTGTGATTTTTGGCTTTTGCAGGTATGAGGCTATCAAAAAGGCTCGTTCTTTGTGTCTGATCATAAATGTAGCTGATATCGGCATTTAGGTTATCAAATTCACCAAGGTAGCCCACGCCATAGCTCTTTTTCTCGTAGTCATAATTATCTAATGGTCTTCTTCTTGGGTTTGGATCGGCTGATTTGCCAACCGTTTTTGAATAATCATGCCTTTCGTTTGAGCCAAGGATAAAAAATTTATTGTGTTCATCTGGAGTGATCCAAAGTTTTGCGCTTAAATTTCTCTTATCACTCTTTTGATAGCCACCGATGTAGCCATCTTCGTCTCTTAGCTTTTTATAGCCCCAAAGCTGGAGTGCAAAAAGGTCTTTATAAAGAGGTAAATTTAGATAAAAGTCACCTTGCCTGCCATCGCCTATACCTTTATGCGTGTTTAACGTGGTTGAGATACCGACGTTGCCACTAAATTTTGAAAAGTCCTTTTTGGTAATGATATTTATAACGCCTCCAACCGCGTCGCTACCATAAAGCGAGCTCATAGGCCCACGGATGACCTCTATACGCTCGATCGCTTCAGCTGGTGGGATGAAATTTGAGTTCATATCCCCTGCTCCGCCCTTTGGATTTGCGCTGCTTGAATTTACTCTTTTGCCATCAATCAAAACTAGCGTTTGAGACTTCTCCATGCCACGTATCGAGATACCGCTAGCTGGACCATCCTCGCCACCGACGACATTTACGCCTGGCACCTTTTGAGCGATAGAGTGGAGCGAAGTAAAGCTATCTTTTGTAAGCTCATCGCCGCTTATCACGCTTATGCTCGCAGGAGCCTCTTTGATCTGCTGCGAAAAGCCACTCGCACTTACTACAACACCATCAAGCCTTGTTTCGTTATTGTCTTTATGCTCTGCTCCAAAGAGCGAATTTGCCACGCAAGCGCTAAGGCAGATGGCAATAAATTTTGTTTTTCTCACGACTATCCTTTTAAAAATTTAATTTGAAAAAGTTTGAAATTTAGCGAAGTATCTTTTAAAACAATATTAATTATCATAATTTTAAATAGTAATCTTTTTTATAAAATTTTCTAAAAAAAACTTACATTATTTATTAAATTAGTTTATTAAAAATTAATCAATTTAGGCTAAAATACGACCATTTTAACAAAAGGAAGAGCTATGAAAAAAGGCGTAAAAAAAGTGGTTTTAGCATACTCTGGCGGACTTGACACAAGTATCATTTTAAAATGGCTTCAAGATGAATATAACTGCGAAGTAGTCACATTTACAGCTGACATTGGCCAAGGCGAAGAGCTAGAGCCTGCACGCAAAAAAGCCTTAGCACTTGGTGTAAAGCCTGAAAATATTTTTATAGAAGATTTAAGAGAAGAATTTGTACGTGATTATGTGTTTCCAATGTTTAGAGCAAATGCAGTCTACGAGGGCGAGTATCTGCTTGGCACTTCGATAGCGCGCCCACTAATAGCAAAACGCCAAAGCGAGATCGCAAGACTTGTTGGTGCTGATGGCGTGAGCCACGGAGCAACAGGCAAAGGCAACGACCAAGTTCGCTTTGAGCTTGGATACTACGCGCTCGGCGACAACCTAACTATTATAGCTCCATGGCGCGAGTGGGATCTAAATAGCCGCGAAAAACTTTTGGCATATGCTGAGAAAAACGGCATAGATATCACTAAAAAACCAGGCAAAAGCCCATACTCAATGGACGCAAATTTACTTCACATAAGCTACGAAGGTCTAGTACTTGAAGACCCAAGTCATGCACCAGAAGATGATATGTGGAGATGGACAGTAAGCCCAAAAGATGCTCCAGATAAGAGCGAGATCATCGAGATCGGCTATGAAAAAGGCGATCCAGTAAGCATAAACGGTAAAAAAATGAGCCCAGCTGAAATTTTAACCGAGCTAAACCGCCTTGGCGCAAAACACGGTATAGGCAGACTTGACATCGTAGAGAACCGCTCAGTTGGTATGAAGAGTCGCGGATGCTACGAAACTCCTGGCGGCACGATAATGCTAAAAGCTCACAGAGCGATCGAGAGCATCACGCTTGACCGCGGCGCAGCTCACTTAAAAGATGAGATCATGCCAAAATACGCCGAGCTAGTTTACAACGGCTACTGGTGGTCACCTGAGCGAAATATGCTCCAAGCTCTCATCGACAAGAGTCAAGAACACGTAAATGGCTCAGTTAAAGTTGAGCTTTATAAAGGCAACGTGACTATCCTTGGCAGAAGCAGTAAAAATGATAATCTATTTAGCGAGGCATACTGCACATTTGAAGAAGACAGCGTTTATGACCAAAAAGATGCAGAAGGATTTATCAAACTAAATGCACTTCGCTTCATCATCGCACGTAAAAATGGACGAAAATTTGACTAAAAGATAAAATTTAAAAAGGAAAGAAATGAAAGTATTATTAATAAAAGATGTAAAGGCGCTTGGTAAAGCTGGCGAGATAAAAGAGGTAAAAGACGGCTATGGCAATAACTTCTTAATCGGCAAAGGCTTTGCAAAAGCAGCTACTCCAGACGTTCTTCGCCAATATGAAGCAGCCCAAAAAAGAAAGGCCGAAGAGCTAAAATATGAGATTGCAAATTTAGAAAAGCTAAAAGAAGAGCTTGAAAAAGTTACAGTTGTCATCAAAAAAACTCTTGGCGCAAATGGCTCGCTTTTTGGTTCAGTCTCAAAAGAAGAGATCGCAGCAGAGCTTGAAAAAACGCATCATTTAGTTGTCGAGAAAAAAGCGATCGACATGGACACTCACCTAAAAGCAGTCGGCCTTTATGACGTTCATGTAAAGCTTGGACACTCGATAAATGCAAGTTTGAAGGTTGATGTGCAAGGAGAATAGATGTTTCATGCAACAACCATCTTAGCCTACAAAGGTAAAAATAAAGCGGTCATCGGCGGCGACGGACAGGTGAGCTTTGGTAACACCGTCTTAAAAGGCAATGCCGTAAAAATTCGTAAAATTCATAACGGCAAAGTCCTAGCTGGCTTTGCCGGCAGCACTGCTGATGCGTTTAACCTTTTTGATATGTTTGAGAAAAATTTAGAGCATACAAAGGGCGATTTGCTAAAGGCGGTTATAGAATTTAGTAAAGAGTGGCGCAAAGATAAGTATCTAAGAAAGCTTGAAGCGATGATGCTTGTGCTTGATAGGGATAAAATTTTCTTACTTAGTGGTACTGGAGATGTTGTAGAACCAGAAGATGGCAAGATAGCAGCTATCGGAAGTGGCGGCAACTACGCTCTCTCAGCAGCCCGTGCCTTAGATAAATTTGCCGATATCGACGAAGAAGAGCTAGTCAAAGAGAGCCTTAAGATCGCCGGTGAAATTTGCATCTATACAAATACAAACATCAAAACTTATGTTTTAGAATAAGAGAGAAAATGAACTTAACACCAAGAGAAATTGTTAAATTTTTAGATGACTATGTGATCGGTCAAAAGGACGCCAAAAAGATTATAGCGATCGCACTTCGCAACCGCTACCGCCGCATGAAGCTTGAAAAGAGCTTGCAAGATGACATCATGCCAAAAAATATCTTGATGATCGGCTCAACTGGCGTTGGTAAAACTGAGATCGCAAGGCGTCTTTCAAAGATGATGGGACTACCATTTATCAAGGTCGAGGCTAGCAAATATACCGAGGTTGGCTTTGTTGGCCGTGATGTTGAGAGTATGGTAAGAGACCTTGCCATGGCCTCATATAATCTCGTAAAAAACGAGCAAAGTGAAAAAAATCAAGATAAAATCAACGCCTACATCGAAGAAAAGATCGTCTCAAAGCTACTGCCACCATTACCAAAAGGAGCAAGCGAGGAGAAGCAAGCAGAGTACGCTAAGAGCTATGACAAGATGTTAAATAGGCTAAGAAACGGCGAGCTTGACGAGCTAAATATTGAGATCGAGGTACAGCAAAACCCGCTTGAGGCTGGCTCAAACGTGCCACCTGATATGGCGCAGATGCAAGAGAGCTTTATAAAGATAATTGGCATCGGTGGCAAAAACATCAAAAAAGAGATGAAGGTAAAAGACGCTAAAAAAGCCCTTCAAAGCGAGGCAAATGATAAAATTTTAGACCTTGAGAGCGTAAAAACTGAAGCTTTAAGAAGAGCTGAAAACGAGGGCATCATCTTTATAGACGAGATCGATAAAGTGGCCGTTGGCTCAGGTAGCTCAAACAGACAAGATCCTAGCAAAGAAGGCGTGCAAAGAGACTTGCTGCCTATCGTTGAGGGCTCAAATGTAAATACTAAATTTGGAAATTTAAAGACAGATCACATTTTGTTTATCGCAGCTGGCGCCTTTCACATAAGCAAGCCAAGCGATCTCATCCCAGAGCTTCAAGGTCGTTTCCCACTAAGAGTCGAGCTTGATAGCCTTGATGAAGATGCGCTTTATCAAATTTTAACTCAGCCAAAAAATTCGCTTTTAAAGCAATACATCGCCCTACTCTCAACCGAAAATGTTGAACTAGAATTTGACGATGAAGCGATAAAAGAGATAGCAAGGATCGCTCATGCTGCAAATGAAAAGATGGAAGATATCGGTGCCAGACGCCTTCATACAGTGATCGAGCGTGTGATAGAAGATATCAGCTTTGAGGCTAGTGAAAAGAGCGGCGAGAAGATAAATGTGACAAAAGAGCTTGTAAAAGAGCGCCTAAAAGACGTGGTCGAAGATCAAGACCTAGCGAGGTATATACTTTGAAATCAGGCTTTGTTAGCATCATAGGACGCACAAATGCTGGCAAAAGCTCGTTTTTAAATGCTTTGTTAAACGAAAAGATCGCCATTGTTTCGCACAAGCAAAATGCAACCCGCAGAAAGATAAATGGTATAGTAATGAACGGTGAAGATCAGATCATCTTCACCGACACGCCAGGACTTCACGAGAGCACAAAGGCGATAAATCAACTACTAATCAGCCAAGCGATAAAATCGATGGGAGACTGCGATCTCATCGTATTTTTAGCGCCTATTCATGATGATACAAGTGACTATGAAAAATTTTTAGCTCTAAATCCTGAAAAACCACATATCTTAGTGCTAACAAAAGTCGATGAGAGCTCAAACGCTAAAGTATTAGAAAAGATCACCCAATATCAAAAATTTCAAGATAAATTTACAGCTTTGCTTACCTTTAGCACCAAGCAGCCAACCTATAAAAAGCCGCTTCTTGATGAAATTTGCAAGCTTTTGCCAGAGCATGAATATTTTTACGATCCAGAATTTCTCACGCCGACAAATGAAAAAGAAATTTTTAGAGAATTTATACTAGAAGCGATATATGAAAATTTAAGTGACGAGATCCCTTATCTTAGTGATGCGATCATAAAAAGCGTAAAAGAAAAACCTGGCATTACTGAAATTTTTGCAAGTATCATCACTGAGCGTGAAATTCATAAAAGTATGATCATCGGTAAGAATGGTGAAACGATAAAACGAATAGGAATTTTTGCAAGAAAGTTAATACAAAATTTAACCGGATCAAAGGTCTTTTTAAAGCTCGATGTAGTCGTTAAAAAAGGCTGGAGTAAAGAAGAAAAGAGCCTTAATAAAATAATTGGTTATTGATTTTTTATTGTAAAAATATTAAAATACAGCCCAATTAGAGCATTATGAGGTAAATTTTATGTTAAAGCTTAGAAAAATTAACGATAATCCAATCGTTACACTAGATCCTTATGAATATGAAGGTTTTAGATTTTCTAATAGCAATGTCGATACGCTAAGTCTTTCAAAGAATATTCTCAAGCGAGACTTCTTTATATCTTATATCGAGTACAAAGATATAATAACAGCTACCATAAACATCTCAAGAACAATAGATGATGAGGATATTGAAAATAATATCTCGATCAAAATTTACGAAGAGCTCTCTCTTGATCCTGCGATTGACTATAAAATAGTTTATTTTGAAAGCAATGTTGAAAAAGAAGATAGAATTTTTAATGTTTTTATTGCTACAAACGAAACTATAAATAAAATTTTTAAAAATATTTCTAAAAGAGTACCTTTTATAGATTATGTCGTTGTAGAGCCACTCTTATATAGTGCTATCTATAAAAAGGGCTTACTTCCTAGCACTCAGAGTGATTGTTTTTTGACATTTAGGGCCGATGAAGCATTTATAAGCATTTATGTAAATGGAGAATACCTTACATCAAGAGGTTTAAGATACACACTAAATTATCTAAAAGATAAATTTATAGAGCAAAGCGGCGAAAGAGTAAGCCTAGAAAGCTTTTTAGACATCCTAAAGACAAGAGGACTTTTAGATAGCAATGAAGAAGGCTTTAGCTACGATCTAAATACTGTTTTTGAGGACTATATATTTTACGTAAATGATACGATAAATGTTGTCAATAGAATCTATAGCATAAATATAAAAAATATCTATATTGACTGCGACTATAAAATAGAGCGTTTGGAGAAATTTATCAATACAAAACTTGGAACAAATGCTACGAAATTAAATACAAGCACTGTAATAAATTCTAAAAATTTAGCCATTAGCGAACGGTATAATATGATGGCTTTGTATGCAAATTTTTACAAAAAAGAGGCCTTTAATGCCGATTTTAACTTCTCAAATTTGCTTAGACCTGATCCATTCACAAAAAGAAAAAGCGGTAAATTTATACTGACATGTGCCACTGCTTTTTGCCTAAGCATGTCCTATCCTCTTTATAATTATATAGCTGGCAGTATTTTAGAAGCAGATTCGCAAAAGCTAAGTGATGAGCTTGATGTGCTTAATGCACAAGCAGCACAAATAAGAAGTACTCTTGAAAGACTAAAAAAGAGCAAAACGATATAAAAGGATTAACTGATAAAGAGGAAGAGAAGTTAAATTTTAGAAAAGGATTGCTTCAAGAAATTGAAAACAAAAAAGATCATTACGTAATGAAAGGTTTAAATCTTTTTGAAATTACAGATATGATAAACAACAATAGCGTTTTTATAACAAATATTAAAAACAACGATAAAAATTTAACTGTAACGGTTGTTAGCGATAATGAAAAAAGGATTACGCAGCTAATAAAAGATATTAGCAAGATGCCTAAATATTCAGTAAATACAAAAAAAATTAAAGAAGATAGGCAAAACAACGAGTATGAAAGTAATATAAGTATAGAGATTAGACAATGAGACAAGATGTTTTAAGTAAAATAGATAAGTATTTTGACGCAAAAAAACAAAGTGAAACAAATATAATTTTTTTGGGTTCAGCTTTAATTATTATTTATATTGTTTATATGCTTTGCTTTGATCCGTCGCAAGATTTTTATGATGAAAGACTTAATGCACATACTAAAATTAGCAATGATCTTACAAGAACAAGAGATTATTTAAGATCGACCAGCTCACCTAGTGGGGATAAAAATTTTAAAATAAATGAAGAGTCCAAAATACTTGAAGCGCTTAAAGGCAAATACTCTAGTGTTTTAAAATTTAATGCTCATTTTGACTCAAAGCTAAAAGAACTATCGTTTTTATTATTTAACGATCAAAATTGGGCAAATTTCTTAGACAATATCGTATCTTTAGCGAAGCAAAATAATATAAAAATTTTAGAGTTAAAAAGCGATATAAAAGAGCCAAATTTCCAAAAAATTGAGCAAATTTTAAATATTGACTTGACATTTTTGGGAGGTTTTAAAGATATGCTTTCATATATAAATGGTCTTGAAGAATCAAAGCTGGTAGTTGATCTTCATAAAATGGATGTAAATTCTACCCAAAAAGAGCTTGGCGCTAAGATCTCAATATCTGTTTGGGGGATGAAATACTAATGAAAATAAAAATTTTATTGGCTTTTTTCTTTTTAAATATTACTTTTGCTAATCAGCTTCAAGAGGAAATGGACTCTTATGATAAAATTTTTGAAAAAATAAAGGAAAAAAGAAGCGGTCTTAGCGATATTGAGCTTTCGAGCATAAAAAATCCTTTTAAACAAGAACCTATCAAGACGATAACAGATCAAAATTTATCAATTACTCCTCAGGCTTCAAAAGGGCTTAGTTTAAAAGCAATTTTATTAAATAAAGCAAATATTGATTCCAAGTGGTATGCTGTCGGTGATATTGTTGATGGTTACAAAATAGCCAATATTACTAGAAATAGTGTTTTTTTAGTAAAAGGCGATGAAAAACAAGAGCTAATTTTAAAAAATGGAAGTAAAAATGTTGAGATTAAAATTAAATAAAATATTAATAATAGGTGCACTATTTTGCTTAAATATGAATTATGCTAGTGCTAATGAGAGTAGTTGTTTAAGCAAGAATTTTAATATGAAAATTTCAGATGATGTTGCGCTAGTAGATGTGTTAAATCAGCTTTCAGAGATGTGTAACTTTAGCATTGTTGCAAAGGATACTTATAGCAAGACAGAACTAAAAGATAAAGTTTTTGGCGTTAATATCAGAAATATGAGTCTTAGCGAAGTTTTTGACCTGCTTTTAAGTGAGAAAAATTTAAGCTACGAGTTTTCAAATAATGTATTAAAAATTTCATCTTTAAAAACTCAAATTTTTAAACTAGATTATATAACTTCTATTAGAGAAGGAACTGCTGTCACCCAAGCTTCAGTGGATGCTACTCCATCTGAAATTTCTAGTGGTTCAAGTAGTAGCGATAATTCCCAAGATGATAGTTCCCAAGGCTCAAGCAACCTTATAAAAACTACTGAAAGGTTTGACTTTTGGGAAAAACTAGATGCTGAGCTTAAAGCTATTTTAAATAATAGTAGCGAACATATTACAGCACCTGATCCTATTATAAACCAAAATGCGGGACTTATCACTGTTACGGCCACTCCTTCTCAACTTAAGCGTGTCGAGAAATATATAGATGAAATGCAAAAAAGACTAAAAAAACAAGTAATTATTGATGTTTCTATTATTTCAGTTGAATTAAATAATGAATACAAACAAGGCGTTGATTGGAGTAAATTTGAACTTGGATTTAATACATACATTGGTAATTCAAGAAACAATCCGAGCTCAAGTGCTACTTGGACAAATAAAGGAAATAGCCTAAGTGATGGATTTGGACGTACATTAAATATTGCAGCTAATTTAAATTTCAGCCTTGATGGAATGATAAATTTTCTTGAAACAAATGGAAAGACAAAGGTTATATCAAGTCCAAAAGTAACAACACTTAATAATCAGCAAGCACTAATCTCAGTTGGTGATAACATAAACTACCGCGTTCAACAAAAGACTGACAATGGAAACAGCAATAGCGATAGGTTGACAACCACTTACAAACAATACTCTGTTTTTATTGGCATATTATTAAATCTATTACCAGAAGTCTCTGATAATAATAAAATAATGCTTCGAATCAATCCATCGCTTAGTAACTTCAAATATGCTGAAGACGATACGAGACAAAATGCGTTAAGAGAGATCGCTCCAGATACAGTACAAAAGAAACTCTCAACTGTCGTTCAAGTTGATAGCGGTGATACTATTATTCTTGGTGGATTAATAGGCCAGACAAAGGGTAAAAATAATACTTCTGTACCTCTTCTTTCTGACATCCCACTTATAGGTGGCGTCTTTAAAAGCACAAGAGACAACATAAAGACAACGGAGCTTATCTTTGTTATCACTCCTCATGTAGTTGATTTTGACAAAAAAAAGCCACTTAATCAATCATTAAAAGACTTAGGTTTTTCTAAAACGATCTATGAATAACAAGAATATTTATACAGATATAAAAGATATCTTTATCAACGAAGACGAAGTAGCTGATTTTGTTAATCTAGATAACTCGATCACTTGTTACAATAAGATCGTCTCGGCTCTAAAAAAGCCATTAAAACTTATACTTTTTTATGGTAAGCCCGGCAGCGGAAAGACCTTTTTGTTAAACAAGATAGCCTCTGATCTTCAAAAGGATAAAAAATTAATTTTTTTCCCACATCCTTTTTTTAGCGAGGCTACATTTATAGAAGCTCTTTGTGAAGATATATACGGAAATAAACTTGATAATATAAATAATTTTGAAAGTTTTGTTGCACTCTACTCAAAAGAATTTAAAAATAAAGATGAAATTTTACAAAATCAAATAGTCGTTATCTTGGATGAAGCACAACTTTATCCTACTGAATTGATCGAAAAAATAAGGCTAATGGCCGATACAAGATTATTTAAATTTCTATTTACGATTCATAAAACTGAAAATGAAGATGTGTTAGCAAAAGACTATTTTCAAACTAGAATTTGGGAGAGTATAGAGCTTGGAAGTGCAAACACGAATGAAATCATAGTTTATTTACAAAGAAAAATAGGACAAAAAGGCTACGATAAATACCTAAATTTTCAGAAAAAAGACTATGACAAAGCCTATGAGCTTTGTTGCGGAAATCTACGCACACTAAATAAAATTATGTATAAATTTTATGAAATTTGTGAATATTACGAACAAAATCAGCCATCAAAATTAAGTAGCGAGGACGTAAATATTAAAATTTTGACAATGTCTGCACTTGATACAGGAATAATTCATGCTTGAATTACAAGAAATTCAAAGACTAGAAAAGCTCTATGAAGAGTACGAAAAAAAGAATAAAAATAGCCTTTTAAAATTATTATCACATAAAAAGCTAGGTCTTTTAATAATTACGATCTTGCTAATTGCTTTTATCTTTGGTGCTTTTTTATTTTTCTCAAATGCTAAAAACAAAAAAGAGACAACTAGTACTCCAACTTTAATTGAGAAAAATTTGACAATACAAACAGATATAAAAGAAAAAAATATAACCTTTGCTGAAACTAATGTCAGCAAAAATATTTTAGAAGATGGCAAACAAAAAAGCGAGCAGGCAAAAGAGAGGTTTGAATCAGATAAAAAACAAGATGAGCTTGCTGAGAAAATAGCTAAAAAGCTAGAACAATCCATAAAACTAAATGAAGATAATAAAGAGCAGGCATCAGATAAAAAACAAAGAAGTGGTGGCGGTTGGCTAAAGCTAAATCTACCAACTGAAAATGAAAATATACAAAATGAACAGCCTCTACCAAATGAAGAGATAATAGAATTAGAACCAAAGGCAAAGCCAAAAATTGATATTCAAATTTCAAGTGAAAACAATGAAATTTCTATACTAAAAGAAAATTTTAATAAAAATAAAAATCCAGAAATCGCCCTTAAAATAGCAAGAAGATGCTATCAAGACAAAAGATATAGCGACACTATAAAATGGGCACTATCGGCAAATAATTTAGATAGTAGTATTGAGGAGTCTTGGGTTATGTTTGCTAAGGCAAAATATATGTTAAAACAAAAAGATGACGCATTGCGTGTATTAGAAGAATATAATAAAAATAAAAATAAGCCCGAGATAAATGAGCTAATAAATAAGATAAAAAGTGATACGTTGTGAAATTTTTGCTTGTTATATTTTTATCATTAAATGCCTTTGCGTTTGGGACGGCTGACATTAAAAGTTATTTTGAAAAAGCTGAATATCCTAAAATTTGTAATCAAAAAATACAAGATCTTTTAAAAGATTCACAAAATGAAGAATTTCTTAATATCTTTGGCATATCTTGCTTAAAAACAAATGATATAGATAGGCTCGCTCTTCCAGCAAGTAAACTATCAAAAACGCAAAGTTCAAGAGAGAATGCAGCATATTTTGCAGATATATTGCTTAAAAAAAAGTTACTGCTTCATGCTATCTTGGATGGGGCTGATATAAGCTATATTAGACTTCCAAAGAGCGATTACATTCTTTCATTTATATTTGATAAATTTGTCAAAAAAGAATACGTTGAGGAGCTTGGCGTATTTATTTTTGAAGAGCCAAATTCAGACACAAGATATGAACTTAGTACAATCGTTAGCCCAAATTTTGCAAAAATGATTTTAAAAATTTTTAAAAATGACGATCTTACTTCGCAGATTGAGTATAGATAAAGAGAAGAGATGAATAATTTAGAAAATTTAACGCTAAAAACATTAGAGCAACTTAATAAACTAAATGATGAGCAAATTTTAAAGATTATAGAGATAAAAAAGATAAATAAAAAAAGTCTTTTGGCTATTTTGCTTGAAGAAAATATGCTAGAAGAAGAGATTTTTTTTGAAATTCTATCTGATATTTATAGAAGAGGACACACTGACATTGATGAAATTTCAACTAGCCTTCAGATAGATCAAAAGCGCTTTATTCAATATGTATGTGATAAATTTAAAATCACATTTTTTGATCTTGATGATATAGATATCGACTACCGTATCAGTGAAAAACTAAGCACCTCGCAGCTAAAATCATATAATGCGATCCCTGTAAAAGAAGACGAGATAAGCGTTTATGTAGCTTTTAAAAATCCTTTTGACGTGATCATTCAGGATAAAGTTCAAAATTTATTTAACAGAAAGCTATTAAAAGTAGCTTGCGCAGATCCAGCCCAGATAGAAAAATATATAAATAAAATAGCTCTTAATGAAAGCATAAAGGACGTTATTACAGAGATCAGAAAAGAGCTTTCAAGCTCTAGCAGTCAAGGACAAAGCACAGAAAGCTCTGGAATTTTAAAGCTAATTGAGATAATTTTAAAAACATCTATTCAAAGCAGAGCAAGCGATATTCACATCGAGCCAACCGAGACAAACTGTATCGTAAGAAGTAGAATAGATGGTATGCTAAGTGAGACATTTATATTTGATAAAGATATCTATCCGCCGATGGTAAGCCGAATGAAGCTACTTTCCAATATGGATATCGCGGAGCGCCGTCGCCCACAAGATGGTAGATTTTCAGCTCAAATTTTAGATAAAGAGTACGATTTTCGTATCTCTACGCTACCTATCTTAAATGGCGAAAGCATAGTTTTAAGAATTTTGGACAAATCAAAAGTTATCATAAACATTGAAGACCTTGGTATGCATCCAGATAACTTTGCTAAGTTTAAAAAGAGTATGAAAGCGCCTTATGGCATCATACTAGTTACTGGTCCGACAGGATCAGGAAAAACGACTACACTTTATGGTGCATTAAATGATATAAAAAGTGTAAAAACCAAGATCATAACTGTTGAAGATCCGGTCGAGTATCAGCTAAATATGATCCAACAAGTACATGTCAATGAGAAGGCTGGGCTTACTTTTATCTCGGCTCTGCGCTCTATTTTAAGGCAAGATCCAGATATTATCATGATAGGTGAGATCAGAGATCAAGAGACACTTAGAATCGCTATTCAAGCGGCACTAACTGGCCACTTGGTTTTTTCTACACTTCATACAAATGACGCTATTAGCGCTTTGCCTCGTATGGTTGATATGGGCATTGAGCCATATCTAGTAAGTGGTGCATTAGTTTGCATAGAGGCTCAAAGGCTTGTAAGAAAGCTTTGTCCGTATTGCAAACAAAAAGTCACGCTATCTCAAAAAGCTCTTGATGAGATTAAGAAATTTCTTCCTGAAGATTATCAATTTTATAAAAGCGTAGGTTGCCAGCACTGCTCACAAACCGGATATCTAGGGCGTGAAATGATAAGCGAAATATTATCTATCAGCGATCATATAGCAAGTATCGTAGCAAACAACGCTTCAAAAGAAGAGCTTAAAAAGGCTGCCTATGACGAAGGCTTTATAGATATGTTCCATGATGGTGTTATACGCGCAGCAAATGGTGTAACAACGATCGAAGAAGTATATAGAGTTGCCAAGATATGAAATTTTACGAAATAGAATATATAAAAGATGGCAAACGCCAAAAGATGAGCCTAAAGGCCAATAGTAAAAATGATGTAAAAAATCGTGCAAATATTCAAGGCATGATAGTAAAGATAAAAGAAACTCAGGTCTCAAGCATTAACAATGATTTTTTGGACTTGCAAGAAAAATTTAACAAAATTTTCTCTTCTTCAAAAGTAAAAATTCCAGCTCTTGTTGCTACCATAAGGCAACTTAGCGTTATGACTAATGCTGGTATATCAATACATGATGGCATAAAAGAGACAGCAAATGCTACTGAGGATAAAAGGCTAAAAACAATATTTCAAACGCTAGACGAAGACCTAAATCAAGGTGCGAGCTTAACTCAAAGTATAGAAAATTTTCAAGAAGAGCTAGGCGATGTCACTGTTGCTATGGTAAGGCTTGGAGAGAGTACTGGTAATATGGCTGACGCATTATCAAAGCTAGCTGCTATCTTGCAAGAAGTCTGGGATAACCAGCAAAAATTTAAAAAAGCCATAAGGTATCCAATAACCGTAATATGCTCTATAATTTTGGCTTTTATTGTGCTTATGACATCAGTTGTTCCACAATTTCGAGAAATTTTTAGCCAGCTTAATGCAGACCTACCGCTTCCTACTAAAATTTTACTAAACATTGAATACATAATGAGCAATTATGGTATATACATAATAGTTGTTCTTGTCGCATTTGCTTTTTTGCTAAAAAGGCAATATTCAAATGATGAAAATTTTAGAGATAAGGTCGATAAATACCTACTAAAAGTCTATCTTGTGGGTAAGATAATATTTTTTGCAAATATGAGTAGATTTAATCTAATCTTTACAGAGCTTGTTCGTGCAGGACTTCCTATCGCTGATGCACTTGATACTGCTGTTGTAACTGTTTCAAATCAAGACATAAGAAATAAGCTAACTGCCGTAAAAGTACTGGTTGGCCGTGGCATAAGCTTAACCGAGGCCTTTAGGCAAACTGGGCTTTATGAGGGTATGCTTATACAAATGATAGGTGCTGGCGAACAAAGTGGTAGCTTAGATGACATGACACAAAAAGTTACTGATTATTATAGAGTGAAATTTAATGATATTATTGATAATATTTCAAACTATATTGAGCCGATACTACTAATATTTATCGCAGCTATGGTGCTTTTGCTCGCCCTTGGTATATTTATGCCAATGTGGGATATGGCAAAAGCTGTTAAAAATTAAATCAACATTTAAAGGAGTAAAATGCCTATAGAAAGAGAATATGGCGTTGATGAGAACGCATTTTTAGTTTCAAAAACAGATACAAAAGGAAGGATTACTTATTGCAACGAGCCTTTTTTAAATATCGTAGGAGTAAAACAAGGTGATCTCTTGGGAAAACCGCACAATATAATAAGGCACACTGATATGCCAAGAGTTATTTTCAAGCTACTTTGGGAACGCATACAAAATAAAGAGGAAATTTTTGCCTTTATTAAAAATAAAACTCTCAATGGTGGATTTTACTGGGTATTTGGTAATATCACAGCTTCACTTGATCAACAAGATAATATCGTTGGTTACTATTCTGTTAGACGTAAGCCAAATGCAAAAGCGATAGAGATCATAAAACCACTTTATGCAAAACTACTTGAGCTAGAACGAGATGGCGGTATCGAAGCATCTAAAAAATATTTATTTAATTTTTTGGAAGAAAAATCAACAAGCTATGATGAATTTATAAACAACTTACAAAGGCTCTAGATATGTTTAAGAAAAAATCAAATGCAATAAATGAGATTTTAAGTGTTGTCAAATCGGCAAGCAATGGCATACTAGAGCCTCGCATTGTAAATGTTGGAGAAAAGGACGAGATGTATGAAGTCGCCCTTGGCATAAATGATTTATTAGATCAAGTTGAGGCGCTTCAACGTGAAATTTCAACCTCAGTCCAAGCTGCACAAAACTCAAAAACATATAGAAATATATTTGTAGAAGGGTTTAGGGGTTTATTTAAACGAAATGCCATATCTATGAGCAAGGGTGTCACAGGCATAAAAGACGGCCAAAAAAGCAAGGTTAGAGGTCTTCTATCAAGCGAGCTTGACAAACTTGGAAACGGTATAAATGGTATAAATTATGTAAGAGATGATCTAAATGAAAGTATCAAAAATTTAAGCCAAACAGCAACAGATGCTAAACAAACTGCACAAATAGCAAAAGAAAATATGTCAAATATCGTCGAGCTTAGTCAAAACATGGGAGAGCTTGATGGTCTAGTACAAAGCTGCTCAAATGCTACTGGCATGCTAAGCACTAGGGTTTCTGAAATAAGCTCTATTTTAAATTTAATAAAAGATATTGCCGATCAGACAAATCTGCTTGCTCTTAATGCCGCCATTGAAGCTGCTCGTGCAGGAGAGCACGGACGTGGTTTTGCGGTAGTTGCTGATGAGGTAAGAAAACTAGCTGAAAATACACAAAAAGCTGCAAGCGACATAGAAGTCAATATAAAAACACTTCAGCAAGAGGTAAATGATATTGATGAAAATTCTAAAAAAATCGATGAAATTTCTAAATTAACTACACAAAATGTAGAAAATTTCAAAAAGGTATTGAGCGAGTTTAATGCAAACGCACAAAATACTGCTCAAACATCAAAATATGTCGAAAATAAAACCTTTGCTATAATCGCAAAAATTTCGCAAATCGCTTACAAAACTAAAGTGTACTCTGATCTTATAAACGAACAAGGATATAGTGAGGAAATACGTGATTTAGCGCAAAGTCTGCTAGATTGGTATGAGAACGAGAGTATAAGCGAACACAAGCAAAATAAAAATTTTGATAAGTCAAAAGAGCTTACATCGTCGCTAAATAATGAAATCAAACTCTTGCTCGAGAAGTCAGCCTCTGGCTACAACGAACAAAATTTGAATTATTTTGTTGATAAGTCTAAGAAAATAGAAGATCTAAGCGAGCAAATTTTTACTTCATATAACGAAATTTTTAAAGATAAAAACTGAAGTGTTAAATTATCTTTGATGTTTTTTGGGGTGGTCAAAAAATAACGCTTTTGCACCACCCTCTTTTAACTCACTAAATTTACATCCAAACTCAACGCAAAATATTCCAGAAGTTGGGATATTATCTATTGATGAATCGCTTAAATACTCGCAAATTTCAGTTATGCTTGGATTGTGCGTGATGATAAAAATTTCATCCAAACTCTCATTTATATTTTTAACAAATTTTAAAAGATCTTCAAAACTTATATCATAAAGCTCATCTATAAGACTGGTCTCTTCTTTAAATTTTAAAGTTTTAGCAATAATCTTTGCCGTTTGCTCGCACCTTCTAGCACTGCTTGAAAAGATAGCCCCTGGCATCACATCATACATTTTTAGTCTATTTGCCATAAATTTAGCGTCTTCTTTGCCTTTTTGACTAAGCTCCCTTAAGGCATCTTTTGCTCCGTCCTTATTCTCATCAACCGCTTTTGAATGTCTTATGAAATAAATTTTACTCACTATCTCTCCTTTGAGAAATTCTTTATCAAGCAAAGCTCTTCTTTGCTAAAACCAGCTTTTAAGCGATCTTGTTCATTAATCTCTCTAACATTTTTAAATGAATTTGGATACAAACTTAAGATAATGTCAAAGTAGCTATTTTCGTCAATACCCTCTTTTTTGCAAGCAAATTTAAACCATTTATCGCCTTTATAAACATGAGAGACTTCCTCCTTTAATATGACTTTCAGGCACTCAATGAGCTCTTCATTTTCACCCTCGCCTTCAAGCCTTTTTATAATATGAGCGTTTGCATCAAGCCCATTTGCCTCCATATATCTTGGCAGTAGCGCCATACGGCTAGTTAGACTACTTGAAGTCTTTTGAAGTGCGATAAAAAGCCCATCATGCACACTTAACTCGCCGTATCTACCGCCACGCTTTAAGAGCAAATTTTCTATCATGCAAAAGTGTCTGATCTCATCTTCAGCTACTTCTAGCCAGTCTTCATAAAATTCTCTTGACAAATTTCTAAATCTATAACAAGCATCAAGCGCGATGTCAATAGCACTAAATTCAATATGAGCTACCGAATGGATAAAATTTAAATTTTTATCCTTTGGCTTTACTTTTTTGTTTAGCTCTTTCATGCTAACTACTTCACAAAATTTTGCATAGCTTGGCGTTATTAGCTCGTTTGGTTTAGAGCTTTCACAAAAATTTATATTAAAATCTCGTTTAAATTTCTCATAAAATAGCTCAAATTTTAAAAATTTAAGCCCAATCTCGCCTTCATTTAAAATTTCCCAAATTTCATCAAAAAAATTCATATTTTCTCTTTATATAAATCTGTATTTACAAGTGTAAATTTATATAAATAATGCTTAAAATTTGAGCCTAGTGTTTGTTTTAAAAGGTTTTTAGTAAAAATTCCTGTTTATTTTGCTTTGCCATATCCAGCAAATCTATTTGCTGCCAAGCAACTTGAATTTGAACATCTTACAAGATAACTATTTATCTCTTGATTTCCTTTTAGATGCACATTTTTTTGTTTTAGATTCATATAGCTATGAATTATCTTTCCGCCAGAATTATGTATAAATTTTACCGTCTCATCGCCAAGAACAGCCGTAACTATGCCAACATGAGTGATATTTTTCTTATCTTTATTTTTCTGAACACCCTTGCCAAGAGTATTTGAGAAAAATACAAGATCGCCTATTTTTGGATTTTTATGAGTAATTAAATTTTTACTTTCATAAAAATTATAGATCGCTTTTGACTTTCTACCGCCATTATCGTAGTAGCGATTTATTGTCTTTTCATCAAAATACATATTTTGATACTTTGCATTTACGATAGAAACAAATCCTGAGCAATCACCACCTGCTCTTGTATTTAGGTATTTTTTAAAAAAAGAACCAAATTTTTTATCTTCTCTATCATTATCTTCATCTATGATTTCGCCAATCATTTGCTCGCTAAAATCAACGCTTGAAGTTACGGTCTGATTTGTTTCATTTTGCGGAGTTGTCGGTTGATTAGAAGTAAAAGAACAACCTGTAAAAAATATAATGCTAAGTATAAAAAAGATTTTTTTATTTATTGAATTTGACATATTTATATCCAAAAAATTTAGTGTTTGCAATTTTAACTTTTAAACGTAAATGAACCGGAAATAGTGCTTTGCTTTCTTTATTCTAAGTTAAAAAGCAATATAATATCGGCAAAAAACATATTTTCTTAAGGCAAAAAACAATGATGCACTATTTAAAGATAAAAGGAAATGCCAAATTAAGTGGCGAAGTAAAAATAAGCGGTGCCAAAAATGCTGCTCTACCGATCATCGCCCTAACCTTACTTGCAAAAAAAAGTGTAAATTTAACAAATATCCCAAATGTCGCTGATATAAAAACACTTTGCCAACTGCTAACCAACCTAGGAGCAAAGTGCGAATTTAAAGATAAAAACTCACTAAGCATAGACACAAGCTGTGTAAGCTCGACGACTGCAAACTATGATATCGTTAGAAAAATGCGCGCTTCTATCTTAACTCTTGGACCGCTTCTTGCACGTTTTGGCCACTGCGAAGTGAGCCTACCTGGAGGATGTGCGATCGGACAAAGACCTATTGATCTGCATCTAAATGCGCTTGAAAAAATGGGAGCAAATATCGAAATAAAGCAAGGCTACGTCATTGCAACAGCACCAAATGGCCTAAAAGGCGCAAAGATCGTTTTTGATAAGATCACCGTAACTGGCAGCGAAAATATCATCATGGCTGCAGCTCTAGCGCACGGCACAACAGAGCTTTTTAACGTAGCACTTGAGCCTGAAGTGGTGCAAATTTGTGAAATTTTGACTAAGAGTGGCGTTAAAATAGAGGGCATCGGTACAAGTGAGCTAAAGATAACCGGAAGTGGCCAAAAATTGCTTGAAATTTGCGATATTGAAGTCATCCCTGATAGGATCGAAGCTGGCACATATCTTTGTGCTGGAGCTATAACAAATAGCAAAATTTCAGTCACAAAGGCAAATGCTGCACACATGACAGCCATTTTAAATAAATTTGAAGAGATGGGCTTTGGTATCGAAGTAGACGGCGATAAGATCACGATATTGCCAGCAAAAGAGATAAAACCAGTAGAGATAAGAACCACTGAGTATCCGGGCTTTCCAACAGATATGCAAGCTCAATTTATGGCGCTTTGCCTTGCAGCAAATGGTGTTAGCACGATAGATGAGAGACTTTTTGAAAACCGCTTTATGCACGTTAGCGAGCTTGCTAGAATGGGAGCGGATATTAAATTAAACGGACATATCGCAAGTGTTTATGCACCAGCTAAGCTAAACGCAGCCGATGTAATGGCAACAGATCTTAGAGCAAGCTCAGCGCTGATACTAGCTGCTCTTATAGCAAATGGTGAAAGTTTGGTACATAGAATTTATCACCTTGATAGAGGATATGAAAATTTAGAAGAGAAATTTCAAGGCCTTGGTGCAAATATTACTAGGCTTGAGGAGTAAAAATGCTACTAAATGATGCATTAGATGCGCTTAAATCTAAATTCAAATTAAAAACAGATAGTGAAATTTTACCTATTAGCATGACTCTTGGTAAAACATTGGCAAATGATGTAGTGGCGGTAAAAGACTTACCATGTTTTGATAACTCTGCGCTTGATGGCTTTGCTGTGAAATTTGAAGATAAAGATAAGCCATATAAAATAGTTGCAAGTGCCTTTGCAGGCGATAAAGAGCAGCTAAGCATCGGCAAAAATGAGTGTGTTAAGATAATGACTGGCGCGAAGATGCCAAAGGGTGCTGATACTATCATAAAGATTGAAGATTGTGTTGTTGATGGAAATTTTATAAAAGCACCAAATAATCTTAAAAAAGGTGATGGATATCGCTTTAAAGGTGAAGAGGTAAAGATTGGTGAAATTTTGCTAAAAAGTGGTGAGGTCTTAAACACTAGAGGCATAATGATGTTAGCAGCACAGGGTATAAGTTTTATAAATGTAAAAAAACAGCCTAGTGTTGGAATTTATTCAAGTGGAAATGAGATCATCGAGCCTTGGCAAAGAGCAAGCGAGGATGAAATTTACAATGCGAATGCTTTTGGCATCGCTGCACTTTTAAGATCTATTGGACAAGATAGCTCATATCTTGGCATCATAAAAGATGAGCTAAGTGCTGTCAAACAGGCATTTTTAAATGCTACAAATTACGACATTATTATCTGCTCTGGTGGGGCAAGCGCTGGTGAGGCTGACTTTATGAAAATGGCTCTAAGCGAGCTTGGATACAATGAAATTTTTTCACATATTGATATAAGACCTGGCAAACCTTGCAAGGCTTATGAAAAAGATAGCAAACTTATTTTTGTCCTTCCTGGAAATCCAATGGCAGCTTATGTTTGCATGATGATGCTTGTTTTGCCTCTTTTAAAAGAGGATTGCTTTGTGATGCAAAATGCTACAAATGCACAAAATTTAAAGGTAAAATCAGGCAGGATCAATGCCATTTTTGGAAATATTGAAAATGATAAATTTATAGCAACAAATGGTGGAAAATACGGCTCTGGCATGATAGATCATATTTTAAAAAGCACTTTTATGTTTTTAACTAGCCCAGATCAAAGCGAAATTTTGCAAAATAGTGAAATTTCTCTTATAAAACTTCCATAAAATCTTGACAAATGAAAAACAATCTGATAGAATGCGGACTTCATTTTAACTGCGGGAATAGCTCAGGGGTAGAGCACAACCTTGCCAAGGTTGGGGTCGCGAGTTCGAATCTCGTTTCCCGCTCCATCTTTTTTATACTCTTTTTTTTATTTTCCACAAAACTTTTTGCAAATGAAGTCAGCATTTATCCAATGTATTGCGTTCTAAATGATCAAATTTCACTTAGTACTTTTGGCTTTGAAGGCGAAGACAATGAAATTTTAAACTTAGGGGGCAAAAGAGCTGCTAAGATAGATAGCAAAAAACTCTATGAAATTCTAACAGCAAATTTTAAAACATATAATGACAAAAGCGGTGGAAGCGTTGCCTTTGTGAAAAACTGCTCTATTATGGATGAGATTCAAATGCAATTTTTAAGATCAATTAGCGATGAATATCCTGGTATCAGCATAAGTGATCTTAGCATCAGCCCACAAAATAAGCTTCCAGCAAATTTCAAAGAGCTCGTCCTAAAAAATATCTTTTTAGGTGATCAAAATAGTCAAAAAGGTACATTTAGAGCATCATTTGAGGATGTTGATCTGAGTCTAAAAAGTATCTATTTTAAATTTAGCTTTAACGCTAAGATGCCAGCCTTCATAGCAATAAATTCAATGAATACAAACCACATTTTAAGCCTACTTGACTATCTGCCAACGATGATTGAGTTTGGCAAATGGCCAAAAGATGCACTTTCTAGCTCAAATAGCTTAGCTCTTATAACAAAAGTGCAGATAAAAAGCGGTGAAATTTTAACCAAGCGTCAGTTTAACGCCATAAGCTTAGTCAAAAAAGGTCAAATGCTAAATGCAGTTTTAAGCGAGGATGGCGTTAAGATAATAGCTGAAGTAAAGGCACTTGAGGATGGAAATTTAGGTGATATGATAAAGATAAGAACAAAAGATAATAAAATTTTACAGGCCACAGTTTCAGGCAAAGATGAGGCAGTTATCAGATGAAAAAGGTAGTTTTTGCAGCCACTGGAGCAAGCGGGGCTGGACTCTTTTTAAAGCTTGTCAAGGCAGCCAAAGATAGTTGCGAGGCGCATGTCATAGTTAGTAAAAATGCCATGAAGGTTTTGGAAGCTGAGGAAAATTTGAAGCTAAATTTAGATGATCTTGGCGTAAAAATTTATGACGACCAAGATCTTGGCTCAGGCCCGGCTTCTGGCTCATTTGGTGCTGATGCTATGATCATAGCACCCTGCTCTACTAATACTTTGGCAAAGGTTGCAAACGGCATAAGTGACACGCTCATCACAAGGGCCGCAAGTGTCGCGCTAAAGGAGAGACAAAGGCTAGTTTTGGGAGTTAGAGAGATGCCGTTTTCCACGATCACGCTTTCTCAGATGCAGCTTCTCTCATTTCTTGGAACTATCATCGCACCGCCAGTTTTAGGCTACTACGCAGGCATAAAGAGCCTTCATGATATGGAAAATTTCATCATTGGCAAGTGGCTTGATGCTTTAAAAATTGAAAATAATCTTTACAAAAGGTGGCAAATTTGAAAAAATCTTGCATCTATCCAGGTACATTTGATCCCATTACAAACGGCCATTTAGACGTTATCATAAGGGCTACGAAAATTTTTGACAAGGTAATCGTCGCAGTTGCAAAAAGTGATAGCAAGCAGCCGATGTTTGCACATGAAAAACGTATCGAAATGGCAAAAGAGGCAGTTTGCGAGCTAAAAAACGTAAGCGTTCTTGGCTTTGATAACTTGCTTGTTGATTTTGCTAAATCGCACGGCATAAACACCGTCATCAGGGGACTCCGCGCGGTTAGCGACTTTGAGTATGAGCTACAAATAGGCTACGCAAATGCTGCACTTTGGGACGAATTTGAGACGGTTTATCTTATGCCAAGCTTAAATAACGCCTTTATCTCAAGCTCGATCGTCCGCTCAGTCTTGCGCCACGACGGCGACGTGAGCAACCTGGTGCCAGCAAAAATTCTAAAAAATTTAAAGGCGTAAAATGTATGTTTTATTTGAAGGCATTGACGGCGTTGGCAAGAGCACGCAGATAGAAATTTTAGCTTCTAAATTTAGTGATGCCATCGTCACAAAAGAGCCTGGTGGCACGCAGCTTGGTCAAAATTTGCGAGAAATTTTACTAAGCTCAAACATAAAAATAGGCAAAAGGGCTGAAATTTTACTCTTTTTAGCCGACAGGGCTGAGCATTTTGAAAAGCTGGTTGCTCCAAATTTAAGCAGGCTCATTTTAAGCGATAGAGGCTTTATCTCAGGCATTGCCTATGCTTTAGCAAATGATGAGAACTTAGATGAAAGCGTGCTTTTAGAGCTTAATAAATTTGCGCTAAATGATAAATTTGCAGATAAGATCATCTTTTTTGAAGCAAGTCTTGAGCTTATAAGCTCGCGCTTAATAGAAAGAGGCACAAGTGATAAGATCGAGGCTCGTGGGCTGGAGTATCTTTTAAAAGTGCAAAGCCTAATGAAACAAATTCTTATCAAAAATGGCTTTGAAACGCTTTTTATAGACGCATCTAAAAGCATAGAGCTAATTTCAAAAGAGATAGAAAATTTTATAAATTTTAAGTAAAATCACAAAAAATAAAAAAAGGATAATGCGATGATAACGGCACTTCGTGGCATGAAAGATATGCTTCCAGCTCGCGCTAAACTTTACGCACGGATAATCAAAACCTGCGAGGAAGTCGCAAAAAACTACGGATATGAGCAAATTTTAACCCCACACCTCGAGGAGACAGCACTTTTTAAAAGAAGTGTCGGCGAGAGCAGTGACATCGTGGGCAAAGAGATGTATCAGTTTGAAGACAAAGGTGGCAACGACGTTTGTTTGCGTCCTGAGGGCACGGCTGGCGTGGTTAGAGCGTTTATCGAGGCAAAACTTGACAGGGCAAATGTGACAAAACGCTGTTTTTATCACGGCTCGATGTTTCGCTACGAGCGCCCACAAAAAGGCCGTTTAAGAGAGTTTCACCAGTTTGGCTGCGAGTGCTTTGGCGAGGGCAGTGTTTACGAGGATGCGAGCATTATTTTGATGGTGAGCGAAATTTTTAACAGGCTAAATATCAAAACAACCCTAAAGATAAACTCGCTTGGTGACGAGAGCTCGATGAAGTCTTACAAAGAAAAACTTGTCAAATTTCTAGATGAAAATGACGGTAGAATTTGCGAGGACTGCAAAAGACGCAAGCTTTTAAACCCTATCCGCGTGCTTGACTGCAAGGTCGAGAGCTGCCAAGAAATTTATAAAAACGCTCCAGTTATCACTGATAGCTTAAGCTGTGAGGCGCAGGCTGATTTTACAAAACTGCAAGAAATTTTAACCGCAAATGGCGTTAAATTTGAGATAGATACAAAGCTCGTTCGTGGGCTGGACTACTACTGCAAGACGGCGTTTGAGTTTATAAGCAATGAGATCGGCTCACAAAGTGCAGTCGCAGGTGGCGGCAGATACGATAGGCTGGTCGAGTACCTTGGCGGTAGAGCAAGTTATGGCGTTGGCTTTGCGATGGGCGTTGAGAGGATAATGGAAATTTTAGGTGAAGCTGGGGATGAGCGAGACGGGATTTATCTTTGCGCGCTTGATGCGCTAAATTTAGACTTTATCTATGCGCTTGGCTCAAAACTTCGCAAAAAATATCAGGTCGAAATTTCTTATGAAGCTAAAAAACTTCAAAAACATCTGCAAAATTCCGACAATAAAAATGCAAAAATTTTCCTTTGCGTTGGCGAAAATGAGATGAAAGAGAATAAAATTTGGTATAAAAATTTAGAGACCAAAGATGAAAAAACGATAAATTTAGATGAGCTTGAAAAGGAGCTTGGATGAATGATTTTGGACTTAGCATTTGGGGCAATTCAAATTTTGTTATAGAAGATGGCAAAGTCTGTATAAATGCAGCCAGCAAACCAGCGATCATAGACATCGTAAAAGAGATAAGAGACGATGGCTACAGAGGGCCACTACTACTTCGCTTTCCGCACCTTATCCAAAAGCAGATCGAGCAGATCCACGCAAGCTTTGCAAAGGCAAAGAAAGAATTTGCCTACAAAGGCAGCTTTAATGCCGTTTTCCCGCTTAAGGTCAATCAATATCCTGGCTTTGTAAAAAACCTAGTTCGCCTTGGCAAGCCCTACAACTACGGCCTAGAGGCTGGTAGCAAGGCTGAGCTACTTCTAACTATGGCTTATAACAACGACAAAGCGCCTATAACAGTAAATGGTTTTAAAGATAAAGAGATGATAAACATAGGCTTTATCGCCTCTGAAATGGGGCATAACATCACGCTAACGATCGAGGGCTTAAACGAGCTTGAAGCGATAATCGCCATCGCAAAAGAGCGCTTTAAACCAAAGCCAAAGATCGGACTTAGGGTAAGACTGCACTCGACAGGCTCAGGACTTTGGGCAAAAAGTGGCGGCATACACTCTAAATTTGGACTAACATCAACTGAGCTAATAGAAGCTGTAAAGATGCTAAAAAAGGCAAATTTACTTGAAAATTTCACAATGATACACTTTCATATCGGCTCTCAAATAAGCGAAATTCACCCGCTCAAAAAAGCACTCATCGAGGCTGGTAATATCTACGCTGAGCTTAGAAAAATGGGTGCCTCAAATTTAAAAGCTATAAATTTAGGCGGTGGCCTAGCGATCGAGTACTCGCAGTTTAAAGAAGAAAGCAGCAGAAACTATACATTAAACGAATATGCAAACGACGTTGTTTATATGCTTAAAACCATAAGCGAGCAAAAAAAGGAGATTGAGCCAGATATTTTCATAGAGTCAGGTCGCTACATCGCCGCTTCTCACGCACTTTTAGTCGCCCCTGTGCTTGAGCTATTTTCTCAAGAATACACCGAAGAGAAGCTAAATTTAAAGAAAAATAATCCAAATTTAATAACCGAGCTAGTCGATCTTTATAAATCAATCAAACCTTCAAACGCCCTAGAATACCTGCACGACGCCATCCATCACACAGAAAGCGTTTTAACACTTTTTGACCTTGGCTATGTTGATCTTCAAGATAGATCAAACGCCGAGGTGCTTTTAAGGCTCATTAGTAAAAAGGCTGTCGTAATGCTTGGCAATAAAAGCAATTCAAGCGATCTGGCCAAAATTCAAAAAGAGGTTCAAGAGAGATACTTGCTAAATTTCTCTATTTTTCAAAGCTTGCCTGACTTTTGGGGACTAAAGCAAAATTTTCCTATCATGCCACTTGATAGGCTCGATGAGCGCCCTACTTTGCCAGCTTCGATCTGGGACATCACCTGCGATAGCGACGGCGAGATCAGCTATGATGACGAGAAAAACCCACTGCTTTTGCACGACGTGGATGTAGAGAAGGAGGATTATTTCTTGGGATTTTTCCTAGTTGGCGCATATCAAGAGGTGATCGGTATGAAGCACAACCTCTTTACCCACCCGACAGAAGCTACCGTGGAGATAACAAGCGATGGCTACAAAATTATAAATTTACTAGAGAGCCAGTCGATCCTTGATATCATGGAGGACATGGACTACGATATCTACGAGATCCAAGACACTCTAAATGAACGCTTAGAGAAATCAACTCTGATAAACGAAACACAAAAGAAGCAAATTTTGGGTGAGCTTTATCTATTTTTAAATGATAATAGCTACCTAAAGACAATCAACTAAAAAGGAAAATAATGCAACTAGCAAACAGAATGCAAACATTAAGCGAATCAATCACAATCGCGATCAGCACAAAGGCCAAAGAGATGAAGGCTGCTGGCATCGACGTGATCTCACTTTCAGCTGGTGAGCCTGACTTTATGACTCCAAAAAAGATAAGAGAAACTGTAAAAAACGCACTAGATAACGATAGCAAAAGCGGCAAATACACGCCAGTGCCGGGCCTGCCTGAGGTTATAGACGCCATTAGAGCAAAGCTAAAAAGAGATAACGGACTTGACTACAAAGCAAATCAAATCGTCACAAACATCGGCGCAAAACACTCACTTTTTAATGTGTTTCAAGCGCTTATCAACCCAGGTGACGAGGTCATCATCCCATCTCCATACTGGGTTAGCTACCCTGAGATCGTTAAATTTTGTGGCGGCGTGCCTGTCTTTATCGAGGCGGACGAGAGCACAAATTTTAAAATCACAGCCGAACAGCTAAAAAAAGCGATCACGCCAAAAACAAAGGTCTTTTCGCTAAATCACCCGACAAACCCAACTGGAGCTGTATATACGAAAGAGGAGATCGCGGCATTTGGCGAGGTTTTAAAGGGCACTGATATCATAGTTACAAGCGATGAAATTTATGAAAAAGTGATCTATGGCAAAGAATTTCACGCAGTGGCTTCAGTGAGCGAGGATCTTTTTAAAAGAACAGTCACGATAAATGGCCTAAGCAAGTGTGGCGCGATGCCTGGCTGGAGATTTGGCTACATAGCAAGCTCGATGGACTGGCTAATTGCTGGCATCAAAAAGCTTCAAAGTCAAAGCACAAGCAACATCAGCTCAATCGTGCAAATAGGCGCTATCCCGTCACTTCTAGGCGAAACTGACGAAGACATCGAAAGCATGAGAAAAGAGTATGAAAGAAGACGCGACGTAGCAGTTGAAATGATAAATGCTATCCCTGGGCTAAGCGTAGTTAAGCCCGATGGCGCGTTTTATCTATTTGTAAAATGTAAAGAAGTAGACGGCAACTCGCTTAGATTTTGCAAAAAGATGCTTGAAGAGGTAAATGTAGCGACCGTGCCAGGTGTGGGCTTTGGCATGGAGGGATATTTTAGAATTTCTTTTGCGACAGACATCGAGAGCATAAAAAAAGCGATCGAGAGGATCGCAAATTTTGTAAAAAGCTACAAAATTTAATGATCAAATTTAGAGTAAATGGCAAAATTTTCGAGCTTGAAAACGATATAAATGTTTATGATTTTTTAGCTCAAAATGGCTATGAGCTTAAATTTATAGCCCTTGAGCGAGACGGAGAAATTTTGCCAAAAAAGCTTTGGAGTGAGCACTTTATGAGCGAGGGCAAAGCTTATGAGATCGTCACTTTAGTTGGCGGTGGATGAGGAGAAAATGATAGAGATAGTACTAAATGGCGCAAAATTTAAGGTGCCAGTAAAAAGCCTTGGCGAGCTAAAAGAGCTTGCGCTTGGCGATAAAGAGAGTGAAATTTATAAATTTTTAGAGAAATTTAACGCTACAAAGCCTGACATTTTTATCGTTGATGGCTTTGCTATAAAAGAAGATAGCGAGCTAAAAGATGGCTCAAACGTCGTATTTATAAGGCGTGGCGTGATGCCTGAGCGTGAAGTTTTACGCGCGATGATCGCCTCACGAAACAGCCCTGAGTTAAATTTGGCCCTAAGTAAAGCGGTGATAGGCGTAGCTGGACTTGGCGGCCTTGGCTCAAATATCGCGCTAAGCCTAGCTAGAGTTGGCGTAAAAAAGCTGGTACTTGCCGATTTTGACGTCGTGGAGCCAAGCAATCTAAACCGCCAGCAATATTTCGTCCGTCACATCGGTATGAAAAAGACGCAGGCGCTTAAAGAGCTGATAAATGACGTAAACCCCTTTGTTGAGGTAGAAACTCACGATATATTTTTAGATGAAAAAAACGTGGCTAACGTCTTTGGCGAGTGTGAAATTTTATGCGAAGCCTTTGACAATGTCGCTGGCAAGGCGATGATACTAAACGAAGCTGGCGCAAGCTTAAAAGATAAAAAGATCATCGGCGCCTCTGGCATGGCAGGATACTTTAGCTCAAATCTCATAAAAACCATAAAATTTGCCAAAAATGTCTATCTTTGCGGCGACCTCACAAACGAGGCAAAGATCGGTCAAGGGCTCATGGCACCACGCGTTGCGATCTGCGCAAATCACGAGGCAAATTTGGCCATTAGACTACTTATGGGCTTGGAGGCGTAAGTGCAAAGTGATAGTTTGATCCTTGGTGGCAAGGAGTTTCAAAGCCGCTTTATCCTTGGCTCTGGCAAGTACTCGCACGAGCTCATCGACTCAGCCGTAAACGAGGCTGGCGCGCAAATTTTAACCCTTGCTCTTAGGCGCATAAACGAGAGTAAAGAGCGAAATATACTTGACTTTATCCCAAAAGGCGTGACGCTTCTGCCAAACACAAGTGGCGCTAGAAACGCCAAAGAGGCCGTTCGTATCGCCCAGCTCGCACGTGAGCTTGGATGCGGCGAGCTTGTTAAGATAGAGATCATAACTGACTCTAAATTTCTCTTTCCAGACAACGCTGAAACCATAAAAGCGTGCGAAGCCTTGGCAAATGACGGCTTTGTGCCAATGCCATATATGTTTCCAGATCTAAATGCCGCAAGAGCGATGCTAAGTGCGGGGGCAAGCTGCATAATGCCTCTAGCTGCACCAATTGGCTCAAACCAAGGGCTAGTTTTTAAAGATATTATTGAAATTTTGATAAATGAGCTTGATACACAAATCATCGTAGATGCTGGCATCGGTAGGCCCTCACAAGCGTGCGAAGCGATGGAGATGGGAGCGGCTGCGATCATGGCAAACACAGCCATAGCCTCATCTAAAAACATCCCGCTCATGGCAAGAGCTTTCAAAGAGGCGATCATCGCTGGTCGCAACGCCTATCTAGCAGGCCTTGGTGCAAAGAGTAAAAGCGCAAACGCCTCATCTCCGCTCACTGGATTTTTAGACTGATGAAATTTACAAGAACCGACCACATGCAGCTACTACCTCACATGCAGGATGTTGGTAGCGATATCATGGATGAGATTTTAAAAGAGCGAGCGAGCTACAAACCTGAAATTTACACCGAAGCGGACGTAAAAGCAGCTCTAAATGCAAAGCACTGCTCGCTTGAAAATCTAAAAGCCCTACTCTCGCCTGCCGCAGCGCCATTTTTAGAGCAAATCGCCCAGCTTGCTCAGGCAAAGACAAGGGCAAATTTTGGCTCAAACATTACGCTTTTTACTCCGCTTTACATAGCAAACTACTGCGATAACCTCTGCGTTTATTGCGGCTTTAATGCTAAAAATAATATAAAAAGGGCAAAGCTAAGCGACGAGGAGATCACAAGGGAGCTAAGAGAAATTTCAAAGAGTGGCTTAGAAGAAATTTTGATCCTAACTGGCGAGAGTGAGACTAACTCAAGTGTCGCCTACATCGCAAACGCCTGCGCTTTGGCAAAGAAATTTTTTAAAGTCGTTGGGGTTGAAATTTACCCGCTAAACTCTGAGGGCTACGCCCTGCTTCACAAAAGTGGCGCAGACTACGTGACCGTCTTTCAAGAGACCTATAATCCCACAAAATACGAGAAAATCCACCTTGGTGGCAATAAAAGAATTTTCCCATACCGCTTAAATGCGCAAGAGCGAGCGCTTCTTGGAGGCATGAGAGGGGTTGGCTTTGCCGCACTCCTTGGTATAGATGACTTTAGGCTTGATGCCTTTGCGACCGCACTTCACGCAAGCTTAGTTCAAAAAAAGTATCCGCACGCTGAGATCGCATTTTCATGCCCAAGACTTCGCCCTATCATAAACAACGACCGCATCAATCCACGCGATGTGGGCGAGCGCGAGCTTTTACAAGTGATCTGTGCTTATAGAATTTTCATGCCAACAGCTAGCATAACGATCTCAACCAGAGAAAAGGCGAAATTTCGCGACAACGCCGTAAAGATCGCCGCAAACAAGATAAGCGCTGGCGTAAAAGTGAGCATCGGCGCTCACGGCGAAGAGAAAAAGGGCGACGAGCAGTTTGAGATAAGCGACGACAGAAGCGTGGATGAGATAAAAGCAATGATAAAAGCAAACGGCCTAGAGCCATTGATGAGCGAGTATGTCTTTGTTTAAAATTCTCTGCGTGGCTGACTTTGATAGCTATGAGGGTAATGATTTTTTAAAAAGGATCCAGCTACTTTGCAAGAAGGCTGGCGTGGATGAAATTTTGCTTCGTGCAAAGGGGCTAAATGAAGCTGATTTTTATGATCTTGCTAGGGTTGTGGCTCAAATTTGTGAAAACTACCGCAAGAAATTTATCATTAATCAATTTTTTGACGTAGCTTGCAAGCTAAAGAGTGACTTTTGGCTCACTTCAGCGCAGCTTGATTTTTTTAAAAATCACGGCGTTTTTTTAGATGAATTTAGAAAAACAGCAAAAATTTACGCCCCAGCTCACGACCTAGAACAAGCTAAAATTTCAGCCTCTATCGCTGATGTGCTGGTTGCTTCTCATATATTTGCCACCTCTTGCAAGGCAGATTTAGAGCCAAAGGGGTTAAATTTTATAAGCGAGCTAAAAAGCTTTAATAAAGAAATTTACGCACTTGGTGGACTAGATAGCGGGAACTACAAAGAGGTCATAAAAGCTGGAGCAAACGGCATTTGCTTCATGAGCCTAGCAATGAACGGCGATATGGAGCTTATAAAAAAGATAGCAGAGAGCAAAAACGGCTCGTAAAATTTTACTCATTTTTGCTAGCGATATATGTTTTTATATCAAATATAAGTAGCGTCACAAGCGATGGCAGCATATAGGAGTTTAGCACTAAAAGCAGCGACTTTGTCAAATTTGACTTTATTAAAGTCTCTATGTCAAAGCTGCTGTTGTAGTTAAAAAAATATAGCAAGGCAAACTCGCTAACAAGAACTATGCGAGTGATCTTTAGCAAGATGTCATTTCCCAGTCTTGCAAATTTATCATCGACCACAAGCGACAAAGTGATCCAGCCAAGCAGCCAAATTGAGCAGGCTAAAGCATAAACAGTAATGCTTTCATCAAATTTTTCAAGTAGTAAAAATACCAAAGGTTGCAAAAATACAAGGCTAGCGATAAACCAAAGAAGTGAGCTAAAGGCTAGCAGGCAAACACAGCCAAAGATAGAAATGGCAGAGATAAAGCCAAAAACCTCTAACCCAAGATAGTAGGCCAGCGCATAGGATAAAAAAGAAAAAACAAGCCAAATTTTAATAACAAGTCGCCACCTATTTGCAAAGGCAGTGGCTTTTAAATTTAGGCTATCTGTCAAACTCATTTACGAGATTTTCTTTTGTTTTGGGCGGAAAACTTTCATCACGTTTTCATCAGTCTCGATAAATGCACCCTCTATAAGATCGATGCAGTATGGCACCGCTGGGAAAACTGGCTCCAAGCACTCTTTTATCGCCTTTGGCTGGCCTGGTAAATTTATGATTAGCGCATGACCTCTAATACCTGCTGTTTGACGTGAAAGGATCGCTGTTGGGACGTATTTTAAGCTAGTCGCTCTCATCAGCTCACCAAAGCCTGGCATCATCTTCTCACAAACTGCCTCTGTTGCCTCTGGAGTGACATCTCTAAGAGCTGGTCCAGTGCCTCCAGTCGTTAGCACAAGATCGCAATCAAGCACATCTATCATGTGTATGAGCCTTTCTTTTATTAGCTCAAACTCATCTGGTATAACTTCGCAAAAATATTCTTTTTCGCTCACTATCCAGCTATCAAGCACTTCACGTATGGCTGGGCCAGACTTATCTTCGTAAATGCCACCACTTGCACGATCTGATAATGTTAAAATTCCTATCTTTGCTTTCATCTTTTACCTTTTAATAGTTTTCATTTAAAATTTTCGCCAGCGTCTCTTTATCTACGCTCTCGTATGCTAGCAGATATGAGCTTATCTTTGCGATTTGCTCATTTGTGCCTTTTAAAAAGGATGTGATCTCCTCTTTTGCTTGTTTTAAAATTTCTTCTACATCGTTTGGATTTGGCACAAAAGAGCTTCCCATACCATATTCATAAACCATCTTTGAAGCGATCTCTTTGGCTAAATTTAGATCACTACTTGAGTTTGAAAAGATGTCGTTTTCATCTATCTCAAGCTTGCACATGCCAGCGATGAGCACCTTGATACGAGATATCATCTGCGACTTTGACTCGATCTCTTGCTCTGTGGCCATGAATCTATCTTCTATAAGAGAAATTTTTTCAAATTTTACATCAAACCAGTAAGCACTTAGCGCCTTTGCTCCTTGATAGATGGCTTGAATTTTCTTCTCGTTTTCGCTATAGCTTAGCACCTTTTTTTTACCGAGCAAGACCTTGTTTAAAACAGCCTCAAAGTCCCTCATCTTAAGCACGCTCTCGCCGTTTCTTAGGGCATTTATCGCAGCTTCATTTACAAGCGTACTGAGTGCCGCACCTGAAAAGCCAACGCTCATTTTGGCGATATCCTCAGCCGCCACTTCGCAGTTTTTATCTTTTAGATATGTGTTTAAGATCGCTACTCTGTCGTTAAAATCAGGCATAGAAAGAAAAATTCTCCTATCAAAACGCCCTGATCTAAGCAGTGCCTCGTCGATCATCTCGATCCTATTTGTTGCGGCTATCACTATGACACCTGAGTTATCTTCAAAGCCATCCATCTCAGTTAGTAGCTGATTTAGCGTGGCTTCTCGCTCGTCGTTTCTAGTCCCACCCCTACTCTTACCAACGGCGTCTATCTCGTCGATAAAGATGATTGAGGGCGCATAGGACTTGGCTCTACTAAAAAGCTCTCGTACTCTCTTTGCGCCCATGCCGACATAAATTTGCACAAAGCTTGCACCGTTTTGATAAAAGAATGGCACATTTGCTTCGCCAGCAACTGCCTTTGCTACAAGCGTCTTGCCAACGCCTGGAGGGCCTATCATTAGCACGCCTTTTGGCATTTTGATACCAAAATTTCTATATTTTTGTGGATTTTTAAGAAAATCAACTATCTCGCTAAGCTCGCTTTTGACCTCACTAATGCCTGCCACATCGCTAAATCTCACATTTGAGATGACTGGCATAGTGTTTTGATTTAGCACGCTTTCTATCTCAAATGCGCCATCTTTTTTGCTAAGCAAGCTCTCCTCTTTTTTCCTGATACTTCTAAAGATATAAGCATACCAAAGCACGAAGCAGACAAAGATGATAAATCCCCAGATCATGCCAGGAGTGATGTATTGCTTAGTCTTTTCAACAGGTACTTTTTTAATAAGTTCTTTTAGATCGATACCCTCTTTTATGATTGAAAAAAGATTGTTTTGTGCATAAAGCACAACTTCATCGTCATCGATTACAGCGCGGTCTATAAAATTTCCATCCATTAGCTGCATATATTGCGAATATGTGATATTTCGTGGCTCTTTGCTAACAGCAAATAACAGCACACTGATTAATGCGACAGCTGCGATTATTAGGATATTTTTCTTATTAAATTTAAATTTTTGCATAATTGGCATCTGGCTTAACTTCATATTCGCTTACCTCCACCCACTCTTTTGTTATATCTTTTTGGCTTAAAATTTTAGCTTTGTTGTAAAACTGATCAAAACCTTCGTAAAACTCACCATTTTTTTGCTCGACTAAAATTTTCAAAGCTCCGTTATGTTTTTTTCTAAAATTTTCATTATTTTGTAAAGCTATGCCTTGTAAAATTTTTAGCCTACTTTTTGCCACATCACCGCTAACATCGCTTTTTAGTGTAGCTGAGTGCGTATCACGCCTTGGCGAATAGACAAAAGCATGCAGATGTGTGATAGGAAATTTCTTAAAATTTTCCACAGCCTCTGTCCATATCTCCTCACTCTCACCAGGATGACCCACGATGTAGTCTGTGCCAAGGGCAAAGCCAAGTGAGCTAAGCTCATTAAAAAGCTCCAAATCGCTAAATGCATTATTTCGTCTTCGCATGATCTTTAACATCGCCTGACTCGTGTGTTGAAGTGCGATGTGCAAATGACGCTCCAGCCACTCTTCTTTTAAAATTTCTCTAAAGCTCTCATCTATCTGGCTTGGCTCAATACTTCCAAGTCTAATGCGCCTTATGCCAGAAATTTTACCTAAGTTTGCCAAAAGCTTACCAAGAGAGCTATTTGTATCTTTGCCGTAACTGCCTATATTTGTGCCGGTTAAGACAAGCTCATTATAGCCGTTTTGGGCTAAAATTCTTGCCTCTTTTAATATCATGGACTCATCCATGCTTCTAGCCTTGCCGCGGACCGAAGGGATGATGCAGTAGCTGCAGCTAAAGTTGCAGCCTTCTTGAATTTTTATAAAAGCCTTTGTGTGATTTTCATAATTTGTAACTATATTTTTATCGACTGAGTTTAAATTTCCAAGCTCAAAAAATGGCTTTTCTTGCTTTAAAAGTTCATTTAGATCGCTCTTTTTACTAGCTCCAAGCACACCAAATATACCGCTATTAAAAAGCTCTTTGCCCTTGCTAACCGCTCCACATCCGGTCAGCACTACCTTTGCCCCACGCCTTTTTACGCCATTTATGTAGTTTCTGACACCACTATCAGCAGAATTTGTAACAGTGCACGAGTTTATGACCACAATATCAGCGCTCTCTTCATCATTCGTGATCTCGTAGTCCTTGATGTAGCTTTTTAAAAGCTCAGTATCATAGATATTTGTGCGACATCCAAATGTTTTAAAAAATATCTTTTGCATTAAGAATTTTCACTCTCTTGCTCGCTGTGAGTGGTGTGATCGCTTGGATTTTCTTTTTTGCCTATAAACATAGTTTGTGTTGGATAAGCGATCTTTATATCATCTTGAGCTAAAAATGCTTCTATTATCTCAGCGCTAATAGTACTTCTAAGAGCCAAAGTCGCATAAGAATTTGCCATATACCAGCATGAGACATTTATACCATAAGGCTCAAAAAATGTATAAATTCTTGGCTCGACGTTTGGATTTTTGATGCTGTATTGACTTCTTAGTTTATTCATCTGGCGTTTTGCGATATCGGTATAGCCTTTTGAGTATTTTTTAACGACATTTCTTGCTAGATAGACGGCTTTTTTATGGTTACTATCAAAACTTATCATGATATCTATACCATCCCAAACGGTCTTCATACCATAATGAGCATAGTTTGCGATGAGGTCGGTAAAGATATAGTTATTTGGCACAAAGATAATTCTACCTGCACGGCGGTTTGTCTTATAAGTCGAGTAGCTAACATCCTCAAAAACAGTCAGCCTAAGTAAAGAGATATCGATCACATCGCCCACAAATTCACTACCATCATGAAGCACTCTGATCCTGTCACCCACATGTATAGAGCCGCCAAACATGATCACCATCCAGCCAAGCATACTCATAAACATATCTTTCATCGCAATGGCGATACCAGCTGAAGCAAAACCTAGCACGGTTACTAGATATGTGACGTTTTCGATATACGAAAAAAGTAAGATTATAATGATAACAGTGATATTTAAAACGTTTAAAAATTTATTGACCGTGTAAAATCTCTCATTGTCAGTAATCGTTCTTTTAACGATAAATTTAGCGATAAATGTTAGTCCGATCGTCAAAAGAATGATGATAGCTGTATAGCCCATACTTAAAAACTGAGCTTTTATATCAGAGGTTGTTAAATTTATAGCCTCATCAGCTCTTTTTTCATAGACATTATAAGTTGTATCAGCGATCTGTTTTGCCGCTTTAAAGTCGCCTATTTCTTGTTTTACCAAGTTTAGGCTTTCCCTATTTTGTTCATTTTCTTCTATCAAATTTAGTCTATTTAGTAAATTCTCTTTTGTTTCAAGCTTTTCTAAAAGCGTATCAAGCTCTTTTATATGCCTTTGGTACTCTATCTTATCGCTCTTTATCTTTTTGATATACGAAAAGCCAGATATAAGTGCAACGGGACTTGTTATCCTTGGTGGAGTATCCATTTCAGGAGCTGCTAGCATATTTGAAAATGGCGTTTTTTCATACTCTTTTAGTAAATTTATCTGCTCTTTTAGAGTTTGGATTCTCTTTATGATATCGCTGCCTCTTCTTGAGCTTTTGTCTAGCTTTTTTAGTTCATTTTCATTTTTTTCAAGCTCATCAATAAGTCTTTGATAAGTGTTATAGTTAGCATACCTTGTGATCCAGATATTGTTTTTTAGGGAGTTATCTAGATTTGAAATATCTTTTATAAGCTCGTTATTTTGTAAATTTTGCGAGCCATTTTGCTCAAGCGTAACGTTCTCCTCAGCGTAAAGGGTAAAGCAAAAAAGTATTAAAACTAGGATCTTTTTCATTTAAATTCTCTTAAAATTTTTAAAACGTCTTCTTTTTTGACGTCATTTTTTATGATCGCACTGCCGATTTTATCTGCAATGATGAAATTTATCTTATCACCTTTTGTCTTTTTATCCATAAAAAATGCCTCGTAAAATGCATATTCATTTTCTATTTTGTAGTTTACTGGAAGGCCAAATTTTACCAAAACCTGCCTGATCTCTTCGGCATCTACCTCGCTCATGAGACCTAGTTTTACGCTTAGGCGATTTGCCATATTCATACCTATCGCCACCGCCTCGCCGTGTAAAAATTCTTTATAATTTGTCTCATTTTCTATAACGTGAGCAAAGGTATGGCCGTAGTTTAGGATAGCTCTTAGCCCTTTTTCTTTCTCATCTTGTTCAACCACCTTTGCTTTTAAAATTACCGACTTTTCAACTAGCTTAGCTAAGCTTTCATCATCTAAATTTACGCTTTTTAGCCAATCAAACATCTCTTTGTCAAAAGTTATCGCCATTTTTAAAGCCTCAGCCACGCCAGCTGCAAATTCTCTCTTTGGCAATGTCTTTAAGAAATTTACCTCACAAAAAACTGCCTTTGGCTGATAAAATGAGCCTATTAAATTTTTGCCAAATTTGTTATTTACACCGGTCTTTCCACCCACGCTCGCATCAACTTGCGCTAAAAGCGTAGTTGGGATATTTATGAAATTTATCCCTCTTTCATAGATGCTCGCCGCAAAGCCAGTCATATCGCTTATGACGCCACCACCAAAGGCGATTAACGTAGATGAGCGATCAAATTTGCTCACAAAAAGCTGCTCTAAAATTTGCTCTACCGTTTCAAGGTTTTTATACTCTTCGCCGTCAGGCACACTTATGATAAATTTCTCATCACACTTCAAAATACTAAGTAGTTTTTTAAGATGAAGCCCCGCTACTTTAGCGTTTGTAACGATGCCAACCTTGCCTTTTAGCTCAAGATTTTCAAGCTCGTTTATATAAATTTTATAGCTTGATGCTTTTTCTTTAAGATTTAAGTTTATCTGCATTTCTACTCACTTACTGGCACAAAAAGCTGTGCATTTTGACTTAGTTTTTTATAAAGCCTATTTAAATTTGTCGATAAAAAGGCAAATGCCCCGCCATTTGCCACGCTTTTAGTAAACATTACAAAATGAAGCAAATCTTTTGTATTTTTTAGTTTTACAAGTGGATTTTTTAGATTGTGATTTTCTATCTTTATGCGCTTAGAAAATAGCGCGCTAATGCTCTCAAAATGCTCTCTTAACGCCTCATCATCGCTGTGTTTATTGTCAAAATAGTAAAATTTCATCTCCAAATCAAGCTGTGCACAGCAGTCAGTTATCACAGCTGATTGATTCTCCACTTCTTGACTTTGATCGCCTAGTATAACGCCCTCTTTTATATTTGAGAGCAAAATTTTACCCGTTTTTAGCACTGGAAGTTTTAGCTCATAAAATAGCTTTTTAAATTTAAAAAAGTATTTATCATCGCTTAAGATTAGGCCGATATCGTGCTTTAACACATCATGTTTTATAGATTTGTTATCGCTATTAAAATAATCCATCAAAACGATGATATTTTTCTCTTTTATCGCTTTTAAAGTATCTAAATTTTCACCTAAAGTTGGATTTATCACTCTAAAAAAAAGGCGTTTATTATTTAGTTTTGAATGCAAATACAAGCTATCCTTTATGAGCTTGCTAACACGTTCTTTATCCATTGAGATCATATCGATCAGCACATAGATATTGCTACCAAATGGACTTGGAAACTGCCCACTTTCACGCTTGATCGAGCGATAAACATTTTGAAGCACATTTGGATCACCAACGATTAGTAATATATCGCTTGGCTGTATCATTACATTTGGCTTTGGCAAGATGATCTCGCTACCTCGATATATGAGAGCTATTCGCCATTTCTTTTGAGCTACTGAGCTGATGTGACGATACATATAAGAGCTACCTATTGGCACCTTAACTTCCATGATCTCGCCCTCACTAAGCCCAATATTATCAGCTAAAACTGGTAGATCTGGTAAATAGTCCATAAGCCTTGATGCTGCAATATCTCTGATATCAACCACGCTTAAGTGTTTATCACTTGCAAATATTTCTTTGCATTTTTCATCAAGCTCCCATGAGCTCATAAAAACAGTCTCGGTCTTTGTGCTGATCTGTCTTAAATTTTCATAAACAGCAACCGCCTCATTTTTATCATCGCAAACTATACAAAACTGACTAAAATAGCCATCGCTTACGCTTTTTAACTTTGAGAGGCTAGTTGGGTCAAACTGGTAAAATGTAAAATTTTCATAATTTGATTTTTGACTGTAATCCTCACTTGAAACAACGATATAGTGATGTAAATTTGATTTTGTTTCAAGTAGTCTATTTAAAAAATTTCTTGCGAAAGTTCCATCTGCGATTATTAAAATTTTCTTCATCAATTCTCCGTATTTTAAAGCTCACATTATAACAAAAGGTCTTTAAAATAAGCTATTTTGGCTATAAATTTAAAATTTACAGCCAAGAAAATTTAAGAGATTATTTCAGAGATTAGCGTATCGATTGCTAAATTTGTAGCCTTATTTATCGTATCAAAAATAGTACTTGAGCTTGGATCTGGACAGAAAATTTCTTTTGTAATCATGCCTGATTTTAGCGAAGTGTTTGCATTAAACAGCTCATAAGCTAGTGAAACTTCGGCCTTGTCGCCTCTTATTTGAAGAGAGATGATGCTAACTTTTAGCCTAAGATCCTTTGCATTTGGCGAAAATATCGGCTTTGCAGCACAGTTTGAATAAAGCCCTTTTACAAGCGATTTATAGACCATTTCGCTTGGCTCAGATACAAATTTAGCGTCGCTTAGGTATCTGATTTTATTATTTTCAGCTACGATCAAAATTTTTCTAGTATCGACCATATCAAGAGCGCTTACATTTTCGATGAAGACATTCTTTAGCTCTTTTTGTTTATTTTCAGCTGAGCAAGCCTTATTTGAATAGTGAATTTCATACATCGTTGCAACTGGCACATCTGTCTTTAGCGAGCAGCCAAGAAATAAAAGCGTAGCCGTTAAAAAGATTAAATTTCTCATTTTTTATCTCCTTTGTCATTTGGCACTGGATTTGTGAAGAAAAACTCGTAAGGATTATCTTCAAGCCTTTGAAGTGCGCCTCTAAATTCGCGAAGCGTCTTGTCAAATCCATTTAAAAAATCACTCGCTTCTCTTAATAACGGCCCAACCGTATTTCTAAGGTCGTATTCGCCATCTTTAGCCTTTTTAGTGATGAGCTCTTGCAGAGAATTATATCCGGTGATAGCCGAATTTGCCGACACAAAAACTTGGTTTGCATTTGAAATTAGTCTGTTTAAATTTTTAACCAATTCTTTTGTATCAGTTTTGTTTAAAGTATCTGTAAAATTTTTCACATTTTTAACGATACTATCAACCTCACTTAGCCCCTCTTCGTCTGTTAAAACTTGTGTAAATTTATCAATATTTTTAAGGACTGACTCTACGTGAGCGATATTTTCAGGTGAAAAAAAGTTATCGACTTTATCAAGTGTTTGATTTATCTTTAAGGTGATATTTTCAGCGTTGTTTCCAAGCTTTGAAAAGAGGCTCTCTTCAAGCTGCAAGATAGGCTTTTGACCTGATGCAAAGTCTTTTGTACCACGGCTTATATTTATACTAGCTACGCCGCTAATAGCCTGAACTTCTATACTTGCCACGCTATCAGCCTTTATCGGCAGATCTTCTCTTATCTTCATCGTGATGTTTATGAGAGCATTTTTGTCATCAACAAAATTTATATCACTAACGCTTCCTGCTGGTACACCGATAAATTTAACCGTAGAATCAACCTTTAGACCGCTTGGCAGCTCGGTTGTGTGAATGTAGTACTCTTTAAAATCAACCTTTGTATTATTTTTACTAGTCATCCACCAGATAAATATCGCAAACGCTGTAAGGCAAGCCATAAAAAACATGCCAACAATGGTATAAGAATTTCTATTTTCCATCTATTTTTTCCTCATTTTAAATAGCTCTTCAAGTGGGTTGTTTTTAAGATATTCAAGTTCTTTTATATTTCCCTCAAAGGCTATTTTTTTGTTATCTATTATCAAAAATCTATCCAAAATATCAAAAATACTATCCGCATCATGCGTCACCATGACGACAGTTACGCCGATGCTATCACGAAGCTCTTTTATGAGCGCGTCCATCTGGCGTGAGCTAACAGGATCAAGGCCACTATTTGGCTCATCTAAAAATAGCACCCTTGGGCTTAGTACTAAGGCTCTTGCTAGCGCAGCACGCTTTTTCATACCGCCACTTAGCTCACTTGGATAAAGCATCGAGACCTCTTTTTTAAGTCCAACTTTTTGTATCCAAAACATCGCTATCTCATCAATCTGACGTTTGTTAAATTTAGAGTACTCATGAAGCAAAACGCCCACATTATCAAGGATCGTCATCGAGCTATAGAGTGCGCCAAATTGAAACATCGTTCCACTTTTTAGCTTTATCTCTTGCTGCTCCTCTTGACTACTTTTCCACATATTGACGCCATCAAAAAATATATCGCCCTCGCTTGGCTTTTTTAGATATATCATCGTCTTCATAAGCGTCGTTTTACCAGCACCACTGCCGCCTAAAAAGCCGTAAATTTCAGCCTCTTTAATGCTCCAGCTTACATTATCGTGCATTATCTTATCGCCATAACTTGTTGTTATGTTTTTTCCAACTATTATCTCGTTCATATCTTTAGCCACATAAAAATTATCGCGAAAAATGCATCAAGCGCAATGACCCAAAATATCGCATTTACAACGCTAACTGTTGTCATTACTCCAAGACTTTGAGCATTTTGACTCACGCCAAATCCTCTCATGCAGCCAATGATCGCAATTACTGCGCCAAAAAATGGAGCCTTTATCATACCAACAGCAAAGTGTCTAAGCTCGACCATCTCGCGAAATCTATTTAGATAGTCGCTAAAGCTGATATCAAGTATCGTTTGGCAAATAATCATCTGCCCTAAGATACTTATAGCGTCAGCTATAAAGATAATGACAGGTACACAAAGCACCATTGCGATGATGCGCGGCAGCACCAAGAAGTTAAATGGCTCAAAACCCATCGTCTTCATCGCATCTATTTCCTCAGTTAGCTTCATAGCGCCAATTTGAGCAGTAAAACTAGAAGCTGACCTACCTGCGATAACGATAGCAGCGATGAGTGGGGCCACCTCTCTAAGCGTTAGCATACCCATGATCTCTACTATAAATATACTTGCTCCAAAGCTTGCAAGCATCGCACTGCCAAGATATGCAAGCACGACACCTATCAAAAAAGCGGTGAGTGAAACGATAAAAACGGCATTTACGCCACCATCTTTTATATAGTTACTAAATTCTCTAAATCTAAGACTGGCTGGATTAAATAAAATTTTTACGCTTTTTATTAAAAATTCGCCCAAGAACGTGCCAAACTCAGCTAAATTCACAAAACCTTCACAGATTTTTTCACCGAGTCGTGAGAAGAAATTTAGACTATTGTGCGGCGGCATGTAGTTAAAATCGATCTTTTCATCATTTAAAAGATCGCCCATTGCCTTTATCTTCTCATCATTTGTAATAATCTCAAATTTCTTACCATTTAGCGCATTTCTTAAAAGTATCAAAACAGCGTAATCAATGATTTTTAGCTCACTAAAATCAAATTTAACATTGCCATTAAGCTTTTGGATTTTTTTAAAAATGCTTTGTAAATTTTTTGCGTCTTTGTAGCTAAACTCACCTATAAATTTTATAGTCTGAGTGCCATTTGTCACTATAAAAATGACATCATTTTTCTTTTGCAAAAAGTTCCTTTGCCTTAAAATTTCTGGATTATATTATAAATTTTGTTAAAATAAAAAATCAAAAATTTTAAGGATTTAGATGAAATTTGAAGTTATAAAAAAAGATGGAAATGCAAGACGTGGTATCCTAACAACTTCCCACAGCGTGATACAAACACCAGTTTTTATGCCAGTTGGCACGGTTGGTGCAGTTAAAAGCCTAGATGCCTTTGATATGAGTGAAATTTTAGACGCAAAGATAATCTTAGCAAACACCTACCACATGTATCTACGCCCTGGTAGCAAGGTCGTGCGCGAGTTTGGCGGACTTCATGGATTTTCTAAATTTGAGCGCTCGTTTTTAACTGATAGCGGTGGATTTCAGGCGTTTTCACTTAGATCAAATACCAAAAACGACGATGGAGGGATAAAATTTAAAAGCCATATCGACGGTAGCACGCACTATTTTACGCCAAGATCCGTCCTTGATACGCAGTACGATCTAGGTAGCGACATCATGATGATACTTGATGATCTAGTCGCCTTACCTGCTGAGCCAAAGAGGATCGATCTAAGCATAAAACGAACGATAAAATGGGCAAAAGAGGCGATTGATTACCATAAATTTATGCAAAGCAAGGGTATTGGCTTAGAGCAAAATATCTTTGGCATCGTTCAAGGAGGTACTGATTATGATGCGCGTAAATTTTGCGCCGAAGCTTTAAATGAGTTGCCATTTGATGGCCTTGCGATAGGAGGTCTTAGCGTTGGCGAGAGTAATGAGGCGATGTATGACACTGTTGAGGCGGTTATGCCATTTATGGATGAGCTAAGACCGCGTTATCTAATGGGCGTTGGCACACCTGAAGATCTCGTGGAAAACGTAGAGCGAGGCGTTGATATGTTTGACTGCGTCATGCCAACGAGAAATGCAAGAAACGGCACACTCTTTACTAGCTTTGGCAAGATAAATATAAAATCAGCGAAATTTATAAACGACCACGCGCCAATCGACCCGCAGTGTCAGTGCTATACCTGCAAACGCTACTCAAGAGGCTATCTAAATCACCTTTTCAAGGCGAGGGAGCTCACATTTTTTAGACTAGCAAGTCTTCACAACCTGCACCACTATCTAAATTTGATGAAAGAGATGAGAGAGGCGATAGAAAGAGGCGAATTTGCCAAATTTAAGAAAAATTTTTATGCTAAAAGGGTAAAAAATGAGCTATAAAAGTTCAGTTTGTGGATATTTTTATGGCGATGAATACGACTATATTTTACTTGTTTCTTTTACGCAAAAGCAAAGCTATAAATTTTTATTTAAAAATGGCAAAATTTACAAAGAAGATTTTGATCACGAATGCGATAAAAACGAGTTTGAAGCGGCTCTTAAAAAACTATGTAATGAATATGCAAACAAAATTTTAGAACATCAAGATGAGCTAAACGAGTATGAAAAAATTTATGCTAGTCGAAAAAACTTTAATCAATTTATCAAAAGACATCACTTTTTAAAATATGAGATTAGAAAATTTCAAAACAAGATATCTCACTTTTATGAGACACTTTCGATTTGCCAAAGTGAGCAACAAAATTTAAAAAAAGAGCTTAAAAATAGTACTCATGAGGCAAATGTTTTTAGAACAATGGCCAATGAATATGCCTGCAGAATCGATGATATTTATACATTTATACAAAGTATAAAAAACGACAAAATCAATCAAAACATTTACATTTTGACAATGATATCAGCTGTAATGCTGCCACTAAATCTGATAACTGGCTTTTTTGGTATGAATACACAAGGCTTACCATTTAATGAAACTAAAAATGCTACCATAATAGTTGTATCAATAATGCTTGGAGTAATTCTTTGTTGTGTTATTTTTTTATTTTGGTATACAAATAAGAAGAAGTAGAAAATAAATAAATTTAGTATATATTTTAAATTTTTATAGCCTAGTGGTAAAAACAATAAAAATAAATAGATTTTTATTAATATTAAAACGATAAAAATATTTAATAGAAAATAGAAATTAGATTTAAAGAAAAGTTGAAAAGTCCTGAATAGGCTTCAGGACAGATGGCAGGGTTATTTTCTAAGTTCGCGGATCTTAGCAGCTTTACCACGAAGATCACGTAGATAGAATAATTTAGCTCTTCTAACACGACCTTTTCTAAGAACTTTTATCTCTTCGATAGAATCACTAAAAATTGGAAAAATTCTCTCAACGCCAACACTATTAGCGCCAATTTTTCTAATGATAAATGTTTCGCCTGTGCCACTACCACGTCTAGCTATACAAATACCTTCAAAATTTTGAATTCTAGTTTTATCGCCTTCGTGAATACGAGTAGCAACACGCAATGTGTCTCCTGCACGAAAGTCAGGAATATTTTTACTAGCAATTTGAGCATTTTCAAATGCTTCAATGTATTTATTTCTCATGTTTTTCCTTATTTATGTGGCTTAAGCTTTTGATATAAATCAGGGCGAAAGAACCTTGTTTTGCAGTGAGCCATCTTATTTTTTAAAGTGTGGATTTTAGCATGGTTACCCTTTAAAAACTCTGAAACCACAAAGATTGATCTAAAATTATCAGGCTTTGTAAAAGATGGGGCTTCAAGTAAATTATCCTCAAAACTCTCCACTTTAAGGCTCATATCGTTTCCTAAAATTCCAGGTATATTTCTTGATATTGCATCACTCATACAAAGCGCAGGAAGCTCTCCGCCAGTTAAAACAAAATCGCCTATGCAAAAAACTTCGTCCGCCCAAAGCTCAACAACTCGTTCATCAAGACCTTCATATCTACTGCAAACAAAACAAATGTGATCTTTTTTAGAAAGCCTCTTTGCATCATTTTGATTAAATTTTTTACCAGCTGGTGTCAAAAATATTACGTGAGTATTTTTATCTTTTGCTTTTAGAAATTTGATCGACTCATCCAAAGGCTGCGGAAACATCAAAAGCCCTGCTCCACCTCCAATCATATAATCATCAACTTTATTATGCTTATCTTTAGTAAAATTTCTTGGATTTATAAAATCAATTTCAATAAATTTATTACCAATTGCACGTTTTAAAATAGAATCACAAAAATAAGGTTTAACTAAATTTTCAAAAAGTGTAATAAACGTAAATTTCATGAATTTTCTAAAATAGCTCTAGCACCTTTTACCAAAATCTCTTCATTGTCTAAATTTACACTTATAATAAAATACTCTAAGTATGGAATGTAAAAATTCTTTGGTTCACCACCCAAGGTAAGCTCTTCGTCTGTTTTTATGTATAAAAGTGAATTTGCAAAATTATCTTGGATATCTTCTACAATACCCAAAATTTCACCATCTTCTATAACTTTTAAGCCAATAATATCAAACTGAAAAAATTCATTTTTTTTTAATTTGCAGTTTTTTCTAGTGAGCTCTTTTGTGGTATATATAGTTCTATTTACAAGTGTTTTAGCAAGATCTAAGTCATCAAAATTTTCAAACAAAACCAGATCTTTTTGTCTATTGTAGTCTTTTATGGTCAGCTGATCATTGTTTTTGTCAAAAAAGATTGCACCTTTTTTAAACTGTTCTGGGAAGTCGCTCTTATTGTGAAGCTTCAAGTAGCCCTTTAAACCAACACATCTTCCGATGGTAGCGACTTCAACAATATCACTATTCAATAGCTTTTACCGTTACTCTATAGCTTGTATTGTCTTTGGCTTTACAACCAATAATAACGGTCTTTATAGCGTTTATCATTTTGCCATCTTTGCCGATAAGTTTTCCCGTATCAACCTTATCAGCACTTATAATTATCTCAGCAAAATTTTCACCAAGTTCCTGACGATCAACACTTACTTTATCAGGAAAATCAGCAATCAACTTGGCGTATTCGTATAAAAAATTTTTAACCATTATTTTGTAATTTGTGCAACTCTATCGCTAAGTTTAGCACCAACGCTTTTCCAGTAATCTAATCTCTCTTTATTAAAATTTATAACATTTGGTTCAACCATAGGGTTGTAATAGCCAATACTTTCTATCCAGCCACTATCACGTCTTTTTCTACTATCTGTAACAACTATACGATAAAAAGGTCTTTTCTTACGTCCCATTCTTGTTAGTCTTACTACTGTTGCCATATTATATTTCTCCTCTTGTTTTAAATAAAGCTTAAATTTAGATAACAAATATCCAAATTTAAACCCTTTTATCAAACAGGTCTTTTTAAATTTGCTTGAGAAAGCATATTTGCAAGTCCTTTTGCTCCACCTTTTCCTGAAAATTTCTTAGCAAGTTTTGAGGCATTTTCAAACTGCTTTAAAAATCGATTTACCTCTATCTGAGAAAGTCCAGAACCAGCCGCTAAACGTCTTTTTCTACTATTGTTTAAAAGTTCAGGATTTTCACGCTCTTTTTGCGTCATCGAGTTTATCATAGCCTTAATATGCAAAATTTCTTTTGAATTGTCAAGATCTATATCTTTTATTTGATTTGCAATATTTGAAAGTCCAGGTATCATTCCCATTAAAGACTTCATGCTACCAAGCTTTTTAACGCTTTCCATTTGATCTAAAAAGTCATTAAAATTAAACTGGCCTTTTTTTATCTTTTGATTTAGGCGTTTTGCCTCTTTTTCATCTATAATAGTCGATGTTTTCTCAACCAAAGTAGCCAAGTCGCCCTCGCCCATTATGCGGCTTACGATACGATCTGGTATAAAGCTCTCGATATCAGCTACTTTCTCGCCAGTACCAACAAATCTAAGTGGGATATTTAGCTGTTTTGCGATACTAATAGCTACGCCACCCTTTGAGTCAGAGTCAAATTTAGAAAGGATAACTCCAGAAATTCCTAAAATTTCATTAAAACTTGTAGCTGTCTTTACGGCGTCTTGACCACTCATGACGTCAGCTACGTAGAAAATTTCATGTGGATTTATCGCATTTTTTACATCTTTTATCTCTTGCATCAACTTCTCATCAATTGCAAGACGACCAGCGGTATCCACTAAAAGCACATCATAAAGGCCGCTTTTTGCTTTTTCTAGCGCTTCTTTTGCTACTTTTATAGGGTTATTTTCATTTTCTATATAAAAAAGATCGATCTCGTTTGCAATGCAGAGCTGTCTTAGCTGCTCAACCGCTGCTAATCTTTGCAAATCACAAGCAGCAACTAAAACTTTTTTCTTTCTTAGTTTTAGATAGTTTGCAAGCTTGATAGTTGTTGTTGTTTTACCACTACCTTGCAAACCAGCCATCAAAACAATGGTCGGCGCAACTGGTGCATAGACAAAGCCTTGATTGCCAGGAGCTGTTAAAATAGTCGTTAAATTTGACTTGATCGCATCTAAGAAATTCTTTTGACCAACGCCAGTTTGCTTTAGTTCGCTTTCGATAGACGTGAGTAGATCTTTAGTGACTTTGTGGTGAACATCAGCTTTTAAAAGAGCTTTTTTGAGCACATCAAGTGCGTTTTTTAGAGCTTTTTCATCATCTATAAAACGTATCTTGCTAACGGCTAATCTAAAAGACTCGCTAATTTGTTCGAACACTAATCACCTTTCTAAGTTGTTATTAAAGGGCGTATATTACTAAATAATTTCTTTATTGCTCTTTAAATTTCAAATTTATTAGATAGCTCAAATCCAAGAGAGTTAAATTCTCTTGGGATCGGCGCTTTAAATTTATAGTTTAAAAGAGCAATAGAATAGGCATGCAAAAACATTCTATTTGCCCTATTTTTGCCGTATTTCTCATCGCCAACGATAGGTAAATTTAAGCTAGCCAAATGCACTCTTATCTGGTGTGTTCTGCCTGTTTTTATGGCAACTTTTACAAGCGTTTTTTTGCCCACAACCATGAGTGGTGAAATTTCGCTGATCGCCTCTTTGCCATCTTTTAATATCTTTGAAAAGGCGCTATTTTTATTTTTTATAGTTAAGATCGGCTCATTTACGACCACTTCCTCGCTCATGATGCCCCTAACTGCAGCCACGTAAATTTTCTCAACCTTCATCTTTTTAAACTCACTTATCGCAAGCGTTGCGAATTCATCATTTTTTACAAGAAGCAGTACGCCACTCGTGTCTTTATCGAGTCTATGAAGGAGTGGAAATTTATAAATTTGACTAATTTTTTCACTAGTTATGGCAGCTGGCTTACTGATTGCTATTAAATTTTCATCTTCAAAAATAATGCTTGGCTTTGGTATCTCTTCGACGCTAAATTTGGTATTTTCACTCATTAGTGCTCGAGCTATCATCACTTTTTGGCCTTTAGCATAGACTAGACCGCTATCTATTAGCTCCTTTGCCTCGTTGTTTGAGATATTTTTTTGTTTGGCTAAAATTTTATACGCTTTTTCTTCGCTCATAAAGTGCTCCTTATATCTTCTATGATCGCATCAGCACTTGCTTGCACGGCGATCTTGCTCTTTTTAGCATCACTATCTATTATGCCACTGATCTCGCTTGCTTTTGCGATATAGATGTTTTCAACTAGGCTAAATAACGCCTTTTGGTTAAATATAAACTCGCCACTTATTATCACTGGGTTAAATTGTGCGCACTCGATTGGATTGTGCCCGCCGATATTTGGCACAAAACTGCCGCCAAGCACGACTACATCGCTAATAGCATAGACATTTACAAGCTCACCTAAAGTGTCAAGCAAATTTACTTTAGCTTCAAATTTATACGTTTGACTAAATTTCGCAAAGCTAAAGTCATGCTTTTTAGCGTAGTCGCCTGCTATCTTCTCAACCTCTGCGAACCTCTCAGGATGGCGTGGTGCGATGATTAAAAAATCATTTTCCTTTAAATTTAAATTTTGCAAAATCATCTCTTCTTCGCCAGCGTGAGTACTTGCCAGCACGATCACTCTAGCTTTTGGCTTTTCATAAATTTTATTCACACTTGGTAAAAACGCAGCTTTTATGTTGCCAACGACCTCTATTTCGCCTTCTCCAAGCGACTTTAACCGCTCTTTATCAAGCTCACTTTGGGTGTAAATCTTATCTATAAATTTAAAAAGATATCTATAAAAAAAACTAAATTTTAAGTAGCTTTTGTAGCTTCTATCTGAAATTCTAGCGTTTACAAGGATCACGCGACTACCTTTTAGCTTCGCCATGAAAACCAGCATAAGCCAAAGCTCAGCCTCAAAAATGACTAAAATTTTGCTCTTTTTTAGCCAAAATGGTAAGAAAATTTCAAATGGCAAAAATCTCGTGTTAGAGCAAATTTTGCTTGCTGCTTCAAAGCCTGTATTTGTCACCACACTTATAGCTTTGCTATCAAATTTTTGCATCAAAGGCTTAAGCGCTTGCACTTCGCCAAATGAGCAAGCGTGAAAATGCACATCTGCATCTTGAAATTTAGGATTATTAAAGAGGAAAAAACGTGCTGGAATTGATCTATGATACTTTTTTTTAAAACTTAAAAAAAATAAAAAGATAGCCCCAAAGAGATAGAGTATTGAGGCCAGAAAATAATATATTATTATCACGAAATGTGTTATTGCTCTTGTTTATATAAAATTCTGCCACAATGCGGACATGTAACGATATCTTCGCCCTTGATAACAGCAGAGAAAGTTTTGTCGTTTATCTGCATAAAACAACCATAACAAGCTTGTTTTTTTACAGGAACAACGGCTGTGTTATGAGCCCATTTTCTAATTTTTTCATAAAATGCGAGAATTTTTTGATTCATAGTGGCGATAAGCTTGTCTTTTTTAGCATAAACTTCTTCACGTTCTTTCCCGATATTTTCAAGTTCAGATGAAGTTTTGCTTTTTATATTTTTTAAATTCTCTTCAAGTTCAGCTTTTTTTGCACCAAGCTCATCTTTTTGACTATTTTTACTATCTATTAGCTTCTCAAGTCTAGCAATCTCTTCATTTGCAGCCTCAAGTTGCTCTTTTGCAATATCTTCTTCAAGACTTAGAGCTTTTATCTCCTTTTCACTTTTTGCACTTGAGCTTTTTTTGGCTACATCTTTTATCTTTGCACTAAACTCGGCAATATGAGCATTTGTGCCTGATTTTTGAGATTTTAGGTCATTTACCTCTTCATCTAGTCTTTCTATATTAACCGTTATGGTTTCGCACTCTTCTTCTATATTTTTATAAGCCTTTTCTATGTCTTGAATGCGTGGTATAAAGCCATCTATTTGTTTATCAAGATCAGATAATTCAACTAATTGTTGTAAGTATTTATTCATAATGTTTCCTTTTTTTGTTAGCAATATGTAAATGGATTTTTAGAATTGCGTATTATAACTTCAATTTTCAGATTTTGCAAATATTTTGCTAAAAAATCACCAAAATAACGTTCACTTTCATAGTGATTTATATCGATTAAATTTAGCCCGTTTTCCTTTGCATAAAGAGCTTGGTGATACTTTAGATCGCCTGTCAAAAAGGTATCTGCTTTGACTTCTTGTATGAGATCTCCGCCACTTCCAGTGCAGATACAAATTTTAAAAATTTCATCTTTTGCATGAACTACTCTTAAATTTTCTAGCCCAAGTTTTTCTTTTACAAATTCACAAAGCTCGCTAAATTTCATCTTCACATCAGCATAGATCAAAAAGCCCTCTTTGTTTGAAATTTCAAGCCCCAAAACCTGCATCACAAATTTTTCATTTAAAAATGCAAGGTCAGCATTTGTGTGAAGCGAGATGAGCGAGATATTTTTTATCATCATCTCCCTTATGAGTGAGCTTGGATAAAGGCTGTAGTCTAGGCTTTTTAGCCCCTTAAAAATGAGCGGATGGTGAGTGATGATGAGCGAATTTGGCAAGACATTTTGCAAAAGTTCGCTATCCAAATCAAGACTTAGATAAATTCGCTCAAATTCGCTATCAAATGAGCCAACTTGAAGGCCACTATTATCCCAAGACTCTTGGCTCGCAAACGGGTAAATTTCATCTAGAATTTTATAAATTTCAGCTATTTTCATAAAATTTTACTTTTGCTCTAGGCTCTCTTTATAAGTTAGCGCACACTCTTTTGCAAGCTCTCGAATTTTTAGGATGTAGTCTTGCCTTTGCGTTACACTAATCGCTCCGCGCGCGTCAAGGACGTTAAATGTGTGAGCCGCAAGCATGCAGTAGTCGTAAGCTGGCAGTGAAATTTTAGCCTCTAAGCAGCGTTTGCACTCGTTAAATGCGTTTTCAAACTGGTTAAAAAGCATATCAACATTTGCTACTTCGAAGTTGTATTTGCTCCACTCATACTCGCCTTGTTTATGCACGTCGGCGTAGGTTACGATGTTGCCATTAGAGTCGTCCCAAACGATGTCATAGACGCTATTTACATCTTGGAGATACATGGCCAAACGCTCAAGTCCGTATGTTATCTCACCAGAGATCAGCTCGCATGCGATGCCGCCCACTTGTTGAAAATACGTAAACTGCGTCACTTCCATGCCATCTAGCCAGACCTCCCAGCCTAGTCCCCAAGCACCTAGCGTCGGGCTCTCCCAGTTATCCTCGACAAAGCGGATGTCGTGATTTTTCAAATTTAACCCAAGCTTTTCAAGACTTTTTAGATAAAGCTCTTGAATATTTTCTGGACTTGGTTTTATGAGTACTTGAAACTGATAATAAGCGCCTAGGCGGTTTGGATTTTCGCCGTATCTGCCATCAGTCGGACGGCGGCTTGGAGCTACGTATGCAGTAGCCCATGGCTTTGGCCCGAGGCTCCTTAAAAAAGTCGCTTGATGATAAGTACCAGCACCAGCAGGCATGTCGTATGGCTGAAGTATAACGCAACCTTGCTCTTGCCAATAGTTTTGAAGGGTTAATATTATTTGTGAAAATGTCATTGCTTTCCTTTTAAAATTTTACTTTACATAGTGTATAACTGCACCAGGTCCTAGCGGTAGATCAAAAATGTACCAAAACGACATTAGCGCTGTCCAAGAAATTAAAAATGCAACCGTATAAGGAAGCATAATAGAAACTACTGATCCGATTTTTAACTCTTTATTGTATTTTTGCATAAAAGCTACTATCAAAACAAAAAATGGCATCAAAGGCGTTATGATATTTGTAGTAGAGTCGCCTATTCTAAAAGCAGCCTGTGTAAGCTCTGGTGAGAGTCCAAGATTCATAAACATTGGTACAAAAATTGGAGCCATCATAGCCCACTTTGCAGAATCAACAGCTATAAATAAATTTATAAAAGCGATCAAGAAAATAAAAACTATAATAAGACTAAGTCCAGTCAATCCGACCTCTTTTAGAAAAATAGAACCTTTTATAGAAAGCACTAGCCCAATATTTGAGGTATTAAAAAGATATGTAAACTGGGCTGCAAAAAATATCAAAACCAAAAATCCTGATAGCTCAGAAATAGATTGTTCCATAAATTTTATGGCGTCATTACTACTTTTTATACTCCTAGCACCTACGCCGTAAGCGACACCTACCACTATAAAAAGTAACATCATAAAAACAACAATAGAATGCATAAAAGTAGATTTCATAAAGCTTTCATTGCCTTTTGCTCCAAATAAAGAACCAGAAGGCAAAATAGCCACAAGCAGTAAAATCACAAAAACGATCAACGCTATTAGTGAAAATTTTAAGCCACGTTTTTGCTCTGCACTTATCTCGCTATGCTCTTTTAGGCTAAAATCACCTAAAAAATCAAATTTGCCAAGCCTAGGCTCTACGATTTTATCCGTTACAAACCAGCCAACAAATACGATCAAAAATGTCGAAGCGATCATAAAGTACCAATTTGCAGTTGCTAACACTACATAATCTGGATTTAACACGCTAGCTGCTTGCATAGAAAATGCTGCAAACATAGGGTCATTTGTACCGATTAATAAATTTGCCGACCAGCCACCGCTAACACCAGCAAAAGCAGCAGCTAATCCAGCAATTGGATGACGACCAAATCCAGCAAATAAAATAGCTCCGAGCGGGATTAGTACAACATAGCCAACCGAGGAAGCAACATTTGACATTACACCAAGGAAAATAACGATTGGAGTTACCCATATTTTGGAAGATTTTAAGGCAATCTTTGTCATAAGTGCTGACAAAAGTCCAGACTTGTCTGCGATACCAATACCTAGAATAATCGCAAAGACTACTCCCAAAGGATAAAAATTAGTAAAATTTTTAAGTACAGATGAAACAAAAGATCTAAGGCTATCAGCAGAAAGCAAATTTATAACATTTGCATTAAGCTGTGATATTTGTCCATCTTTGATAGCCTGATAGCTTACGCCAACGCCCATCTTTTCTAATACAAACGATATTATTATCGTAATAATCGAAAGATATATAAAAAGCATAGTTGGATTTGGCAATTTGTTACCAAAATTTTCGATAAAACTTAAGATTGAACTATTATTTTTTTTATTCATTTTTCTAACCTAAAATGGATATAAAAATTTTTATCTCATCGCTGCCGTAAAACTCAAAATCCGTTTCGTAGGCTCTTTTTAGCTCACTACTTTCAAAATATTTCCAAATTTTACCCCAAAATTTTGCTACGTTTTGCGGCTCTCTTGCAAAACTAAAAACGGCATATTTGCCACTTTTTATCTCTAGAATTTCATCACTTTTGTGGCTTAATCTTGTGCCGATGAAGTTATCGTAATGTCCGTTAAGATCGCTTTCATAGTTGCAGTAAACGCTATAAATTTCACTTTTGCCATCATAGTACTCATTCATAAATTTAGACCATAAAGCTGGAATTTTACTCTTGCCGCCTATCTCATCTTCATTTTTAGTGCGAGTTTTTACTCCGTAAATTTCAAAGCTATCATCTAAATTTATAATCTTCATAAACTACTTTTGTCCGTTAAAATTTTCAACCGCTTGGTTCCACATGAGTTTGTATTTTCGTTTTAGAAATTCAACTTCATCTTGTGAAATTTTAAGCTGTTTTGTAAGCGTCTCGACCGTTTTTCTATCCTCATCATAGAGCTCTTGCATCGAAATAAGCGCCTCTTTTAAAAATTTATTCTCATTTCTTAGGGTTTCAAGCGTCTCATCCTTTGCGTCAAGTACCTTTTCGTGTAAATTTAATATCGTTCCAATCGTCTTTTCAACAAAGCTGATACCATCTTGGCTTTGCGGCTGCAAGGATAAATTTTGCGAAACACTAGGCACCACGCTCATCGTTCCCTCGCTCGCTTCTATCAAAATTTCTCCATTTTCCTCTTTGGTTTTCAAAACGCCACGATTTATCATATCTTCGATAACTTCACGCTCCAAATGCACAAGTTTGCAAAATTCATCAACACCAAGATAGGTCTGCACCGCTTCTCCTTTTTACAGTATCACTTCAACCTTTGAAGAGTCTTCCTCTAAAGCCTTTATCTTCGCCTCTCTGTCAGCTTTTAGAGCACTTGCTAACCCCTCATCTTCAAGTGCTAAAATTTGCACTGCCAAATAGGCCGCATTTATGGCACCGGCCTTGCCGATGGCCAAGGTAGCCACTGGCATGCCACTTGGCATTTGCACTGTTGAGTAAAGTGCGTCAACGCCGCTTAGGGCCGAGCCTGCCATTGGTATGCCGATCACTGGTTTTGTAGTATTCGCAGCGATCGCTCCAGCTAGGTGAGCCGCCATACCAGCAGCTGCAATGAAGACTTTTGCGCCTTTTTTTTCTGCATTTGCGACGTACTCGCTAGTTCTTTTTGGACTTCTGTGAGCTGAGCTGATTATTAGTTCATATTTTACGCCAAATTTTTCAAGAGTTTTTGCCGCCTCACTAACTATCTCATAGTCGCTCTTACTTCCCATTATAATAGAAACAAATTTCATATCTTCTCCCTTAAAAAACTAAATTTTGGTAGCTTGACACCAAGACTTATCTCATTTTCATTGCCGCTATGAATTTCACTCATAATCTTGCCTTTTTTGGTGATGAGCTGCTTAAATTTGATAAATTTCTTGCCCTCTTGTGAATAAACCTTTGAGATTTCATTTTCACTATCTTCTATAACAGATCCAGTAGGAGCCACGATCTCGTAGCCCTTATCTGGAAAAATTTTATATTTACACTTAAAAAACTCGCCATCTTCACTTATTGCATTTACCTGATGCGTGCCCTCTTCTAGGCTACTAACGTGATTTTGTGTATCTATTCTCTCATAAGGCCTATGCACCAAATATCCATCCGTAAAGCCGCGATTTTTCAGCGTATTTATCTCATTTTCATAAATTTGTGCGTTAAATTTATCGTTTAACGCATCATCTATCGCCATTTTATAGGCTCTAGCCGTGCAAGCTGCGTAGTATTCGCTTTTTGTGCGACCTTCTATTTTTAGGCTATCTATTACGCCGCTATCAACGATCTCTTTAATGTGAGAGATGAGGCAAAGATCTTTTGAGTTCATAATATGAGTGCCATTTTCATCCTCTTCTAAGCGGAAAAGCACGCCACTCTCTTCGTTTTTAGCGTAAAGTTCATACTTAAATCTGCAGTCGTTGGCACAACTGCCGCGGTTTGACATACGTCCGCTTTGCACTGAGCTTACTAAGCACCTACCAGAATAAGCAAAGCACATCGAGCCATGTACAAAAATTTCAATATCAAGAGTTGGAATTTCTTCTTTTATCTTTATAACATCTTTCAAGTTCATCTCGCGTGCTACGACGATACGTTTTGCGCCCATATCGTGATAAATTTTTGCATCAAGCACATTCATAACGTTTGCCTGAGTTGAGAGATGTATCTCGATATCAGGAGCAATGGCTTTTGCTAAACTCATAACGCCTGGAGTTGCGATGATAAAGGCATCTGGCTTCATCGCTGAGATAGTCTGCAAGTGCCTTTTTAATGGCTCGATCTGAGAGTTAAAAGGAAAGGCATTTATGGTCGCATAAAATTTCTTTCCTTTTGCATGTGTGTAGTCTATCGCCTCTTTGAATGTTTCAAGGTTAAATTCGCGCGCCGAACGAGTGCGAAGCGAAAAGCTCGCCACTGAGCCATAAACAGCATCAGCTCCATACTCAAGGGCGATTTTAAGTTTTGTTAAATTTCCAGCTGGAGATAAAAGCTCAGGCCTTTTTAGCACTATTTTTTACCTAAACTTTCTATCAAGGCTTCGATATCGTCGTTGCTGACAAGATTTTCAGTCGTTGTATCACCAGCGATGTGAACAGCAGAGCTAACACGCTTATCATCGTCGATTTTACCTTCAAATAAGGTATTCATATATTTACTTAGCGCTCTCATAACGTTGATAACACGCTCGATCTTTTGTCTATGAATGTCTTGATACTGCATCATATCCATAGCCATCATGATCTCATCTTGTCCCATTTGTAAATTTCCGATGATATTATCGATCGTACCAAGAAGTGAGTTGTTTTTCTCTAAAGCTTCACTAAAAGCAGCAATATTTGGAAATTTCTCACTTAGCGTCGTAAATAGCTCAATATTTGAGTTTATTGTGTCTTTTAGGCTATTTGAGTCACTCTCAGCGTCCATAAAAAAGTTATTTATCGTCTCGAGCTTGTCAAACATCTGAGTAGCTTTTTCTTCGCTATCTCTTGTTACGTCATCAAGTTGATGAACCATTTTGTGGTCTTCCGTTGGTGGTGGTGGTGGCCAAACGCCATCTGCACTTACTCTGTAGTTTTCTGCATTCTTTGAATTACTTTCTGATTTTGACTGTGATTCATCTTTAGTATCGATTGCTTCTGCAACTTCTGTTACCTCGTCCGTATCCTCTTTGACGTCCGCAACCTCTTGGCCAGCATCTTCTTTAGCATTATCTAACTCATCATCTAGCCCACCTGCCATAAGTGCGTCAAGTTCCTCTTGGGTCATAAAAGCTCCTAATAAAATTTGGCTTGATTATATAGGATTTAAATAAAAAGTAAGTTTAAAGGCAATGCTTTTATCTTTAAATTTATAAATTTTTAGATAGCATTTTTAAAAATAAACGACCTTAAAAGGCTAAAAATGACCGTCGATCTTCACAACCACACGCCACTTTGCAAACACGCAGTTGGCGAGCCAAGAGAGTATGTACAAAACGCAATAAAAGCTGGCACAAAATACTTTGGCTTTAGCGATCACGCGCCGATGAACTACGATGAAGCTTACAGAATGAGCTTTGATGAAATGCAAGGATATGAAGATGAAATTTTACGTTTAAGAGATGAATTTAGCAGTGAGATAGAAATTTTACTTGGCTATGAGATGGATTTTTTAGATGGATTTATGGATGAGCGAGTTTTTGCTAGAAAAGTTGATTATCTAATAGGCTCTGTGCATTTTTTTAATGGCTGGGCATTTGACAATCTAGAATTTATCGGTGGCTACGAGGGCAAAGACTTGGATCAAATTTGGCAAGAGTATTTTGATCATGTAGAAAGATCAGCCAAGCTTGGCAAATTTGACATTATGGGGCATATCGATCTTTTAAAGCTTTTTAAATTTTTACCAAAAAAGGATGTTAGAATTTTGGCTAAAAATGCAGTAAATGCGATAAAAGAAGCGGATTTAGTTATTGAGATAAATGCTGCTGGCTTTAGAAAGCCTATCGGCGAGCAATATCCAAGCGTAAATTTACTTGAACTAATAGCCGAAAAAGATATAACCATCACCTTTGGCTCAGACGCTCACGCAAAAGAAGATATCGGTAAAAATGGTGAAATTTGCGAACAAATAGCTAGAGATTTAGGTTATTCAAAATGTGCTATTTTTAAAAACAGAGATAGAGAATTAGTAAAATTTTAGATTGGGTTCAAATAAAATATAAATTTAATCTTAAATATTAGGTTTTATGATAGAATACGAAAAATTTAAAAATTAGAAGGAGAAAAAAGTGGGAAAATTCGTCCAAAATATAGATCATTTTTTTGATTTTTGCAAAGAAAATGAAGTCAAATTTGTAGATTTTAGATTTACTGATTTAGGTGGTGCTTGGCATAGCATTAGCTACAACATAAAAGCTGTTACAAAAGAAAATTTCACAAATGGCATCCCAATGGACGCTAGCTCTATGCATGGCTGGCAACCAATCGATAAGAGCGATATGATAATGAAGCCAGAAGCTACAACTGCATTTTTAGATCCATTTACTTCCGATATTACAGTTGTTGTTTTTTGCGATATTTACGACATTTACAAAGGTCAAATTTATGAAAAATGCCCTCGCTCAATAGCTAAAAGAGCAATGCAGTACGTAAAAGATAGCGGTCTTGGTGACGAGGCGTATTTTGGCCCTGAGAATGAATTTTTTGTCTTTGATAACGTCAAAATCATCGATAGCCCAAACTGCGCGATGTATCAAGTAGATAGCGAAGAAGGCGAGTGGAACGATGCTACTGACTTCAAAGATAGCTACAACACAGGTCATCGCCCACGCAGAAAAGGCGGCTACTTGATGACTCAGCCAATCGACAGCATGGTAGATCTAAGAGCCGAGATGATGCAAGTTTTAGAGCAAGTTGGCCTTGAAGTCTTTTTGGGTCATCACGAAGTCGCTCAAGGACAAGGTGAGATCGGCGTAAAATTTGGTAACTTAGTAGAAGCCGCCGATAATGTTCAAATCTACAAATACGTCGTTCGCATGGTCGCTCACCTAAACGGCAAAACAGTTACATTCATGCCAAAACCACTCTACGGCGACAACGGAAGCGGCATGCACGTGCATCAATCAGTCTGGAAAGATGGTAAAAATTTATTCTATAAAGAGGGCAACTACGCAAATTTAAGTGATTTTGCAAGATACTACATCGGTGGCGTTTTAAAACACGCAAGAAGCGTTGCAGCCTTTACTAACCCAAGTACAAATAGCTACAAACGCCTAATCCCTGGCTTTGAAGCACCATCTATCCTAACATACTCTAGCCAAAACCGCTCAGCGAGCATCCGCATACCTTACGGCGCTGGCGAGAAGTCAGTTAGGGCTGAGATGAGATTTCCAGATAGCACAGCAAACCCTTATCTAGCCTTTTCAGCGATGCTAATGGCAGGACTTGACGGCGTTAAGCACAAATATGAGCCAGTTGGTCCGATGGATGAAAATTTATTTAAACTTCATCTTGATGAGATTAGAGAGCGTGGCATAGAACAGCTTCCACACACACTTCGTGGTAGCCTTGAAGCGCTAATTCGAGATAATGAATACTTAAAACCAATAATGACCGATCTTTTCATAGACACCTATCAGCACTTCAAATTTGAAACTCAAGTTTGGCCTTACGAAGCGCGCCCAACAGCTTATGAGTTTAAAACCTGCTTTTCTTGCTAATCTAAAATTTTGCCTTGGCACACACGCCAAGGCTTTTTATACCAAACACAATTCATACAAAAATACAAAATATTTAACATAAAATTTTATGTATTTTTATTATAAATTTTAAATCTAATCGGCTATGGATCATTATAAAAAGGGATAATTTTTTATATTTTTTGCAAATGTACTAGAAATTTTATGCAAATCTATAAAAAATTTATCCGCCCTCATTAAACTAAAATAAAAATTTTAAAGCCAATTAAATATATAAATAATCATAAATTTATGCCTTTTTTTATAAAATCCTTGAACTTTATAAAAAGGATACCGCATTGCAAGCACTAGCTTTAAAATATCGCCCTAAAAATTTTGATGAACTTATCGGTCAAGAAGCAGTTAGTAAAAGTCTTATACACGCACTTGACGAGGGTCGTATAAGCCACGCATATCTATTTTCAGGACTTAGAGGCAGTGGTAAAACTTCAAGTGCTAGGATATTTTCAAAAGCTTTAGTGTGCGAAAAAGGACCTACTTCAAAACCATGTGAAGTATGCCCACAATGCATAATGGCAAATGAGTCAAGACATATGGACATCATCGAAATGGACGCAGCTAGCCACAGAAAGATAGATGACATAAGAGAGCTAATAGAACAAACAAAATATGCTCCAGCAATGGCAAGATATAAAATTTTTATAATCGATGAAGTACACATGCTAACCAAAGAGGCATTTAATGCCCTTTTAAAAACGCTTGAAGAGCCGCCAAGCTATGTAAAATTTATCCTTGCGACGACTGATCCATTAAAACTCCCAACAACGGTACTTTCAAGAACGCAGCATTTTAGGTTTAAGCAAATAAGCAGATACAGCATCATTAAACATCTTGAGTTTATTTTGAGCAAAGAAGGCATTAGCTATGAAAAAGAGGCACTTGAAATTTTAGCAAGAAGTGGCGGAGGATCACTAAGAGATACTTTGACGCTTCTTGATCAAGCTATCATTTACGGTGCAAATAATGTAACGGCAAATGGCGTAGCATCGATGCTAGGGCTTCTTGACCCAGAAAAGATCGAAGAGATAATAACTCATGTTTTAAATCACGATAAGAATGCCATTAGAGTGCTTGTAAGCGAGCTTGAAAGCTATGATCCTGAGATGATAATAGATGAAATTTTGGCAAATTTAAAGCAAAAATTTATAGAAAACGACTCAAAAATTTCACTACTTGTTTATGAGAGATTTTTTAGGATTTTGGCACAAGCTAAAGGTATGTTAAACGTAAGTAGCGATAATGGCTTTGTACTAATGCTAATGCTTTTTATGATGATAGAAGCGCTAAATTTACAAGATATCGATGACGCTATAAATGAAGTGATCTCAAAAAATAGTGAAAATTCCACTCAAATCACAGAAGTCATCACTCAAAAAAGCCAAGTAGCTCCTGCTAAAATGCAAGGTCCATATGAACTCTTTTTAACAAAAATTTATGATAGAAATTACGATCTTGGCGAGTTTTTTAAAGAATTTGTAGAATTTAGCTTCTTTAATAACAATGAGCTTGGACTGATAGTAAATGCAAAAGATGAAAATCTTGAATATTTTAAGAAAAATTGGAGAATTTTAAATGAGATATTGCGTACGCTTTTTGGACAAAATGCGAAGATAGTAAATGCAAAGAGTGATGAGCAAAAAGTACAAACTAAGACGCCTAAAGCCTCTTTAGAAAATAATGAAAAAAGCGAACTAGACGAGCTTGATGAGGAAATTTCAAGACTAAATGCAAATAACATTGAAACTAAAAATGAGTCAAAAATCGAGATAAAAAGCGAGCTGCAAAACGAGAAAAATAACTTTTCTTTGATGCTAAATAAAGAGCCAAAAACGCCAGAAGAGCTTCAAAGGCAAAGAGAACAAGGTGTGCTAAAAGAGGCTAATAGACTTTTTGGCGAACCAACGATTGAGAGCTAAATTTTATCTTTATTAGATTTTGCTCTTTTTTTGAGAGCTTCTTTTTTGCGAAGCTCTAGCTCATAAGCTTCATTTAGCGCATCTTCATCGTCTAAATTTGCTCCGTCCAAAAATTTTCGGTAGTCCTCAAACTGCTTATTTTTTATCCCCCAAAGCACGCCAAAAAGCAAAAATGCTCCCATCAAAACCGAGATAAAAACTAGCATCGCAAGTGTCGCGCTATCCATTATTTTTCCTTAAATTTTCTAGCAATATAAAGCGAGTTTAATATAACACTTAGTGAGCTAAGCGACATAAAAAGTGCAGCAAATAGCGGAATGACATAGCCACACACAGCAAATGGCAGAGCAAGAGCATTATAAAGAAGGCAAAAGAGCAAATTTTGCTTTATCGTTTTGTAAGTAAATTTTGAGATTTTTATGGCCTTTGCTAGACTTTTTAAACTATCATCAAGTAGCACTACATCGCTTCTTTCTAAGCTTATCGCCGCCCCACTTCCCATACAAATGGCAACATGAGCAAGGCTAAGTGCTGCTGCGTCGTTTATGCCGTCCCCTACCATTAGCACCTTTTTGTCCTGCTCTTTTAGTTCGCTTATAAATTTAGCTTTCGTTTCAGGCAACATCTCTGCTCTAAACTCACTCACGCCAAGCTCATCTACCACGTTTTTTACCACTTTTTGCACGTCGCCACTTAAGATACACACTTTCATGCCAGCATTCTTTAGCTCGTCTATCAAGGCCTTTGCTTCAGGTTTTATGCTATCTTTTAGGTAAAATTTCGCCACTAGCTCACCATTAAGCCCCACAAAAAAGCTCACATTTTCTTCAGCTTCATCAAAGCTAATACCATTTTCAACTAAAAATCGTTTGCTTCCTGCATAAAATTTTTTACCTGAAATTTCAGCCTCAACACCCTTAGCCACGCTTAAATTTGTATTTTTAAGCTCTATTTTTCTTGCGCCTTTTTGCTTTAGAAATTTAGCCACTGCCACGCTTATTTGATGATTTGATATAAGAGCTAGCGAATAAATTTCATCTAAGCTTATGCTCTCTTTTATAAAAAAATCACTAACTTCAAATTCTGCCTTTGTGAGCGTGCCAGTCTTGTCAAATACTGCTACATCGCACTTTGCAAGGCTTTCAAAAAATTTAGCCTCTTTAAAAAGAATTCTATTTTTAAAAGCCACACCAAGAGCGCAAACGCTGCTAACTGGCGTGGCAAGCGCAAGCGCACAAGGGCAAGCGATCACGATGACGCTAACAGCCGTGACAATAGCTTCTGAAAAGCCAAATTTAAAGTACCAAAACCAAAATGTAAAAAATGCCAAAGTTAGCACGCTAAGAGAAAATTTAGAAGCGATTTTATTGACCACTAGCTCGATATTTGGTTTTTTTAGCTCTGCAGTTTGGAGCAAATTTATGAGCTGATTTAGATAAGAATTTTTAAAAATTTTCTTTGCTTCGTAGATGATTTGTCCATTTTGACAAATGACGCCACTTTTTACCTCTTGTTCCACTCCCAAGGTCACAGACAGGCTCTCTCCCGTTAGGCTTGAGCTATCCATGCTTGCCTCACCGCTAAGCACTACTCCATCAAGTAGCGCCCTATCGCCAGATCTTAGCACGATCTTTTCGCCCAAATTTACATCTCTTGGTTCTTTTAAAATATCCTTACCATCTTCTAAAACACACACCTTTGCAAGCAGCATATCATTTAAGAAATTTGAAGTCTCAAGCGCCTTTTTCTTACCCAAAATTTCTAAAAATTTACCGATAAAAACAAAGGTAATGATCATCGCAACCGAGTCAAAATAGCTCTCGCCACTTCTCGTAAACATCGCATAAATCGAATAAATATAAGTAATGCTAGCTCCCGTGATAACAAGCAGATCCATATTTGGCGAAGCGTTTTTTATGGCTATCTTTGCCCCTTTGAAAAACTCGCTACCAGTATAAAAAAGTACAGGCGTCGCTAATACAAACTGCGCAAAGCTTAAAATATCTTTTATGTCGCCTCTTATGCCACTAAAATACCCACTATACTGAGCAATAGCCAGCCACATAATGTTCATCGTAGCAAAGATACCAACTAGCGCTTTTGTGTAAAAATTTCTTCTTTTCTTGGCTAGTTCGTCCTCTTTTTGACTCGTAGCATAGGGCTTTGGGACATAACCAACGGCATAAATTTTTTCAATTATCTGCTCTACTAAAAGCTCCTGCTCATCAAAAATAATGACCGCTTTTTGATTAAGCGAGTTGATATTTACCTCCAAGACGCCCGGTAAGCTAAAAAGTGCCTTTTCAAGTAGCCAGATGCAAGCTGAGCAAGTGATGCCATCAATTAAAAATGAAATTTGACTAAAGTCGCCCTCTTTTGTCACAAGCTCACTAAAATTTGCCGCTAAATTTTTGATATTTGCACCGTTGCTTGCCGGTGTAAGTGTATTTTTACCAAGACGTTCATAAAACTCACTAAGCCCATTTTCATTTAAAATTTCATAAACACCTTTGCAACCAACACAGCAAAATTTAAGTCCGCTTTCATTTGAGATCATCACGCTTTCATCAAATTTTAATCTACAATGAGCACATCTACTTTGTGGCATTTTTACTTTCTTTTATCTAAAATTTTTACCAATATTGTTGCATCGCATGCCTATTACGCACCATAATTTAAATACATAAATTTGAAGCAGACAAACTGCAAAAATAGGCACAAATTTCTTCTTTTATTATCGTTATAAAATGGCGAGATTATAGCAAATCAACCATTTTTGAGCAAAAATTTTATTTTATGCCATTTCTTGACAACAAAGTTTTATTTTTATAAAATGCCAAAACTTTCAAAAACTTCTTTTTGAAACCTAGAAATTCTGCAAAATTATCCCCGCATTTAAAGAGGAAATATGGAAAATAACCAAACCGAGCAAAGTGTTGCTCAAAACACAAAAACTACAAAAAAACATCAAGCATCAAGAACACACATACCAGTAGACGGACACAAGATCGAAGAGCTAAGAACGCTTAGCCTAGATGAGCTAGTACAGATCGCAAATAGCGTTGGCGTCGAAAATCCACGCGAATTTCGCAGGCAGGATTTGATATTTGAGATACTAAAAACCCAGACAAAACAAGGCGGCTTTATACTATTTACTGGAATTTTAGAGATCACAAACGAGGGCTACGGCTTTTTAAGGGCTGTTGATGCAAATTTAAGCGACAGCTCAAACGACGCTTATGTTTCAAACTCTCAGATCCGCAAATTTGCACTTCGTGTGGGCGACATCATCACCGGCCAAGTAAGAGAGCCAAAAGATCAAGAAAAATACTACGCCCTTTTAAAGATCGAAGCGGTAAATTACATGCCTCTAGCAGACGCAAAAGAGAGGCCACTCTTTGACAACCTAACACCACTTTTCCCAACTGAAAAGCTAAATTTAGAGTATGATCCGATGAAGCTAACGGGCCGTGTGCTTGACCTTTTCACGCCTATTGGCAAGGGTCAGCGTGGCCTCATCGTCGCACCTCCAAGAAGTGGTAAAACTGAGCTTATGAAAGAGCTAGCTCACGGCATCGCTAAAAACCACCCAGAAGCCCAGCTTATGGTGCTTCTAGTCGATGAGAGACCAGAAGAAGTTACCGACATGCAGCGCTGCGTAAAAGGCGAGGTATTTAGCTCGACATTTGACCTACCAGCGCTTAATCACGTCCGCGTAGCAGAGCTCGTCATCGAAAAGGCAAAACGTCTAGTTGAGATGGGCAAAGATGTCATCATCTTGCTTGATAGCATAACCCGTCTAGCACGCGCTTACAACACAGTGACCCCGCCAAGTGGCAAGGTGCTAACAGGCGGCGTGGACGCAAACGCACTTCACAAGCCAAAACGCTTCTTTGGCGCAGCTAGAAACATCGAGCACGGCGGCTCTCTAACCATCATCGCAACAGCACTTATCGACACTGGCTCACGCATGGACGAAGTGATATTTGAAGAGTTTAAAGGCACTGGAAACAGCGAGATCGTGCTTGACCGCAACATCTCAGACCGCAGAATTTACCCAGCTATCAACGTGCTAAAATCAGGCACCAGAAAAGAAGAGCTACTTCAAAAACCTGACGAGCTTCAAAAAATTTGGGCTATTCGCTCTGCGATAGCTACAATGGACGATGTCGAAGCGCTTAAATTCTTATACGCAAAGATGCTAAAAACAAAAGATAACAAAGAGCTTCTATCTATCCTAAACGAGTAAATTTAACTGAGCTTGAAGCGCTTGCTTTGAGCTCTTTTAAAATTTCTATATTTTTCTATTATCAAAAATGAATCTTATCACTCTTAAAATCAAAGTCTAATTCTATTACTGAAAATTTGCTTTTTATGTGGATATTACGATCTATTTTAAACTAAAAAATTTTTGATTTATAAAAATAGCTACTTGCTAAATTTTTCTATGTCTTGATTGATTAAATTTTCATATTCGCAAAGCTCGTTGCAAGTCTTTTTGCTCTGCTCGATAAGCTCGTCAAATTTAAATCCAAGCATCACGATACGATAAAGGTTTGGCTTGTGTTTTCGCCAGTTGTAAAGCGTTGCGACATCAACGTCTAAATGATAAGCCATATCACGTTTTGTCATCTTAGCCACTTTACACTCCTTTTTTTGAGTGATTTTATAAATTTTATTCTGATAAGAAAACAATTGAATTATTTTATGTTTTTTATTAATTTCATTGAATATTTAAACTTTATTTAATATAAGAAAATTTAAAATAGCCACGTAACATTTTTTTAAATAAGGAGTAAAAATGAAAAATGTAGTTTTAAAAGTTGCTTTAGGTTTAAGCCTAGCTAGTGCCGCTGCTTTAGCGCAAGGAGCCTTTGTAGGAGTTGAAGGAGACTGCTCTTTTGGATCAAAGCTTACTGTAAAAGGCGATGATGGCTCAAAGATCAAATTTAAAAAAGCTCAACCAGGTCTTGGTATAAAAGCTGGTTATGACTTTGATGTGGCTAGAGTTTATGGTGCTTACATTTATGATTTTAAAGTTAAGAAAACAGCAAATGACGAAGATAAAAGCGTAGCTGAGTGGAAAACTCATAAATTTATAGTTGGAGCTGACTATACTCCAAGTGTGGCAAAAGATCTTAAACTAGTTCTTGGTGGCTACACTGGTTTTTCAAAGCTTAAACTAAGAGGTGGCGATGCTGAAAATCCGATGGAAAGTGCTAGCACGAACGGCTGGATACTAGGTGTAAGATTTGGTGCTGAGTACTCTATCAATGAAAACAATGCAGTTGAGTTTGGTCTAAAAGCTGATAGAACTGACTACGGCAAGATCAGTAAATTTGACATGGTTGATGCCAAAGAGACAAACGTCGGTCTTTATATGGGATATACATATAAATTTTAATAATTTGCAAGCTCAAATTTCAAAGCAAATTTGAGCTTTACTAGAAACTATAAATTTACCAGCTTTTCTAAATTTTCGCCGTCTAAGCGGTAGGTTCTCCACTCAAGAGATTGATTTTTAGCGCCCATGCTCTCATAAAATTTGATGCTTGGCTCATTCCAGTTTAGGCAGCACCACTCAAGCCTTTTTAAATTTTCATCCTTGCAAATTTGAGCTAGAAATTTAAAAAAAGCCTTACCGATGCCTTGATTTCTAAACTCTTTTTTGACGTAGATGTCCTCAAGATAGATCCCGCCAAGCCCCAAAAATGTAGAAAATGTGTAAAAATAGATAGCATAGCCAATAGCCCTGCCCTCGCTTTCGCAAACAAGGGCTTTTGCGTGATTTTTATTAAAAATGGAGTCTGCAAAAATTTCATTAGTAAAAGTGACTTGGTCACTCAAATTCTCATAGCTAGCAAGCTCTCTTACAAGCTCGCAGATCACGTCTATATCAGCTCTCGTTGCTTTTCTTATTTGAAATTTCATTAGTTATCACCAAAGAGTGCTTTTAGATCTTTAACCATTTCGCCATTTTCGCCGCTGCTGCTAGTTTTTGAGCCAAGCTCATTTAGCTCGATCTCATAGCCAGTTAGCATGCTTGCAAGGCGGATATTTATGCCATTTTTACCGATCGCCTTACTCTTTTGCTCGCTCGCAAGTGTCACGATCGCCTTGTTTTCTTCAATCTTTACTGATGTGATGATAGCAGGTGCCATAGCGCGAGCTACCAAGATCGCTGGCTCAGTGGTGTATTCGATCGCATCGATGCTCTCACCATGAAGCTCTTTGCTTACAGCATTTATCCTAACGCCCTTTGTGCCGACAGTTGCGCCGACTGGATCGATGTTTGGAGTGGTTGAGATGAGTGCTACTTTAGCCCTTTCTCCAGGAATCCTCGCACTTCCTTGGATGATGATGCCGCCATCTTTTATCTCAGGCACCTCTGAAGTTAGCAGCGCTTCAAGAAATTTAGGCGAAGTCCTTGAAAGCTCGACCTTTATGCCTAAATTTTTATCTGTAAAAACTTTTCTAATGACCGCTTTTACCACATCGCCCACTTTAAATTTCTCGCCTTTTATGCGATTTTTTCGTGGTAAGATGGCACGAAGCTCGTCTATCTCGATAAATGTGTTTTCATCGTTATCGACTCTGACAACTGGTCCAAAGACCATGTGACCGCTCATCTCATTATATTTTTGTAAAATTTTCTCTTCTACTAGGCGCTGGATGTGATACTCAAGCTCCTTGTGAAGCGTTTGAGCTGCGGTTCTGCCAAGGTTATCAAGGCTTAGTTCGTAAGTGAGCTCATCGCCGATCTCTACGCCACTGTCTATCTTTTTAGCCTCTTTTAAGCTTAAAAAGTGCTCATTGTCTTCAGCAAGCCTCTCATCGTCGTTTGCTACGATTGAAATTTTTTGATAAAGCTTTAAATTTTTATTAGCATCGATGCTCACGTCATACTCATAATTTTCGCCATAAACCCTTTTTGCAGTGTTTATCAAGGCTCTTATGACGCGCTCTTTTACATCTTCTATCTCTAAATTTTTCTCATTTGCAATTGACTCGATAATATCTGAAATTCTTTCCATTTTTTCTCCATTGTGACGATAAATTTCGGGGATTTTTCGTGAAGTTTTGAAATTATACATAAGCCATACTTTTAACAACTTTAAGCTTGTTATTGACTTTTATTTAATCCTTTTTTTATGATGATTTGGGTATATTGACCGATTAAAATTTAAGATTTTGAAAGGATTAAAAATGGAGCTAAAACTTGCAAGAGCCGAATTAGACGCAAAACCAAAAACGATTTCACTAGAAAAGATAGAGGCAGCTGTCGAAAAAGAGGGTCAGAAAATTTTCTATTTTGATAAAGAAAACACGCACAAACAACTAATCGCCTTAGTCGAGCACTTTGAAGAAAAAGGGCTAAGCGTTTATCACAGAACCGTAAAATACGGGCTTGATGATAGCGATTATATGTATGAAGTGCATATACTTTAATGAGTAAAAAACTCTTTATCCAAACTCTAGGTTGTGCTATGAATGTTCGTGACAGCGAGCATATCATAGCCGAGCTCTCACAAAAAGAAGACTACTCCTTAACACAAAACATCGAAGAAGCTGATTTAATCCTTATAAATACCTGCTCGGTTCGTGAAAAGCCAGTTCATAAGCTCTTTAGCGAGGTCGGAGCCTTTGAAAAAGCCAAAAAAAGAGGTGCAAAGATAGGCGTTTGTGGCTGCACTGCAAGCCATTTGGGTAGTGAAATTTTCAAGCGTGCGCCTTATGTTGATTTTGTCCTTGGCGCAAGAAATGTTAGCAAGATCACAAAGGCGGTAAATACGCCTAAATTTATCTCAACCGACATCAACCACGACGAGAGCGAATATGCATTTGGCGAATTTAGAGGCTCGCCATATAAAAGCCACATCAACATCTCGATCGGCTGCGATAAAAAATGCACCTACTGCATCGTCCCACACACCAGAGGAGATGAAATTTCCATCCCTTCAAGCCTCATCCTAAAAGAGGTAGAAAAGGCGGCAAAAAGCGGCGCAAAAGAGATATTTTTACTAGGGCAAAATGTCAATAACTACGGTAAAAGATTTTCAGGCGTGCAAGAAAATATCGATTTTAGCGACCTTTTAGTAAAGATAAGCGAGATAGATGGCGTTGAGAGGATAAGATTTACAAGTCCGCACCCACTTCATATGGATGATAAATTTCTTGAAATTTTCACTAATAATCCAAAAATTTGTAAATCAATGCACATGCCACTTCAAAGCGGAAATACCAAAGTTTTACGCGAGATGAAGCGTGGATACACAAAAGAGTGGTTTTTAGACCGCGCGCTAAGACTTAGAAAGATGTGCCCGGACGTGAGCATCTCAACTGATATCATCGTCGCATTTCCAGGCGAGAGTGATAGCGAGTTTGAAGATACGATGGACGTGCTTGAGCAAGTTAGATTTGAGCAAATTTTTAGTTTTAAGTATTCGCCTCGTCCGCTTACAAAGGCAGCTACTTTCAGAAATCAAATAGATGATAAAACCGCTTCAGCAAGGCTAACGCGCCTACAAAATCGCCATAACGAAATTTTAGACGAGATCGTGGCGGTACAAAAAGATAAAATTTTTGATGTATATTTTGAAGAGCTAAGAGCAAACGGCGGCGTTGCTGGACGAAGTTTTAATAACTTTTTAGTTCAAGTTGATGGCAGCGAAGAGCTTCTTGGCACTACACAAAAAATCAAGATCACAAACCCAAAACGAATGGTTTTGTATGGCGAGCTGCAAATTTAAAAACACCCTTGAAAAGCTCGCCCTAAATGTTGGCGTCTTTTTCATCTATATTTTAATGTGGCTCATTTTTCTAACCTGCAAAAAGAGCTACACTCCAAATTTCTTACCACAAAATGGCTGCGTTGTCGTCTTTTGGCACGGAAGGCTTAGCTTTATGAGCTTTGCTTACAGGCAGTGGTGGAGCAGACAAAATAGAAAACAAGGCAAGGTGATAATTAGCGACCACAAGGATGGCGAGCTAATCACTAGAATAATCAATTTTTTTGGTATCGGCACCATTAGAGGTAGCAGCTCAAAAGGCGGTGCAAGGGCACTTATAGAAGCTCTAAGAGAGATAAAGCAAGGTCACGACGTCATCATCACGCCAGATGGTCCAAGAGGACCAAGGCACAGCGTGGCAGACGGAGCTGCTGTGATCGCACAAAAGTCATCTTGCGAAATTTATGCTCTAAATTTTGAAGCAAACTCGTTTTGGGAGTTTAAAAGCTGGGATAAGATGATACTTCCAAAGCCATTTTCAACTATAAATTTTAGCCTCTCAGCACCTTTTAGTGTGGCAAATTTAGATCAAAAAGAGGCAAAAGAAAAAATACAAAACGAGCTCTGGCAAGCCTCGCAAAACGACGGTGGCAAGAGCGTAGAACAAAACAAAGAGGACTTTAGAGTAAATTTAAAGATTTGGTGGAAAAAGTATGCTCATAAAAATCCACAAATAAGCGACGAGATAAAAGAAATTTTGGACGAAATTTATGAAAAATAAACTATCTATTTTTATAGCCATCTTTCTAATTGTTTTATTTGGACTATTTTTTTATAGCGACAACTCCTATAAGCTCGCCCTTGAAGCAAAATTTTTATACGAAAACAAAGAATATGAAAAAGCCTTGAATTTAAGCCAAAAAGCACTTGATATAGATATTTATAACAAAATGGCAAATACTGTACTAAACCAAAGCAAGGCTGCTATCAAATTTAGCTCATACATAAAAAACGGCAAAGAGTATCTTGAGCGTATCAAAAAAATGAGTCAAAGTAGCGTTAGCAAAGCTGATAGTGAGCGCATTAAGATGATGTGTGATGTGATGATAGAGGATTTTGACGACCTTAAAAACTCGGCCTTACTTGATAGTGAGCTAAAAAATGAAGCTTTAAATACAAAAGAGATTTTCGTTAAGCTTAAAAACGAGCTGTTTTAAACTTATTTAATCCCTTTTTGGCTACCATAACGAAAATTATGCACTAAATTTAGGAGATTTATGTCTTTTAGCGTCAAAAAGCTTTTTTCTAACCTTTTTTTAAGCGTCGTGTTGGAGGGCAATGAGTGCATATTTTTCGGTCAGGTCTTTAGAAATGGCAAACTTTTAAAAACTATAAACACTAAATTTACAGATATAAATATCGATAATATCGATGAGAAAATCATAAAATATATAGAAGAGCAAGAAAAAACATATTTTGGTGTATATGTTTCAGTTTTTTTTAACGACGACTCGCAAGGCGCGCTTCCTAGTGTTAGCTTCGATGAATACAAAAAATTTAATATAAATACTAAAAATCTTACAAGCCTTATCATGCAAGATAGCTGGAGTATTTATGCAAATTTAAACGCTATAAAAAAATATAAAAATTTATTTGGACAAGATAGAGTAGATCTCATCTACTCACCTATCGCCCTGCTCTTTCACGAGCTCTTAAAACGCGGAATTTCTCCAAAAACTACACTTTATCTTTATATCCATGCACACTCGTTTACACTTGCAATTTTTAAAGATAAACAAATGAAGTTATCCACTTTTTTAAATATGTCTGGCGTTGAAGAAACCAACCAGGAAGCTGAAAGCCTAAAAGAAGAAGATATAACAGATATTGATAACTTAATCATTAAAGAAGAAAATGACGCAACATCGCTTGATGATTTTAAAAGTTTAGATGATTTTTTAAGTGATGATAAGCCAAAAGAATTTGAAGATCTAAACTATGAACTAAATATGCCAGTTTCTACAAATGTAGAAAAATCAGTTGCTATTTTTGGGTATGACATGAAGATGTTTGATTACATCGTAAAGGCTGTAAAAGAATTTTATGAAAATCCTCTCTACGGCGGTGATTTTATTGAACAAATAATTGTTTTTGAAAACACAAAAACAAGTGCAACCTTTTTACAATATCTGCAATCTGAGCTTTTAGTGGAGACTTCGGTGTATCCAGTGAATACAAATCATATTATGAATGAAATCATGCAAGAAGAGATAATATTATGAGATTTAGCTTTATTGCTCCGGAACCAAGACCACTTATATCTATCTTTAGCAAAATTTGGCTAAGCCTTATAAGTTTTGTGTTTGTAGCTCTTTTGGCAACAAATTTCTTTATACTTTACAAAAATTATTCAATTGAAAAAAATATAAATTTTTTATCAAATGAGCAAAAAGAACTTAGTCAAAAAATAGTCACAACAGATGAAGTTTCATCTAAACTAGCTGTACAAATAGAATCTGCAAATGATATTTTCACATCAAATTCTATTCTCAAGCAAAGTTTGCACAATCTTTTTGATCTAGTGCCTGACAGTATAACGCTTGAAGAGGTTTTTATGGATAAAAGCTCGCTCATCATTCGCGGTATAACGCCGACAAAAGATGTATTTAATCAGCTTCTAGCTTCACCTTTAAGATCTATTTTTACGACTTCAAATACCAGCTTTTATCAAAGCAAAAACGGCTGGTATGGCTTTATAAGCACAAATAAAATTGATAATTCTGAGGGATATAATGAGTAAAAAAGATACGAGCTTAGAAAAAATAGATCCCGTCAAGCTTTTACTTTTTATATTTGCTTTTATTGTAGTTTGCTTCATTATGATATTTGGTTTTATCGTGCCAAATATAAGAGAATTTAAAAGCCTAACTAGACAAAATTATTCACAAACCTCATCTTATACAAAAGTAAAAAATGAATTTGAAGCCAAATTTAAAGCCCTTGAAGCAACCAAACAAAAAGATGGAGCTATCATTTCAGCTTTTGAGGCTAAATTTGATAAAGATAAATTTATAGAATTTGCCTCCAAATTTTTCAGTGAAGTAAGCCTTAGTAAAATAGAAGAAAGTGATAATAACGCTAGTGAGAAATTTTTTAGATTTCGTCTAAATGTAACTAGCTCTCTAAGGACACCACAAAAATTTTATGACTTTTTAGATGCGCTTAGCAGCTATGACAGTATCGTAAAGACTGAATTTCCTATCGTCATGAAAGGCGAAAAGGATAAAATCCATACTACTTTTAATATAAAAGTCTTTGGGTTGAAGTAAAAACTTAAAGTCTACCATCAAGATAAAGTTTAACCAAAAACTCACTATATCTTTTTCTACCAAGATAGTTAAAATGTTCCCAATCAGATAATTCTTCATCACTAAATTTTAAATTTGTAAGATCAACAATTTTGGCACTTTTGATGACTGATGCTATTTCGTTTATGTTATATTGAAGTCTTGTTCCATCAAATATTGGCTCAAGTAAAACAATTACTTTTATGTCATCTTTAACAAGCGGATCAATTATGTAATTTTGCATGTATTTTAATGTGTTTAAATTTATTCCTTTTAAATTTGTTATACCACTATTTTCCCTAGGTATCGTATTTGCAAAAAGTATATTATCGCCATTACTGCATTTTGCAACAATAATTTTTTTGCTTTTTGTAAAATTTGAATTTACTTCACTTGTGTTAATTAGCTCGCAATCACTATTTGCTTCAATATTAAAGAAACTTTCTACACTAAAATTATTTACATTGGTTGCGGTCTTTGGTGTAAATTTACCATAAGCCATAACTACTCTATTATAGATAGCTTCAGAGTATCTTAAAAACAAATGCAAGCTTGCTAAATAATCTAGCAGTGTTTTTAAAAACATTATCTTATTTGTGCCAAAATTTGCCATTAGTTCATCAGTGGTATAAATTTTGACATCTCTCTCAATATAATCTTTAAAAAGATTGCTAACTCTTATATTAATAACAACCTCTTTTGCACCAACTTTTTTAATAGCATTTACAATAAAAGGATAGTCACCTATAAAATTTCCAGAAACGCCAAAATTATAAATACCAATATTATTTTCTTTAAAAATGTTTGTTGAAATATGATTAAACGTCCTACTACTTCCAACAAAAACGATATCCTTTTGCTTTTCGCTATTTAGCTTAAAGTGCTCCGCTTTTGAAATTTTATTATCAACGAAATTCTTCTTACTTGTTCTACTTTCTGCAAAAACATAAAGTACAACATCAAGCCCAACCATAGCAAATACTACCAAAGACAGGCATAGAAATATTTTTTTCTTAAAATCTAAAGTATAAAAATTCACTCGCATTATTAAGCCTAATTACTAAGATTGATATAAATAAAAAGAAAGATGTTGCAAAAATTTGCCAGATAGTAAATTTAAATTTCTTATCAAATGCCATTTGCATAGAGTTTTTAAAAAGTAAAACAACCAAAAAAGCTAAAACGATAAAAAATATCTCAAGATAGTTAACGTCTATTTTAAGCTCACCAAAAAACATCCCTCGGATCACTTTCATGGTATCTTCAAAGCTTTTTGCCCTAAAAAATATCCATGTAAAATTTACAAAGTTAAAGGTTATGATCCAAGCAATGATTTTATTTAATTTAAAATTTAACTTTTGCCAACATCTGTGAATAACAATAGCAACACCATGTAAAGCACCCCAAACAATAAATGTCCAAGCAGCCCCATGCCAAAGACCGCCTATCAAAAATACCAAAAACAAATTTAGATAGGTACGGCTCTGCCCCCCCCCTATTTCCTCCAAGTGGGATATATATGTAGTCTCTTAAAAAACGTGATAGAGTAATGTGCCACCTATGCCAAAAATCCTGAATATTTAAAGCCTTGTACGGGGAGTTAAAATTTATGGGAAGTCTTATGTTAAAAAGCAGCGCAAGACCTATCGCCATATCACAATAACCACTAAAATCAAAATAAAGTTAAAAGGTATACGAAAGTGACATCGCCCATGCTTGCAGAAAAGTCAAATTTCCTTCCACATCAAATCCAGCATTTGCAAAAATCGAAAAAGTATCAGCAACCACACTCTTCTTAAATAGCCCTATGCTAAAAACACAAAGCCCAAGAGCTATAAATTTATAGTTTTTTATAAGATTAAATTTATTTGCAAACTGAGGCATCATTTCTTTGTGATGCACTATCGGATCAGCAATAAGCTGTGGAAAAAATGTTATAAAAAGGCAGTAAGTTTAAAAAACTATTCTCTTTTGTCTGCTTGTTATAACTATCCACTAGATATGCTATTTGCTGAAATGTGACAAAACTAAGTGCTAGCGGCAAAGCGATATGAAGTAGACTTAAATTTGTATTTGTTATAGCGTTTAAATTTGAAATTAAAAAATCAGCATATTTAAAATATCCAAGTAAAGCAAGGTTGCAAACTATACCAAAAATCAAAATAGTTTTACTCTGATGTTTTGCAAGAAATTTTGAAACAAGGAAGTTAAAAACGATACCTCCTAACAAAATCGGCAGATAATAAACACTCCAATAAGCATAAAAAAATAAACTAGCACTCACTAAAAAAGCTTTTGCAAGAGTGCTTAGTCTCTTTTTATTTAGAAAAAAATATACAAAAAATACAAGTGGTAAAAATACAAATATAAAGACATATGAGTTAAAAAGCAATTTTATCCCTTATTTTTTCTCTACACATTTACCAAGCTGGCAGGCTCTTTTGTAAAGTGCGTCCGCCTTTGTTTCATCTCCGCTTAGCTTTGCAAGCAAAAAGCACGACTGAGCATACTCAAGCTCGCAGCTCTTTGCTAAAAGCTTTAAAACTCTAGCCTCAGCCTTAGCTCTATCTATCTTATGAGTTTTTAAATTTTCGCTTTCGATGTAGGATTTTAGCCCCATTGCTTCGTTATAGCAGCCAACGCCATCACCGCTATCACAAGCTAGTTTATAAAGTTTTAGAGCTTTTTCCATATCTTTTTGCTCATCAATCAGCCCTTGCTCATAAATTTGACCCAAATTTGAACAAGCCGTCGCAAGCCCAGCATTGCAAGCTTTTTCGTAGTAGCCTTTTGCCTTTACAAAGTCTTTTTCGTTACTAAAATTTACGGCTAAATTGTTGCAGTCGATGCTATTTCCACCCTCGCAGTTTTGCATCATCTTCTCTTTTTCAAGTTCAAGACGCTCTGCCCTAGCCTCTTCATCACTTTGCCAAAAGCCAAAGCTTACCATCTTTTGCCACGACCAGCAACCACCAAGCATAAAGCCCATAGCCAAAATAAGACCAAAATTTAAGACCTTTTTCACTTACATTCCTAGCTTTGTACCTAGTCTTTTCATCTGCGGGCATGCCTTGCTTAGCCCACGAAAGCAAGCAACTTTATAAATTCCATAAGCCCTTTTTTCGTCTTTATTGACACCAAGACCAAGCTCGTACATCGCTCCGATATTGGCACAACTTGGCAAATCGCCAGCATTGCATGCATTTGTATAAGCTTGCATTGCTAAGTAATAATCTCGCTTAACGATTTCGCCCTTTCTATAAGCATTGCCTAAATGATAGCAAGCTTGCATGCCTCCGCCATTGCAACTTTCTTTATAAATTGAAATTGCCTTTTTTGGATTTTTTTTAACTCCAAGTCCAAGCTCATAAAGAGTGCCCAAATTTGCACAACCGACTTGCACCTTAGCATCGCAAGCTTTTTTATAATTTGTTAAAGCATTTTCATATTCTTTTAAAAGCTCGTAATTTACACCCAAATCGTTGCAAGCTTCAGCATCGCCTTCTTCGCATTTTGGTATTAAAATCTCGATCGCATTTCTTGAAATTTGCTCTTTATTTTGCACTATTTTTTCATCCTTTGGTTGCTGCCACGAATCATCTTGTTTTTGTCCTACACCAATCACATTTAAGCAGCCAGTGAAAAATAAAGCCGATAAAAGCAATAAATATTTTTTCATTCTTTTCCTTTTAAAATTGTCCAAATAAGTCATTTAGTGCTTCACTGATACTTGGATGAGTGAAAATTTGATTTTTAAAGAAATTTGCGTTCGCTTTTAAATTCATTGCAATTGCGATTTCATTTATCAGCTCATTTGCATAGATGCAGTGAAAGCTAGCACCTAAAATTTCGCCACTTTGCGCATCAACAATAGCTTTTAGCATACCTACATCGTGATTTAGTACTTTTGCGCCTGGTACTGTTGCCATACTAAGCTTTAGCTCTTTGAAATTTAACCCAAGCTTGCTAGCTTCTTTTGCATTTACTCCAACTCTTGCTAGCGGAGTGTCAGTAAATAGCACATTTGCGTGAATGCTTCTATTTTTAGTATTTCTCTTTTTATCACCAAAAATTTGTGAATAAACTATCCTAAAATCATCCAAGCTCGTATAAGTAAAAAGCTCTCCGCCGCGCACGTCGCCTACCGCATAGATGTTTGGCACATTTGTTTGAAGGTTTTCATTTGTCTTTATAAAGCCTTTTTCATTTAGCTCAACTCTAGCGGCTTTTAAATTTAAATCATCCACATTTGCCACTCTGCCAAGCGCGATCAAAAATGCATCAGCCCTAAAGCATCTTTGCTCGCCATTTTGCTTGAAATTTAATATATTTTCTTTAATGCACTCTATCTCGCAACCCTCTAAAATTTCAACGCCTTGGACTCTAAGAGCTTCTTTTACGCTATTAGCTATATCATCATCTTCGTTTTTAAGTAGTTTTGAGCGCCCTATAATAGTCACTTTTGAGCTAAAATTTGCAAACATTGATGCAAACTCTATACCGATAAAACCACTACCGATAATGACAAAATGCTTTGGTAAATTTTTTAGATCAAGCAGCGTTTGGCTTGAAAATACATTTGAGCTTACAACCTCAAAAGGAGTATCTGCCTCTTTTGAGCCACTATTTATGATAATAAAATCGCCCTCTATTAGCTTTTTCTCACCACTTGGCGTTGTTACAAGTACGCTATTTTCACTAGCAAATGAGCCAACACCGTCTATCACATCGATATTTTCTTTATCATTTAGCATCGCATAGTTTTTAGCATTCAAAGCTGAAATTAGCTTATTTTTATTTTCCACGCTAAGCGTGTAATATTCGCTTTCAACGCTATTATTTACAAATTTTGCCTCTTTAGCGGCTGTTATTAGACGTTTGGTTGGTATGCAGCCAACATTTATGCAAGTGCCTCCATACATCTTTGGCGATCTCTCTACAAGAGCCACTTTTTTGCCAAGTGCGGCAGCTTTAACCGCTAGCGTTTTGCCAGCTTTTCCAAAACCAATAATTACAATATCATATTTCATTTTCAGTCCCTTATCTTTCCCATTATATAGTAAGTTGTTTCATTTATCTTTTTTAGCTCCATTTTATATTTATTAGCCCAGTTTTTTATAATCTCATCAACTCGCTCTTTTATTTCATTAACGGTAGCTACATTTTTTATCTTTAGTCTATCTTCACTTCCACTCATCGCCACAAAACAAAGATGCGGCTTTAAATGATCGTTTAGTTCAATTATGCTCTTTGGCAAAAGACCATCAGTATTGTTTAAAATTCTACACATTTGAGCAGTGGTCGTTTCATTGACGTTATAGCCAAGCTGGATTAAAAGTGCATTATGATCCATATCGTTCCTTTTGCTTAAAATTTGCGGGCATTATAAGATAAAATTGGATAAAATCGCCTAAATTTTCAAGGACAAATATGAAAAAATTTATCATTTTTGTGTTTAGTGTTTTGCTATTTTGGGGATGTTCGTTAGATCAAATTTCACAAAATTTTGGCCTTAGTGAGCCACCACTTGATCCAGAGGTCGAACAAATAGCAGATGCTATATATCTATACAATGAAGGTAACTATCCAAAAGCTTGCAAGAGATTTTACGACTACGCAAAAGATGGAAATGTGCTTGCCATGCAACAAACTGGCATTTGCTTTCGTGACGGCAAAGGCTTTAGCAAGGATATCTTAAGGGCACTTTTTTGGTTTGAGACAGCTGGCAGATACGGCAACATAGACGGACTAAGAAGTGCTGGATATATCTACGAGTACGGCCTTGGAGTCAATAAAAATTTAGAAAAAGCGATATATTTTTACGAAAAAGCTACAAGCCTTGGCTCAAGCGAGGCAAGTTATGATCTGGGGCTTATCTATCTAGGCAAAAATGACTATAAAAGAGCAAGAATTTATCTTGATGAGGCTTGCTTTAAAGGCAAAGAAGAAGCCTGCACAAAGCTAAAAGAGATGAAATTTTAGCTCCCATCTCTTTTTGTAAATTTATTACGCCTCAGCCTTTTGAGCGATCAAGACGCCTTCTATCATCTTTTTGATGTCGCCATCAAGTATCGCATCAGTTTGTGAGTATGCCTCGCCGCTGCGGTTATCTTTTACCTGCTGATATGGGAAAAGCACATATGATCTTATCTGATGCCCCCAGCCGATCTCACTCTTTTCGATGCTATTACTCGCTTCTTGCTGCTTCATCAGCTCAAGCTCGTAAAGACGAGATTTTAGCATTTTCATCGCTGTGGCTCTATTTTTGTGCTGACTGCGGTCATTTTGACACTGCACGACGATGCCAGTTGGTATGTGCGTGATGCGAATGGCAGATTCAGTCTTATTTACGTGCTGACCGCCTGCGCCACTAGCTCTATAAGTATCTATCTTTAGATCTTTTTCCTCGATCTCGATCTCGATATCATCATCTATCTCAGGGCTTACCATGACACTTGAAAAGCTTGTGTGGCGGCGCCCTGCACTATCAAATGGACTTGTGCGAACGAGCCTGTGGATGCCATTTTCTGCCTTGAAGTAGCCATAAGCATTTTCACCTTTTACGATAAAGCTCACGTCCTTTAGCCCAGCCTCATCACCCTCTTGAAAGTCAAGAGTCTCGACCTTAAAGCCCTCGCGCTCGCAAAATCTAAGATACATCCTATAAAGCATGCTCGCCCAGTCATTACTCTCAGTTCCGCCAGCTCCAGGATGGATCGATACAATTGCGTTTTTGCCATCATCTTCGCCACTTAAAAGCATAGAAATTTCAAGATTTACTATCTTTTCATCTAAATTTTTAGCGTCATCAAAAAGAGAATTTATAGTCTCTTCGTCATTTTCAGAATTTGCTAGCTCAAAGAGCTCCTTTGCATCACTTACTGCCTGATTAGCATCGTTAAATTTTGCAAGCATATTTGAAATTTTTATCTTTTCTTTATTTAGCGCCCCAGCTCTTGCGATATCTTGCCAAAAATCAGGATCTTGTTCGGTGGCCTCGATCTCTTTTAGTCTAGCCTTGATCTCTTCAGGCTTTACGATAGAGCCTATGTTTTCAACTTTTGTTTGTAGCTTCTTTAAAAGCTCGTTGTATTCGTAACTATCCAAGTTTTTCTCCAAAAATTTTTGCCGATTTTAGCCAAAAGTTGCTTACATTTTTAAATTTACGCCCTTTTAATCCTTTTTTGTTAAAATGCCAAGTTAAAATTTCAAACAAAAAGAGTCAAAAATGCAAATCATAAGAACTATAAAAGAACTTGAAAATTTCGTCTCTAGCACAAGCGAAAAGATCGGTTTTGTGCCGACCATGGGCGCACTTCATGACGGACACGTTAGCCTTATTAAAAAATGCGTGAGCGAAAATGAGATAAGTATCGTCTCAACATTCGTTAATCCAACTCAATTTTTACCAGGCGAAGATCTGGACAAATACCCAAGAAACGAACAAAACGACATTAAAATTTGTGAGCAAAATGGCGTTAGCGCTATTTTTATCCCAGATGCTAATGAACTTTACTTTGAAGATGAGCCACTCATCATTGCTCCAAAAAAATTTTCAGCTATCTTAGAGGGCAAAACTAGACCTGGTCACTTTGATGGTGTCTTAAGGGTGCTAAACAAGCTATTTCGCCTAACTCGTACAAATAGCGTTTACATGGGCAAAAAAGATACACAACAATTAATCATCGTGCAAAACATGATAAAGACATTTTTTCTTAATACCAGCCTAGTGGCTTGCGATATCGTTAGAGAGCCGGACGGACTTGCACTTTCAAGTAGAAATGTCTATATCTGCGACGAAGATAAATGTAATGCTCTAAGGCTTTCAAGATCGCTAAATAAAGCACAAAATTTGATCCAAAACGGTGAGGAAGACACAAGTGAGATCAAAACAAAGATGCTTGAAGTGTTAGAGCCATTAAAGGTTGATTATGTCGCCATTACGGATAGAAATTTAAATGAAATTTCCAAAATAGAAAAAAATAACACCATCATTTTAGTAGCAGCTTACGTTGGTAAAACTAGGCTAATAGACAACATCTGGATCTAAAAATGCCAAAACTTCACTTAATTTCACTTGGCTGTAACAAAAATTTAGTTGATTCTGAGATCATGCTTGGTAGACTGCAAAACTACGATATCACCGATGATATCAGCGATGCCGATGTTATCATCGTAAATACATGCGGCTTTATCAAATCCGCCAAAGAAGAGAGCATACAAACCATACTTGAGATGCACGAAGCTCGTAAAAATGGCTCTTTGCTAGTAGTAACTGGCTGTCTTATGCAGCGATATAAAGATGAGCTTATGAAAGAGCTACCAGAGGTTGATCTCTTTACCGGCGTGGCTGACTATGACAAGATCGATGAGATCATCTTGAAAAAGCAAAATTTATTTAGCCCGCAAACTTATCTGCAAGCAAATGAAGAGCGTGTGATAACTGGCTCAAACTACCACGCCTACATCAAAATTTCAGAGGGCTGTAACCAAAAATGTAGCTTTTGTGCCATTCCAACTTTTAAAGGAAAACTAAAATCACGCTCGCTCGAAAATATCGTAAATGAGGTTAAAAATCTGGTCAAAAAAGGCTACTACGACTTTAGCTTTTTATCTCAAGACTCAAGCTCATATATGCGCGATCAAGGTGTTAGCGACGGGCTAATAAATTTAATAGACGAGATAGAAAAGATAAAGGGCGTAAGGAGTGCCAGGATACTTTATCTCTACCCAAGTACAACTAGCAAGGAGCTAATTGAACGCATTATCGTTTCGCCTATCTTTCACAACTACTTTGATATGCCGATCCAACACATCAGCGAAGATATGCTAAAGATAATGAAGCGTGGAAGTGGCGCTAAAAAGATCAAAGAGCTTTTAAATTTAATGAGAAATGCCGAGAATTCATTCTTACGAACTGGTGTCATCGTGGGTCATCCAGGAGAGAGCGAGGAGGATTTTGAGGAGCTTTGTAAATTTTTAGAAGAGTTTAAATTTGATAGAATTTCAGCCTTTGCCTACTCAAAAGAAGAAGATACGGCATCTTTTGAAATGGAGCAAATCCCAGCCAAAATCATTTCAAAAAGACTAAACAAGATAGAAAAAATCACTAAAAAATCGATAAATGAGAGCTTGCAAAAAGAGATTGGCAAGCAAATTTATGCTTCTCTTGAGGGCGAAAGTAGCGAGGGCGAGATGTTTTACGCGGCCAAAAAAGATATCTGGGATAAAGATATAGACGGCGAAATTTTGATCAACGAAAGCGATGTAAAAGAACTTGAGATCGGCTCACTCTATCTTTGTGAGGTCACTGACGTGGTCGATCAAAAACTAATCGCTAAAATCATCAAAAAAGCAAAATGATAAGTCAAAATGTGCGAGAGAGGCTAAACTCAGGTGCAAACCTGCTAGCCTTCTCGCACGGTATAGATAGTACCGCACTTTTTTACATTTTAGAAGAGGCTGGGATCAAATTTGATTTAGCGATGGTTGATTACAATGTTCGAGAGCAAAGCAAAAACGAGATAAAAAGCGCAAAAGAGCTCGCAGATAAATTTGGTAAAAAAATTTATACTAAAAGCGTTTTTTTAGATAAGTCAAATTTTGAAAAAAATGCGCGCGAGGTAAGATATGAGTTTTTTGGCGAGATTTGTCAAAAATTTAGCTATGAAAATTTGATCCTAGCGCATCAGTTTGATGATAAATTTGAGTGGTTTTTGATGCAGCTTAGTAAGGGTGCTGGACTAAAAGAGCTCTTTGGTATGAGCGAGCTTGAAAAGAGAAAGCACTTCTGGCTAGTTAGGCCGCTTTTAAATTTACGCAAAAAAGAGCTTCAAAGCTATCTTGACGAGAGAAATTTACGCTATTTTATCGATGAGACAAATTTAAAAGGTGAGTTTAAAAGAAGCTTCATGAGGCTAAATTTTAGTGAGCCCTTTTTGGATAGATATTTTAGTGGCGTACAAAAGAGCTTTGAGTTTTTAGAAGCCGATAGACAAATTTTAATGCCAAATATCACAAAAATAAGTGATGAAATTTTTATCATAAAAAATGATAGTAATGCGATACGAGGCGTAGATATGGCGGTAAAAGAGCTAAATGTGCTTTTAAGCAAGACTCAAAAAGATGAACTAAGCGCAAATTTAGCAAAGCAAACAAGCGTGGTGCTAAGCGGCAAGATCGCTGTCGGATACGCAGATACTTACCTTTTAGTAACTCCATTTTGCAAAGCCATAATGCCAAAAATTTTTAAAGAGAAGGCTAGAATTTTAAAAATTCCAGCTATAAATAGAGGCTATCTTTTTGCTACAAATTTTGATTTATCAAAAATTAAATTCTAATAAATATTGAAAGATTTGGCTTTTGCCTGAAACACTCAAAGCAAAAGCCAAGATTAATTAAAATAAGCTATTTACACTTTCATTGTGATATACACGGCGTATCACTTCGCCAAATAAAGAAGCCGCACTTAGCACCTTTATACAAGGAAGCTCCTCAGCTAGAGGGATCGTATCTGTTACCACTAGCTCATCTAAAAAGCCTAGTCTTAGCCTATCGTAAGCTGGTCCACTAAGGACTGGATGCGTGCAAAACGCCATAACGCTAGTTGCGCCACGCTCTTTAAAAATTTCAGCTGCTTTTACGATCGTGCCAGCCGTATCTATCATATCATCAACTAAAATAACATCTTTGCCATTTACGTCGCCGATTATATTCATCACTTCGCTCTCGTTTGCTTTTTCGCGGCGCTTATCTACGATAACCATGTCAAGATTTAGATTTTTAGCCAAGGCTCTAGCACGAGCAACGCCACCTACATCAGGGCTTGCAACGATTGGATTTGGTAAATTTTTGGCCCTCACATAGTCATTAAAAATGATGCTTCCATAAAGGTTATCAACCGGAATATCAAAAAATCCTTGGATTTGTCCTGCGTGAAGGTCCATAGTGACGACTCTATCGATACCTGCTGTTTGCATCATGTTTGCCACTAGTTTTGCAGTGATCGGCACTCTAGGAGCTGCTTTTCTATCTTGTCTAGCGTAGCCAAAATACGGCACAATCGCTGTTATTGAGCTTGCACTGCTACGTCTTAAAGCATCAGTCAAGATAAGCAGCTCCATTAAATTTGTATTTGTCGGTGCACATGTTGGCTGAATGACAAAAACATCTTTTCCGCGCACGCTCTCGCCGATTTGCACGCTGATCTCTCCATCGCTAAATCTTTTTATACTTGCCTCGCTAAGAGGAAGTGAAAGATATTGCGAAATTTTCTTTGAAAGCTCAATATTAGCCGTTCCTGAGAAAATTTTATAGCCTCTCATAATGATAACCTTTTTAGTGATTTTTATGTTGGGATTTTATCGAAACGAGCTTTAATTTAAATTTATTCTTTTTAGGACTATTTTCTAGCCCTAGTTTAATTCTTATCGCCACAATCAAAAATTTTAGCTTTGATTTTATAAACCTTAAAATTTAAACAAGTATAAAAAATATAAGATAACTAAGAATATTTTTTTATTTATAAACATTATAGGACTACAATCACAACATGTTTAAAGCTTATAGAATTTATGATTTTATCAAAGATGATAGTTTGGATATGAAGGCGGCTTTTGTTGATAGACTCTATCCAAGAGGCATAAGAAAAGAGATATTTTCAAATTTCCTTTGGTTAAAAGATATCACACCAAGCACTACTTTAAGAGAGTGGTTTCATGAAGATAGAGAAGCTAGATTTGATGAGTTTTGTGAGAAATTTGAGCTCGAGCTTGATAATGAAAAAGCGCAATCTTGCTTTAAAATGCTAAAGAAACTAGAAAAAGAGCATGGCGATATAGCACTTCTAACAGCTAGCAAAGATATAAATCTTTGCCATATCGTTGTGTTATTAAAAATTTTAAATAAGTAGTTTGCTTGCCTATTTTGCAAGAGTGCCAAGCATCTTTTCAAACTGCACACCATACCATGTGCGGCTTTTATCTTTTAGTGTGATTTTAATGCTACTAAGCACAAAGTTTGCTGCCTTTTTGATGGCATTTTGCATGCTTTCGCCATTTACTAGCGAGCCAAAAAGCACAGAAGCAAATATATCTCCGGTTCCACTCGTGTGAAATGGCAAAAATTCGTGAAAATACTCTACTTTCCCTTTTGTCTTTGCGTCGTAAGCTATGATACCGCATTCATTTTGCTTGTATCTAATGCCCTTTAACACAATCTTTCTAGCTCCAAAACTAGCTAAGCTTTCAAGCAACTCTAAAATATAATCTTGCGTATAGTCACTACCAAAAAATGGCATCCCGCACATAAAGCTTGCTTCAGTTATATTTGGCGTGATGACGTGAGCCTTTGTGCAAAGCTCACGCATTTTCATAACAAATTTTTCATCAAATCCGTGATAGAGCTTGCCATTGTCACCCATGCAAGGATCTACAAGTATTAGTGGAGCAGAGTCATTAAACTCATTAAAAATTTTCTCTATCAGCTCAAGCTGGCTAAAGCTGCCTAAAAATCCAGTATAAATTCCATCAAATGCGATATTTTCTTTGTGCCATACTCGTGTTATTGCGTCAAATTCATCAGTCAGATCACGAAATGTGAATTTTTTAAAGCCAGTATGAGTCGAAAGTAGCGCAGTAGGCAATATGCACGCCTCAATGCCTTGAGCGCTAATTATCGGAAGCGCGACGGTAAGGGAACATTTGCCAACGCACGAGATATCTTGTATTGTAAGGATTCTTTTCATTTATGCTCTTAGTTTGTAAAATTTTACTCCAGCAACATCGGCTAGATAAACCATATCTTGTTGCAAGAGCTTGTTTAAAATTTGCTTTGAGTGCTCTGAGAAATTTTCTTCAATATTTGCGATAGTTTGTGGACGACGTCTTAGCATTTCTAAAATTTCGCTCTTATTAAATTCATACTTTTGCTCTATCTTGTGAGCCCTAGCTATGGTGACTGGCACGCCTTTTATCTTGCTTGCAAGCTCTTCAAGCCTACTAGCATCAACGCCTTTTACATTGTAAGCTGGCGGGCGATCTATCGTGCCAATATCCACTCGGTGCGGAGCTATCTCATTTATCGCTGCATTGAGTGCTATAAATTCCTCTTCTTTGTCGTTAAATCCAGCCACAACCAAAATTTCAAGCACAAGCTCGCCAGTAAATTCCTTGCGAAATTTAGCCATTGCTTTTATAAGCTCATTTACTTCTATGCCACTTTTGTTGCGGTCTATCTTTTTAAATGTGCTTTGCACCGCGCTATCAAGGCTAAATTTCACTATATCAAGCCCTTGCAAGGCTTCACAAATTTTTGGATCACACACGCCTGAGCCATTACTCAAAATAAGTGTTTTTGCGCTACCTTTTAGCTCATTTACTTTTGCTATCAGCTCTTTTAGGTGTGGGTAAAGAGTTGGTTCGCCATTTGCTGTAAGCGTGATGACATCGATGTTTTGATAAGTTTTTAAAGCTTCTTTTAAATCGTTTATGATCTCATCAACGCTTGGCGGATTTTCTATTGTTTCAACAGTCTTTGCGCCACTTAGCTCGCAATAAACACAGTCAAAATTACATGATTTTTGTTTAGGGCTTAGATCTATACCAAGGCTCATGCCAAAACGGCGAGAATTTATCGGTCCAAAGACGATGCAAGGCTTGCTACCTTGCACTTTTTGTCTGTACCTGTTTTATAAAATATTTTGCATTCTCAACTGGCACATCAGGCAAAATTCCATGCCCAAGATTGAAAATATGAGGCACACCTTTCATCGTGCTTAAAATTTTATCCACACCTTCATCTATCGCCTTTTTGCTATAAAGCCTTGTTGGCTCCATATTGCCTTGAAGGACGTATCTTGGGCTAAGTTTTTCTTTTGCTAGCTCAATTGGTGTACTCCAATCAACGCCAAAAACGTCAAATTTTCCTGAAATTTTATCCAGATAGCCACTTATTCCTTTTGGGAAAACGATGACTGGGATATCTGGAAATTCAGCCTTGACGCTATCAACTATCTTGTTTATGTAGTTAAATCCAAACTCAAAATAAGCCTGCTCTTCAAGCGCAGCCGCCCAGCTGTCAAAAATTTGCACCGCATTTACACCAGCTTTTATCTGCTCTTTCACGTAAAAGATGAGAGCTTGCGTCACTTTTTCTAAAATTTGATGTAAAAATTCTGGATTTTGATAGAGCATTTTTTTGCAGACCGCATAGTTTTTACTGCCACCACCCTCTATCATATATGTAGCTATCGTCCAAGGTGCGCCACAAAAGCCAATGAGCGCCTTATCTTTGGCTAAATTTTCTCTTGTAATCTTGATCGTGTCATAGACGTATGCTAAGCTTTTAACCGATCTTTCGATACTAAGTGCATCAAGTGCTGCCTCATCACGTAAAGGCTTTGTAAAAACTGGTCCCTCGCCCTTTTCAAAACGTAGATCCATGCCCATTTCAAGAGGCACGACAAGGATATCGCTAAACAAAATCGCCGCATCAACGCCTAGGATATCAACTGGTTGAAGCGTGACTTCACTAGCCTTTTTGTAGTCTTTGCAAAGTGACAAAAAATCCCCTGCTTGCGCGCGTACTCGCATATACTCTGGTAGATATCTACCGGCTTGGCGCATCATCCAAACAGGCGTATAAGGGGTAGGTTTTTTAAGGCAGGCGTCTATGAAAATCATCAAATTTCCTTTAAATTTTTAAAGGGATATTACCTAAAAATAGCTAAAGAAAAGATGTAGGAGAAATTTTAAGCGTTAAAACGCTTAAAATTTTAGTGATCTCCCTTGTGAAGAAAGTAAAGTCCGAGACAAAGCGCTAGGATATAAGCCGCAAGATAGGCCATCTCAAGCGGTGTTGTAAAGTTTGCGTGAAGCACCCTTTGGAAGAAATTTACGATTAAAACCATGACGATCACTTTGCCAAGCTTGTCTTTTAGCTCATCAAGCGAATGCACTTCAAGCACCTTGCTCTGCTTTGACTGCTTTAACTGTGTGATCTCTGAGATGAAAAGCTCGTAAATTCCAAAGCTAAATATATAAAGAACAAGTGCCATTAAGTATAGATCGATTGCTCCAACGATCTCGCCAACGACTTCTGAGTGAAAATTTTCAACGTGAAAATCTGCGGCAAAGAAATATCTATAAACCTCTAGAAGCACCTTACCGACGTCGTAACTTGCGATGATAAAAAGTACGATCGCACCTAAAAGTCCAAAAACTACTGAAAAAAGTGTAAAGCTGTTACTAGCAAGCAAAATTTTTTCAAATATCTTACGCAATAAAAATCCTTTTTATTTACTCTTGCATCGCGATCCATTTTTGTGCGATCCTGACAGCATTTGTAGCAGCCCCTACGCGGATCTGATCAGCACTGCACCAAAGGTGAAGCACATTAGGTCTGTAATTATCAACTCTGATCCTGCCGACATAAGTCTCATTTGTATCGCTTGAAATGATAGGCATCGGATACTCTTTATTTGCCGGATTATCGACTACGACGACGCTTGGAGCTTTGCTTAAAATTTCTCTCGCCGCATCTGCGCTCACATCTTTGTCAAAGTGGATAGTGATCGCCTCTGAGTGGCTTCTAAGCACTGGCACACGCACACAGGTAGCGCTAACTTCGATATCTTTGTGAAGAATTTTTTGCGTTTCATTGACCATTTTCATCTCTTCTTTTGTGTAGTCATTGTCCAAAAAGACATCGATGTGTGGGATCACATTTAGTGCTAGGCGGTGCGCAAATACCTTTGGCTCGCACTCATCAAGCTTAAACTCAAAGAATTTTTGCATCTGAACGACAAGCTCTTCCATGCCCTCTTTGCCAGCACCGCTTGCTGCTTGGTATGTAGAAACATCAACTCTATTGATACTAAAAGCGTCATTTAGTGGTTTTAAAATTTGCACCATTTGGATGGTTGAGCAGTTTGGATTTGCGATGATACCGCGATTTTTCCACATAGCAATATCACTTGGATTACACTCTGGCACAACAAGAGGGATGTCTTTATCCATCCTAAAATGGCTGGTGTTATCGATGACTACTGCGCCACTATCAGCTGCAAATTTGGCAAATTTCTCTGAGACTGAACCGCCCGCACTAAAAAAAGCGATATCTATCTCGTGCTCGCTAAAAACCTTTTCAGTTAATTCTTTTACTTTGTAATATTTGCCATTAAATTCGATCTCGCTACCAGCACTTTTTGCGCTAGCAAGCGGCAAAAGCTCTCCAACTGGGAAATCAACCTCTTCCATAACTCTAAAAAGCTCTTCGCCGACCGCTCCAGTAGCACCAACGACTGCTACGTTAAATTTTCTCATCTGCTCTCCTTATCTTTTTTAATTTTCGTAATTTTACTTAAATTTATGGCTATTTTTTGCTTCTAGCTTGTAAAAATAGATCATTTGGCAAAATTTCATCGCCCTCGCTTAGTATCGCCGCTCTTTGCACGACTGAAATGAGCTCTCTTATGTTGCCTGGATAGTCGTAGCCCAAAAGATCCTCTTTTGCCGCTTTTGAGAAATTTTTAGCCTCAAAGCCATACTCTTTGCAACATTTTTCCAAAGTATCCTGCGCGATAGGTAAAATTTCATCTTTTCGCTCACGAAGTGGCGGGATGAAAAGCGGGATCGTGTTTAGGCGGTAGAAAAGATCCTCTCTAAACCTGCCCTCTTTCATCGCAAGCTCTAAATTTGCGTTTGTAGCGCAGATGATGCGAACATCTATCTTTTCGCTCTTTGTAGCACCAAGTCTTGTTATCTCGCGCTCCTGCAAGGCACGAAGCAATTTTGGCTGTAAATTTATAGGCATCTCGCCGATCTCATCTAAAAATAGCGTTCCGCCATTTGCTAGCTCAAACTGCCCTTTTTTGGTAGTCGCAGCGTCAGTAAATGCGCCCTTTTCAAAGCCAAAAAGCTCGCTTTCAATTAAATTTTCAGGGATCGCAGCCATATTTAAAGCAACAAATACAGCATCTTTTCTAGGCGAGTTTGCATGGATAAATTTAGCAAAGACCTCCTTACCAACGCCGCTTTCGCCGCTAAGCATTATTGAGGCGTCAGTCCTTGCGGCTTTTAGCGCGATATTTAGCGTAGCTTCAAGCACCTTTGAAGTGGCTAAAAAGCCGTTATTTTCGCTTTTTGTTTCTACTTTTTTTATAGTTTTTGGAGTTTTTTGCTTAAGAAGCTCGACCCTTTTTATCGCCTCGTAAAGCGTTGAGACGTCAAACGGCTTAGTTAAAAAATCCTTTACGCCGAGCCTAACGCTTTCGATCGCCTTATTAAGTGTGGCGTTTCCAGTCATTATGATGACATCAAATTTGCCATTTAGCTCTTTAATAAACTCGAGTCCGTCCATCTTTGGCATGTTTATATCGGTGATGATTAGATCAGTATCGTCGCTTAGTTTTTTTAGGGCTTCAACTGCACTCTTATAGCTTTTGATGTTTAGCTCTTCATACTCGCCAAGTGCGATCTCAAGCGACTTTCGCATATTGATGTCATCTTCTACTATGACGATATTCATTTGATCTCTTTTTATTGAAGTGTGCCGATGATAGCGGATTTTGGCTTAAATTCCACCATAAATCTAACTGGCAAAATTTTCAAATTTGAAGCGTTTGAAATCTGTGCATTTTTGACATTTAGCTCATTTTTTATCATCACTTTTTTTAAGGCAAAGCAGTCAAAAATTTCATCTTTGTGTAAATTTAAAAAGCCAAGAGTTGTGGTGTTTTCATCTTTAAAAGTATCTATCTGACAAAGAAATTTTGGTTTTGGATTTGGCGAGAGAGTCATCGCTTTAGAAAATGAAATTTCTTCAAAGGCAACTATTTGATTTTTCGTATCAACCTTCGCCCAGAAGATAAACTCCTCCAGGCAAAAGGCGAAATTTAAAAGTATTGTTAGTAAGAAAAGACTTCTCGCCACTTATCTTCGTCTATCTTAAGCTCCATATTTACCTTATAAAGCCCATCTTTGAAATTTTCATTCACGATCCTTGCGTTTTTAACAAGTCCTTGAACCTTTGAAGTGATAGATGAGTCGTTTAGCATCGCGTCTCTTACAGTGTCTTCAGCGTTAATCTTTACGCCATAAAGCTTACCAGCAAGCTGCGAATAAGCATCAGCCATAGCTGCTCTTTTTGCAAGAGTGACTGACTGAGCGTACGAGAGCGAATTTAGCGGAGCTATGCCCTCGCCTGTGGCTCTAAAAGTGGTCTCTTTTGGAGCGCTATCATATATCATCTTCTCTTTTTTCATCACCTCTCTAAGATCGTCTTTATCGACCTTTTGGATGACCACATTGCGGTTTGATGTGCTAGTTGGCTCGCCCATAAAGCCGTTAAATGAGCAACCACCAAAAATAGCAATCATCAAAGCAAAAGATAAAATTTTAACCTTCATAAACAACCTTTTTTATGCTTTTATTTAAAAATTTAATAGCAAAATTTATTCCAAAAGCCCCATATCTTCGCTTGGTGCTTCGTCCTCGTCCTCGCCATCATCTGCCTTAGGGCATCTTGCGATACTTACAACATCATCGCCATCGACATTTACGACGATCACGCCGCTTGTATTACGTCCTGCTTTGCGGATGCTTTGCATATCGACTCTTATCATCTTGCCGCTTGATGTTAGAGCCATTAGATCTTGCTCTTCATCAACCATCACAACGCCCACAAGATCGCCTGTTCTGCTCGTTAGCTTCATGCAGATGACACCTTTGCCGCCACGATTTGTCAAGCGATACTCATCAGCAGTTGTGCGCTTTCCGATACCTTTTTGAGATATGCTTAAAATTTCTTGGTCATTGCTTTCGATGACTGCAGCACCTACGACTTCATCGCCTGGCTCTTTAAATTTGATACCAGTTACGCCGCGTGCAGTTCTTCCCATTTGGCGAACCTTGCTGATCTTAAATTTAAGACACATACCCTTTTTAGTAACGACAAATAGCATTGTCTCATCGCTTGAGTTTGCATCCTCTTCGGCATTTACATTATCTTCGTCGATCTCATTTTGAAGTTCTTCAACTTCAAGCACCTCTGTCTCTACGCTTAGCTCATTTTCTGGGTCAGTGACTGGCATATCATCGTATGTTTGAGCGATGAGCGCAGTTACTAGCTCGTCGTTCTCATCAAGGCTTATCGCTCTTACGCCAACTGAGCGAATGTTTTTAAATTCGCTTAAATTCGTGCGTTTTACGATGCCGTTTTTAGTAAAGAACGCTAACGATTTGCTTTCGTCAAAGTCGGTCGTTGGGATGATCGCTTTGATCTTCTCATCAGGCTGCAACTGGATCAAATTTACAACTGCCTTGCCCTTTGCTGTGCGGCTTCCCTCTGGGATCTTATAGACTTTTAGCCAATATAGCTGTCCGCGGTCAGTCACAAACATAAGCGTGTCGTGAGTATTTGAAGTAAAGAAACTCTCTATAAAGTCATCATCGTATGTCGTGACCGCTACTTTACCCTTGCCACCACGTTTTTGCTTCTCGTACTGCTTGCTTGGCACACGCTTGATGTAGCCGCGGTGAGTTATGGTTACGACCATATTTTCATTTGGTATCAGATCTTCAATGTCGATATCATCGTAGTCATCAACGATCTCAGTCACTCTTGGTACTTTAAATTTATTTTTGATCTCAAGAAGCTCTTCTTTGATCAAATTTTCAAGCAATGTCTCACTCTTTAAAATTTCATCAAGTCTTGCGATCTCAGCCATAAGCTCGGCTAGTTCGGCCTCTAGTTTTTCTCTCTCTAGGCCTGTAAGCTTGCTTAAACGCATATCAAGGATAGCGTTTGCTTGAAGCTCCGAGAGGTTAAATTTACTCATCAAGCCTTCTCTAGCAACCGCCGTATCAGCACTATTTCTAATAAGCTCGATCACCTCGTCGATGTTATCAAGTGCGATCTTTAGGCCCTCTAAGATGTGGGCTCTTGCGCGCGCTTTTTCAAGCTCAAATATCGTTCTTCTAATGATGACCGTTTTTCTGTGATTTAAAAATAGCTTAAGTAGCTCGATAAGGTTAAATACCTTTGGCTCTTTGTTATTAATAGCAAGCATAATAACGCCAAAAGTGCTCTCCATAGTGGTTGATTTAAAGAGATTGTTTAGCACGATGTCGCTCATCGCATCACGTTTTAGCTCGATGACTACGCGGATGCCGTCTTTGTCAGACTCATCTCTAACCTCGCTGATGCCATCTATCTGCTTATCTTTTACAAGCTCGGCGATCTGCTCAATGAGCCTAGCTTTGTTTGTTTGATATGGTAGCTCATCAATGACTATGACATCTTTGTTTGGCTTTTTCTCTATGTGAGTTTTAGCTCTTAGTTTTACCCTGCCACGACCTGTGCGGTAGGCCTCTATGATGCCTTTTTTACCAAAGATGATGCCGCCAGTTGGAAAGTCTGGACCTTTTATAAATTCCATCACCTCTTCAAGTGTCGCCTCTTTGTTTTCAAGAAGTAGCAAAAGACCGTCTATTAGCTCATCAAGGCTGTGTGGTGGGATATTTGTCGCCATACCAACCGCGATACCGCTTGAGCCGTTTAATAATAAATTTGGCACACGGCTTGGAAGTACGTCTGGTTCGACCTCTCTATCGTCGTAGTTTGGCACAAAATCAACCGTGTCTTTGTCGATATCTTTTAAAAGCTCTTCAGTAAGCATTGTCATTCTAGCTTCGGTATAACGCATCGCGGCAGCGCTGTCGCCATCTATCGAGCCAAAGTTTCCTTGCCCGTCAACGACTGGATAACGCATAGAAAATTTCTGAGCCATACGAACAAGTGCGTCATAAACCGCTGTGTCGCCGTGCGGGTGATACTTACCGATTACTTCACCGACGATACGAGCTGACTTCATATAGGCACTTCTGCTACCAACGCCAAGATTGTCCATAGCGTATAAAATTCTTCTATGAACTGGCTTTAATCCGTCTCTAGCGTCAGGCAAAGCACGTCCGACGATGACGCTCATGGAGTAGTCAAGATAGCTAGTTTTTATAGACTCTTCGATATCAACAGATGCGATATCTTGGGTTAATTCAAGTAGATTGTCTTTCATTTTTTTCCTTAAATTTAGCTTGGCTGATTTTAGCTTAAAATTAATAAAAACTTGCTAAATAGCAAATCAGCGACTTTGGCAATAGTGCGATGAAAATTTTAGTCTAAAATTTTTTCTATCTGCTCTTTTTTAAGAATAAAATCATAGCTAAAAGCATCAACCACGATTCCAGCGTAACTACTCTCTTTTAGCATCGCAAGATACTCTTTTAGCCCTATCTCAATACTCTCTTGCTCGCTGTCGTTTCGCCAAAGCTTCATCGCCTCTTTGCTAGTAAATGCCGGAAAATAGCTAAGCTTCTCGCCCTCATCTTCAAGCAGGATAAATTTGATATTTGAGCCCTCTTCTTCATAAACCACACCACCATCAGGCTTTGCTAGCGCTTGATTTAAAAGCACTGGAGCAAAAAAGCTAGCCTTTTTTAAAGCTGCTATCAAATTTATCTCATTTTGCTGGCTGGGATCACTTAAAAATTTATCCATCACTTCTTGCATTTTAGCCCCTAAAAGCCTCATCTACGGCCTGGCAAATTGTGTGTATGAAAAATATATGCGACTCTTGTATCCTTGCAGTGTCGCTTGAGCTAACGACTAAATTTAGATCACATCCTTCATTCATAGCGCCACCTCCTTTACCACTAAGTCCAAGCACTGATGCGCCCATTTTCTTGGCACTTTTTATAGCTTCAAGGACATTTTTGCTGTTGCCACTTGTTGAGATCGCCACGAGCAAGTCGCCTGGCTGAGCCAAAGCCTCAAACTGGCGTGAAAAAACATAGTCAAAGCCGTAGTCGTTGCCAATGGCTGTAAGTGCCGAAGTATCAGTGGTTAGCGCGATGCCAGGAAGTGGTTGACGCTCACTTTTATATCTGCCAGTTAGCTCAGCTGCAAAGTGCTGAGCATCCGCCGCAGAGCCGCCGTTGCCGCATATTAGCACCTTTTTGCCATTTTTTAGCGTATCAGCTACCATCTGGCAAGCACACTCTAAGTTATCAAGCAAATTTACATGCTCACTAAAGGTCTTTTGGTGAGCCTCGAGCTCATTTTTTATCATTGTTTTTAGCATCTTTTATCCTTTTTATTATCCCTGTTGTGCTTTTGCCCTCGACAAAGTCAATCAGCCTGACCTCTTTTACGATCTCGCTGCCAACAACCTCTTTGCCTTTGTAATCAGCCCCTTTTACAAGCACGTCAGGCTTTATCTTTGTTATCAAATTTAAAGGCGTATCCTCATCAAAAATCACGACATAATCAACAAATCCAAGCCCACTTAGCACGCATGCTCTATCATCTTGCGAGTTTATAGGTCTTGTCTCGCCTTTTAGCCTCTTAACTGAAGCATCAGAATTTAGCCCAACAACCAAAAGATCACCAAGCTCCCTTGCTCGGGCTAGGTATTTTACGTGTCCAGCGTGCAGGATATCAAAGCAGCCATTTGTGAAAACGACCTTTTTCTTGCCCTTTTGACTCAAAATTTCTTCTAACTCTTCAACGCTTTTAAGCTTGTGCTCGAAATTTGCTCCAAATGAGCTATTTAGTAGCTGCTCGATCTCGCTAAAGCTAGCCGTTGCGCTGCCGATCTTTGCCACGACAACGGCTGCTGCAAGGTTTGCTATCTTTATCGCCTCTTTTATATCAGCCCCAGTTGCTAGCATGTAGCCAAGTGTGGCCAGCACCGTATCTCCAGCGCCAGTGACATCAAAGACCTCTTTTGCCTTGGCCGCAAAGATGTGCAATTTATCATCATATAGCGCGATGCCCTCTTCTGAGATCGTGATGATCGAATAGGTCAAATTTAGCTCGTCTTTTAGCTGTTTTATCGCCTTTTCAAGCTCGGCCTTATCTTTTATCTTTAAATTTGTAGCCTCGCTCGCTTCTTTTTTATTTGGCGTTAGAAGGGTTGCATTTTTATATTTTGAGTAGTCGCTACCCTTTGGATCGATAAGTACTGGGATATTTAGCCTCACGCACTCGCTTATGATCTCTTGGCAGACCTTCTCGCTAAGCACGCCTTTGCCGTAGTCGCTTAGCAAGACAGCCTTGAAATTTGCAAGGTTTTCTTTTACTTTTAAGACGAGCTCATCTTCTAAATTTATCTTGACAACGCTCTCTTTATCGATCCTGACAACTTGCTGGTGCGATGCCATAATGCGGCTTTTTATCGAGCTTTCACGTCCTTTTTCGGTGAGTATGAGCTCATCTTTTACATTTAGCTCAGCAAGTCTCTCTTTTATCTTTTTGCCAGCCTCGTCATCTCCTAAGACGCTAGCCACGCTCACGTTTGCGCCAAGAGAGAGTAAATTTCTCACCACGTTGCCAGCGCCACCAAGCGTGTAGGTTTCGTTATTTATCTTTACTACCTGCACTGGCGCTTCTGGCGAGATACGGTCGCAGCTACCCCAGATATAGTGGTCCAACATGAGATCGCCAACGACTAAAATTTTAACTCTCTTAGCCATTTATCTCTTCCTTGTAAATTCTCTTTATTTCTGGCAAGTAGTCTTTTATCGCTTCTTCCAAGCTCCAAGTCGCGCTAAAGCCAAATGCCTCGCGAGCTGGGGCTACGTCGGCCTCGGTGTGAAACTGATATGAGCCAATAAATGGATTTTTTATGTATTCGTTGCCTAAATTTACACCGATCTCTCGCTGCAAGATGTCAGCGATATCTTGAAAGCTTCTTGCTTTGCCAGTAGCTGCGTTATAGACGCCACTTGGTGCGTCAAGTGCTTTTATGTTTGCGTCAATAATATCTTTTATATAGACGAAATCTCTCTTGATCTGGTCGCTGCCCTCAAAGAGCCTTGGGGTCTTGCCAGCTAAAATTTGCAGGCCAAACTGAAGCACCATCGATGCGGTTTTGTTTTTGAAAAACTCACCCTTACCAAAGACATTAAAATATCTTAGTCCAACCACGCTCAAGCCACGCTTTGCGTAAATTTTATTGATATTATCCATGCTTAGTTTGCTAAAGCCGTAAACGTTATTTGGTGCTTCGCACTCGCCAACAGTTTGTGGGCTCTTTGCGTTGCCGTAAGTGGCGCCTGAGCTTGCGTAGATCATCTTTGCGCCCAAACTTTCGCAGATATCGAGCAAATTTACAAAAGCGTTTACATTTGTTTTTATTAGCTCGTCTTGCTCTTTTACGGTCGTATCTGAGATCGCTGCCTCGTGGTAGATAACGTCTGGACAAAAGCTCTTTATCTTTTCAAGTGTACTCTCATCGTTGATGTCGCCGGCGTAAATTTCACCCTTAAAGCCTAGTAAATTTTTAAAATGTCCAAAGCTTTTTAAGTTGCCATTGCTAAATGTCTCGTCGTTTCTAAATTTATCCACGACAAGCACGTGAGCATCTTTGTAATTTTCATCAAAATAATGCGCTAAGGCTGAGCCGATAAAGCCAGCGCCGCCAGTTATAACTATCTTTTTTTCATTTAAATTCATAGTGATTTTTCCTTTTTTAGCTTATTTAAAACATCTCTTACATCTTTAAAATTTATACCATCAAGCAAGAAATTTCTACCAACGCCCGCTCTTTTGCCAGCCTCTACGTCGCTTGGCTTATCACCTATCATGAGCGAGTTTTTAAGATCTATATTAAACTCTTTGCAAGCATCAAGTATCATTTTTGGATTTGGTTTTCTGCAAGCGCAATCCGCCTCTGGGGCATGCGGGCAAAAGTAGACTTTCGTGATAAAAATTTGCTCTTTTTTAAAGCTTTCTAACATAAATTTGTTTAGAGCGTCAAACTGCTCCTGCGTGTAGTAACCTCTGCCTATACCTGATTGATTTGTCACGACAAAGAGCTTGTAGCCAGCCTTGGCAAATTCTCTTAACACATCAAAAATACCATCGATAAATTTAAAATCTTTTATCTCGTAAACATATCCAGCATCTTCGTTTATTACGCCGTCTCTATCCAGAAAAAGTGCTTTAATAGGCTCATTTTTATTCATTTTGTGATTATAGCCAAAATATTTTAACTAGCTTCTTGCGAATTTACCTTTTTGTACTATAATGCATAAACTTTTTTACAAAGGATGAAAAATGAAAAAATTACTAATTGTTTCTAGCGTTGCGGCTCTACTTTCAACTGCTGCCTTTGCTGCAGATGGTGCTGCTATCTACAAAAAATGCATCGCCTGTCATGGTGCAAAAGCTGAAAAAATGTTTAATAATAAAGTTCCAGCTTTAACATCTCTTGATGCAGCAGCTATCGAAGAGGCACTAAAGGGTTATAAAACAGGAGCAAATAAATTTGGTCTTGGCGCTATGATGAAACCAATCGCTACTCCAATGAGCGACGAAGATGCAAAAGCAGTAGCTGAATACATCCAAACTTTAAAATAATAATTAGGGGCATTCGCCCCTCCTGCATTTTTAAATTTATACTAATAATCCATAAAATAATACTAGGTGAGAATTTCTCTTTTTATATTTAAAAGTCATGAAACCTATTTTTACTAATCTTTCTTTTTACATATTAAAACAAAACTATTCTAGTCTTCAAAGCCATAAAACAACGCTTAGAAATAGCTAAAAGAGTTGGTAGGGCTGAAGCACTAAAACTCTTTACTGAAACAAAAGACAATGGAGTGCTTCGTATGGCTTACTACTGGGTGTATCAAAGGACTTATGATAACTGCAAAGACTTACCTCTTGATAAGTGCCCTATAACACACTTAAACATCGATAGCAGCAGTAGAATGTGGGGTGCAGTAAAGACCTATTTAGGATATAAGGGAAATGATAGCACTCACGGACTATATGTATTACGCCATACAGTAGCTTCTAGGTTAGTGAGTTTGAAGGGATTTAATGCTCATAAATTAATGAAATTTATGGGTCACAAGGATATTAAGAGTAGTTTGCACTATGTCCATCTAAATGTTGATGATATACGTGATGGCACAGGGGTTGGCGTTTAGTTTTTAGATGATAAAGATATGAGGCATTTGGTTGCGGAGGACGGATTTGAACCGCCGACCTTCGGGTTATGAGCGTTAAGGACTTATTTTATGTTATAATGTTTGCAAAGGATAGTTATGGAAAATAAGAATTTATGGGAGTTTTTAAAAATTAAACTTGATTTCTTAAAGCCTTTTCTTACCACGCTTTTACTTTTAGATGCTGGTTTAATAGGTTTTATCTTTCTTAATTTTGATAAAAATGGGTTTATTTTAAATTTTTGCTCTACCATTGCAATCTTTTTGGTAAGTATTTTATTTTGTTATCTTTTAAAAGCATGTTTAGACGTATTAAAAGAAATGAAAGGATTATTATAATGTCAATATTTGGTTTATTCTTAATAGTTGTTTTTGCTGTTTTAGTAACTTGGGCTGGTGTAAAAATATCTAAGGTTTGATCTTGAAAGAAGAATTTACAAAATTTAATCTAGAAGACTATTTAACAACCGATAAACTTAGAAAAGAATATTTAAATCAGGTTTTGTCTGATGGCGATATCGAAGAATTGAAAAGAGCATTATTCTATATAGTAAAATCAATTTGATATCTGTTATTAAAAAATGCAAAGTAATAATAAAGCTTTTAGTATTCTCACTCTATTATCCTATCTCTTTTTTTAGTATTCTTGCTCTTATGTCTGATAAATAAAATTCTTGTTCCATTTCGTTTAACTTATCAAATAGCTCTATTAGCTCTTTATGCTTTGGATTAATTTCACTTTCTTTTTGAAAATAAAATTCTAGTATTTTGTATAGGTTTGGATTTGTTTTTTTCCAGTTATAGATAGTGCTTATATCTTTTTCTATAAATTTGGCTGCTTCTCTTTTATTCATTTATCTATTTCTTTTTTTAAAATTCTTGTTTTTATATCTAGGATATAGTATTGAATTTCTTGTTCTGATAGTTTTTCAAAGAGCTGTATTAATTCTTTATATGTATCATTTACATATAAGCTTTCTTTGTTTTCTTTTAAATTGAGTCCATTTTCTATAACTTCAAAAAGCTCTTTTCTATTTTTACGCCAGTTGTATATAGTTTTTTCGGCTATCTTAAGCTTTTTTGCTATTTCTGCATTTGTCATTTTTTTACCTGTAAAATTTACATATTTAAGCTTTATTTAATTCTATTTTATGTAAGATTTACTTGTTGGAAGTATGTAAATCTTACATATTTTTGATTCTATCGAAGGTATGTAAATTTTGCCCTTAATATGGCTTTAAACTATTTATAAATTGACAAACTGCCCGCAACAGAGTGAAGATGTTTTGGGGCTTAGTTGTTACAACCTTAATACGTTGTAAAACTGTTGGGGGTGGTGTAGCTCTGCCCCTAAAATACTAAGCTACAAATAAATATTTCTTAAGGAGCTACACATGTACACTTACCTTTTAGGCCTTTGTGACGAAGTTCGTCCAATTTCTCGTATTGACAAAAAGACTGGCGAAGTTTCATCATCTATTGATGTAACTATTACATTTGAAAGTCGTGACCAGCACGGCTATCTTGTCAAATCAACCGAAACTATCAATTATGACTTTTCTTTAAAGCCTAAATTTGATTCCGTCAAAGGCAAATATATTGCTGTTCCATATCGTTTTTTAAATACTCGTAATGGTGCTTATATGTTCCCTGATGAGAGTTTGAGTTTCCAAGTTTTCAATGAAAACCCTTTTTTAAAGGAAACAAAGCCATCTAAATAATAAAAAGCGGGGGCTATGCCTTAATGTGAGTAGCAAACCACTCTCCCGCATTAATCTCTAGAAAGTTTATTTTTATAGATTTTCTAGAGTTTAAAACTCGTAAATTTATAAAAAGGAGTTAGATATGGAAAAAACTAAAAATTTTCTAGAATCTACTAAGGTTAAAGTTGCTGCTGTTAGCTCTGCATTGCTTTCAGCTCCTGCTCTTTTCGCTGGAGATGCTCCAGTTATTCCAACTACGCCGTTAAAAGCTGACTATGCTTTATTTGACTACGTATTTGCTGGTGTTATCGCTGTTGCTTTCATCTTTATGATTGCTGGCAGAGTTAAGTCTTTCATCAAGTAGTTTTAGGGGCTTCTTGCCCCTTTAAAGGTGCATAATAATGAAAGAAAATGCTATATATATCCCTAATTTAAATATCTGCGTTAAAGATTTCTACATAAAAGATAAAAAAGTATTTTTTGTAAATTTTGATGATAGTGTTTTTACTTCTTATTATTCTCTTTCTAATTTTCAAACAAACTATATATTTAACACTGAAACTAATATTTGCTACATACAAAAAAATGATTTAATTTCAAACTTAGGTATATACGAACATCAATTTAATTTTTTAATGGGTCTTTCTGCGATACTTATAGCATTTTCTTTCCTTATTGGCTTAATCATAGTCGGAGCTACACGATGATTGAAGTATTTAATAACGATGTATTTAACTATTTTTTAAACGTTTTTTCTCTCTTTTTCGTTCCTATTTTTCTTTACGTTATAGCTCTTTCTTTTGTCAAATAGGTTTTAAATTTTAAAGGCGCTGGATACTAAATTTTTAACTTCATTTTTTTCTTAAAAAAATGAAGCGACAACCGAAGGGCGTCAGTAATTTATATGAATAAAAATTTATTTAAGGATTTTATATGAAATTTCTAGTTAGATCTTTCATTTTCTTATCTCTTTTATGCTCTCTTGCTTTTTCTTATAATTGCCCTAGTGGCTTATGTTCGGTTATTCGTGATAAAGACTTTGATAGCTCTTTTAAGCTCGTCGATGGCAAATTTTTAAAAGGTAATAATTATTTTGGCATTAGATCGCCAGAAACTGGTTATTACTATATCTATTCTTTTACAATTACTCAAGAAGCTTATTATTTTTTAGGCTCAAAAACTCCTGGTTTTTATGCTGGGTTTGGCTATGGTTGGGTTTATATAGGTGGCGAGCGTAGGACTGGCCGCTTTGGCCAACGTGGTGGTGGTGGTGTTTTTGATTATTTTGTTGTTTCTGATTATCCTAAAGATCCAGTTTTTGATTATTATGATTTTACTGTCTTTGTTTCAAAAGAAGTTGCTAGATGCTCTGTAAATCAAGAATTTAACACTGATACTATGCAATGTGTCGATTCTTGTCCAGTTGGCCAGACTTGGGACGTTGAAAAAAATACTTGCGTTGATTCTTGCCCTGCTGATCAAATTTTTAATAAAGAAACTGGTAAATGTGAGCCTAAACTAAAACGTCCTGATTGGTGTCCTTCTCCTATGATCTACAATGAAAGAAAAGTAGAGCTTCTTTTAAGAGATACAACTGTTGAAGAGTGTCTTCCTGATCCTAACATTGATAGGGATAAGTGTAAATCATTTGGCATGGTTTATCATGATTGTGCTGATCTTTATGGTCTTGAATTAACTGCTTGTATGAGTTTCCCTGAAGGTTGTTATACAACTTCTACCCTTCATAAACTTGAAGCCGAACAACAGCTCGAAAGTGATCTTTTTCTTATGGGCGGATTTATGATCCCCTTGCCTATTAATGCTATAAAAAATGGTCTTACTTCTTTATCTAATTTTTTTAGAGGTTTGTTTGCTAGTGGCTCTAAAGCACCTAAGATAAATTTATTAGAGTATAGACCCCAGTTAGTTGATATTAAAGCTACTAAGGCTGGCCCTGAGCCAGTTTTTGATTTTAAGCTAGTTGATGATTCCGCTATTGCTTTAAATAATACCTTTAGACAAACTGGCAAGATTGATCCTGCTGCTTCAACTTCATCAAATATTATAAAATCTCCACAAAAACTAGCCGATGTTTCTCCAAATTTAAGAAAATTTGATTTACCCAAAGACGCTTCGGTTTCTAAAATTGAAAACAATACTGTTGTTACTGCAAAGCTAAAGGATATGTCTAAGCCTATCCCCACAAAAGAGATAACTGTTCCAAATCAAGTTAAAAATATAAATCTTGATTATGATCTAAATACTATGTTTAAGGCTTCTGATAAGCCTACTCCTAATTTGCCGATGACAATTAAGCAAACTAGCAATACTGGCAATAAAGCAACTTATAAAGGTAATATTGTTACGCCTGATCAAAGTATTATTGATGTTGATGTTGTAGAAACTACTACACAAACTGGTTCAAGGGTGCAAGATGTAACTTATTCTTATACTTATAAAACTCCAAAAGGTAATAGTAAATTTTCAACTGGTTATGTTAATACTATTGGTTCTGATAATAGAGTTAATAATTCTATCCCTAAAGATGGTACGTCAAGTTCAGGTGGTAACTCGTCTAGTCCAGGTAATGGCGGTAGTGGTTCATCTACTACCACACCTACTACACCTACCCAGCCTTCCCAGTCTATTGATTTAAGCTCTTTGGAGCAAGCTATAAATAGAAATGGTGCTAAACTTGATTCTATAAACGATACTTTAACTTCTATCAAGAATCAACAGCTCGAGCAATGGAATTATGATCCTAATGTTAATACTGCCACTTCTTTTTCGGCACTACAAAGCGAGCTTGCTAAATTTGATGTGTCTGTTAATGACGCTTTTAATTTTTTGAATAATTTTAAGAGCGATATTGACAATTTAATGAATAATTTTAACGAGTCATTAGAAATTTTTAATAAAGGCATTGAAACTCCTGATATTCCTAAAGGTACTTGCCCTTTTACTATTAGCGGTCCGACTCCTGGTAGTGAGAAAAATAATTTATTTGTGATCGATCCTTGTCGTATTGTTACCCCTTATAGGTCTATTCTTACTCTATTTTTTACGATTTGGTTTAGCTTCGAGATCATTATGTTTTCTTTGAAATATCTTTTTAGGGTAGGCGGTGAATCATGAAATGGTTAATTGGTGCCGTTGGCGGTTTTATAGTTAATTTTATTGAATTTCTAGTCAAGAAAATTGGTATAAGAAATACTATTTTAGCTTTTGTTGTGCCTATTTATGCTTCTTTTGTGGCTTTTCTTATTGCATTTGCCGGCTATGCCATTTTATTTATTATGAAAATTTGGAATTTATTAAGAGAATATATCCCTAAAATGTTTGATTATGGCTCTAGCGTTAGTGGTTCTTTTGGTGGCTTACCTACTCAGACTGTTTTAAACTCGGCTATGGAGTTTTTACATCAAAGTGGTCTAGCTTCTGCCTTTTCAACTGCCATTACTTTATTTATATCTATTCTTAGTCTTTTCTTTGCTCTCCAGCTTTATAAGGTTATCTTGTATGTTAGAGCCAACATTACTAAGATCATAACTGATCTATTAACATTAATGAGTAGATAAAATGTTAAGTTTGATTATAGGTCCGCCACGTTCTGGTAAAACTTACAAAGCTGTTCATATAATAAACGATGAATACGAATTACATTTAAAGAATGAATCAAAGTATAGATTTATTTATACTAATATCAATGGCTTAAAATTTGATCATTTTAATGGTTTTGTAAAGCAATATGACAAAAATGATTTTCTTACTGCTGTTAGTCAAGAATATACGCTTAGTTCTCAATATGAAAATGGCTTTTTAGATAATATAGACAATTATGATGAGTATGCTTTAAAAAATGGCATCTATGAAAATTATCATCATTGCTTGATAGTTCTTGACGAAGCTTACAACACCTTTACAAAAACATTTAACGATAGTCTTGGTAGGTTTTTAAGTTATCACGGACATTTTGGCATTGATATTATTTTTTTATTTCAGTCTAAACGTCAGACAAATAGAGAATATTTAGTTCATACTGAATTAATGTATATGGCCCAGCCTAGTGGCAAAAGACTCTTTAGTAGTCTTTTTAAATATAAGGTTTATAGCACTTCGTCTAATTTTAATTATAATCTTATTCGCTCTGAAAATCTAAAATTTAATCAAAAAGTATCAGATTTATATAGTAGTGGCTCAAAAGAAA
>NZ_CABPUR010000002.1:686301-716714 GCF_902460665.1 Campylobacter concisus | reverse complement strand
AAATATCACCATATTACAAAGTAAATTTATTAAATTTTTAAGTAGAGTCCTTAAACTAAGCATCATAAAAATATTATTTAATAAATTTTATTTTACAAATCTTACTGATACTTTAGAAATTTCTTATTAATTTTCTTTCTTATTTATAAAGTCTTTTTATTGGATTTTGATAATTTTTATAAGCTATTTTTAATTTATATGGTTAGATTAATATTTGTAAGAATTTGTAGTAAATATAAATTTTAATCTTGCCCCTACAATCAGGAGCAAGGAATAACAAATTTTAGCTCTCAAGCCCTAAGTTTGCTCTATACTCTTCATATGTGCCTTTAAAATCAACCACTTCGCCATTGCCTTTTAGGTGTAAAATTCTATTTGCAAAGGCATCTATCAGCTCCCTGTCATGGCTCACACAGATGACTGAGCCGTTAAAGTTATAAAACGCCTCACCAAGCGCGATGATAGCTTCAAGGTCGAGGTGGTTATTTGGTTCATCCATGACTAGTAAATTTGGTCTATGAAGCATGAGTTGAGCTAGTCTCACACGGTGTTTTTCACCACCGCTTAGCGCACCCACTGCCTTTTCTTGCTCAGCACCACTAAAAAGCATCCTGCCAAGGCACTTTCTGATCTCGTCGATGTCCTTGTTTTTGGCATCTTGCAAGTATTCATAAAGCTTTAGCTCGCCATCTATCTTATTTACCGTATCTTGCGCAAAATATCCTAGCTCGATGGTCGCGCCTATATGCACCTCGCCCGCGTCAGGCTTTAGCTCGCCCATTATGATCTTACAAAGCGTACTTTTACCAACGCCGTTATGACCGATGATGGCTAGCTTGTCGCCCTTTTCAAGCTTAAAGTTAAAGTTTTCAAATATCACTTTATCATCAAATTTCTTACTTATATTTTTTAGCTCAATTAGCTCGTTTCCTATTTCGCGGTTTGGACGAAATAATATGCTAGGATCGCGCCTACTTGAGACTGCGATTTCTGCGATATCAAGCTTTTCAAGCTGTTTTGCACGAGAGGTCGCCTGCTTTGCTTTGCTTGCATTTGCTGAAAATCTCGCGATAAATTTCTCTAGCTCTTCTTTCTCTTTTAGCTTCTTATCACGCTCCATCTCATGCTGCTTTGCGATCAAATTTGCAGCCATATACCAGTCGTCATAGTTGCCTGAAAACTCGCGAATTTTCTTAAAATCCACATCCAAAATGTTTGTACAAACTCTATTTAAAAAATGCCTATCGTGGCTGATAACCACAAGTGTGCCCTCGTGGCGGTTTAGCTCGTTTTCTAGCCATGCGATCGCGTCTATGTCAAGGTTGTTTGTCGGCTCGTCTAAGAACAAGATGTCTGGCTTTGGAAAGAGTACTTGAGCTAGCAAAACCTTAACTTTATCGGAGTTTTCAACCTCGCTCATAAGCTTATCAAATTCATTTAACCCAAGCGAGCTTAGGATTTTTTCTACCCTAGTCTCGTACTCATAGCTTGGATCCTCCTCGGCGCTTATCATCTCAAGCTCACTTAAGCGCTCGTTTATCTCATCTGTAAATTCCTCGCTCATATAGAGCTTTTCTTTCTCTTTAACAGCGTCATATAGGCGTTTGTTGCCATAAAGCACCGCATCTTTTAGAGTGAAATTTTCAAACGCAAACTGATCTTGCCCAAGCACGCCAACTTTTAGTCCATTTTCTATGATGATCTCGCCGCTAGTTGGCTCGATAGCTCCGCTTAAAATTTTTAAAAATGTCGATTTGCCAGCGCCATTTGCACCGATTAGTCCGTATCTGTTGTGGCGATTTAGCTTTAAATTTACATCCTCAAATAGCAAACTGCTTGCAAATCTTTGAGTAAGTCCCCTAACTTCTAACATTATTTTTCCTTGAATTTATTTTTTTGCGATTTTGCCTAAAATTTGATTAAAAAGCCATTTTGCTACTTTAGTCTAAAATGCCCCGTGATCTTGTAGTTATAAAGTATATTTTCTTCTTGCACGCCAGAGCCGATATTGTGGATGACAAGCGGTGTTTGGCCTTCAAATTTATCTGAGATCACGCCGATCTGGAGCCTAGCATCATTTCGCCAAAAAGACAAAATTTGCTAGGCAAAAAGAGCCAAAAGTAGAAATTTATTCATTTTCTACTTTAAAAGCATAGTTTTTAAGATACGCTTTCCTATCTCAACGCCTGGCTGATCGTAGGTGTTGATGCCTAGTATGATACCAGTGGCCGAAGTTAGCAGCTCGTAATAAAAAATGAGCCAGCCAGCATGAAACTCATCAAGCCTCTCAAGCGTGATAGTATCGACACTTATGCCCTCTTGCACCAGCGCCATAGCCGTTGCGTCGCACTGCAAATTTATAAGCTCATTTAGGCTTAAGCCCGCTACAAAATTGCACTCTTCAAGCCCTTTTAGGCTTAAATTTGGGATAGTCTTGTCGCTCGCGTGATCTTTTATCTTTATAAATGTCACACTCTTATCTTTTACGCCGTCCATGATAAGCTGCAAAAAGCTGTGCTGATCGCGGCTGCCGACAAGTCCAACTGGCGTAAGGCCGACCCTTTTATAGCCTCTTTTTTTACCAAGACTCTCTGCCCAAAGCTGCACGTACCAGTCGTTAAATTCAAAAAATCTATCGCAATAGCTAAAAATGACATTTATGCTCGCATTTCTGCTAGTGGCGTAGTGGTAAGCTTTAGCGACTATTGAACTATCCTTTTGCTCGATGTATTGCTTCTTGCAAGCAAGCGCGCCATCTAGAAGTGCCTTTATATCGTAGCCACAGATACCAAGAGGCACAAGACCTATCGCACTTAACACGCTAAATCTCCCGCCCACATTTTTTGGGATGTTAAAAAATTTGATGCCATTTTCTTTGGCAAAATTTTCTAAATTTGTGCATGGATCGGTTATTATGAGGAAATTTTTGCCTAAATTTTTAGGCTTAAAGTCATCAAGCAAGCACTTAAAAATAGTGATCGTCTCGATCGTGTTGCCTGATTTTGAGCTTATTACAAAAAGTGTCTCGTCAAAATTTAGCCCATCAAGCGTGCTTTTGTAGCTGCAAGGATCGACATTATCTAAAAACAAAAGCTCTCTTTTTATCCCCTTTGTGCCATCAAGCATCGATTTTAGCGCCTTTACGCCAAGACTGCTGCCACCGATACCAACTAGCACGACATTTTTGATATGAGCTAGCCCCTTTTCATACTCCTCGATCTCGCCTAGTAAATTTTGCCCAAGCACTGGCAGGTGGTAGTAGCCTATCTCGCCGCTTTCGTACTCGTCATTTATGCGTTTGGCGTAGGAGTCAATGACTTCGCTACTTGCAAAGTTAAATTTAAATGAAGTTTCTATCATTTACTGCGCTCGTAAAAGAAATTTGTAGCCTCGACGAAGCCATCAATGCTGCCGCAATCAAACCTCTTGCCCTTAAATTTATAAGCTAGTACCATGCCATCTTTTGCCTGCGTTTTTAACGCGTCTGTAATCTGAATTTCGCCGTTTTTACCTGGCTTTGTTCGCTCTAAGATGTTAAAAATATCTGGCGTTAGGATGTAGCGCCCGATTATCGCTAAATTTGTCGGAGCCTCGGCAGGATCAGGCTTTTCAACCATATCATCGACCATTATGAGATCATCTTCTATAAACCTACCGCTTACGACGCCATAAGACTTGGTCTGCTCTTTTGGCACCTCCATCACAGCTACTACGCTGCAGCGATACTTTTCATAAATTTTAACCATTTGCGAAAGCACGCCCTCGCCGTTTTCATTTATGCATAGATCATCTGCCAAAATGACCCCAAAAGCTTCATCTCGAACTAGAGTTTTGCCCGTATAAATGGCGTGTCCAAGCCCTTTCATGGCATTTTGCCTAGTAAATGAAAATGTACATGAGCTCATTAAATTTCTAACTTCGCTTAGTAGTGACTCTTTTGAGCTGCCTGCGATCTCTTTTTCTAGCTCGTAGCTGATATCAAAATAGTCCTCAAGCGCCCTTTTTCCGCGTCCTGTGACAAAGGCCATATTGTCCATGCCAGCCTCAAGCGCCTCATCAACGCCGTAGTGAATGAGCGGTTTTGTAAGGATCGGCAACATCTCTTTTGGGAGCGATTTTGTAGCTGGTAAAAACCTCGTTCCATATCCAGCCGCTGGAAATAGGCAAGTTTGTATCATTTTAGTCCTTCATGAAAAATTGCAAAATTCTACTATCTTTTCCTTAATAATATAAATTTGTTTGAATTTACAAGGCTTTAATTAGCAAATTGATAAGATTTTTAAAATTTTAAAAAAAGAGCAAATTTGCAGACGATTGATAGGATTTTCAAAGCCCAGCTTGATATAAAAAAGTCAAATTTCTTAGCGTTTTTGTGCCCGATAAGCTCGTTTAAAAGCTTACATGAGAGCCTAAAAGAGGAGCATTTTAAGGCTGTTCACGTAGTTTGGGCGACAAGGGAGCTAAACAAATACGGCCAAATCGTTGAAAATCAAAGTGATGATGGCGAGCCAAAGGGCACTAGCGGCCAGCCAAGCCTAAATGCGCTAAGGGGTGCTGAGCTTATAAATGTTGGCGTCTTGATAGTCAGGTATTTTGGCGGGATAAAGCTTGGCACTGGAGGGCTTGTTAGAGCCTACTCAGGGGCTGTAAATGAAGCGATAAACGAAGCCATAAAAGATGGTGGCGTGATGAAATTTGAGATAAAAGATGAGATCAAATTTTTTACGCCATTTTCGCTGATGAGCCGCTTTGAGCACTATTTTGCCACTAAAAATATAAGCGAGTTTGAAAGAGAATTTAATGACTCTGGAGCGAACTGGAGCGTAAATTTAAACGAAGCCGAGTTTGCTGAGCTATTTAAATTTTGCAAAGAATTTGAAGCAAGCGAGTTTAAATTTCTAGCCTTGCCACTTGGCAGCAAAGCGCTGTTTATTTATTAATTGTAAAATCGCACAAATTTAAAAAGAAAGTAAAAAATGGAAATTTGGAACGACATTTATAACCACTTCAACCCAGTCGCTTTTAGTCTCTTTGGCTTTAGCGTGCACTGGTATGGGCTTATGTATATCTTAGCCCTTGTTTTGGCGCTTGCCATGGCAAAATATCTCGTTAAAAAAGACAAAATCCCAATCTCAAATCAGCTTTTGGATAATTACTTTTTCTGGGTTGAAATAGGCGTTATTTTAGGCGCTAGGCTTGGCTGGGTTTTAGTCTATTCAGGCGAAGTAAGCTACTACTTGGCGCAACCTTGGCAAATTTTTAATCCATTTCATAACGGCGAATTTATAGGAATTCGTGGCATGAGTTACCACGGAGCAGTAGTTGGCTTTTTGCTTGCGACATATCTATTTTGCAAAAGGTATAAACAAAATTTATGGCAGCTACTTGATCTTTGTGCCGTTTGCATACCTTTTGGCTATACATTTGGCAGGATCGGAAATTTCTTAAATCAAGAGCTTTTTGGACGAGTTACAGATGTGTCTTGGGCGATAAATGTTTTTGGCCAACCAAGACATCCTAGCCAACTTTATGAGGCATTCTTAGAAGGTTTAGTTATTTTTATTATTTTATTTTTATATAGGAAATTTAAAAAATTTAATGGCGAGCTGATCGCGCTTTATGCTATTTTATACACTTTTGCAAGATTTATTTGTGAGTTTTTTAGAGAGCCTGACTCAGGGCTTGGATTTATTATTTTTGATCTTTCAATGGGTCAAATATTATCACTTATCATGTGTGGTTTTGGAATTTTTATTTATGCTATGCTTTATAAAAAATTTTCAAAGCTCTAATATAAGTGTTTAAAAAATATTAAAGTAAAAATCTGCTAGCATTAGCTTTATCAATTAATACTAATATTTAAATTAGTATTAAGAAATGATAATTTATTTCAAATTTCTTAGGAGGGCTCATGACCGGGCTTATAGAAGGTTTTTTGGGAAAACGGTCGGACGACAAAAAAAGTCGCACTCCAGCCGCTTGGGATAGATGGCAAAGTATTACAGGGTTTATTTTGGCCTGTTTTATATTGTGCCATATGGTTTTTACTTCTACCATACTACTTGGCAAAGACGCATTTAACGCTGTCGTAGGGTTTGCGGAGGCTAAATTTTTATTCGGCGAGGCTACTTGGTGGATTACTAACGTCATAGCTGCGGTAATATTTGCCATTTTTATCGCTCATGCATTTTTAGCTATGAGAAAATTTCCAGCAAACTACAGACAATATTTAATGTTTAGAGGCCACAAAGACCGTATGAAGCACCTTGACACTACGCTTTGGTGGTTTCAGTTTTTAACCGGTTTTGCTCTATTTTTCGCAGCCAGCGCGCACCTAGTGGATATAGTCTTTGGCGGACATATTACTGCCGACAAATCAGCGGCTGCATTTCATCAACTAGAAATTTTCTACTTCGCACTACTTGTTTTTATGGTCGTTCACGCTAGTATCGGTATGTACCGCTTGTATGTCAAATGGATAAGCATTGATGGTGCAAATAAGCACGAAATGTTTGCCAAAAGAAATAAGGCAAAAACAATTGTATTTGCCGTTTATGGCATACTTGCTATAATTGCGCTAATCGCCGATTTCGTGTGGATCAGCCATTAAAAAGGAGCTAGAAGATGAATGTAAAATATTATGATGCATTGGTAATTGGTGGTGGTCTAGCTGGTCTTAGAGCTGCTGTGGCTGCTGGAGAAAAGGGCTTAAGCACCGTCGTTTTAAGTCTAATACCTGTAAAACGCTCGCACTCTGCGGCTGCGCAAGGCGGCATGCAAGCCTCTTTGGGAAATTCAAAAATGAGCGAAGGCGACAACGAGGACGTACACTTTGCCGACACGGTAAAAGGTAGCGACTGGGGCTGCGATCAGCAAGTCGCGCGTATGTTTTGTCAAACCGCGCCTAAGGCGATCCGCGAACTAGCGGCTTGGGGCGTGCCTTGGACTCGTATAACAAAAGGCGAGAGAAGTGCTATCATCAACGCTCAAAAAACAACTATCGTAGAAAAAGAAGAGGTCCACGGACTCATCCACTCTCGCGACTTTGGCGGAACTAAAAAATGGAGAACATGCTTTACGGCCGATGCCACCGGACACACTATGCTTTTTGCCGTAGCAAACGAAGCTCTAAAGCACAACGTCGAAATCCACGACAGAAAAGAAGCTATCGCGCTAATCCACGCAAACAACCGCTGTTACGGCGCGATCGTTCGCGATCTAGTTAACGGCGATATCACGGCATACGTCGCAAAAGGCACGCTAATCGCAACCGGCGGCTACGGTAGGGTTTATAAGCACACCACAAACGCCGTAGTTTGTGAGGGTATCGGCGCGGCCATAGCTCTTGAGACCGGCGTTGCTCAGCTTGGAAATATGGAAGCTGTTCAGTTTCACCCGACTCCGATCGTTCCAAGCGGGATTTTGCTAACGGAAGGTTGCCGCGGCGACGGTGGAATTTTACGCGACGTGGACGGATATCGCTTTATGCCAGACTACGAGCCTGAGAAAAAAGAACTAGCTAGCCGCGACGTCGTAAGTCGTCGTATCATGGAGCATATCCGCGCTGGTAAAGGTGTACCTAGCCCATACGGATATCACGTTTGGCTAGATATTTCTATCCTAGGACGCGAGCACATCGAGAAAAACTTGCGCGACGTTCAAGAAATTTGCGAAATTTTTAACGGTATCGATCCTGCCGATACCGAAGTATATACCGACGAGAACGGACGACAGCGCGGTAAAGGCTGGGCACCGATCCTGCCTATGCAGCACTACTCTATGGGCGGCATCAAGACAAAGCCAACTGGCGAAAGCCCGACGCTAGCTGGTCTATTTAGCGCCGGCGAGGCTGCGTGCTGGGATATGCACGGATTTAACCGCCTAGGCGGCAACTCCGTTTCAGAAACGGTCGTCGCGGGCATGATCGTTGGTGACTATTTTGCCGACTACTGCGGCAGCCACGAGATAGATATAAATACCGCAGATATCGAAAAATTCGTTAAAAAAGAAGAAGACTATTTAAAGAGCCTGGTCGAAAAAGAGGGCAAATTTAACGTATTTGAGATCAAAAACAAGATGAAAGACATCATGTGGGAGCACGTGGCGATCTTTAGAACCGGCGAAGGTCTAGCCGTAGCGGTAAAAGAGCTAGAAGAGCTTTATAAACAATCTTTGGACGTCAAAGTCACCAACAAGACGCTATTTGGCAACCCTGAGCTTGAGGAAGCCTACCGCGTACCAAAGATGCTAAAACTAGCCCTTTGTATCGCAAAAGGCGCGCTTGATCGCACCGAGAGCCGCGGAGCGCACTGCCGCGAAGACTATCCGAAACGCGACGACCTAAACTGGCTAAACAGAACTCTAACTAGCTGGAAAGAGGGCGATACGCTACCGACTATCGTATATGAGCCACTTGATATTATGAAAATGGAGATGCCACCAGCATTTAGAGGGTATGGTGCGAAAGGTAATATTATTGAGCATCCAGATAGTGCCATCCGCCAAAAAGAGGTTGATGAAATTCGTGAGAAAATGCAAGCTGAAGGTAAGAGCAGACAAGAAATTCAAGAGGCTTTAATGCACTATGATCTTCAACCAAAATATAAAGCACCAAACGAAAGAGCAGGAATAGGATATGAGTAGAAAAATAACCATAAAAGCATTTAAATATAATCCGTTAAGCAAAATTTCAAAGCCGCATTTTGCGACCTACGAGCTAGAAGAGACTGATGGTATGACATTATTTATCGCGTTAAATATGATTCGCGAGAAATTTGACCCAGATCTTAGCTTTGACTTTGTTTGTCGTGCTGGAATTTGTGGAAGTTGTGGCATGCTTGTAAATGGTAAGCCAAGATTAGCTTGTAGAACTCTTACTAAAGATTTTGAAAGTGGAGTAATTGAGCTTATGCCTTTGCCAGTATTTAAGTTGCTAAAAGACTTAAGCGTAGACACCGGCAACTGGATGAATGCGATGAGTAGGCGTGTGGAGAGCTGGATACATACAGACCACGAGACCGATATCTCTAAGCTTGAGGAAAAGGTTGAGCCTGAAGTAGCGCAAGAGGTATTTGAGCTTGACCGTTGCATCGAGTGCGGTATCTGCGTAGCTGCGTGCGGTACGGCTATAATGAGGCCTGATTTCATCGGCGCGGTCGGACTCAACCGCGTAGCTAGATTTAAAATCGATGCGCTCGATAAACGAACCGACGAGGACTTTTATGAGCTTATAGGCGATGATGACGGCGTGTTTGGCTGTATGACTTTACTAGGCTGTGAAGACAACTGCCCTAAACACTTGCCACTTCAAAGTCGCATAGCTTATATGCGTAGAAAAATGGCTGCCATAAAGTAGCCAAGGGGCTGTAGAAGCCCCAAATTTACTTCTAAATTTATTAAAAAAGACTGCAATAGATACCAAAAGGCATAAAAAGATATCAATAGATACAAATAAGAAAAATAAAAATATCAAAAAAGGGATTGATAAGAGTGTGTCCATTATATAACCAAGTGGAAATACGATAAATATAAAGACGATTCCAACACCAGAAACAAAACAAAAAATTAGTGCAAATATCGTAGCAAAGGTATTTACAAATAAGCTAATATTTTCTAAAAGAAAATTTGTTAGGCCAAGACATCTCATGTTTTGATTATAGCTTTTAAGCCAAAAAATTTATATAATTTCAAAAATTTGCCTCACTCAAGGATATAAAATGTTACCAAGCTATAAAGATATGATGCTGCCTATTTTAGAATTTGTTGCGCAAAAGAAAGAGGCAAATAGAGCTGAAATTTCTAAATTTATAATTAAGCATTTTAAGTTAAAAGATGAAGATCTTTTGCAAAAAATAAAAAGTGGAACTTTTACATATATAAGCAGGACGGGCTAGGCCTTATCCTATCTGGCTACAACAGCTCAAATAAAATCAAGGCCAGAAAAAGTGCCGCTTCAAAAAGTTGGTAGAAGTCTATTTGCTATAACAAATTTTGGCAAAGAGCTAGTAAGTAGCAAGGATAAAAAGAGCAAAATTCTCTCTTGGTACGATGAAATTTACAAGCAAGAGATAAAGCAAGAGGAAAAAGAGGCCACAGAAAATACCCCAGATGACAATATAGACGAAGCGCTTTGCAAAATAAAAGAAGAGCTAAAAAGTGAAATTTTATCTAGCATTTTAGAAAAAGAGCCAAGATTTTTTGAATACCTTGTAACAAAGCTACTTGAAAAGATGAATTATGGAGCTGGAAATCTCACAAATAAAGGCCCAGATGGCGGGATAGATGGTATCATAGATGAAGATGAACTTGGGCTTTCTAAAATTTATATCCAAGCAAAAAGATACAAAGACGGTAGTAATATCCGTAGGCCAGAGATTCGGCAGTTTATCGGCGCCATCTCAAATAAAAATACTAAAAAAGGTGTCTTTATCACTACGGCAAAATTTACCAAAGAAGCTGAAAATTTCGCCAAAGATAATCAAAATTTTAGTGTGGTTTTGATAGATGGCGACAAGCTTGCAGAGCTAATGATAAAATACAAAGTCGGCGTTCAAACAAGCCAAATATATGAAATTTGTAAAATCGACACCGACTTTTTTGAGGAAAATAATTTTTAAAATTTTAAGCCATAAAGCACTACTGCGTATATTTATTGCAAGTTGCTACTTGGGATCATTTCGGTCTTGCTTTATTTGTGAGTTTAAAAGACAAATTTAAATCTTTACTAACGCCAAAATAGTCTAAATTTACCAGCTTAAAATGCTTTTTAAACCAAATTTTACTCTTATAAACGCCGTCTAAAATTTAAGTGTTATAATTACAGCGAAATAACGATTTTAAGGAGAGGATATGCAATCTCGCATAATCACTGGCGTTTTGATGTTTGTTGCTATTTTAGTAGTTTTTTTTATTGATAATTATATTTTAAATTTTATCTTGCTCGGCGCTGTGCTTTATTTTGCATTTAATGAGTCGCTCAAGCTTTATAATATCGATCACAAACAGCTAGTTTTTGCCGCACTTGCTTTTTATGTGCTTACATATTTTACAAATCCAATTTTCATAGCGATCCTTGCTATCATGCTAGTTGCTTCGATCCTAGCTCACATAAAAAGTGAAAATTTAAAGCTAGTCGCACCTTTTGTATATCCGACCACGCCGATCTTTATGATATGGATGCTTTACTCAGAGTATGGCGTAGGCTATCTTGTATGGCTTATTTTAAGCGTAGTTGCAAGCGATAGTGGTGCATTTTTTGTTGGTAAAATGTTTGGCAAACATCCATTTAGCCCAAGCTCACCAAACAAAACAATCGAAGGTGCAGCAGGCGGCGTAGCAATAGGCACTGTAATTGGCTGCATTGTTGGAAATTTTGTAACTGAAGGATTTTTCCAAATTTTATTTTCAAGCTTTTTAGTCTGCGTGTTTGCGGTTTGGGGAGATCTGTTTGAGAGCTACCTAAAAAGACTTTGCGGCGTCAAAGATAGTGGTTCGCTCTTCCCAGGACACGGAGGCATGCTTGATAGGATAGATGGCTATTTATTTGGCGTAGTCGCCCTACTTTGGTCGCTCTCGTGGTAATACTTGGCTCAACTGGTTCAATCGGCAAAAACGCCCTTAACCTTTGCGAAAAATTTGGCATAGAGGTTGAGGCGTTAAGCTGCGCTAAAAATGTAGATTTACTAAATGAGCAAATCTTAAAATTTAAACCAAAATTTGTCTGCGTAGGCGATGAAAAGCTAGCTAAAAATGTAAAAAACATAGAAGCTAAAAATATCTTTTTTGGTGAGGCTGGGCTACTACAAATGCTAGAAATTTCAAGCTCAAAAAAGGTAATAAACGCCCTTGTTGGCTTTGCCGGCCTTGCTCCTAGTCTAAAGACACAAGCTCTTGGCAAAAGGCTTGCGCTTGCAAACAAAGAGAGCCTTGTTGTTGGCGGCAAATTTCTAAAAACCAGAGAAATTTTACCAATAGACAGCGAGCATTTTGGGCTTAAATTTCTACTTGAAAATAAAACTGCACCAAAAAGACTCATCATCACAGCAAGTGGAGGCGCATTTTATAAAAAGCCGATCAAATTTCTAAAAGACGCCACGCCAAGTGACGCACTAAAACACCCAAACTGGGATATGGGCGCAAAGATCACGATTGATAGTGCGACGATGGCAAATAAGCTTTTTGAGGTGATGGAAGCTTACTGGCTTTATGGCATCAAGGAGATCGAGGCTGTGATAGAGCCAACTTCTGCGATACATGCCGTAGTTGAATTTATAGACGGCTCAAGCACGATGCACCTCTCCCGACCTGACATGAAACTAGCTATCGCTCATGCTATGTTTGAAAATATCAATGAAAATATTGTCTCACACGCAAATTTACTTGATCTAAAAAATATAAAATTTCATAAAATCAGCCTTAAAAAATATCCCATTTTTTCGCTAAAAGATGAGGTCCTAGCAAACCCTGATCTAGGTGTAGTGATAAATGCTGCAAATGAGGTTGGAGTGTTTAGCTTTTTAGAGAAAAAATGCTCGTTTTTGGATATCTCAAGGCTCGTTTTAAGCTCTGTTAAAAATTTTAGAGATATTAAAATTTCAAATATTGATGAAATTTTTGAAGCTGATAAAGAAGTTAGAAATTACGCAAAAAGGATGTTAAATGCAAAGGTATGAGGGTTATAAATTTGATCCCAAACAAAGCTTAATCGGCGTTCAATTTTTATTTGTCGCCTTTGGTGCACTGGTATTAGTGCCGATACTTACGGGTTTAGATGCAAATGTAGCTCTCTTTACGGCCGGTCTTGGCACGCTACTTTTTCAGCTAACCACTAGAAAAAATGTTCCGCCTATTTTTTTAGCAAGCTCCTTTGCTTTTATCGCGCCACTTCAGTACGGTATCGAAAAATGGGGCATAGCCGTGACGATGGGAGGCGTTATATTTGCTGGGTTTTTCTACGTTGCTTTAAGCCTTGTGGTCCGATTTGGCGGAGAGAAAATTTTGCATAAAATTTTGCCTCCAGTTGTCGTTGGACCTGTCATCATGACAATAGGCCTTATCCTTGCTCCAAATGCCGTCAAAATGGCAACATCAGCTACTGAAATTTATACCCAAAACGAGGCGATGATCGTCGCTGGCATTTCGCTAGTGGCTACTATTTTAGTAATGATGCTTGGGCGTGGCATGTTTAGGCTTATACCTATTTTGCTTGGTATTATCACCGGATACATCGTAGCTTACTGCTTTGGCATGGTTGATTTTACCCCTATCTTTAATGCACCTTGGTTTAGAATGCCAAATTTCACTACACCAAAATTTGAGTTTGAAGCAATCATTTATATGATACCTATCGCCATCGCTCCAGCGATCGAGCACATAGGCGATATGCTTGCTATCTCAAACGTCACAAAAGAGGATTTTCTAAAAAATCCAGGCCTTAAAAATACGCTCCTTGGAGATGGACTTGCCACTTCGCTTGCTGCCTTTTTTGGTGGCCCGCCAAACACTACATACTCAGAGGTCACAGGTGCAGTTAGCCTTACAAAAGCTTATAATCCAGCGATCATGACATTTGCAGCGATCACTGCCATCGTGCTAGCCTTCGTTGGCAAGCTAGGAGCCGTGCTCTCAACTATCCCAGTCCCGGTCATCGGCGGTATCATGCTGCTACTTTTTGGCATCATTGCAAGCGTTGGCATGGAGACACTTATAAAAAATAAAGTTGACCTTGCAGACCCTAGAAATATGATAATCGTAGCCCTCATCTTTATCTTTGCCATCGGCGGCATGGTGCTTGACCTTGGAGCGGTTAAATTTTCAGGTATAGGGCTTGGCGCGGTTACTGGTATAGTTTTAAATTTACTTTTACCAAAAACAAAGCATTATGAAGGATATTAATGCGTAAATTTTTACTTTTTTTACTAACCTTTGCCGCTGCTAGTTTAGCCAATACTTTAGACTATGCGCTCATCAAAAAAGGTGAGCCAAGCGAAAACACGATGTTGTTAATCGGTGGTATTCAAGGCGATGAGCCGGGTGGCTTTTTGGCAGCCTCTATCGTGGCCACCGACTACAACATCACAAAAGGTTCGCTTTGGGTCGTGCCAAATTTAAATTTCCCAAGCATAATCGAGCGAAGTCGTGGCACAAAAGGCGATATGAATAGAAAATTTGCCCATGTAGATAAAAACGATCCAGACTATAACTCAGTAATGAAAATAAAAGACGTCATCACTGATAAAAACGTTACGCTCATCTTAAATTTACACGATGGAAGCGGCTATTACAGAGATAAATTTATAAGCAAGGACGAAAATCCAGATAAATGGGGCAATACTTGCATAATAGACCAAAGCACACTTCCTGGTTCAAAATATCCAGAGCTTGAAAGTATCGCCTCAAGCGTAAAAGATGTGCTAAATAAGCATCTAATAGATCAAAAGCACCAGTATCACATCAAAAATACACACACCGCAATGGGCGACAAAGAGATGCTAAAAAGCCTAACTTACTATGCTATCACACAAAATAAATCAGCCTTTGCAAACGAAGCTAGTAAAAATTTAAACGCCGAGCAAAGGACTTATTACCATCTAATCGCCATTGAAGAATATATGAAAAAGGCTGGCATTAGCTTTACTAGGCCGTTTAACCTTGATGTTAAAAGCGTAAAAAAAGCAATCGAAAAAGAGATCAGACTCGAACTTGAAAATTCATACGCGATAAGTCTTAAAAATCTAAAGCCTTTAATAAATTTTGTTCCACTTAAAAAAGGCGAGTTAAATTACAGCTCACCAAATCCGCTAATAGCCGTCATAAAAGAAAATGGTAGCTTCAAAGTGCAGTACGGCAACCGCTTTGTTACTAGGCTAAAGCCACAATATTTTGAGTTTGCAAAGCCGCTTGAGGAAATTTCACTAATAAGCGACGGTAGCGAGCTTGCATTAAAAAGTGGCGATAAATTTAGCGTGAAAAAGAGCTTTAAAATTAAAGCGCTCAAAAACGTGCGTGTAAATGTCATAGGATACGGCACAAAAAGTATAGATGAGAGCGAGCAAGAAGTGGCTAAAAATAGCCTAAACAAAAGCTACAGCATCGACAAAGATGGCAAAATTTACCGAGTCGAGTTTTATAAAAACGAAGATGGCAAAGAGAAATTTGCTGGCATGATCTTAGCGGAGTTTAAATGATACTTGGCATCGAAAGTAGCTGCGATGATAGCTCGGTCGCACTAATAGATGAACGCACTTTAGAGAAGATTTATTATAAAAAAATTTCTCAAGAAGAGGAGCACGCTATCTTTGGTGGCGTGGTTCCTGAGCTTGCAGCTAGGCTTCATACGAAGGCACTGCCAGCACTTTTAGAGGATATCTTGCCAAATTTTAAAGATATAAAAGCGGTCGCCGTGACAAACGAGCCGGGTCTTAGTGTGAGCCTAATAGGTGGCGTCAGCATGGCAAAAGCGCTAAGCGTGGCTCTTAATATCCCGCTAATTGCCGTAAATCATTTAGTTGGTCACATCTACTCACTATTTTTAGATCGCGAAGCCACCTTTCCACTTGGCGTCCTGCTAGTTAGTGGCGGGCATACGATGATCTTAGAGATTGACGAAAATGGTGAAATTTTGGAGCTTGCAAGTACTGGCGATGATAGCTTTGGTGAGAGCTTTGACAAGGTTGCTAAAATGCTTGATCTTGGCTATCCAGGCGGTGCTGTTGTGCAGCAAAATGCCTTGCTTTGCAAAGACAAAGATAGGTTTCATTTTACCATTCCACTTCTTCACGATAAACGCCTTGAATACAGCTTTTCAGGGCTTAAAAACCAAGTCAGAGTCGAAATTTCAAAGCTAGAAAATATCACACAAAAGGATATCGCTGACATCTGCTATGCCTTTGAAAATACTGCCTGTGAGCACATTTTAAACAAGCTTGAAAAGGTCTTTTGTTTAAGAAATTTTAAGCGTTTTGGCGTAGTTGGCGGTGCAAGTGCAAATTTAAATTTACGAAAAAGACTTGAGATGCTTTGCCAAAAAAATGAGTGCGAGCTTTTGCTAGCTCCACTTGAGTTTTGCTCTGATAACGCCTTAATGATAGCAAGAGCGGGACGTGAGAAGTATCTAAAAGGCGAGTTTGTAAGCCATAGCGAGCTAAATATAAATCCAAGAGTTAGCTTTAAAAAGCTTGAGTTAAATTAAACTTTTTAAAAACATAAAATTTTGCGCCTAAATCTTGATAGCTTCGTAAGTAAAAACGTAATAAAATCTAAAAAATTTCAAAAAAAGAATCTTTAATGGACGAGTTTTTAAATCACGCTTGGCATTTAAATAAAATTTACGCCAATACTGATGCGAGCGTGCCTTTCTACCCAGATCTACTGGCGCTTCTTTTATCTTGTGATGAGAAAAATTTGGATGAGTTTATGGCTCTTGCCGAGTTTAGAACTATCTTAAAAAAGCTAGGCGTTGGACTTGATATCTTTAGCATACAAAGTGCTCAGCTAGCCACGCTAAAAGCACTAAATGAAGCAAAAATTTCAAGTGATGAACTTGTAACCTACTTACAAAAGCTACGTAATGAAAAGATAATTAGCCATGAAAAATTTGATTTTTTAATAAAATTTATAAGCAAAAACTCAAATCAAAATAAGGCTAAAATTTCTAATGCGAAGCCAAAAGATCATTTTCACAAGAGCTTGGATTTTCTAAACGAGATAAATGAAAAAGCAAGCATGCTTGATGAAGATAAAGAATTTTTACTAGCTTTAAAAAACGCCAAGAAAAGATCAAATGAAACGCTTTTTAACATCGCAGTAAGTGGCGTCATAAACTCTGGCAAATCAACCCTTTTAAATGCCCTTTTAAACAAACGTGTTCTTGGTGCTTCAAATGTACCTGAGACTGTAAATTTAACCATCTTAAAGTACGCATCAAATAGCCATGCAAAGGTAAATTTTTATAGCCCAGACGAGCTAGAAAAGCTTGGACTTTCAAGCGAAAATTTACCAGCTAGTAGCGTAGAGATCAGCCTAGATGAGATCAAAAACTATACGTCTTCAAGCTCAAAAACAGCAAATCTCGTAAAAAGCGTTGAGCTTTATGATGACTTGGAGCTTTTAAGAGATAATGTCTGCATTATAGACACTCCGGGCATAGATGATGCGATCGTTTTAAGAGAGCAAATAACTACAAATTTTATGAAAGAGTGCGACCTTTTGGCTCATCTCATGAATGCTTCGCAAAGTGCAACGCAAAAAGACGCACTATTTTTGAAAAAATGCCTTGAAAACTCGCACATCGTAAGAGTTGCTATTGTGCTAACTCATGCTGACGAGTTAGACGCAAAGGGTATTAATGAAACGCTTAACTACGTAAAAAAGGCGATCGGCGAGCAGATAAATGATATCAAGATAGATTATTTTGCCCTTAGCGCGAAAGCTTATCTTGATGGCGCTTTAAATAGTGGCGTGCCGGAGTTTAAAGAGTATCTTTATGATGTGCTTTTTGGTAAAGACTCTAAAAAATCAGCTCTCATTTTAAGCTCATATCAAAAAGAATTACAAAATATTTTAAAAACAAAACTCGAAGCCACAAAGGCTGAAATTTTAGAGCTTAAGGCATTTGGTTTAGAGCTAGAAGCTTTGCAAAACGAGCAAGCAAATATCAAAAATTCTCTTAATGAAAATTTCACAAAACTTGAAAGGCTTTTAGAAAGCGAGCTAAAAAAACTCGATGATAAAAATGCAAAAGATATCTATAAAATGGGGCTTGAAGCACTACTACAAAATCTAAATGAAAAGCTTAAGAGTGAGATCGCTTACTGCAAAAGTAAAAGAGAAAATTTAAATCTAAAACGTCTTACACAAATAGCAAAAACTACACTTTGTGACGGAGTTGCGGCACTTATGAGAGAGGCTAGAAATGAAACTTTGGTGCAGACAAAGTCGTGCGAGCAAAATATCGCTTTAAGCTTTGATGGCTTTAAGGTGAGTGAAAATAAAATTTTTAGTATAAATGACTTTTTAAAGCAAATGGGCGTAGAGCTTAATTTTAGCGAGCTTTTAGATGAGCTTGAAGCTAAAATTTTAAGCAAAAGTGAGCCAGAGGAGGCGCTTTTAAGTTTAAGACAGAATTTACTTAACAATAAAAGCATATCGCAGTTTTGTGAGATACTAGCAGAACATGAAAAAAAGCTACTAAAAGAGCGAGTAAAGGCTTATGAGATGAGCCAAAAAGAGACTCTAAACCAAAGACTTTTGGTGCTCAATGAAAAACTTAATGAGCTCAATTTACAAAATCAAAGCTCAATTTCAAAGCTTAAGCAAAAGACCTCCTTACAAGATGAAATTTACTCACTTTTAGAGGATATTAAAAATGTTTAATGAGTTTATAAATGCCTACAAAGCGAGATATTTTAAGGTTTTTACAAATGATTTTAAAGGCGAGCTAGCTAGGCTCGTAAATGATCTAAATGATCCTAGCTTACATATAAACGAGCAGATAAAAGAGAGCTTAAATTTACTAATAGACACTCTAAATGAACCACCGCTAATAGCTGTTATCGGTCAATTTTCAAGTGGAAAATCAACATTTTTAAACGCACTTCTTGGTCAAGATATCTTGCCATCAGGACTAACTCCAGTCACCGCAAAGGCTGTGAGGCTAAAATTTGCAAAGATGCCACTTCTAAGCGTGAAATTTATAAACGGTAGCGAGAGCTTGCTAGCAAGTAGCGATCTAGCCGAGCTAAATAAGCTAGGCGATCAAGTTTCTGGTATGACGCTTTATGCGCCAAGTGAAATTTTAAAAGAGATAAATTTCATCGACACTCCTGGACTAAACTCGCTAAGAGATGCTGATACAAAAGAGACAAAAAATACGCTAAAAAAGGTTAGTGGCACGATATGGCTAAGCCTTGCAAATAACGCCGCAAAGGCAAGCGAGCTTGAAAGTATCAAAGAAATTTTAAAAGCCAATGATCTAAAAGCGATCTGCCTAATCAACCAAAAAGACAAGCTAAGTGAGGAGGAGCTTGAAAATTTGCTAAAACACGCTAGGCAAACTTATGGCGAGCTTTTTGAGGATATCATCGCTATCTCATCAAAGCAAGCACTCCTTGGCATCACAAATAATGACAAAAGCCTACTTGAAGCTTCAAATTTTAACGAAGCTCTAAAGGCTATTAAAGAATACTTTTTAGACAAGAGCTTTAAAGAAAATTTCATAAAAGTAAGGGCAAAAAAGATCGTAAAACTCCTAACCAACGAGCAAGAAAAACATCTAGAAATTTATGATAATGCGCGGTTTATTTTAGATGAATTTAGTGGCTCATTAGATGAGAGGCTGGAGGCGATAAAAGAGGAGTTTAAGCCAAAGATCGCTTTAAGTTATAGTCAAATGAGTGAAGTTATAAAACTTGCTGCTGATGAGGTATTTAAGCTACTTAAACCATTTTCAAAGACAAAATTTAACGCTTCAAAAACGCTTTTAAACAAAGAAATTTATAAGCGTGAAAATTTTGAGGTAATAAGTCTTGATAGCGACGAAGTCTTTTCAAAACTTATCTACGAAGATGTAGTTTTTAATAAATTTTTTAAACGCTACAAAAAAGATCTAAAAGAGCTAGAAAATGCAATAACCTCAGCGTTTGATGAGCTTTATAAAAATTTAGAGGATAAATTTTTAATATATAAATCTCGCTATGAAAATTACGCTAGCTTTGATGATCAAGTCCTGGCTTACGAAACAAAATCCATAAATACCTATGCCGGACGGACATATGAAAATTTTTTAAGAGAGTATGAAACGGCCAAATTTAAGGCTATACAAAAGGTCTCTTTGTTTTTTGAAAAGCTTGATATAAAACTAGCCTCAAACTATGAAAACGCGCTCAAACTTGCGGTTTATTTTATAAAACAAAAGATAGAAAAGACGCTAGAATCGCATCTGCAGATGAATACTCCACTTTATATTCCAAGTGCAAAAGATGTCTATGAGCGCATGCTTGATGCGTTTAGTCTTTATGAGTTTGAAGCTTTAATGTGCTCAAACAGCTCGTTTTTAAATAAAATTTTGCTTGATATAAAGAGCGATTTTAATGAAATTTATACTTTAAAAATAGCAATGCTTGATGGCTTAAAAGCAAGAGTTAAAGAGCAAATTTCAAAGATTGAAGAGATTTGTGAAAACTCATTGCTATTAAGATAAATAAAAATTTTAAAACTTAGAGCTATCCATTTAAGGATAGCTTTTATTTTATGCGTGCATTATGCCGATCTTTGGTGCATTAAATGCTGTCACGCGCTTTGGCACGCCTTTAAATTTCTCGACATCCACAAGGCTTGTGTGAGCGGTGTTGCTCTGGCTCATCTTGCTTGATGGCACGTCTTTTGTGAGCACATTTAAATTTCCGTGCAAGCAAAGGCTCTTTTCGCCCGGTTTTTCAGGGTCGTACCAAGCGCCTTCGCTTACTATTACGACATTTTGTGGCATGTCCTCGGTGACAAAGGCACCGCACAAAATTTCGCCTCTATCATTAAAAACACGCACCACGTCGCCCATTTTTATCCCTCTAGCCTCGGCTGTTTTTGGATTTATAAGCACTGGCTCACGCTCTGCGATCTCGTTAAAGTTGCGAAGCACGGAGTTGTTTAGCTGTGAGTGAAGCCTAAATTTAGAGTGTGCGCCGCTAATTGCGATAGGATATTTTTTATTTTTTGCACCCAGCCACTCAAATGGCTCAAGCCACGTCGCATGCGGTGGGCAGTCATAATAGCCAAAGCCAGCGACAGTCTCAGAGTAAATTTCTATCTTGCCAGATGGCGTTTTTAGCGGATTTGCCACTGGATCGTCGCGGAATTTCTTGTAGTTTGTAAAGTAACGTTTTTTCTCATCGATCTTGTCAAATCTAAAGTATCCCTTCTCCCAAAATTCCTCAAAGCTAGGCATGCTCTCATACCCAAGCTCGGTAGCCTTTTTAACAGCATCTTCGTAAATTTCTTTGACCCACTCTAGCTCACTTTTACCCTCGCTAAATGCCTCTTCCCTGCCCCACTCTTTGGCGATCAGCCTTGCGATCTCAAAGTCGCTCTTACTCTCGCCAAATGGCTTAACTAGTGGCTTCATCGCAAATAGATACTCACTCGTTGAGTTTGCCATTTCGATGTCTGTTCGCTCATATTCAAGCGCAGCTGGTAGGACGATGTCGCTAAATTTAGCTGTACTTGTCCAAAATGGCTCGCAAGTGATGATAGCATTGACATTTCGCATAGCTTTTACAGCTCTGTTTGCATCAGGATGCCTTGTGAAAGTTGAGCCATTTGCATTAAACATCACTCTAATCTTTGGCAGTTTATAGCTCTTGCCATTTCTTGTTATCTCCTTGCCTGGGCTTAGAAGTGCGTCTATTAGCCTTGAGTTTGGCATTTCGTAGCCCTTTGTCTTTGGCACCAGCCCGCTATCAATAAATTTTTGAGGCACTTTGGTCTCAAAAGCCGCTAGTTTAGGTGCTATGAAGCTCTCATCAGCGTTTTTGTGCATGCCATCATTTGTGACAAAGCCACAACCCTCTTTGCCGATGTGGCCAAGCATCGCATTTAGCGTCACGAGCGCCCAGTATGCCATCTCACCATGATCTTGTCTTTGAATGGCGTAGCCACTAACTATGACTGAGTCGTTTTTGGCTAGATCCTCACTAAATTTAGCAAGATCTTGCTCGCTAACACCACAAATTTTGCTTGCCCAAGCTAGGTTTTTATTGACCCCGTCAGTTTTGCCAAGCATATACTCTTTAAATTTATCAAAGCCAACTGTGTATTTTTCTATAAATTCTTTGCTGTAAAGTCCCTTTTCAAAAAGGTAGTTACACATACCTATCATCATCGCTGTATCGGTGCAAGGCACGACTTCAAGGTATTTTGAGTCAAAGTATTTTGCGCTATCGTTGTGATAAACGTCAACGCTATAAATTTTCATCTCGCCGCTCTCGCCTTTTTTTCTGATCTCATCGTAGTATTTATATGAGTTATGAAGCGGTACGCCAATGGCGATCTTGTTTGAAACGACTGGGTTTGTACCCCAAAATACGATCGTTTTGGCATTTTTTAAGATAGCCTCCCACTTTGTTGGCGCTAGCGCAGGATCGACGAAGCCAGTGACGTGAGGCATGATGACAGTCGCTGCACCGTATGAGTAGCTACCAAGCTCATTTACGTAGCCACCAAGCACGTTAAGTAGCCTTTTTGCGGTCTTTTGGCTGTGGCCAACTTTGCCGAGGCTACCCCACTGATAAACCTGTCCGTAGATCGCTTCAGCACCGTATTTATCAAAATTTTCTTTTAAAATTTTTGCACTTAGCTTTATAGCCTCGTCCCAGCTCACACGCACAAATTCTTCTTTACCGCGAAGCTCTGGTTTTGGGTTGTTTGGATTGGCTAAAAAGCTCTTTCTAACAAATGGATATTTTACTCTGCTCTCGTTTTGGATGTAGTCAATGACTGCGTTATTTAGCTCGTTTGGATAAGCATCGCCCTCAAATGGCACGGTCTCGACCACGCGCCCTGCGATATAGTTTTTACATAAAATGCGCCAAATTTATTTGCGCTTAGTCCGCTTTGTTTGTCAAATAACGCTTGCTCTGCACTGCCAAGCTCTTTTGCTTGAAGGCTAGCTGCGCCTAATGCGCTTAATCTTAAAAAGTCTCGTCTTTTCATTCTTTCTCCGATTTTGGTTAAATTTATTATTTTTGGTTGGTTTTAGAAATTATAAATTTAGGGTTTTGTATCATTTCATCGTTTAAAGACCTTGTAATGTAATACGCAAACTTGCGTCTAAATTGCGCTATTTTAGCCAAATTTTTTTAAAGGATGGGCAGATGATTGGATTTTATGTAAATGTAAAGTTAAAGGCTGGGTGTGAGGCGAAATTTGAAGAAATTTTAAAAGAGATCGTGCCAGCTTCAAGAAAAGATAAAGGCTGCATAAGCTACGAGTGCGGCATGGTTGTGGGCGGTAAAAACGAATACTGTTTTATGGAAATTTGGGAAGATCTTGCAAGCCAAAAAGAGCATATGAAAAGCGCTCACATGGTGAAAAATGCAGCCGCGCTGGAGGCTTGCAAAGAGAACCAAGAGGTAAAAATAGTAAATTTTGTGAGCGTAAAGGAATAATATTTGCTTTAAAAAGGGCAAAATCCACAAAAATGAGCGAAGAAAAAATGCTTGAGATGATAAATGCGACTGCTGATATTATATTTATGGCCGTACTTAGGGGGCGAGTGAGCTTTGAAGCTTGCAAAAAAGATAGAGAATTTATCGACTCTTTAAGAGAAGAGCTACTTGGCAAAAATCCAAATAAATTTAAAATCGCGCAAAACTCATACCAAATGATCGCCATTTTTGAAAAATACCGCAATAAAAAATAATCCACTTAAAATTTAAATCTACTTGCCGATATTGTGTTAAAGGATTTTAACATGATAAACGCGCTAAATGGATTTAATCAAAGCTTTAACTACCAAGACGCTTTTAGTAAGCGCCAAGCCACAAACGCAAAATTAGACAAAGTAGAAATTCCCACCAAAACTGCGGACATCAAGCATCTACCGCTCTCTGGCTACTCATCAAATGATAAAATTTCTATCTGGGGCAAGATAAATGGCCTTGATAGCGGAGCGAGCAAAGATGAAATCTCTAGCCTTAAAAATTTCATTGATAGTACGAAGCTTTGGCGACTAAACTCCATCATCACTAGCGAGAAAAACGGCTTTAGCGTAGATGAGTTCATCAAAAATCACAAAATGAGCATAAACAATAAAATAATCAATAATGCTTTTGGTGCTCTTTATCTAAGCCGTGAGGCTACAAATTTGCTAGACTCTGATCTAAGTATCGATGAGTTTAAAGATAAATGGCTGGAATTTACCGCCGAAAGGATACTTGGCGAGCATGCAAATGTGAAAATTTCTTTTAAAGACGGGGCTTTGCATTACGAGCAAAGCTCGGATAAAAAACGTATAGAATTCTTAGGTCAGCCTATGTTGCACCGTGTGAGCTACGCTGATAAAAACAGCAAAGATGAGTTTTTAAAATTTCTAAAAACAAGTTATGAAAAGGGCGAGAGTATCGCTGATGTGCTTCAAAATATCGCTCTTACACCAGTTAGAGAAAATGGCGATGAAGAGATAGAAGAAGAGAAATTTAAGCCTATGCAAGTTACCAAAAAGAGCGTGACCTACACCGATAAAGATATAAAACGTGAGTTTTTTGAGGAATTTATCAGGCGCGAGGTCGAAAATGGCGCAAGCTTTGATGAACTAGTGCAAAAGCTAAACAAGCTAAAGCCAAAGGACATACTAGCTTAGCTTTAGGTTTAAATTTTGGGGCTGGCTTGGCTCTTTAAATTTCTACTTAGATTTGAATTTAAAGAGCTAGCTTATCTTAATAAATTTTTACTCGCGTTTAAATTTTAAGAGTCAGCCAGCTTGACTCACTAAATTTCTACTTTGGATTATTTATACTTATCACCATATTTTTCTCATCAAGATATAGCTTTGCAGCCTCTTTGATCTCGTCATTTGTGATGGCTTTTACCGCGCTTATGTACTCATCAGCCGTGTAAAGTGGCGTGTTAAAAATTTTATTTGAGATGATGAGCTTTTGCCAGAACTCAGGCTTTTCGTAATCTTTTTTTATAGAAATTTCACTCTGCGCTTTAAAATCCTCCAAATGCTTTGGTAAGAGCGCACCACTACGCTTTATGCTAGCTATTATCTGCTTTATCTCAGCGATGATATTGTCCGTGTTTGCAGGATCGCAAGTAAAGCTAATTAGCATATCTGAATGCTCAAAAGGATAGCGTGAGAGCTTGGCATTTAGGCTAAAGCCGTATGTTTGGCCCTTATCTTCTCTGATCTTTTCGCGAAGCGCTGTTTTTAAAATTTCACTTAATGCCCTTAGCCTAATCGCTCCTTCAAAGCTATATTTAGCATCAGAATTTATGATGTTTATACCAACATCGCTTCTTTTTGTGCTTTGATACTCCCTTTTAAAGGTGTGCTGACCTTTGATACTTCGCACGCCATCATCTTTAAAATTCTCCTCGCCTCCATTTGCTGGTAGCGTGGCGATATACTTTTTAATAAGTGGCAAAAGCCTCTCTTCGTCGGTATCGCCGATGATTACAAAAGTATATGAGGCTGCATTTGTAAATTTATCTTTGATGATCTCTTTTAGCTCATTTAGTTTTAGCGCATCGATCTGAGCCATCTCAAGCGGCGCGACACGTTTATTGTTTTCATAAAAAAACTTGCTAAATTCGGTACTAAATTTATATTCAGGCAAATTTTGCTCTTTGCTTAGCTCATCCTTTGCTCTTTGCTTTATCCTATCAAGCACGTTTGCATCGGCTCTTGGAGCGTTAAATTCTAAATTTATAACAGCTAGCAGCGAGTCAAGGTCGTTTGTACTTGACGAGCCAAAAAATCCTTGCGTAAGACCCTCGATATTCTTTTGATAGCTTACTATCTTTCCATTTAGTGCCTTTGAGAGCTCATAGTTATTAAATTTACCAACGCCACTCTCATTCGTAAGCGCAACGGCAAAGCTACCAAGCTTTGGATCAGTCAAATTTGATGTGCCTCCTTTGCTGACGGCTGCAAACAAAACGCTATCTTTTTTAGTGGCTAGTGGCTTAAAGATAACTTGCGAGCCATTTGACATTTTGTAGGTATAAATTCCATTTTTTTCATCAAAGTTTCTTGAGCTTATCTCTTTTGGCTCTAAATTTTCATTACCTAGGCTCTTGTCGTTGTTGCTAGCAGATAGGTTTGTGTTATAAGCAGGCGCTTTGGCAAAAAGCTTTAAAAACTCATCTTTGCTAAGCTTAAAGCCATCTTTGCTAAAAATTCTTACACGCTCATCAGAAATGGCCAAAATTTGTCTAAATCTAGCATTCACGTCAGCTAATGTAATCTCGTTTAATAGCTTTAAACTAAGCTTTTTTTCATCTTCATCGCTTAACACAAAGCCACCATTTTCTATCATATTTAAAATTTGTCCTGCGTAAGCGCTTGACTTTTTAGTCTTTGAGCGTTTAAATTTTGCATCCACATTTGCCACAAACGCCTTTTTCACATCAGTAAAATCATCTTTATTAAAGCCAAACTCTTTAATGCCTTTTATAACGCCAAGCATATCTTTAAGACTTGCGTTAAAATCGCCTCCAAGTACGTTTGTTTCAAAACTATAAATTTTCTGCTTTGCTTGAAGTGTTTGAGCTATAAAATCAGTGCTTAAATTTGATGAATTATTTGCATTTTTTTGCTCATAAAGCATATTTATCAGGCTTGAAATAAGTGCATCTTCTAGATTTCTCTTTGCGTCAGCCTCATTTGCAACTGGGCTAAATTTATCAAAATAGCTAAGTCTAACTAGCTCCATTCCAGTTTCATTCGAGTCATAGTTAAAAATATTTAAACCATTTTTAAAGCTGATATTTTTTTCTGGATGAATGTAAAAATTTGTATTTTTTGCTTGGCTAAAGTTTTTTTCGATTAAGCTTTTTATCTCATTTTTATCAAAGTCGCCAACAGCAACAAAGCTCATAAATCTTGGCTGATAAAGCCTCTCGTAAAATTCTTGCATATGCTTAGCATCTACGCTTTTGATGACGTTCATATCACCTATTGGCACTCTTTTTAGATAGATACTGCCCTCAAAAATATCCTTTGTTTGAGCCAAATAAAGCCTATATCCTGGCGTATTTCTCTGACGCTCCTCTTCCATTATGACGCCACGCTCCTTATTAAGCTCCTTAGGATCGATTTTAACGCCATCTATCCAATTCGAAAAGACCTTGAATGTATCTTGTAAATTTTTCTCATTTACATTAATCGTTAAGACATAGCTCGTCTGATCGTAGCTCGTCTGCGCATTTAGATCAGCTCCAAATTTCACACCAAGGCTCTCAAGCTGCTTAATGAGCTCATTTTTGCTAAAGTCACGGCTGCCATTAAATGCCATGTGCTCCAAAAAGTGAGCAAGACCTTGCTCGCCATCTTTTTCATCAGTTGAACCAGAATTTATAACAAGATAAAAAGTAGCTGTTTTTTGTGGAGATTTATTCTCTTTGATATAGTATTTTAGCCCATTTTTTAGCTCTCCATTTAACATATCTTTATCGTTTTGAAGCGCAAAAAGACCCATTACTAGGCAAAAAAGCAACAAAATTTTTCTCATTATTTTCCTTTTTATTTTAATCGATAGACAAAGCAGAATTTAGCATAAGCCTGCAAATTTGCAGGCTAGAAGGTTATTTTAGATCGTATTTTTTAAGTAAAGCTTCGTAGCTTCCGTCTTTTTTCATTTCATCTAAAATTTGATTTATTTTCTCTATTAATGCACTCTCTTTTCCTTTATCAAATGCTATTGAAAAGCCCTCGCTACCATCAACTTCTTTGAAAAATGCCTCAAGTTCTGGATTTTTCTTAATAAAGCCATATCCGATAGAGCTATCAAGGATGACTGCGTCAAATTTGCCAACTTTTAATCCCATGATAAGTGGCACAGTATCTTCTGAAGGCACTACTTTTACGCCATTTATAGCATTTGCTGCTAGCTCTTGGACGGTGCCTTGTTGCACGCCAACTCTTTTGCCAGCTAGCTCTTCTTTAGCTTTTAATGCGTCATTGCCTTTTTTCTTTAGGTAGAGATTTTCAGTTAGATAGTATGGCTTTGTAAAATCAATCGATTTTAGTCTATCTGAAGTCGCACTCATTGCGCTTATAATGCCATTTATTTTGCCGGCTTTAAGTGCTGGAATAAGGCCGTCAAAACTCATATTTATGATCTTATATGAAAAACCTGCACGCTTTGAAATTTCATCAATTAACTCGATATCAAAGCCTGTTATTTTGTTATTTTCATCGATATATTCAAATGGCGGATAGTTCGCCGCTGTGCCAAATTTTAGCTCGTTTGCACAAAGAGCAACAAAAGCTGTGAGTAAAAGAGCAAAGATCTTTTTCATAATAGTGTCCTTTAAGGTGATTTAGTGGTTTAATTATCAGTATTTCTCTATTAAAAATTGTTTAAATCCGTAATAAAAGAAAAATGCTATAAATAATCGTATAGCAAAGTAGCATATAAATTTTTATAGATAAGTTCTATCCCTTAATTATTTTAAGGGATAGAATAGTAGAAGCTCTAAGAGTAAGTCAAAGATTAAAATTTACTTTTTCTAACTTCGTTTACTATCGCCTTAGCCATGTCGTCAACATCAGATGTTACTTCATTTGCTTTATTGACAATTACTACATTTTCTTTTGTAAGTGTGTCTATTTGCGCAACTGATTGATTTATCATATTGATTCCTTCACTTTGCTCTTTTATAGATTCACTCATTTCATTGATTGATTGAGCTAGTACGTTTGTATTTGCTTCGATCTCTGTTAGAGATTTTTGAGTCCTCTCTGCTAGTTTTCTAACCTCATCTGCAACAACCGCAAAGCCTCTGCCGTGTTCTCCTGCGCGTGCTGCTTCGATCGCGGCATTAAGAGCTAGTAAATTTGTTTGATCAGCTATATCTCTAATAATAGTTATGATGTTTTTAATCTCATCACTTTGTCTAATAACATCAGATGTTTTTTGAGATATTGCATTCATTGAACTTGACATTTGCTCTACTGCGGCAGCAGACTCTTGAAGTGAGCTTGCTTGTACATTTGCGCCTTGAGTTAGTTCTTTCATTGACTGACTTAAAGACTCAGCCTTTTCTTCTAGCACATGAGCTTGATCTAAATTTGCCCTTAACATTTTGGCTATCTCTTCACCAAGAGCATTTATGCCAACCGCCATCTTGCCATCATCTTCAAGCCTTTTAGTAAAGTCTTGTTTTTTAAAGCTTTCTAGTAGATTTAACACGTCATCACCATTTTCCGCAATAGCATGTTTTAGTGCGATTTGTAAGTCTTTGAAAGTTTGTTTTAGCTGGCTAAGTGCAGGATTTGAAGTATCTGCGTTAAGCTGAGCTACGTAGTTACCTTTGCCAATTTGATTTACAAAAGTATTTGCTTCTTTAATGAAATTATTTTGCTCAGATAAATTTGCCTCGATTTGTTTGATATTCTCATTTATCAGTGCACTCATCTGTCCGATCTCGTCGCTACCACTACGATCTAAAAATTCAGCCTTATTAGATTTATAATTTAAGAAGTCAAAAAATCTAACTAAGCCATTTTTAGTCTGATCTATGCCAGAGATCAGGTTTTTACCTATTAATGTAGATATTAGCAACATAAGCAAAATACAAATCGCAATTACAATAGAACTTATAATAAGTTCGGTATTTGCATCACCCTTAATACGTATTGCATCTTTTTGCATATTATCAAGTAGTTTAAGCTCAAGCTCTCTCAATGCTTCTATTGAAATGCTTATCTTTGAAAACCAACTCGCTGCATCATAAGATACATCTTCAGTGGCAACTACATTTTTAATAATATTCATCGCATCTATAAAATCAGCCTTTTTTCTAGCGATGGCATCAAATTCATCACTAAATTCTTTTGGGTTGTAATCGTCAAAATCCTGCATAAATTTATTTATAACGCTATTTAGTGCAACTACTTTATTGTAGTCCTCTTTGCTTATGCTCTTTTTAGTAAAAACCCCATTTAAAGTAGCACGCAAAATACCAAAAGACTCTTTTATCTCACCAACAATAATGATACGCTTTAGATCATCTACCAAGCTAGGCTCAAGCTTATCACTATATCCATTTATAGCAATAACCTCTTTTCTTAAAATTTTTGTTATACGGCTAATTAGATCATTGCCACTTTTTTGATCTACATTTGAGCGGATACTATTTATCTCTGAAGCTATTTCATTTTTCTCTTCAAGCTTATCAAGCATAGCGTCTACTTTTTTACGCTGCTCTAATAAATTTTTATTATCCCCTCCTGCTAACACACCTGAGCTAAATCCGCGTTCTTTTTGCATTTCATGGATAAAATTATTTTGATTTATTATTGTATCCACGATTTTCTCACTAAACTCTGCTTTTGAGCGAGTCTTTAAGATACCATTTAGCATGTACGCACTCATGATACCAAGGCCAATAAGACTGACGATAACTATCGCCATAATCTTAGATTTAATACCTAGATTATTCATTTTCTCTCCTTTTAGTTTTTCTTAATATCTGCTTCAAAAAATAAAGCCATACGACTTTAATACTTAAAATTTATCAACCAAAAAATACTTTTGGTTATTTTTATAAAAAATATTGATTAGTCTATTTATGTAAAAATTTAATTTATATTTAGCTTTATTAATTAGTAAGAATTTTTTAACAAAATTGTGATGCATGCAAATAGAAAATAGCATATTTAAAATAAATGCCGTTCTCATCCTGAGAAGCTTCAT
>NZ_CABPUR010000002.1:569922-685995 GCF_902460665.1 Campylobacter concisus | reverse complement strand
TGAGAAGCTTCATTTTTTCTCCTTGAAAATAATTAAGTCATTTTATTAATTTTACTTTTAAAAGATGTTAAATTTTAAAAATTAGAAAAAAGTGAGTTTTTGCAGAGAATTCCTGCTTCTCTGCAAATTTTGTATTTAGATTTATTTCTTTAATCCATATTTATCTAGCATTTTGTCAAATTCGCCAGATTTTTGCAGCTCATCGATCGCTGCGTCTATCTTCTTGATAAGCTCAGTGTGTTTGCCTTTATCAAACGCCATTGCAAACCCTTCCGTGCCATCAGGAACTCTTAAAAATTCTTCTAAATCTGGATTTTGTTTTAAATATTCAACCCCTATCGGACTATCAGTTAGTACAACGTCGATTTTACCAGCGTTTAGTGACATGATGGCAGCTGCTACATTTTCAGCAGGTATCGACTTAGTGGTTATGCTTTTGGCTGCTTCTTCTTGAAGTGTGCCAACTTGAGCTGAAATTTTCTTATCCTTAAGGTTGTCTTTATTTACATCTGAGCCTTTTTTGCGGATAAATAAATTCTCTGAAAAATAATATGGCTTAGTGAAATCAACCGATTTTCTTCTCTCATCAGTTGCGCTCATTCCGCTTATAGCAATATCGATTTTACCGGTTTTTAATGCTGATATCAGCCCATCAAAGCTCATATTTGCAACATCAAATTTTATTCCAGTTTTTTTGGTGATCTCATTTAATAAATCTATCTCAAAGCCAATAATTTTATTGTTTTCATCAAGATATTCAAAAGGTGGATAATCAGCGCTCGAGCCAACTTTATAAACTACATTTTTAGTAACTTCTTCGGCATTATTTGCTGTATTTTTTTTATTAGCGTCATCGCTACAACCTAGTAAAAATAAAACCGAGCTTGCCATCAAAAATTTTAAAATTTTACTCATTTTCTACTCCTTTAATGATTTAAAATTTTGCCTAAAAACTCTTTTAAGCGCTCATGTTGCGGATTTGTAAAGACATTTTTCGGTGTATCATCAACTGCGATTTTGCCTTTATCCATAAAGAAAATTCTATTTGCTACATTTCTTGCAAAGCCCATTTCATGGGTCACAACAAGCATCGTTATACCCCTTGCGGCAACATCTTTCATAATATCAAGCACCTCTCCGATCATCTCAGGATCAAGTGCACTTGTAGGCTCGTCAAAAAGTATCACTTCTGGCTCCATCGCTAGGCTTCTAGCGATCGCAATACGTTGCTTCTGTCCGCCTGAAAGCTTGTGCGGATAGGCAAATTTCTTATCACTTAACCCAACACTTTTTAGCAACTCATCAGCTCTTTTTTCTGCGCTTGCTTTATCTAAAATTCCCGCTTTTATCGGGGCTAGAGTTAAATTTTGCAAGACGTTTTTATTTGCAAAAAGATTAAAGTGCTGAAAAACCATGCTCACTTTTTGGCGAATTTTATTTATATCTGATTTTTTATCTAAAATATCTTCGCCATTTATCTTTATGTGCCCGCTATCTGGCTCCTCAAGGCGGTTTATGCAGCGTAAAAATGTACTTTTTCCACCACCACTTGGGCCAATTATCGCTATAACTTCACCCTTTTTGATATCTACACTGATGTCATTTAAAACACGCAAATCGCCATAGCTTTTATTTAAATTTTTAATCTCAATCATGGCGGTTTAATCTCCTCTCGAGTAGTTTTGTCAAAAGTGTAAAAAATTTAACACTCACATAATAGACAATACCTGTAAAAATGACTGGCTCTGGACTATAAAAGACCGCTTGCAAGCTCTTACTTTGCATCGTGATATCAACGACGCTTATATAGCCCACAACTGATGTCTCTTTAAAAAGTGAGATAAACTCATTTGCAAGAGCTGGTAAGATATTTTTTGTAGCTTGTGGAAAGACTATCTCGCGCATCGAAACATAGTAGTTTAGGCCCATCGCACGAGCCGCTTCCATTTGTCCTTTATCGACGCTATTTATACCACTTCGTACGATCTCGGCCACATAAGCAGAGCTATTTAGTCCAAGTGCGATGAGAGCTACATAAAAATTATCACTCCATGTTGCAAAAATGACAACTGAAAATATTAAAAGTTGAAGTATTACAGGTGTTCCACGTAAGATATCGATATATTCATCAATTATAAAATTTAAGACTTTGATATTTAAAAATTTAATAAACGCCAAGGTAAATCCAAGTGTTATGCCTATGACAATACCGCCTATAGTAAGCCCTAAAGTCACTCCGTAACTTTTGATATAAGCAATCTCTTGAGCCTCACTAAGATCTCTTGGATAGAAAAAATATGCTCCAAGTGAGACGATTATTATAAAAAATAGAAATTTAGCTAAATTTTGAGCCTTCAACTTTGTCCTTCTCTTTAAAATATGGCTTTAAATAATACGAAAAAATTTATATCATTTTGCTTAAAAGTGTTTAAGGATCGGCACTGAATGTTGTAATTTAAAAAAATTTATATTAACATAAGCCATTTATCTTAATTTGAAAGGAAATTTATGAGCTTTGGGTCTTATTTAGCCATCGCCATCTATTTTGGCTTTTTGCTCTTTATCGGACGATATTTCTACGATAAAAATGCAAGTATGAACGAGTATCTGCTAGATAATCGTCGAATGGGTCCAGTGGTCACTGCACTTAGTGCTGGTGCTTCTGATATGAGTGGTTGGATGCTACTTGGCGTGCCCGGAGCATTATACGCAACTGGCATAGCAAATGTGTGGATGATAATCGGTCTTATCATTGGAGCTTACTGCAACTATCTATTTTTAGCAAAGAGGCTTAGAATTTATACTGAGGTTGCGAGTGATAGCATCACGATACCGGATTTTTTAGAAAATCGCTTTAAAGATAGGACTAAAATTTTAAGAATCATCTCTGGTCTTATCATTTTGATCTTTTTCACACTTTATGTAAGTAGCGGCATCATCGCTGGTGGCAAGACGTTTGAGAGCTTTTTTGGTTTAAAATTTGCCTACGGAGCGGTCTTTACACTTGTTATCGTGGTCTTTTACACATTTTTTGGTGGATTTAAAGCAGTTAGTATAACTGACGCATTTCAGGGGCTTTTGATGTTTTGTGTCCTAGTCTCGATCCCAGTCGTGGCATATCTAAATTTAGACTTGCCAAGCGATACAAATTTACTAAAAGAGATAAGCAAACTTGATGCAAATCACCTAAATCCATTTAGAGATCAAACTTTTTGGGGAATTTTAGGACTTATGGCTTGGGGATTTGGCTATTTTGGTCAGCCACACATCATTGTTAGATTTATGGCGATACGCGATTCAAAAGAGCTTGCTAAAGCAAGAAGGATCGGCATTGGCTGGATGAGCATTGGGTTGCTTGGTGCGATTATGAGCGGACTTATCGGCTTTGTCTACTTTAGTCAAAGAGACGGACTTAGCGATCCTGAGACGGTGTTTTTAAAGCTTGGCGAGCTACTTTTCCCACCATTTTTTATAGGCATTATCATCTCAGCTGTGCTTTCAGCGATCATGAGTACTATCTCAAGTCAGCTTTTAGTTACATCTAGCTCGGTAACAAAGGATTTTATCTTTGCATTCTATAAAAAAGAGATTAGTCAAAATACACAAACAGCGATCAGTCGCTATGCTGTCGTAGTAGTGGCTATAGTTGCTACTATGCTTGCTTTTATCTCAACAGATAATGTTCTAAACGTCGTTGGTAACGCTTGGGCTGGATTTGGTGCAAGCTTTGGACCAGTGCTACTTTTTAGCCTTTACTGGAAGCGTATGAGTGCACTTGGAGCACTCGCTGGTATGATAGCTGGAGGTGCGACAGTAATATTTTGGATTACTTCAGGGCTAAATGTTTATGTTTATGAAATTTTACCTGGCATCATAGCTTCTTGTATAGCGATCATTAGCGTAAGTATCTGGGGAGATGCAATAAATAAAATGACGAGCGAACCTCACGAGCAAGTCATAAAAGATGAATTTGAAAAGATGAAAACAAGGCTTTAAGCCTAAACTTACAAGAAATTCCTAGTATCTTGTGCTAGGAATTTCTGCTAATTGCCTCTTAAAGTTTTAATCCCTTTTTTAGTTTTCTTATCAAAAACCTAGCTGGATGAAGCTCATGAAATAGTGATCTTTCTATACAAAGTGGACGATCAAGTACAAGATCGGCTATCAAATTTGCTCCAAGTATCGCTGTACCAAGACCTCGTGAGCCGTGGGCAAAATTTACAAAGACATTCTTTTCATAGCTTGCTTTTGGATTGTTATCTTTATTTTTACTCCAAAATAGCCCTTTGTAGTTTTGCTTGTAAAATTCTTCGTCATGCAAAGCGCCAATTATCGGAAATCTGTCTCCACTATAGCTCCTATATCCTACACGTGAACCGATAATGGCGGCTTTTGTGGTGTCAAAAAACTCGCTTACATCGCTTAAATTTTTAGCATTATCCTCAACTTTAGGCATATCGCAAATTTCATTTCTGGCATAAGTTGCGCCGATGACTTGCACGCCTTTGACGGCTGGGCAGATGTAGCCTTTTGCGCTTAGCGGCAAAGTATTTTTAAGCACTGGTTTTAGGTGCGTGACTTGACCTCGGACGCTGCTTATTTGCATGTCGTAGTCCTTAAAAATTTCACTGCTCTTACTGCCAGTGCAAAAGACCAAAATATCGGTTTCTAAATTTTTACCATTTTTAAATTTAACACTTATCTTACCGTTTTGTAGATGCGCCCTACTCTCATACTCGTGATTAAATAAAATTTCAAAACTGCCTGATAAAAATTTACAAATTTCTCTTGGTCTAGCGTATGCACCGTCTTTTATAAATATCCCAGGATATGGCTTTAAGTTCTCATCAAATTTAAAAATATCGCTAGCGGCTTGATCCTGCCACGAGCCATATCTTTTGATGAGCTCATCATCAAATGCGTAGTCGATGCAGCCGTTAAATTTAATAAGGCTTTTTGGCAAAGTTGCCTTGTAAAATCTCACTGCTTGCAAAAATGCGTTTAAGTGCATGCGACCTAAATTTACCACAGGCTTTGTAACTAGCGGCATCAAGGCACCACAGTGATTGCCTGAGCCATTTGTAGCCACTTCACCCTTTGCCTCGGCGATCACCACCTTAAAGCCATTTTTGGCTAGCTCGTCAGCTGTTGTAAGTCCAGCCACACCAGCTCCTATGATAAGCGCTGTTTTGCCTTTTGCGCTAGAGGCTGGCTCGCACCTCGCAAACCAAGCATCTTTTAAATTTTCATCTTTTTTCTCTAGTACGGCGCTACTCATCTGGCGTTTTCTAGCATAGCCCTCTTTTAGGCTTAGCAAAAAGCCAGCGCTCTTTAGCCCGTCTTTTACTATTTTTGCGCACGAGTAGGTTCTAGCAATCGTGCCAACCTTGCTTAGTCTTGCGATCTGCCCAAAAATTTCTTCGCTCCAGATTGAGCCATTTTTACTTGGAGCAAAGCCGTCTAGAAACCAGATGTCAGCGCTAAAATCAAGCTCAGGTAAAATTTCTTTAGCCTCGCCGTAGCAAAGATCAAGTGTGATATTTGGGGCAAAATTTATACGGTGTATGCCAGAAATTAGCGGCGGATAGAGCGAAACCAACTTTCTAGCATAAGCTTTAAAAATGCCTAAATTTTCATAAATTTTTAAAATATCTTCTTTTTTAATAGGGCTTTTTTCGATGCTAACAAAGTGAAGTTTTTTATTACTACCTTTAAATTTCTTACAAAGTGTAAAGAAATTTAGCCCAGCACCAAAGCCAGTCTCAGCAACTATGAAACTGTCTTTGCTCTGCCAAATTTCATCAAGTGCACTTGCAAAGACAAATTCACTCTCAAGCCAAGGTTTATCGGTATTAAAGTAGATGTCACCAAACTCCTCGTTAAATGGAATTTGCCCTTTAAAGCTTAAATTTGCATTTTTCATCTATTTTTTGCGAAATATCCATCTATGCCGTTTGCTATGCCGTTTGCAAGGGCGTTTTGATATGCATCATTAAAGAGCTTTTCACCCTCAACTGGATGCGTGATATAGCCGATCTCAACAAGAACTGCTGGCATAAGAGCGCCTACGAGTACCCAAAACGGCGCTTCCCTTACACTACCGTCACTTGCAGCATAGACCTTTCTAGCACTTGCTAAAATTTCTTTTTGGATATCGATACCAAGCTTATTTGACGCGATGATCTTCTCGCGATTTAGCACATTTAGAAATGTCTGCTGCGAAAAGTAGTTCATCTCTTCAATATCTGATTTGTTCTCAAGCGCGGCTGCGTTTTTACTACGTTCACTTCTTGCAGGCGATAAGAAAAATGTCTCAATGCCGTGCATACTCTTTGCCTTTGTGGCATTTGGAGCGGCATTTGCGTGAATGGAAACAAATAGATCAGCCATCTTATCATTTGCAAATTTTGTTCTTGTTCTTAAATTTATAAAGACATCGGTTGATCTAGTAAAATAGACCTTGTAGCCACGCGCTTTTAGTATGTCGCCAAGCTTTTTGGCTACACCTAAAACCGCAGTTTTTTCCTGAAGCTTGCCATTTACTGCACCTGGATCAGTGCCACCATGACCTGGATCGATGACAATCGTTTTGTTGCGTAAAAATTTACCAGTCGCAACTGGTGGCAAAGGTGCTGCCACTGGCTCACTTTGTGCAGACTGCGGCTTTAAATTTGGCTCAGGCTCTTTGTGTGGCACTTCTTCATTTTTGTTTTTAGTTTTATGAAGTGGTGTTTTTACATTTTCGTTTGAGATAAAATTTTGAGTGCTGATTACAAGCAGATCACCTGTTGCATTTGCTTTTATAGTCTTTTGGATCTTATCAGAAAAAATAACTCTAACAGTGTTTTTATCATACTGCGAGATGTGAATGTAATCAGATATGAAATTTTTATAAGTTAGCGGATTGCCGTTTAATCTACCATCGATATCCATAATGTTTTTATATGTATTTTGTTGCTTTAAAAAGGATGTTTTTAGTTTTGCAGTATCGATTTTTGTATTAAACTTAAGTACTAAAGTGTCATTTATCTTGGTTGCACTAAGCAGCGTCAAAGTAGTAGCGCTAGGCGTACTAGCGCTCTTTACACCATTTAGTGCATTTAGATCTTTTATATACCCACTTGAATCAAAACCAAGCGATTTTGAGCTGGTTATAAGCCTTGTGAGTGCTTGTTTTTTTATATTTTTGTCATTTTTTATGATCGCGTCGACATAGATATCTTTTATATCGTTGTGAAATTTAATCTTTGCACTTCTGCTTGAGCTGGCAAAATTTTTATCAAATTTTGCAAATATCTCAGAATTTGTCGCGGCAAAAAGAAAACTACAAACAATAAAAAAGAGGATTATCGCTCGTTTCATTCACCATGTACCAGCTTGTGCATTAGCTCTTTTACGCTTATTAGCTCTTTTAGTTTATATCCATTTGCTCCAGTGAAAAATAACCCAGTCTCTTTTTTGCCACTAAATGAGTCAAACAGCCTATCAGCGATGCAATATCCAACCTCTTTAGCTCCTTTGCCCCTTTGACAAGGACTCACACAGTTACTTATACACTGGATCTTTGGGCCCATCTTTTTTTCTACTAAATTTATCAAATTTGTTCTAATCCCACGAGCTGGATAGCCAACTGGACTTTTTATAAGCTCTATGTCCTTTTCCTCGGCTGCTAGTATCACTTCTTTAAAGCCAATATCCGCGTCACACTCATGAGTACCGATGAAGCGTGTACCCATCTGAACGCCGTCTGCGCCTAGCGATATTGCTTTTTCGATATCATTTTTATCCCAAATTCCACCGGCTGCTATGAGCGGAAAATCGCCCCACTCTTTTATCTCGGCTTTTACTTGCGGGATTAGATTAAATAGCGAAAACTCAGGATCAAGACACTGCTCGTAAGTAAAGCCCTGATGTCCACCACTTAGTGGTCCTTCAAGCACGACAGCATCTGGTAAGCGGTCATATCTTTGTAGCCAGCGTTTGCAGATGATCTTTAGTGCTTTTGCACTTGAGATAATAGGAACTAGCGCGACTTCTTTAAAATTTTGTGTAAATTCTGGCAAATTCGTAGGTAGCCCAGCACCTGATACGATGATATTTATACCGGCTTCACAAGCATCTTTTACCACTCTTGCGTAGTCATTTGCAGCATACATTATATTTACGCCAAGTGGCAGGTCGCCACAAATTTTTCGTGCATTCTCAATAATTGCTCTAAGACCTCTTGTTGAGTAGAAATTTTCACTTCCAAATGGCTTTGCATTTAGCTCTTTGTTTATAAATTTACGATTTTCATAATATCCTGTGCCAACTGAACTGATTATTCCAAGACCGCCTTCAAGGCTGACGTTGCCAGCTAGTTTGTCCCAGCTGATACCAAGTCCCATACCGCCTTGAAATATCGGATACTTTATCTCATATTTTCCTATTTTTAATGGCTTTAACTCCATCTATTCAACCTTTACTTTTGCAAATTTACGCTTTCCAACTTGCAAGATATATTCACCTGCCTCTAATTTTAACTGCTCATCGCTAATCTTTTCTTGATTAATGCTAACCGCATTTGCCTTTATGTCGCGTCTTGCTTGAGAATTTGACTCACTTAGCTCACACTGCGATAAAGCTTCCACGATCCAAACTGGTGCTTTTAGGCTAAATTCTTTTATATCAGTTGGGAGTTGATTTTGAGAGTGTACGCTATTAAACTCAGCCATCGCAGCTTTTGCAGCCTCCTCGCCGTGATACCTTGCTGTTATCTCGTACGCAAGGTCCTCTTTTGCTTTTTTTGGATGATACTTGCCGTTTTTTACGTCGTTCATTAAATTTTCTATCTCGCCAAGGCTTTTTGTACTTAAAAGCTCGTACCAACGCCACATTAGCTCATCGCTTATACTAAGCGTTTTTGCAAACATATCATTTGCATTTTCAGTTACGCCGATGTAGTTTCCAAGACTTTTGCTCATCTTATTTACACCATCAAGCCCTTCAAGAAGAGGCATCATTATTACAGCTTGCTCTTTGCCAACATTATAAGTCCTCTGCAAGGTTCTACCCATTAGAAGGTTAAATTTCTGATCCGTACCGCCCATCTCGATATCGCACTTCATAGCAACGCTATCATAACCTTGAAGAAGTGGATACATAAATTCACAAATTGAAATTGGGCTGCCAGCTTTTATCCTTTTTTCAAAGTCGTCGCGCTCTAGCATTCTAGCGACTGAAAATGTACTAGTTAGCTCTATCATTCCAGCGGCTCCAAGCTCATTTGACCATTTTGAGTTAAACATGATCACAGTTTTTTTTGGATCTAAAATTTTAAAAACTTGCTCTTCGTAGGTTTTAGCGTTTTTTAAAACTGTCTCTTGATCTAGCTTTTTTCTAGTTACTGATTTACCGGTTGGATCACCTATTTGAGCAGTGAAGTCACCTATTAAAAACTGTACGATCGCGCCATGTTTTTGAAGCAAAGCCATCTTGCTTAAAACGACTGTGTGTCCTAAGTGAAGGTCTGGAGCAGTTGGATCAAAGCCAGCCTTTACATAGAAATTTTCACCTTTTTCATAATAGTTTTTTATTAAATTCTCAACTCTTTCAAAGTCAATAATCTCGGCGACACCGCGTTTTATCTCTTGTAAAATTTCAGCTATATCTTGCATTATCTTTCTCCTAGTTGTGGTATGGATCGCTTTGTGAAACGAAATCTATAATCTTATATCTATCTTTGATCTTCTCTCTTAGCTCGTTTGCATCGATGTTTTCAGCTATCTCAACACTTATCTCAAATGTATCGCCGCTAAGGTCATTTGCTTCATTTAGCGAGATTGTAGCCAAATTTACATCTAGTCTAGCAAGATATGTTAAAAATTCAGCCAACGCGCCTTTTCGGTTCTCAAGATTTAATAAAATTTTATATCTATGTGGGGCATTTCTAGTCCATTTGACAAAGATGATCTCATTGCCCTTATCCATAAGCTTTCCAGCACGCTCACAAAGCTTGTGATGCACTGTCACATTGTGCCCATTTTTAAAGCCAACTATGCTATCGCCTCTTTTTGGGTTACAACAATAGTCAAACTCGACATTTGAAATTTTATGATTTGAATAGATTACGATATTTTCAAATTTTTGCTTTTTAACCTGATATTTGTCGCCCAAAGAGATCATAAAAGGACGCTCTTTTTTTATATACTTTTTAAGCATATTTACGACCTCTTGCAAAAAATCACTTTCAGTTGCAGCACGAAAAACTTTTTTGCCTAAATTTTCATGCTCTATCCAGTCTAAAATTCTATCTTTTGAAACGCCAAAAACCGACTTTAAAATATCAACTGCGATTTTATAATTTATATCTTTTATCTTTTGCTTGCAGTATGTTCTTATCGTAGCCCTTGCTTTACCAGTTCGAACACTATTTATCCACGAACAGCGAAATTTTGCCTCCTCGCCAGTTACAATCCTTACAATATCACCGTTTTTTAGCTCTGTTAAAAGTGGCATCCTGACGCGATTTATATAAGCTTCTTTTGCGTAAAGTCCGATCTCTGTGTGAATCTCATAAGCATAATCAAGTGCAGTAGCCCCGCGTGGAAGTGTAAAAACCTCACCTTTTGGCGAATAGACCGCAATATCTTCTATATAAAGACTATCTTTTGCATATTCATAAAGCTCTTCGACGTTACTTTCAGCTTCATTGTTTTGCATACCAATGTCGTTTAGCCAGTCAAGTTTTGGATTAAGTAAACTGCCCTCGCCGTTTTTGTATTTCCAGTGAGCTGCGACACCGTATTCGGCGGTTTTGTGCATATCGTAAGTACGAACTTGTGCCTCAAAAATACTCTTATTATCAAAAATAGTTGTATGTATCGTTTGATAGCCATTTTGCTTTGGAAGCGCAATATAATCCTTAAATCTCGAAATAAGAGGATTAAAATTTATATGCAAATTTCCAAGCGCAAGGTAGCAATCAAGCGGCTTTTGCACAAGAATTCTAATAGCAAGCAAATCAAGCACCTCTTCAATCGAAATACCTTTTCTTTGCATTTTTAAATAAATCGAATAGTAATGCTTTATACGTTTTTGAATCTCGAAAGTACCCTCAATAAAGCCATTTTCAAGCAAAATTTGATTTACTTTCTCGTAAAAAGCATTTAGCTTAAGGCTAAGCTGCTGTTTATTTTTATTTAAAAAGCTATCGATCTTGGCGTATTCTTCTGGCATCGCATATTTAAAGCTTAGATCTTCAAGTATATTTTTAATCGATGAAATTCCAAGCCTATGAGCGATCGGAGCATAGACCATAAGCGTCTCTTCAGCGATGCGTTTTTGTTTTTCTACTTTTAATGCATCAAGGGTTAGCATATTATGAAGTCTGTCACAAAGCTTAACCACAAGAACTCTAACATCTTCAATGGAGATTAAAAGCATTTTTCTAAAGGTTAGTGCCGAGCTTGCTAGTTTTTCGTTACTACTTGAGCTTGCAAGCTTATTTTCTCTTATAGCAACTATCTTTGTAAGCCCTTCAACCAGCTTTGCCACTTCATCGCCAAATTCAGCCTGGACTTCGCTAAGTGTAACTTCAGTATCTTCAACCACATCGTGAAGTAGTGCAGCTATGACCATACTCTCGTCTCCGCCCATATTTGCTACTATTGATGCTACCAAGATAGGATGGATTGCGTATGGCTCGCCACTTTTGCGGTATTGACCAGCATGAGATGTGACGCAGCTATCTATAGCTTTGTCTAATTTCTCGCTTCGTTCGCAAAGGGAAAAGAGCAGCGTTATAGCTTCTGAAACATTTTTACAAGGTAAAATTTGTTCTATTAGCTGCTCTAAAAAAAGACTATTTTCCTTCAACTATTGCCTCTAAGCCTATTTTGCCCTCAGCTACTTCAAGTAGTGCAATGTCAGCAAATTTCATCTTTGAAGTATCGGCTTCTACAAGCACTACTGCTCCATTTGCTAGTGCTTCTGCACGCTTTGCTACGATAAGTGAAAGTTTATATCTATCATCACCAACTTGCTTTAACGCTCTTGCTGTTGTTTGTTCTGTTCTCATATTTATCCTTTTTAAAATTTATTTTACTACTGAATATAGGGCTGCTTCTTCTTCATTTATTATTTTTAATAAATTTCCAGCCTTAAACATATTACAAACCAAAATCGGCAGTGAGTTATCTTTTGCTAAAGCTATAGCAGTATCGTCCATAACCTTGATATCATCACTCATCGCCTTTTCGTAGTTTAGTGATTTTAAAAGTTTTGCATCTTTGAATTTTTTCGGGTCTTTATCATAAACGCCATCAACCTTTGTAGCTTTTATGATCATATCTGAGCCAATTTCAATAGCTCTTAACGTGGCTGCTGTATCAGTTGTAAAGAAAGGATTGCCAGTGCCTGCAGCAAATATAACGACTCTGCCTTTTTCCAAATGGCGCTGCGCACGTCCCACGATGAAAGTCTCACAGATCGCTTCCATTTTGATTGCACTTTGCACTCTTACCTCTAGCCCACTTCGCTCTAAAGCTTCACGCATTGCGATCGAATTTATAACAGTTGCTAGCATGCCCATGTGATCGCCGCTCGTTCGTTTGATGATGCCATCTTTTGCAGCACTCACACCACGTATAATGTTGCCACCACCGATAACGATGCCAACCTCGATGCCATTTTCGACAAGCTCTTTTATCTCATTTGCTATAAATTTAAGCACCGCCGTATCTATGCCAAAACCATTCTCTCCCGCCAAAGCTTCGCCTGAAAATTTAACCAATACGCGTTTTCTTTTACTCATTGTCTTGCTCCTTAAAATTCACGCATTCTAGCCAAAAAGGCTTTAAATTTAGTTAATAGCACTTGCAAAGCGGCTATTTTGAGATCATCTCAAGTGGATCAATGTGGTAGTTTCTTTGCGTCACTTCAAAGGTTAGATCGTTTCTAACTCGGCCTATAACGTAGCCTTTTTGCACGACTGAGCCTACCTTAACCGTCGGTGCGATCTGACTTAGGTGAGCGTAGATCGTGTGGATGCCATTTTCGTTTTCTATAATGACTACATTTTCAAGCATCGGAGTTGCTTTTGCAAAGACCACTTTGCCATTTAGCACGCTTTTAACCTTGGCATCTGGCGTGGTTGAGCGAAGCGTGACTGACTCATTAAAAATTTTGATGTTATATATTGGATCTACATAGTTACCAAATTTTTGCTTTACGGTGTAGCTATCAAGAGGAGCGATTGTCTTTGCACCTGAATATTTTTTGACTGAGCTTGTTTGATAGCCTCCACCCATTGGTTGGCTTTTTTCGCCTTTTTTACCACCTTTGCTTGCAGCTGCTTTTTCTTGTTTTTCTCTAGCAGCACGTGCGGCTTCATCTTCTTGTTTTTGCATGATAGCGAGCTGCTCTAGCGTCTTTCTTAGCTCATCTTGCTGGGCTTGAAGCTTGGCTAGCTTTTTGCTATAAATTTCTTTATCTCGTTTTAGTCCGTTTATAGTATTTTTTTGCGTACTTTCTAAATTTTGCAAGTCACTTTGCTTGCGTCTATAGTTTTTGATGCTTGAGTTTATCTCGCTTATTTTGTTTGATTTATTTTTTATCTTCTCAATCGTATCTTCATAGTTCTGGCTAAGCCTTTTAAAATCCTCTTTTGCTATGGCATTTAGCTTGGTTAAAATTTGAGATGAGATGATACTCTCCTCGCTTTGCTTGCCCTCAGTTGCAGACATCAAAAGATCAAACGATAAATCTTCTGCAATAATCCTTATCATATTTTGCTCAAGCTCTTTTTGTGTGCGTTCTAGCTCTTTGTTTTGTTTTGTTAGATCATCAAGTTCAATAAGTGCTTTTGAAGCATTTGTCTCAAGGACTGAAATTTGACCCTTTAAATTTGTGATATCGCCACTTATACCGCGAAGTTTTTTCTCACCATTTACGATATCACCAGCCAAATCATCTAGCTTTTTACTAAGCTGCTCGCTCATCGCCTGACTCGACCTCAATGAGTTTTTGGAGTCTTTGATCTTCTCTTTAGTATTTGACGCAAAAGCTAGACTAAAAGCTAGCAAAAATATAAAAATTCCTTTTCTCATATCGTGCTTTTTCTAGCCTTACTCATTACCAAACTAACAGCAAAAATACTTAAAAACATAGCCACGCCAAATAAAATAAAAATATCCCTTGAAGGATCAAGACTAGGCAATACCACATCAATACTTGCGGCATTTTCTCTAAAAATTTCAATACTAGGCAAGAAAAAGAAAAATACACCGACTGCAACGGTAGCAACTAAGCTATCAACCATAGCCGATTTGTAAAGCATGGCTGATTTTAGCCAAAATGGTGCTCCAAAAAGCGTCATAATCTCGATGCGCTCTCTATGCTCAAATAGCCAAATTTTAGCCTGCTTAAGCATGAGCATGAGTCCAACAACACAAAGTATCGCCATAAAAGCATACGATATGCTTTTTGCTAAATTTAGCATTTTAAAGACCTTGTCATGAGTCTTTGAAAATGTCTCGACCTTTGTGATGCCATCAAATTTTAAAAGTTTTTGCTTTAGATCATCCATGTACTGCGGTGTCGGAAATTCGCTAAGTTTTAGTGAGTAAAATTTTGGCAGTACATTTTGTAGTATGGATAAATTTTTAGCAGAGATGTCATTTGAAAGGCGGTCAATTATTTTTTGCGGACTTAGTGGCTCGAGACTAGCTAGATTACTCACGATCGGCTTTAGCACGGGCTCACTCAGCTCTTTACTTGAAACTATGACGATGTTATAGTCATTTCCCATAAGTCTTTCATAATCTCTCACAACCTTATCAGCAGTTAGGCTAAACTGCACGGAAAACAAAAGCGCGATCAGCGGCATGATGAATCCAAGATGGTTTTTAAGCGATCTCATGCACGCCTCCATTTTCTATGACGAAGTGACGGTATGGGATACGAAGTGTCGATGGGATATGGTGCGTGACAACTACTACGCTTGTGCCTAAAAATTCCCTAGCTGATTTTAAAAGCGACCAGATGACATCGCTTGAGTATTCGTCTAAATTTCCCGTTGGCTCGTCGCATAAGAGCAAATTTGGATTGTGCGCTAGAGCCCTTGCCATCGCTACTCTTTGCTGCTCACCACCACTTAGCTCACGAGGGTATTTATCTGCCTTGTGAAGCATATTTACATGTTTTAAAAGTTTAGCCACTTGCTTTTTGCTCACATTTTGATTGATGCCTTTGATGATGAGTGGCAACATGACGTTTCTTTCCACATTCCATTCATTTATCAAACGATAATTTTGAAATATAATGCCAACTCGCTGTCTAAGCTCACAAAGCCTTTTATCATCAATGTCATCCATTTGTGTCATGCAGACATTTAGCTCTCCAGCAAGAGGTGAAATTTCTCCGTAAAATGATTTTAAAAGCGTGCTTTTTCCACTTCCGCTCTTGCCTGTGATAAAGACAAAATCATTTGCATAAATATCTAAATTGACGCTATTAATTACGATTTCATCGCGTTCATAAGCTAGGCTCAAATTTCTTGCACTAATTATCTCTTGCATCAGCCAAATACTCCTTCAAAAGCTCGTGTGCTGCTAAATTCTCACGAATTAAGATCGGTTTTTTTATAAAATATTCGCTTTTTTCATCGCTTATTTTGATAAAACATTGCTCGGGTTTATTAAATGCTCCAAAAGCAACTTTTAGCAAAATTTCACCCTCATTTATGGTGTAAATTTCTTCAAAATGTAAAAAATAATCTTCTTTTTTGATGATGAAATTTTTGAAATTTTTAATGATATTTTTTACGCTTGTCTTTTCTTTGAAGCTAAAATCCCCAACTAAAATACTCTCACCACTTTTGACCTCACAAGTATAAATGACATCATAAATATCCTTATCTTGACGTCTCCAGCGGTCTTCGTACTTACTAGTTACTTCTAAATTTCTATTTTTGAAAGCTTCTATTTTTGAGTTTGTAGGCTCTAAAAATTTACTCAAGCTAAAGTCGCAATACTCCTTGCTATCAGTCCTTAGCTCAAATTTACCGCCTACTTTTAGTATCCTCTCGCACTCAAGTGCAAACGCCGATGAGACCACGCGTCTATGCTCTGCTTTATCCCACGGCACTGGAAAGTGTAAAAAGACTCTATCAACTAAATTTGAGCCAACGAGAGAGAGTAAAAGTCTGGCGTCAGTATTGATTAGACGCACGTTTTCTAGGGCATTTGCCCTAGCTAGCTTTGCTACTTGCTCGATGCTTGGCTTATAGACTTCTATTCCGATAACTAGGGCATTTGGATTGTTTTTAGCTTGATAAAGCAAGTGCCTGCCAGAACCAAAGCCGATCTCGATAAAAATCTCTTTAAATTTATCTTTTAGCTCACAAAATGCTGGCACAAATTCTTCAAGGCTTAAAATTTCACTCACTTTTTTAGTCAAATTTGTCTTTTTTACAGCAAATGCTTGACTGATTACGTCATTGCAATTTTGCTCTTTAAAAAGCTCCAGTGCCTCTTGCAAAAGACCAACTTTAGCTGGCTTTGTAAGCTTCTCTCCCTTTACAACAACGCCATTTTTACCGGGCTTTACAACTAGAAAAAAGCTCTCTTCTTCATTTTTTGTGTAGATGAGCCTCTCGTTTCGCCCATTTGCCTGCCAAAGAAATTTGACTTTGTCATTACCAAATGGAAACGAGAGCTCTTTTAAAGACGAAGCGATGAAATTTGGCATTATTTTATGCTAACTTCTGCTTTTGATGACTTATCAGAGGCGATGCCGTACTCATCGATAGCTACGACGCTGTAAGAATAGCTAGCTCCTTTTTGCACGCTATCATCTCTAAGTCCAGTACCATCTATGCCACTAAAAATTTTCTCACTTGCACCACTTCTATAAACAGTGTACGAACTAGCTCTATCAACTGCACTCCAATTTACATTTACTCCGCTACCATCGTAGCTAGCGCTAATATTTGGAGTCTTTGGCGCACCAAGTGTTATCCCCACAATTGGCTCTTCTTGTTTTAAGCTCTCAAGGCCGTCTTTATCAACTGCTGTGACTCTGTAATACCTCGTCGCTGCATTTGTGTTTATGAGATCCTCATAGGTGTTGCTAGTCGTTTTTGCCAGATATGTGTAAGGCAAAATTTTACTCACTGTCCTATAAACCTTAAAATAAGCAAAATCCTCAGCCGGCGCGTAATCCCAAGTTAAAATTATCTTTTTTGGTGCATTTTTTGTTGCCTGAAGGTTTGTTACTGATTTAGGGTAACTCCTTTGTCGTTGCACTGATATTTTGGCTTGGTTTTGAGACAACACCTGAAGAAGTTTTAACTAAAATTCTATACTCATAAGACTTACCAGGTTTTACCTCAGTGTCGATATATTCAGCATTTAGTCTGCCATTTACCTCTGCGATTTGACTAAATTTATTAGCTCCTGCATCACTTCTTTGAATAATATAGCTTGCCACGGTGCTATCAGGATGTGGTCTCCAGATCACTTTTACACGTCCTGGAAGCCCTGTAATAGCTTGCGAAAATGGTACTGAGTCAAGCAGTGGCTTTGTAGTTGCTGTTGCGATCGTGCCTGGTTGAGAGATGGCATTGCTTGAGTAGGTTCTCATCTGGTATGAGTATGTGGTCTCCGGTGCTAGATTGCGGTCCACATAGTGCGTTGCAAAGCGGTCTTTGATGTCTGCAACTAGCTGCATTTTTGAGTTGGTATCATTTGGGTTTGAGCGGTAGAGATAGTATCCAACAACACTTTCATTGGTTACTGGGTTCCATTCAAAACCAACTTCTGTCATGTCTGAAATAGTTTTTAAACTTGTAATCGTAGGTAGTGACATGCTTTGCTGAGTGGGTACGCTAGAGCCGCATCCCGCCAAGAAAGCTGCTAAAAATGGTGTCAATATGCGTAGGGCAAATTTTTTCATCAAAAATCTCCTTGGGAATTTTTTTGTAAATTATTTGGTTAAAGTCATCATACGTTTTTGCGATAAATTCCACCCTTTTGCCAGTTCGTGGATGGATAAAATAAAGCATATAAGCGTGAAGCATAACCCTGCTTATTTTATCGCCTTGGCTCTTAAATCCGTATAAATCATCGCCTAAAATATGGCGGTTTATGCTAGATAGGTGCACTCTTATCTGATGAGTCCTGCCTGTAAAAAGTTTTGCTGCTATTAAATTTATGCCATTTTCACTTAGTAAATTTACAAAGGCGCTTTTTGCAAATTTAGCGTCCGCAACGATCGCTTTTTTTAGGCGGTTGTTTGGATTTCTGCCGATTGGCTTGTTGATGATAACATCCTCTTTTAGCGGTAGATCGGTGAGTGCTAAATAAATTCGCCCCATACTCTTATCGCTTAGCTGCTCGCTTAGTTTTGCGTGAGCGAAGTTATTTTTAGCAACGACAATAGCGCCACTTGTACCCTTATCTAGGCGGTGGACGATGCCAGCTCTTACATCGCCATTTAAATTTGAGAGCATAAAGCCCTTTTTATTTAGCCATTCAACAAGTGTCGCCTCTTTTACACTTGGAGCTTGATGAACGACGATTTGCGGGGGCTTGTTTAGCACTATGAGATCGTCGTCTTCATAGATGATCGGGATGTCAAAATTTACTTCATACTCGTTTTGCACCTCTTTTTTTGGGGCAAAATTTACGCAAACTTCATCATTTTCGCTTAGAGCAAAGCTTGGTTTTGAGACTGGTTTTAAATTTACGCTTACGAGAGAATCTTTTATCAAATTTAAAGCTTGATTACGTGAAATTTGAAGCTCTTGCGCTACTGCTACGTCGAGTCTTGAGCTATTTAAAACATTAAATTTAACCAAAATCAAAGCCTTGTTTGTGATATAATCTAGCCCAAAAATTAAGGTTTGCTTCTTGATAAAACTAGATCGGCGTATTTTAACACATTTTGATTTTATTCAGCCGTTTTTAATAATCCCAATCATCATAATTTCATACATCCTAGTTTCCGAAGCAAACGACATTTTAGCAAACAAACAGCTTGTGTATTTTGGCATAGGTTTTGCATCATTTTGTGTAGCGTTTTTGCTGCCTATTAGGCGTATCGACTGGATTATTCCGATGTTTTACTGGATCTGCATCGTGTTACTTTTAAGCGTCGATCTTTTTGGCGTTAGCAAGCTAGGAGCTAGGCGCTGGTTAGAAATTCCCTTAGTTCACTTCACACTTCAGCCATCAGAACTGATGAAGCCAGCCTTTTTGCTGATGTTAGCCTATCTCATCAAACAGCGTCCTCCAGAGGCTAATGGATACGGAGTAAAAGATTTTTTAAGACTTAGTTTTTATATACTTTTGCCATTTGTGCTCATCATGAAAGAGCCTGATCTTGGCACTGCGCTCATACTTTTGATAGTTGGCTACACCATCCTTTTTGTAATCGGCGTAAATAAGAAAATTTGGATCACTATCATCCTTGCGATAGGCTTTTTGGCGCCAGTTTTGTATGAAAATTTACATGACTATCAAAAAAAGAGGATTCACGATTTCATCGCTGAAGAACCAAGCTATCACGTCAAACAAAGTATCATCGCCATAGGTAGCGGCGGACTCAAAGGCAAGCCAAAGGACGAAGCGACGCAGACGCACTTTAAATTTTTGCCAATCGCCACTAGTGATTTCATCTTTGCCTACAATATCGAGCGTTTTGGTTTTTATGGTGGATTGTTTTTACTTGGACTTTATGGAGCACTTATAACACATCTTCTAAGTTTAAATTACGGACTAAAAAACGACTATTTTACACAAGTTACTACCACGGGGATTGCTGCACTTATTTTCGTTTATGTGGGTGTAAATGTCTCAATGACGATCGGTTTTGCACCAGTTGTAGGCGTGCCGCTGCCATTTTTTAGTTACGGCGGAAGCAGCTTTGTTACATTTATGGTGCTTTTTGGAATTTTACAAAATTTGCTAACTTTTAGATTTGATAGAACTTATAGCTTTATAAAAATTCACTTCTAAAAATTTCTCCACAAGTATCAAATATATAGTTTTGTCCTACCCTACTTTGTGTTTTTTGATACAAGACTTTATAGCATTTATAAGATATTTTATATCCTCTTTTGTATGCGTATAGTGAATGCTAACACGTACCCAGCCAGGTTTTGCTTCAAAAATGGTATTATCTTTTAAATTAAGCAGATCATGTCCATACGGCCCAGCGCAATCACAGCCTGCACGCGTTTGTATACCAAAATCACTACTTAAACTAGCAGCAAAATCATAAGGCGAAATGCCTTTTACATTAAATGCAAAAATGGGCAATCTGTCTAAATTTTCAGGGCAATAATTTATCACCTCATCTATCTTTTCTAGCTCTTTGCAAAACATCTCGCCTAGCTCACATTCAGCTGCTTTTATATTATTAAGTCCGATTTCATTTCTTAGTTTATAGGCTAAATTTGCACGTATTAGCTGCATTATCGGTGGCGTGCCACCCTCTTCTAAATTTTCAACTTCATTAGTAAAAATATGCGATGTCCTGCTTACGTACTTGACTGTACCTCCTGCTGCAAATGTAGGCAAATTTTTACAAAGCTCTTTTTTGATAGCCAAAAGCCCACAACTCCCAACTCCTCCAAGTAGTTTGTGAGGCGAGAGAAACAGTGCGTCAAAATATCTGCAATCAACATTTTCATAAGCGCTAAGAGTGGCCACGTCAAGTGCTAAAATGCCATTATATTTTTTAATCAGCGAGTAAATTTTTTTATAATCAGTTTTAACGCCAGTGACGTTTGAGGCGGCACTAAAGCTAGCTATTATCTTTCTTTTTGCATTTTGCTTTAATGCATTCTCAAGCATCGCATAATCTATCTCATTATTTTCATCAAGCTCTATACGTTTTATATCACAAAGCCCTTCTCTTAAGCTAACTTCAACAGAGTGATGCTCATAAGGGCCAATGATCGCTAATGGCAAGTTTAATTTTCTTAAATTTGCTTCGCCGATCAAAGCTCTTGTGGCTGGTGAGATATAAATTCCCATTATCTCCTGAAATTTCTTTATCGCAGCCGTTGCTCCTTGACCAGTCGCGATAAGATAAAAACTATCATCAAGACCCAATAAGCTTTTTAACTCAGCTCTTGCATTTTCATAGCATTTTTGCGTTAACGCTGCGCTTGAACTACTATCTGAGTGAGTGTTTGCATAGGTTTTTAAAAATTTTAAAATTTCATCTTCAATGGGCTTGTAAGCAAGACCTGAAGCTGTGTAGTCAAAATAGTAAAGACCCTCTTTTAAAATGATATTTTTTCTTACTTCATCGATATTTAGCAATGTTTTCCTTTTATTTAAAGCAGGGATTATAATTAAATTTTCATAAAAAATCTTGCAAAACAAGTATCTTTTAAAGCAATAAATTTCTTTGTAAATTTTCTATATTTTTCTTTATCGTGCCATCTTTATAGATAGCGGATATTAAGGCGACCATGTCTGGCTTTACTTTAGCGACACTTGCAATGTTACTAGAGTTTATACCTCCTATGACACACACATTCATTCCCATTTCTCTTGCTTGTGATATAGTTTGGGCCTTGCAAAGCGGCGCATTTGGTTTTGTTGGGCTTTTAAACATCGCTCCAAAAGCCACATAGCTAGCACCATTTTGTTTTGCCCTAAGGGCAAGCTCCAAGCTATCATAGCAGCTAACTCCCACGTAAGCATCATCTCCTAAAATTTCAAACGCTTCTTTTATGCTCGCATCATCTTTTCCCAAATGCACGGACTTTGCCCCGATATTAGCAGCAAATAAAATATCATCATTTACGATAAATCTGGCTCCAAATTTTTCGCATAAGTTGAAAATTTCACTAGCTAGCCTCTCATCTTTGGGTATTTTTTTAGAGCGAAATTGAAAAAATTTCACCCCACACTCTAAAATTTCTTTAGTATATTGCAAGGCTAAATTTTCAGGCATCAACACATCGTCGCTAATCGCATAAATTTCAATCACTTATGCCAACTTTATGATTTAGTAGACGTTTGCCAAATTTTGTCGTAATTGCATTTTTAATAGCATTTAAAATGTATCTTTTGGCTAGTTTTATAGCCTCTTCTTTTGTGTGTCCATTTGCCAGCAAGCAGGCCAGCGCACTTGCAAAGCTACATCCAGCCCCGTGCATGATCTCTGGTTTTATTAGTGACTCTTTAAATTTAAGCACGTCACCATTTTTTTTAAAAAGAGTATCTTCGCAAATTTCTGCAACCATGCTTCGCTTTAAGATCATATCGCAAGGTAAATTTTTGCTATCAAGTTTCAAAACTTTGGCTTCATCGATATTTGGCGTGATAATGTCTGCGAATTTAAAAAGCTCTTTTAAGCTTGCTATCGCATCATCCTCAAGAAGCTTTGAGCCTGATTTTGCTACGCAAACTGGGTCTATTACTATTTTAATGCCTTGCTTATGAAATTTTTCAAGCCAAGAACCAACGCAAGATATAAGCTCTTTATTAAAAAGCATACCAACCTTTATGGCATCTATGTTTAGCTCTTCGTCTACCATTTTGATTTGTTCATTTAGATTTGTAACATTTGTAGCAAAGATATTACTAACGCCATTTGTATTTTGTGCCGTAAGAGCCGTAATAGCTGTCGCTGCGTAGCAAGAAAATGCCTCACATGTCTTAATATCAGCCTGCACGCCAGCGCCACCAACACTATCACTTCCTGCAATGATTAATATATTTTTCATCTATCTCCCATACAACCTGAAATTTTATCAACACTAAAAGGATCATCGACTTTCCAACTACTTGAATACTTTTTAATGCTATTTTTTAATGCATCTACTAAATAATCCACGTCTTGTAGCGTATGCGTATAGTGAAGTCCAGCCCTTACCCAGCCTGGCTTATGAGTAAATAATGCATCTTCTTTTAAATGAAGCAAATCATGTCCATATGGTCCAGCGCAAGAACATCCTGCACGCGTTTGAATGCCATATTCTTTGCTTAAAACTTTGGCTAGTTCATAAGGCGAAACACCGGCCACATTAAAAGAAAATATCGGCAAACGCTTTACGTTATTTGGATGGTAGCAGGTAAGCTCAGGAATTTCTGCTAGCTTTTTTTCCAAATACTCTCCAAGCTCGCTCTCATTTTCATATATTGCCTCAAATCCTATCTCATTTCTTAGCCTATAAGCTAAATTTGCCCTTATAAGACCTAAAATAGGCGGAGTGCCAGCCTCTTCTAGCTGCTCACTATCTTTTACAAATATAGCGTAGTTTTTGCTGACATAACTTACCGTTCCACCACCAGCAAATGTCGGCTCATCTGAGTTTGCAAGTATCTTTTTTATAGCAAGAAGCCCACAACTTCCAACTCCACCAAGCAATTTATGAGGAGATAAAAAAAGAGCATCAAAATAGTCACAATCAATATTTCCATAAGCGCTAAAGCTTGCAGCATCAAATGCCACAATGCCACCATAAGATTTTATAAGAGTATAAATTTTTCTATAATCGCTCAAAACCCCAGTCACATTTGAAGCCACACTAAAAGTTGCGATGATCTCACGACCGACATTTATCCTTAAAATTTGCTCCAAATGATTAAAGTCGATCCCTCCATTTTTATCAAGCCTGATACGCTCAACCTCACAAAGTGCTTGCCTAAAGCTTATCTCATTTGAATGGTGCTCATAAGGGCCAAGTACTACGAGCGGAGAATTTTCATCTGGCTTTAGGGCGCATCTTTTTTTTAACGCTGGCGGTGCATAAATTCCTAAAATTTCTTGAAATTTCTTTATCGCACCGGTAGCTCCATTGCCACAAGTAAAAAGATAAAAGCTCTCATCAAGTCCTAGTAAGCTTTTTAATTCACGTCTTGAATCTTCATAAGTTTGAGCGGTTTTATAGGCGTTTGATGAGCTGATAGAGTGCGTATTTGCGTATGTTTGGAGTATTTTTGCCATCTCATCTTCGATAGGTTTATAAGCTAGCCCTGAAGCTGTAAAGTCAAAATAATAAATGCCATTTTTTAAAATTATATTTTCTCTAATATGCTCTAAATTTACCAAATCACAACCCTCGTTTTTTGCTTAGCATTATAGATTACTTTAGCTAAAATATACTACAATGCCCAAATAAAGGAGCCAATATAAAAGCTTTAAAATCAACATTTGAGCGAATGAAACACCTAGATATAAATGAACTTATTAAATTTCATCTCGTCTTTGATGAGTTTGATTTAAAGCACTCATATTATGATGTTTTTGAAGCGATCGAGGCTGAAATTTTAAACAATTTCTTAGCCTTGATGCCAAAATTTTACTTCGAATCCGATACAAACGATGCTATAAAATCTGCCCTCATAAAACTCGCACGAAGCGATAGAAAAAAATTTAGCGTAAATAAAATTTTACCTCAAAGCCTAGCTAGCAAAGTCTACGCAAAGCTTTTTGAAAAGAATTTTTTACTGCTAGAAAAAAGTAGAGAAGTACTGCCAAAAAGATCAAAAAAACAAATGCTAAAAAAAGAAGAAAGGGGCTATAAAGTTGAGGATAAAATACATTTTAATAGCCATTTTTCAAGGTTTTGGTTTAGATTTATAGAGCCAAATTTAAGCTTGCTAAAAGCTGGTAAAAATGATGAAATTTTAGCCATTATAAAAAAGGAATTTGACGAATATGCAAGCCTTGGATTTGAAATTTTATGCGGTGAGCTAATGGCAAAAAAATTTATGATTAATGGCATATTTTTAAGTAGCTTTTGGAGCAGAAATATAGAGCTTGATATGCTATTAAATATAGGTGGCAAGATCATAGTCGGCGAGGCAAAATACAAAGAGAGAAAGGTTTGTAAAAATGTGCTAAATTTACTATTAAAAAAATGCGAAAAACTAAATATCAAGCCAGATATTATTGCTCTTTTTTCAAAGAGTGGATTTAGTAGCGAGCTAAGAAATCTAAAGGATGAAAGGCTAAGGCTTTATGAAATTAGCGATTTTGAGGAACTTTTAAAATGAACGAACACGATATCCAAGCTGGCTTAAAAAGCCTGATAGAGCAGACTTATCTAATAGAAAACGAATATAAAAATTTAACATCATCTTATGCAAACTTGCAAAATTTCATTAAAGATATTGTGGAGATTCTGCCAAATGCTATCTGGGTGTTAGATGAAAATGATGAGATCTTTTTACAAAACTCAGAAGCAGTAAGACTTGGTAAAATTTTTAAAGAGATACCAAAAAAAGAGGGCGAGATAAATATAGATGGGCAAATTTATCTTTTTAAAACAAGCTCTAAAGACAATAAACTAATAATCTCTGCAACAAACATAACAGTAGAAAAACGCACCGAGCGTCTTGCATCTATGGGTCAAGTAGCAGCTCACCTAGCCCACGAGATCAGAAATCCAGTAGGCTCTATCTCGCTTTTAGCTTCAACTCTACTTAAAAGAGCTGATGAGCGCACAAAGCCTATCGTAAATCAAATACAAAAAGCTACATGGCGAGTCGAACGTATAATCAAAGCTACACTACTTTTTACAAAAGGGCTTAATATAAATGCACAAATTTTTGACTTTTCGCAGCTTAAAAAAGAGTGCGAAGAGGCTATAAATTTTTACGACTATTCAAAGGATATTAAATTTAGCCTAGAATTTCCAGATGGCAAATATACGGGTGACCTTGATCTACTTGCCATCGTTTTTCAAAATATTTTATTTAATGCCATTGATGCCATCGAAGAGAGCGATGATGATGAAGGAGAGATCATTTTAAGCTACGAAAAAACACCGAGTGAGCATAAATTTATCATTTACGATAGTGGCGAGCCTATCAAAGACAAAGCCATAGTCTTTGAGCCTTTTAAAAGCAGCAAGCTAAAAGGAAACGGCCTTGGACTGCATCTTTGTTTGCAGATCATAGAGGCTCACAAAGGCAGTATCGAGATCACGCTAAATCCAAAAACATTTTGCATAAATTTACCAATAAAGGAGAAAGAATGAACATACAAAACGAACTTGAGGCTTTTAAAAAATCTCTTCAAACGCTTGATTTAAGAGAAATTTCAAACAATGGAGCAAAAAACGTTGCATTTATCTGTATTGATATGATAGAAGCATTTGCTGGCAGTGGTGCGCTCGCTAGTCAAAGAGTAGCCGCCTTATCAAAATGGATCGCGACACTTTTTGATAGAGCGTGGAAAGATTTTGGTTTTAGAAATTTTATACTTATAGAAGATAGACACACCAGTGATTCAAAAGAATTTGAGAATTTTCTGCCACATGCCATACTTGATACAAATGAGATAAAAACCGTAAAAGAGATAGAAAATCTAAGCTTTTTTAAAGAGTTCAAGACATTTTATAAAAACTCTTTAAGCATTGCGTTTAATAAAGAATTTGAGAAATTTTTAGAAGAGCATCCAGAGCTAGACACCTTTATAGTCACCGGAGATTGCACTGATATGTGCGTTTATCAGTGTGTTAGCTATCTTAAACTACGAGCCAATGAATACAATAAAAAAGCAAGAGTTATCGTGCCGTTTGATCTTACGCAAACATATGACATACCAGGACACAATGGTGATTTTTACCACGAGATGTTTTCTCTTCATATGAAGCTAGCACTTGGCGCTGATGTGGTAAAAAGTATTAAATTTTAAAGCTTGCTTGAAATATTTATGAGCCTATTTAGCTCGTCAAATTTAAAGCTAAGCTCGTATTTACTCGCTACGATCTCATTAGGACTTTCGCTAAATTTCATATCACAGCTTAGCAAAAGTCCTTTTATAAAGATTTTGTGATCTAGCTCGTAAGTGCTTAAACACTCATTTACTACGCCTAAAAGCTCACTTGCTAGCACTGGCTCTTCAAAGACCACATCTGATCTAAAAGCCACATACGCTGCTCCGCCCTCGTACTCTATCCTATAATAATTTTGCTCATCAAAAGCGGCGCAAAGAACCATACTAATCGTGTGACCATTAAAATTTTCATCTAGCTCAAATTGTGGCGTACTAAATGCACTAAGTCCAAATTTTTCGCCAAACTCACGTGCTTTATTTGCAAGCTCAAGTAACCGCTCATCAAAGCCATTTATATTTTCATAACCCCAAAGCCACGTATTTGACGAGAAGCTTTCAGAGCCGATAAACTGCATGTCAAACTCACGCTCATCAAAGTAAATTTTACCGCTATCAAAATCAACCTGCCAGTTGCTACCTTCAACAAGTAGTTTAAATGCACGTTTTTGAAGTAATGTTGCTTTACCAACACATGCACTAAAAAGCTCGCTCCAGTTACTTTTATCTACACCAAGCTTATCTAAAAACATCGCTTCTCCAGGCATTAGCAAGCTATTGCTTGAAGTGCTTTTTCTTTAAAGCTTTCATTTACAACAAATTTTGTCTTATAGACAAAAATTTGAGCCGTATTTTCATTTTTTATCTTAATAACAAGACGCTTATCATTGTTTGTGCCACTTTTTATATGTTCGTTATAGCCAAGATTATAAAGGTTAGTGATCTTATCTTTGCTAAGCTCACTAAGACATAAAAACACCTCTAGCTCAGCATACTCTCTTACTTTTTGAGGGGCGCTCGTCTCTTCATTTTTGCTAAATTTAGAGTTTTGTTTTAGCTTTCTTGTTTTAAAGTCTAAATTTTGTGCATCTTCTAGGCTATAAACCTCGTTTAAATTTGTCCTTACAAATTGATCGTCTTTTGTGATATTTATCCTAAAAGCATAAGGCAAGTCGCGTTTTGCTTCATCTTTTACTATATCTTCGATATTTCCAAGCTCTCTTTCAAAAACTGCGATCTCGATATTTCCGTGAAAATCAAGCACGTTTATAGTGCCCATTTTCTTGCCACTTTTGGTTATCCTTGTGCCAAAGTCTTCGATCTTGCCAACGACTAAAATTTCAGCGCTTTGCGGCAAGCTCTCAAATTCTGAGCTTAGAGTGTATTTTATCTTGTTGATCTCGTCTTTATAATCATCAAGCGGGTGGCCTGAGAGGTAGATACCAACGCTCTCTTGTTCAAATTTTAAAATTTGTTTGATGTCAAATTCATCATTTATCGTGACAAAATTTATCCTCACATCATTCATGCTCTCATCTTCGCCAAACAAGCTCTCAACTGCATTTTTATGGATCTGAGCAGCACTTTTGCAAGCTTCTATGATATTTTCTACATTTTGCATAAGCATCTTGCGACTAAAGCCAAACTCATCAAAGCAACCAGCTTTTATGAGGCTTTCAAAGACCTTTTTATTTACTTTGAATGGATCGATCCTTGAGACAAAGTCGTCCATACTCTTAAACTCGCCATTTGCTTCACGCTCAGTGATAATGTTTTCAATAGCCGCTCCACCAACGCCTTTAATCGCACCAAGCCCAAAGATAATGCCGTCATGATCGCCATTTTTAACAACGCTAAATTCTTTAGTTGATTTGTTGATAGATGGTGGCAAAGTATCTATATTTATGCGTTTTATCTCATCGATATAGCGAACGATCTTATCGACATTACTCTCTTCACTTGTAAGAAGTGCGGCCATAAATTCAGCCGGATAATAAGCCTTAAGATAAGCCGTCTGAAATGTGACGTAGGCGTAAGCTGCGGAGTGAGATTTATTAAAGCCATATCCTGCAAATTTTACAATTAGCTCGAAAAGATCGTCTGCTTTTTGTCCATTTAGCCCTTTTGCCTCAGCGCCTTTTACAAACTCACCCTTTAGTCTGTCCATCTCTTCTTTGATCTTTTTACCCATCGCACGGCGCACAAGATCCGCCCCGCCAAGGCTAAAGCCGCCTATGGCTTGAACGATTTGCATAACTTGCTCTTGATAGACGATAACGCCGTATGTTGGCGCAAGGATTGGCTCAAGCTCTTTAAATGAGTAGGTTATCTCGGCCTCGCCATGTTTTCTTTTGACAAAGTCATCAAGCATGCCACTTTCCATCGGTCCTGGGCGGTAGAGCGCTAGCATCGCGACGATATCCTCGAAGCAGTCTGGACGCAAGCTAGTTCCTAGCTTTCTCATGCCCTCACCCTCGATTTGGAAAATTCCTATCGCTTGGCCGCTTTGTATCATTTTATAAACATTAGAATCGTTTTTATCGATCTGCTCCCAAATGATATCCTTGCCAGTTCGTTGTTTTACCAGTTTTATGGCATTATCGATAACCGTTAGTGTTTTTAGTCCAAGAAAGTCAAATTTAATTAAATCCACATCCTCAAGATATTTAAGGCTATACTGCGTAACATAGCGATCTTCTGGGCTGTTTGGCTGACGAAATAGCGGAGTTTTATTCCACAGCTCCTCATTTGAGATAACGACACCTGCTGCGTGCTGACCAGCGTTTCTATTTAGCCCCTCAAGATCAAGTGCAAATTTCCAAATTTTAGCTGCCTTTGGATTTTGACTTATTAGCTCAGCTATCTTTGGCTCTTTTTCATAAGCATCTTTTAGCGTAATACCAAGTTCATCAGGTATTAGCTTTGCCATCGCATCGGCTTCGGCGTAAGGCATATCACAAACCCTAGCAACATCTCTAATGACACCTTTTGCAAGCAATTTACCAAATGTAATAACGCCAGCAACGTTAAATTTTCCATATTTTTGCGTAACATAGTCGATGATCTCGCCACGCCTACTTTGGCAAAAATCCACGTCTATATCTGGCATGCTGACACGCTCTGGGTTTAGAAACCTCTCAAAAAGTAGGTTGTATGGGATAGGATCAAGGTCGGTGATCTTTAGCGAGTAAGCGACCAAGCTACCAGCCGCAGAACCACGTCCTGGTCCAACTGGCACGCCTCTGCGCTTGGCTTCATTTATAAAGTCCCAAACGATCATCATATATCCTGGGAAATTCATCTTATTGATGATGCCAATCTCTATCTCAAGGCGCTTTCTATACTCTTCGTGTAAATTTTCAGGGACAAATTTCAGCCTCTCTTCAAGGCCTTTTCTGCACTCATGCTCGAAAAATACAGCGTCATTTTTGAAACTATATCTGTTTTCTGGCTCTGGGAGGGTCAAATTTCTCTCCTTGGCGCACTCAAGAGTAAATTTAAAATTTGGCGGAGTTGGGTTGCCAAGCTTGATCTCAAGGTTGCACTTATCCACGATCTCTTGGGTGTTTTCTATCACTTCAGGGATGTCTAAAAATAGCTCATTCATCTGCTCTTTGCTTTTGACAAAAAACTCATGGACGCTGTGACGAAGTCGGTTTGGATCGTCTAAGGTTTTGTTCATCGCGATGCACATGAAAACCTCGTGCGCAGCGGCTCTTTCTTTAAAAGTGTAGTGGGTGTCGTTTGTGGCGATGACCTTGATGCCAGTCTCTTTTGCGATACGCAAGATGTCATCGTCTATGCGCCTTTGATCGCCGATGCCGTGGCGCATGATCTCAAGGTAAAAGTCATCTCCAAAAATTTCTTTATACTCAAGCGCGACCTCTTTTGCCCTCTCGTAGCCTTTAGCGCCAAATTTAACGTTACGCTCGCTTAAATTTAGATGCCAGCTCACCTCGCCCTGCAAGCAAGCAGAGCTGCAAACTAGGCCCTCGCTATGCTCTTTCAAGATTTTTTTATTGATACGAGGATAGTAGTAAAAGCCCTCGATGTAGCTCATGGAGCTAAGATACATCAAATTTTTATAGCCAGTCTCGTTTTTGGCGATTAGGATGAGGTGAAAGCGCTGTTTGGTGCTCTTGTCATCGAGCTGCTCGCCGTTATGCACGTAAGCTTCGATGCCAATTAGCGGTTTTATCCCATTTTTTTTCATCTTTTTGTAAAAATCAATCGCGCCAAACATGTTGCCGTGATCTGTGATCGCTGCTGCCGTGTCGCCTCTGTCATGGAGCGTATGAGCTAGCTCTTCTATCTTGTTTGCTCCGTCTAGTAGGGAGTATTCGGTGTGTAAATGTAGGTGTGTAAAGCCAGAATTTTCACTCATTTTTTATCCTTTTTAATGAGCGGATTTTACAAAATTTTGGCTAATAAGGCGCTTGATGAAAGCTTAATGATAGCTTTAAAATTTAGAGATTTTTCAGTCTGTGGCAAGAACAAAGCGCGCTGTCATCTGACGCACTATGCTATTAAGGTCTTGTAAATTTTAAAATTTCATGAACAAGTAATTTCGGCTCTAAAATTTGAGTTAAGCGGTCAGTGAAGCCAAAATTTAGTAGTCAATTCTTGCGAGTGAACAAAAATTAGCAAATCAAAAAGATAAATTTAAAAGAATTAGATCGCGGACTAAGCCGCAATCCATTATAGATAAACTGGGATATTTGTATGTTCCAAGAAAAATCTTGAAGTGCCACCAAGCACCATTTCCATAAGACCATTTTCACCATATCTGCTAGCAACGATTAGATCAGCATTTCTATCAATAGCTGCTTTTAAAAGCGCTTCACCAGGTATCATCGTAGTAGCGATCACTTCAAAAGTGGCTGATATGCCATGAATTTTGAAGTACTCTTCAAGCTTTTTAAGATTTAGCTCTGCATTATCGCCAAGGCTTGCTTTTGAAGTGATGCACTGAACCTTTTTGGCGCTCTTTAAAAGATCGATCGCACCAGTTAGGGCTCTTGAGCTTTGAGTAGTGCCAGTCCAGCTTACAAGGATATTATCAGCTTTAAAATCACGCATCTTTCTAGGGATAACTATCGCATTTTTGCCACTTTTTAAAACAGCTGACTCAAATGTACCAGTGATCTTGCCATCAAGTGGCACCGCAGCTACGACTAGGTCGCAAAATTTACTCTCTTGCTCAACTATGGCGCTTCTTTTTCCATTATGGATCGTGAAATTTGCAGTGCAGACACCTTCGATGATCTCATCGCTCACTTTTATGCCAAGCTCAGCACAAATTTTATTAAAAAGCTTTTCATTCTCTTCGTGCTCAACCGCAAGCTCTGACTTGGCTGATTTTAAGAATTCTTCAAAAAGCACTCCACCACGAAGCGTCATTTTCATATTATAAACCACGCTTGGATCTAGTTGGCAAGTTAGTATCTCCATGTGAGCTTTAAACCATTGTGCAACCTTTAAGGCACCGTAAATTCTTGGTTCGATATCGTCCCCTGCTCCTATTGGAAAAAGCAACTTTTTGTATTTCATCATCTATCCTTTAAAAATTTATTCAACCAAAGAGAGCGAAATTTTATTTCCTTTTTGCTCGCTCACACACACTTTTACCTGATCGCCTACGTTTAATGGGCTCTTTATCTTTGAGATATGAAGCAAACCTTCAACTCCGTCTTTTAGCTCGATAAATACTCCAAAATCAACCACGCTTTTTACGCTTCCAATAAACTCATCTCCGATATTAAATGTCGGTTTTACACGGTCTTTGTCGTGTTTAAACGGCTTCTTGCCAAATGAACGTCCATTATCTCTTGAGGTTATAGAGATGATGTAGTCTTTTGCAGCATCAACATTTTTCTTGGCTCCGCCTGCAATTTTAACTTCACCTTTTTCCCTATCAAGATCGATTGAGACTTCAAATTTTTCTATAATCTCTTTTATAGTTTTTCCAGCTTGGCCGATGATATCTACGATCTTGTTTGGATCAACACTAAATAGCTCAAGCTTTGGAAGCACATCTTCATTTATTTCTATATTTTTATCCGCTTCTGCCATCAAAGATAAGATATGCTCTCTACCACGTTTTGCTTGATAAAGTGCCTCTTTTAGCACTTCTAAACTAATGCCACCAAGTTTAATGTCCATCTGAAGTGCTGTAATGCCATCACTTGTGCCTGCTACTTTAAAGTCCATATCGCCGTCATGATCTTCAAGCCCCATGATATCTGTTAGCACTGCGTGTTTATTGCCTTCAAATATTAATCCCATAGCAACACCTGCGACAAGTTTTAAAGTATTTACGCCAGCTGCTCTAAGTGCGAGCGAGCCACCACAAACGCTAGCCATCGAACTTGAGCCGTTGCTCTCTAAAATTTCTGAAACGACTCTTATTGTGTATGGTGATGCTAGATCAATGCTTGGCGCAAGGGCACGTTTGGCTAAATTTCCATGTCCAAGCTCGCGTCTACCAGGAGCTTTTAGTGGGCTTGCCTCACCTACGCTAAAGCCTGGAAAATTGTAGTTAAACATAAATTTCTCTACAAAAGGTACTTTTTCAGTGAGGATGTCATACATTTGAGCGTCGCTGTCAGTGCCAAGAGTAGTGACAACCAAAGCCTGCGTCTGTCCTCTTGTAAAGAGGCATGAGCCATGTGCATTTGGAAGCACATTTGTTTCGATACTAATAGGCCTAACCTCTTCAAGACCACGTCCATCAGCTCTAACACCCTCGTTTATGATCTGCTCTCTAACGATTTTCTTTTTATATTTGCCAAGGACATTTGTGATGACAGCCTCATCCCAGCCCTCTTTTTGAGCGACCTCATCGCTTGAAATTTGTTTCGCGATCTTGCTAAGTTCGCTCGCACGCTCGCTTTTTGCCATTTGATTGATCGCGTTTTTGACTTCAGCTTTATAAAATTTATCGATATAAATAGCGATATTTTCATTTTCTATCTCAGGTTTTAGCTCAAGCGCAGCGTCCTCTTTTTTATGCTCTTTGAAAGCTTCTTCGTAAGCGCTGCTAGCTCTTAGTATCGCCTTACCAGCAAAATCAATCGCTTCAACCATCATATCTTCGCTAAATTCATTCATTAGCTGTTTTTGAGCCATGCTGTCACTTAAGCTCGGATCTATCATCGGCTCAATCGCAACCATTGGGATAAGCTGCGTAGTTTGCTGAGGTAAGCTTCTCATCTCGATCATCAAAAGCTCATCTTTTGTGCCAGCCACGTATAGATCTATCGCACTTTGTTTTAGTTCAGAGTTGCTTGGGTTGATCACAAATTTTTCATCTATATAACCAACTCTAACGCCACAAACTGGGCGATTTACAGGGATGTCGCTAAGATACAACGCAACTGAAGCCGCATTTAGGCTCACAACTTGCAAATCAACCTCAGGATCAGCTGATAGCACCATTACAACGATTTGAGTTGGATATGCGTAACCTTTTGGAAAGAGCGGTCTAAGAGATCTATCGATGATGCGAGCTGTTAGCGTTTCAAAGTCGCCTGGCTTTGTCTCGCGCTTAACGTAACCACCTGGAATTTTACCAGCAGCGTAAGCTTTTTCGATGTACTGCACCGTTAGAGGTAAAAAATCCTCCTCAACTTGTGTGTCCTCTCTTGCAACAGTTGCTAAAACTACGGTATTTTTCACCCTTAAAAGTACCGCTCCGCTAGCTTGTTTTGCTACTTTATTAAGGTCAAAAATTTCAACCTGATTATTGACTTCTATACTATATTGCATTATTTTTATCTCCTTGTTGTTTTTGTAACGGCAAATAATAAGGGCTCTCTTCCAATATTGACATGATACGCTCACTCGTAGCTTCGATCTTTTTCTCGTAATACGAATCCACATCGATAAAATCTACAATCTTGTTTATCGTATAAATTTCATCGATCATATCATTTAAATTTGTAAAGACATCAGTAGCAATCACTGGCGTTGCGTATGAGATGGATTTTACCTTCACATCAAGCAACGTCTTTATGCAAATGAGTGCCGTCATACCAGTCTCGCACCCCTCATCGATTAGCAAAATATTTTTATCTTTTAGCTCTCCTATCAAATTTCCTTTTCGGTATTTATAAACATTTTTTAAAATTTTCTCTTCATATTTTCTATGTGCTTCGCCGTAAATATAGTCATAGCTTATATTAAAAGCTTTTATAAGTTTATCATTTAATACTATATCTTCTGTCTCGCTAACTATTGCAACGTCGCATTCGCTATTATTTGGCGCAGGTATTGGCTCGCTAAAGAGCATCTCGTAGCTTAAATTTAAACTTCTACAAACTGCATCTGTGAGTATAACTGACTCAAGCGACATACAAACAACTATCGTCTTTTTATCTACGAGCTCTTTTTTTGGCAAAATTTCAATTAGCTTGCTAGCTGCTTCTAATTGATCCTTAAATTTAGCCGTTATCATTTAGTTGGCACTCGATTTTGTACTGCTTTGTGAAAAGTCATAGTGCAAACCGCCCATTGGATAGAAATTTATCGTGAAATAGATACCATTTTTTCTAGTTGATGCTGAGCCATTTATTGTTGTTGTTGGCTCGACATCTTGTTGATAAATTATCCCGTAATTCCAGCATTTTCTTTGATGAAGTACACCAACTCTCCAGCTTTTTGTGTAACTTCGCTCAATATCATATTGCCAGCCGCCAATAAGGCTGTATTGATGAGGTAATTTTACTCCAAGACCACTTGTAAAATAGCTATCTTTTGTCGCACTATTTTTTATTTTGCTATCATTTTTCTTCATGGTATGAAGCATATTTAGCCAAAATAGATCATTTGTGTATGAAAATCCGCTTTGTACCTTTTTAAGCTCTTTACTCTTGTGTGAATACTCAAGCTTATTATAAAGGCTTAAATTTTCAAATGGATATAGATAGATAGCATTTTTTAAATTCGAATATTCATCTTCTTTTGTGTAATATCCTTGAGAAATACTATGTTTTATAATCTTTCTACCATTAGAGTTAAAGAAATACTGAGTCAGATAACCAGAAATTTCTTCCTTGCTCTGCCCTTGGGTCAAGAAATTTTCATACTCATTTAGATTTTTATCATAGATAAACTCATCATCTAAATTTCCTTTTCTATAGCCTGGCAGTAGGTATTCAGCTCCAAAATTTAAAGTGTGATAAAAGCTTTCATACGCTTTTGCAAGATCAGTGTGAATGGTAAATTTGTGGTAATTATTTACAAAATTTGTATGCTTATCTTCTCTTTTATCATCAAATGAATTTATCTTATTCTCGTAATTTATTCTTGAAGCGTATAGGTACTCGTAAAATGAAAACGTTAAACTATCATCAAGCAGTGGCACATGCACTGAAGCTGGAAGTGTAAATTCATACTGAGTCGCTCTAACGCCTATCTTTCTATCATATCTATGTGACTGAAGATCGAGTGAATATAAGATATTTGGCAAGACAATATCATCTGTAAATTTATGATACTGAAGCAATGGAAGCTCTTGAAGCGTATCTTTGTTCTCATTTTTTGAGCCAATTTTTTCAGTGTCTATGTAGTATTTTGCATAAGCACCAAAATAATGATCGTCATTTGCGATGAAGTAGTTAAATTTAGAAGTTACAAGCGAATCATAATCATCATCCCTGCCCTTTAAATTTAAATAATCTATATCATTTAGCTTCGTTGCGTCTATCCAAATTCCCTCTTGTAAATCCGCTTCACTAAGGTATCTTATAAGCTTATCTCTTTCGTATTTTAGTCCAATGCCTTTATGTGTTTTATTTTTTAGTTCGGCCTTATTTGAAGTCTCTCCTTTTTGCTTGGCTTGGTAGCTGTTTTTATCAGTAAATGACCCAAAGCTGATTTCGCCCCTTGAATCAGGCGACTCAGTAAATCTAAACGCACCATAAATTCCAGCACCTCTATTTGTTCTTATCTGCGGATCAAGCTCAAAGTCCCACTCATTATAAGGTGCAAAATAAATCGGCTGTTTGTAATAAAAACCTTCAGATTTTCCGTATCCAAGCTCAGGCGGCAAAAGACCTGTTCTTCTTGTGGTATCTGTTGAAAAACCAAAATATGGCAAATAAAAAACTGGCACATTAGCTATACGAAAGACTGGGTTAAAAAGATGTAAAAATTTGCTTTGTTTATTTAGCATAGCTGAGCTTGAGGTGATGCTCCAGTCAGGATCTTGGACATTACAGCTTGAAACCATCGCTTTTTTTACTCTATAGTACTCACTGTCAGAGCTGCTCTCATCGCTTCTCATCCATACTTCCATGTCTTTATTCATCATAAAAAGCGATTCAAAAGCAGTGTCATTATTTTTTAAATTTAGCTTTGCATAGTTTGAGCGAGAGACTTCGCTTTTGCCCTTCATCATATTGACATTTCCAAAGAGCTCGATAACCGAATTATTTTGATCATAAACTGCACAATCAGCTGTCACAAGGTAATCTTGTGAATATACAACGACGTTTTTGTTTGCCGTTACGATGCCTTTATCTTGCTTTACATCATCGGCCAAAAGCTGCACATCTTGCACAGCTGCACTTAGATTTAAAATACAAACCAGAACTAAAAATAAAATTTTACGCATTTATCACCACTGTTTTTGCTATTTTGTCTTGCCAAGTCTGCCTAGCTGGATTTGCAAATGCCCATGCAAAACCAAGATAAAAACAAGCTTCACTAACCAACCTAAAAATCACTCTTACCAAGCTTGAAATAAAATTTGGTCTATCTAAAATTTCTACATTAATGCACATCGTCTTTGTTAGCATTTGTCCAAGACTCGCACCATAATACCAAACAAAAAATGTATGATAAATAATCTTTAATGCGACTATTTGCCAAAAGAAATTTAAAGTCAAATTTCTGGCTTCATCATAACTCATAACTGACAAAAAGGCATCCCAGTAAATGATCAAAAACAAAAAAGAAACGATACATTCGTCAATTGAGTAAGCTAGCACTCTTTTTGAAAATGGCGCTAGCGAAATTTCTTCTTTTTCAAGTTTTTCAACTATCTGCATACTCATTTTAATGCCTGCCAGGCAATATCTTTTCTATAATGTGCTCCGTCAAATTTTACATTTTCGCAAAGCTCATAAGCTCTATCACGTGCCTCTTTTATGCTCTTCGCAGTGGCCACACAGACTAATACTCTACCACCATCTGCATAAATTTCTCCGCCTTGCTCGCTAACACCAGCATAAGCAATGTGAGCATCTTTTACATTATTTAAAACTGAAATTTTAGCTTTTGGGCTGCTTTTATACGGATAGTCCTTACTAGCCATCACAATGCCAACTGCAAATTCATCTTTTAAGCTAATAGGCTTTAGCTCGCCCTTTGCAGCATTTAGTAAAATTTCGCTTAGATTTCCGTCAATTAATGGCATCAAGACCTCGCACTCAGGATCGCCAAATCTCACGTTAAACTCAAGCACATAAGGCTCATTTTTTACGATCATAAGTCCTACAAAAAGCACTCCACAAAACGGACTGGCCTCGTTTTTCATCCCTTTTAAAGTTGGCTTTACAACCTCTTCTTCGACCCTTTTTATCAGCTCTTTTGAAGCAAGCGGACTTGGGGCATAAGCGCCCATACCGCCAGTATTTGGACCTTCGTCATTATCAAGCAGACGTTTATGATCTTGAGCCACTGGCAAACTTACAAAATTTTCGCCGTCGCAAATAGCAAAAAAACTTAGCTCAAAGCCGTTTAAAAACTCTTCAACCACCACAAATTTACCAGCCTCGCCAAAGCTAGCTCCGCTTAGCATGTCACTAACTGCCTCTTTGGCCTCATCTTTAGAATTTGCGATTATAACGCCTTTGCCAGCGCAAAGTCCATCAGCCTTTACAACCATCGGAGCGCTTAAGGTATCAATAAATTTAAATGCTTTTTCTTTATCATCTGTGTTTAAATATCTTGCAGTTTTTATATTATTTCTAGCTAAAAAGTCCTTCATATAGGCCTTGCTAGCTTCAAGTCTAGCAGCTGCTTTGCTTGGTCCAAATATAAGCAAACCCTCTTTTTTAAAGATATCCACTACGCCTTCACTAAGCGGCGCTTCAGGTCCCACGATCGTTAGAGCTATCTCGTTTTTCTTGGCAAATTTAGCTAGTTCACGAAAATCTTTTATGTCTAAATTCTCACCAAGACGTGAAGTAGCACCATTTCCGGGTGCAAAGTATAAATTTATATCATTTTTTTCACTTTTTAGCTTAAGAGCGATGGCGTATTCGCGGCCGCCACTTCCTATTATGAGAATATTCATTTCATCTCCGTAAATTTAAAAACCCGAGTGGGCGTCGCATAGAAGAGTGGCCCATAAACAAAGCCAATCTTGCAAATAGATGGATACCAAACGGTTGCAACTTCTCGCCTTTTCAGACTCAAACGAAGCCACATCACAAGGCACCCATACCTTTTCGCTAACAAAAAAGTGTTGGACCCCGTAAAATGCTGACTCGCTTCACTCAGGCAATAAAATTATATAAATTCTTTGCTTAAAGTAATGTTTTGGCAAGCGCGATACAAGCGTTTATATCTTGACTTTGGCTCACTATTGGCTCGGTAAATTTTAGCTCTTTTGCAGTGACCTTTCCAATGCTTATCGCTTGATAGCTCTCATCCCAGCCAAAATTACTAAGAAAATTTTTAACATTTAGTGGAGAAGCAAAGATCAAGATACTCTTTTTTGGTGGTTTTAGCTCTATTTTACAAGGGTTTAAAACGTTTTGATAAGCGATAATTACTTTTATATTTACTCCGCCATTTTGCAAAATTTCTAAGAAATTTGAAGCGCTATCTCTACCTTTTAGATAAAGAACTTTTTTACCTTTTAAAAGTGGCAAAATTTCTCTTGCAAAGTCGTCTCCGTGAGCGTTTTGTCCAGTATAAATTTCACTAAATCCAAACTCTCTTGCGGCTGACGCACAACTATTTGCGATGGCAAAGACTGGCAAATTTATAGCTTTTATATTGTTAAATTTTAATGCATTAAAAGCATTTTTAGAAGTAGCTACCAGCACATCATATTCACTTAAATTTAGTTCAAATTTTAAAAACTCGATCTTGCTAACGTTTAAATTTACAACGCTCTCATCAGCAGTTTTTGTATTTGAAATAAGATAAATTTTACGCAACTCTTTTTAACCTAAAAAATAATATCAAAGCAAGTAATGTGCAGGCTAAAATAACAATAGAAGTCGAATAAAATATATCACCAAGCCCAACTAGCGGAGAGACGACGCCACCTAAGAAAAATGGACAAAATCCAAGTATCGCTGAGGCTGAACCTGCATATTCTCTGCCTTCGTTCATAGCTAGCGATGAAGCAGTTGGCAAGACAAATCCTGTAAAAAGAAGCAATAAGAAAAATGCGATAATGACGCCGATCACTTCAAATTTAAAGCAAAGCATGAAAGCAATAAAAACACTAGCAAACAAGGTGCCGAAAAGCCCGGTTTTGAGCGCTTTTCTCTCATTTAAAAGACTAGCAAGTCTTGCTCCTATAACAAGCCCTAAACCATTTGAAGCAAAGCAAAAGCTATAGCTTACTGGGCTTAGAGAATAAAATTCTTGAAAGATAAACGAAGATGCCGCGATATAAGCAAACATCGCACCCATCGCAAATGTCTGAATGCTTACAAAAAGCATAAATTTTTTCTTTCTTAAAATTTTGCCAAAAACACTATAAGTCACTAGCAAAGGCATTTTTAAGCGATTTGACTGACTTAAGCTCTCTTTGAAATAAAAATTTGCGATAAAAAGCAAAATACCAATGATAGTAAGTGCCATAAAAATACCACGCCAGTCGGTAAATTTAAGCAGTAAACTACCACCAATTGGCGATAGTATCGGAGCAAGACCATTTACGACCATCATAAGGCTAAAAAATTTAGTCATTTCATGACCCTTATAAAGATCACTAACAACAGCCCTTGAAATAACCAAACTACCTGCACTTGCAAGCCCTTGAATAATTCTCATAAAGATAAAAAACTGGATATTTTGCGAGAAAAATATAAAAACAGTGCTTATCGTATAGACGACGAGCGAGATGGTAAGGGGCAATTTTCGGCCAAATTTATCACTTATTGGGCCAACTATGAGCTGACCTATGGCTAAGCCTGCCATCGAGGTCGTAAGCGTTAGCTGAGCTGCTGAAACGCTTGTGCTAAACCACTCGGTTATGGCTGGAAGTGCTGGCAAGTAAAGATCTGTGACAAATGGTCCAAAAGCAGAGAGAGCACCTAAAAATAGCAATAAAAATAGTTTGGAATTTTCTTTTTTCATAACTCTTATTTAAATTTTTAAAGAGATTATATTATGACTTTACTTTTTGCTTTATTAAGTATAAATTTGCTACTGTTGTTATAAAAAGCCCTAAAAATAGGGCTTGGTATTACATTTTGTCTTTGGTGACGATTAAGAGCATTTTAAATTTATCTTTTATCTTTAATCCATGTGGTATTTTGCCTGGTAGCACGATAGTATCACCTTTTTTGATATCAAAATGTTCATCACCAATAGTTAGCTTCATCTCACCATCAAGTGCGATAAGTAGTGCATCGCCTGGAGCTGCGTGAGTTGAGAGCTCTTGGTCTGTGTCAAAACTAAGTAATGACATTGAGCCGTTTTCGTTCTTTACGAGCGTTTTGCTCACGATTTTGCCTTTTTCGTATTCCACTGCATCAACTAAGCTAAAAATAGCTGCCTTAGGTAAATGATCTATCATTAAATCCTCCTTAAAATCAATTGAAATATATTTCGTTGGTTCGTTAAAAACTAGCTTGCGCCACACTTTTTTCTCTATCAGGCAAGCTTGCTCGCTACCTATATGCATCTGCTTTTCGCCGTAGTATAGGCTAGCACCGCCTTCTACAACCCATGCGAGGCTGTCGCAAAACAGCATCTCATGATCTAGCTCCTCGCCCGTATCAAAAGCAAATACATCGACATGAGCATTCTCGCAATCAAAAATTCTCTTGCTAACGACGCTTTTTGCGACGACTTTCGTGTCGGCGTTTAGATTGTAAATTTTACTCATTTTTCTTCCTTTCGTAAATTTTACACATCATTGTAGTGAAAATTTTTGGATGATTTATTGATAAGGATTATCTATTTTTATAAATATTAAATGTAAAAACCTATTATTTTTATACACAAACTTCACAAAACATCTTACCAAATTCAGTTAATTTAAAAACACTCTTTTTATCAACAATTTTATATTTGTTATTATTGTTAGTAGGTACTGGGAAATTACTATTACTACGTAATTCGATATACGGTTCATCTATAATAAAATATTCATCATATAGAGTTTCTACTAACCCTAGTCTGCATAAATTGTTTAAATATTCTGGAAACTTATTCGGGTAAAAACAATTGGCTTTATAACACAAATCACTAAAATAAGGTGTCGCATCTATTTCTCCACCACTATCATCATTTAGTTGGAATTTAAGTTTAAGCATAGGAAGCATAAAATTATCTTTTAAATATTTGATCATTTTGCACTCATCAGATGATAACTGTTTAATGATCTCAATAAAAGCAGGATGTTCATTGATATTATTACTATCCATGGAAGCTCCCAATAAATTTATAAACATTTCTTGAAGTTCAGGCTTATGGCGGCTATACCTCATGGTTTCAATTATCGGTACTGCTATTGAAGGGTCTGGCGTAGAAATTTCTTCTTCTTTTATATTTTTTTTATTGAAATATTCGCTAACCTTTTCTTCTATATATAGACTAATTTGATCATAGCTCCATATCATAACCGATAAAGGAGAAAGTGCTATTTTTGTAGCACCCTTTAATTTGTCTCCAACTACACTGGCTGCAGGATGAAATACATCATCATAAATTTTAGTAATTACCTCTTGCCTTGTTGCTTCCGCCACAAAATCATCCTCTATTGACATAATTGACTATCCTAAAATATTTTAAGTATTTTTTACTCCCACTCTATCGTTGCTGGCGGTTTACTCGAGATATCGTAAACTACGCGGTTTATGCCGTTTACCTCGTTTATAATGCGGCGACTTACATTTTCAAGTAAATCATAAGGGAGTCTTGAAAAGCTCGCAGTCATGCCATCGCTCGCATCAACCACACGTACGCAAACAGCATTTTCGTAAGTGCGGTTATCACCCATAACGCCAACAGAATTTACATTTAAAAGCACGCAGAATGCCTGCCAAGTTTTGTTGTACCAGCCAGTACTCTTTAGCTCATCACGCAAGATCACATCGGCTTTGCGAAGTAGCTCTAGGCTTGGTTTATTTACTTCGCCCATGATGCGGATAGCAAGGCCCGGTCCCGGGAAAGGATGACGGAATACTAGATCACGGCTTAGTCCAAGCTCAAGACCAAGCTTTCTAACCTCATCTTTAAAAATTTCTCTTAGCGGCTCTATTAGCTCAAATGTCATCCAATCAGGCAAACCACCAACGTTGTGGTGGCTCTTTATCGTCTTACTTGAGCCAACTACTGAGCTTTCGATGATATCAGTATAAAGAGTGCCTTGAGCTAGAAATTTCACATCACCATGCTTTTTGGCCTCTTGCTCAAAAATTTCTATAAAGGTCTCACCTATGATCTTGCGTTTTTTCTCAGGATCTATCACACCAGCTAAGCGGCCAAGGAAGATCTCGCTCGCGTCTATGCTAACTAGCTCAACGCCAAGCTTTGTTCTAAATGTAGCTTCAACTTGCTCTCTTTCGTTTGTTCTAAGAAGTCCGTTATCAACAAAGACAAGGATCAAATTTTCAGGCACAGCAGCCGCTAAAAGTGCCGCAGTCACGGAGCTATCCACGCCACCGCTAACTGCACAAAGCACCTTGTGAGTGCCTACTGTTTTTCTTATCTCTTCTATCTTATTTTTAGCAAAGCTTCCCATGTTCCATGTGCTCTCGCAACCGCAGATATATTTAGCAAAATTCTTTAAAATTTGCGTGCCATACTCGCTGTGTTGCACCTCTGCGTGAAACTGGATCGCATAAAATTTACGTTTATCATCGCCAAAAGCACAATAAGGCGAATTCTCACTAACAGCGATCACCTCAAAGCCCTCTGGCAAGTCCTTTACATAGTCACTATGACTCATCCATACGATTTGTTTTGAAGGTGTATCTTTAAATAGCTCATGCTCTTTAATAACGTTAAGCTCTGCCTTGCCATACTCTTTTTGATCAGCCGCTAAAACCTCAGCCCCATGCGTGTGAGCAAGTAGTTGCATGCCGTAGCAAACGCCAAGTATAGGGATGTTTAACTCAAAGACGCCGTTATCGCAAAAATAAGCATCTTTAGCATAAACACTAGCTGGACCGCCACTTAAAATGATACCTTTTGGCTCTTTCGCCTTTATCTCACTAAGCTTTGCATTAAATGGCAAAATTTCAGTGTAGACGCCCTCTTCTCTTAGCCTTCTAGCTATTAGCTGAGTGTATTGCGAACCAAAATCCAAAACTATAATCGTATTGTTCATTTATAACCTTTTAAAAATAGATATGAAAAATTTCAAACTGCACATACCAAACAATGATTGATACGATATATCCTAGAACCACCATCCAAGCGTATTTCATATGTGCGCCAAAGGTATAAATTCCTTTTAATTTACCCATTACTCCAACACCAGCTGCTGAACCAAAGCTGATCATCGAACCGCCGATACCAGCAGTTAGTGTCACTAGTAGCCACTGACTCATTGCCTCGCCTGCATCAGCTCCCATTGCTGGATTTGCTTTCAAAACAGCTGACATAACTGGAACGTTATCAACGATTGCTGAAAGGAAACCAACGCCAATATTTACAGCAGTTGAGCCAAATTTATCATAAAGTGATACAGCGTAATTTAAAAATCCAGCAAAATGAAGAGCGCCAACTGCAGCTAAAATTCCAAAGAAGAAAAATAGTGTGTTGTTTTCGATTTTTGACATATAGTGAAATACATGCATTGGCTCTTCATTTTTGTGAGCTTTTTTGAAATAGTAAGTGTAAAGACTAAGCAGCGAGAAGCCAAACATCATTCCCCACATCGCTGGTAAGTGAAAAAGCTGGTGCATCATAACTGCACAAAAGATAGTAAATGCGCCTATTGTAATAACTGCTTTGCCACCTTTTTTGATAACAACTTTTGGCTCGTTTGCCACATCAAAATGCGGTGCAGTACTTGGCACTACGCGAGAAAGTAAAAATGCTGTTACAAGCCAGCCAATAATAGATGCTGGGAAAAGTGCGAAAAAGTCTAGAAATGGTGACTTACCTGCTGCCCAAACCATAAGCGTAGTGATATCGCCAAATGGACTCCATGCTCCACCTGCATTTGCTGCTACGACGATATTTATCGCACCAGCTACTAGGAAATTTGTATTATTTCTATCTATTGTTAGAAGAACGGTTGAAAGAATAAGTGCTGTTGTTAGGTTATCAGCCACTGGGCTTATGAAAAATGCCAAAACACCAGTTAGCCAAAATAGTTTTCTATAAGTATAGCCTTTTGATACAAGATTATATTTAAGTGCATTAAATACGTCTCTTTCGATAAGTGCTTCGATAAATGTCATCGCCACCATCAAGAAAAATACGATCTGAGCGATCTCTAAAATCAGGTGATTTACCTCATGTTCAAGCGAATGCACATCCATGCCATTTATAAGCATATAAACGCCGATAAGCAGGAACATAAACGTACCGATAAAGATAGCAGGTTTTGCTTTGTCGATATGAAAATTTTCTTCTGCTGCTATGAAAAAATATCCAACAACAAAAATTATAAGCGATAAAATTCCTGCCCACGTAGTAGTTAAGTCAATAGCTGCGGTTTCTCCATCAGCACCAAAAGCCATCGCGAAAAACAAGCCTAGAAGTCCAAAAAACCTCATTATACTCTCCTTGTAGAATAAAAAATCTTGGTATATTACTTAAATGAGCCTAAAAATTAGGTTAGTTAAAATTATTAAGCTTACATTACATTTTTATTTAAATACGAAAATTTTACTAGATTTTGTTTATCTTATCAGTTTTCTTTTCTTTTACGGGAGCATTTCCATAAAATGGATCATCTTTATAGCCACAACCGCTAAATGCAAAAAGAGTAAAAATTAAAATAAAAGATGATAAGATAAGCCCATGAAAAACGCTAAATTTTTGATAAATACTATTCACGAAAATCCTTTGTATAAAGAAAAATTAAGCATGGCAAATGAGTGCCAACAGCTTTTAGAGCTTATGGGGAAAGCAAAACGATTTTATATAGCTTTTTGCTACGTTAGAGAAGGTGTTTTGACCTTTGTTCTTACTCATCCCACTGGGCTTTTAGAGCTTAGGCGTGATAGTAGTATAAATGATATAAAAAGGTTATTAAAAACCTTTTGCAAATTTAATAAAAATAGCGTTTTTAACAGCATTCTTACTCCAAAACCTATTAACGAAATCAACTATACAAAGAACAAAAAAGAAGAAAATATAAGATTTGTCGTGAGCAAATTTTTAAAATTTTTTAATCAAAAAGAGCAAAGTACCATCTTTTATGCGCCAGCTAGTAAAGGCGAGTTTAAAAATTTAGCAAAAGACGAGCAAATACACCAAAAATTTGAAGAGCTAAGAGAAATTTTGCTCAAAAAAAATGAGCAGGCAAGATGCTAATAGACGAGATAAGAACGCTTCCAAACGAGCCTGGCGTATATCAATATTTTGACGCTCAAAACAGACTTTTATATGTCGGCAAGGCCAAAATTTTAAAAAACAGGGTCAAAAGCTACTTTAAATTTACCCCAAGTCTAGCTCCGGCTGAAAAACTAAGCCCAAGAATTTCAAAGATGATAAGCGAAGCTGTGCATCTTGAATACATCGTCACGCCAAGCGAAGCAGACGCGCTGATACTTGAAAATTCATTTATCAAGCAACTAAAACCAAAATACAACATCTTGCTTCGTGACGACAAGACATATCCTTATATCTTTATAAATTTAAATGATGATTTTCCAAGATTTGAGATCACCAGAAAGGTGGTAAAAGGCTCGAATATCCGCTATTTTGGGCCATATTTTAGTGGAGCTAGCGAGCTGCTTGAGGCACTTTATCTAAATTACAATCTCGTTCAGAAAAAGTCCTGCATCAAAGGCAAAAAAGCCTGCCTTTTTTATCAGCTAAAACGCTGCTACGCCCCGTGTGAAGGCAAAATTTCAAAAGAAAACTACGCTAAAATCGTAAACGAAGCTATCGCGGCCTTACAAAATCCAAATTTACTTATCGCTCGCCTTGAAGAGCTCATGCTAAACTACGCCAAAGCCGAAGACTACGAGCAAGCAGCCGCGACTAGAGATAAGATACAAACACTTAAAAACATGCAAACAAAGGTTGAAGTTGATCTTGCTAAACTTGAGGACTTTGAGGCCTACTCGGTCGCTTGCGTGCACGATATGATCTGTGCGGTAAGATTTAGTGTGCAAAGTGGCAAGATAACTGGCGTAAAAACTGACATCACGCAGGCCAAAAACGCCCAAAAAGACGAGATAAACGAAGCTTATAAGCAGGCTATTTTAAAAAGCTTCATAGCTGGACAGCCGATAATTAGCACCAAAATTTATGTGCATGAGAGCTTTGAAGATAGTGAGCTGGTGGAGGAAATTTTAAACGAGAGATTTGGACGTAAATTTAGTATCACCTGCCCAAAAATAGGCGATAAGCGTAAAATTTGTGAGATCGCTACAAAAAACGCTGAAGTTAGCATCGAAAAATATCTAAAAACGCATGATAACGAGCTAGTAAACGAGATAAAAGAGTACTTTGACCTAGCTCACACGCCTTACGTGGTCGAGGCTTACGACAACTCACACCTTTTTGGCGAGGCAAGTGTCGGAGCGATGGTGCGCTATGAACATGGAGAGTGGGCGAAGCAAAACTACCGCCACATGCACCTAAGCTCTAAAAACGACTACGATCAGATGAAAGAGAGCCTGACAGCTAGAGCACTCAGATTTGACAAGCTTAGTCCGCCTGATCTTTGGGTTATTGACGGAGGCGAAGTGCTTTTAAACTTAGCCTGTGAAATTTTAGCAAGCAGTGGTGCAAACGTCGATGTGATAGCCATTTCAAAAGAGAAGATCGATGCCAAAGCTCACCGCGCAAAAGGCGAGGCAAAGGATAAAATTTATACAAAAAATGGCAGCTTTAGCCTAAGCACGAGCGATAAAAAGCTTCAGTTTTTCCAAAAAATGCGTGACGAAAGCCATAGATTTGTCATCAGCTTTCACAGAAAAACAAGGCAGAAAAACGATATGCAAAGATCAATTCTAAAGCAGGCTGGCGTATCTGAGGGCAGTATCGCGAAATTAATCAGCTTTTACGGAAGTTTTGATAAAATCAACGAAGCGAATTTAGACGAAGTGGCAAAAATAACAAATAAAAGCGTAGCAGAAAAGCTTGCAGTGCTCAAAGAAGGAAATTTGAAGTGATAATATATGATGAAAATTTAAAAATATCTGCGATAACGCAAGATTCACTTGAGCTATTATGTTTTGATAGTCTAGATGATTTTTTATCGCAATACAAAGATATAAGTGAGCTAGTCATAACAAGCCAAGAAAGCACAAACTACAGCTTCTTGGAATTTTTACAAAATACGAAAGATAATAGTGCTAGAGTAAATTTAAAAAGAAAAGATGGCGGTGCGATCTTACTAGAAGCGAGATTGCAAAATGCCATTTTAAAAAATGGCGAAAAATTTTTTATCGTGCTTTTAGAGAAGCAAGACATAATAAACAACCAAAATCTAATAGCAGCAGTAAAAGTAAAACCTACATTAAGACTGCCTGTTTTTAAACTAAACGCATGGTATCTTTTTGACACGCAGACACAATCACTTATCGATGATTCTTGGTTTGAAACATCGCTTAAAATACTAAATTTAAATAAAAAAGATTTTGCGTCCTATTTAAATATCTTTTTGCACAACGCAAGAGAAATTCTTATCCAGATCCAATCAGCCATAATCGCAAAAGACGAGATAATGCTCAAAAAATACGTAGATGAGATAAGGGAAGCTGCATTAAATTTAAAGCTTAATAACCTTGCAAATGAGCTTAACGCTTTTTTAGATAACAATCAAAATGGAAAGATGAAAGAGATGTCTCTTTTTACCAAAAGACTAATTGAGATAGAAAATATCGTCAAAAAATATAGCAAAAAGAATATCCATGAAAAATAATAAATTTTATATATTGCTAGCGCCAATAATAATTTCAGCGATCTTTTGCGCATATAGCGGAAATGAAAGCTATAAAAAATTTACAGATCTAAAAGATCTAAATGAAAAACTATATAAACAATCCTTAGTATTTCAAACTATAAAATCCGTAATACAAGAGCACGATACGCTAATAGGCAAAAGCCAAGAAGATATAAAAAAGTTGCGAGATAGCACCTTAAAAAATACACAAAAATTTATAAATTCTATAAGAAAAGACGATCGTATCGAGATACGAAATATAAATAAATTAAAAGAATTGCTAGCAAATATAAATCAAAATGATCAATTTGATGAACTATTTTACGAATTTTTCCAAAATATAAATGGAGAAATAGATAGCGATTTTAAACAAGATTTAGACCGAGACTTTCCGCTTATAATAAAAGCTTATGCCGCAACTTTAAGTAAAATTTACAATCAACTCTCTTTAGCAAACAACACTAAATACTACGTAAAAAACATCTTTATAAATGGCCCTTTATTTTCAATAAACAATGATGTAAGAGAAAATATATATTCCGTAAGAGACAACACACCAAATCTTGATATGCTTCCAAAAAGTGAGCTAAAAGAGAATATTTATAAAGACTTTAATCAGTTTGAAGCCAACTATCAAGCTAAAAAAATAAGAGAAGTTAAAGCCAAGATCGCATTTTCTGAGAAGCTAAATATCGAAGATATTATCTTAATCAAACAGTATGAAGATGATAAATTTATACTTTTATTAGATAGTGCCATAAATATAAAAAATGAGCTGTTAGAACTTACCGAGAGCGAGAAAATAAGCTTTGGCATAAAGACTTTTTTTGAGTTTTTGCTTTGTGGCTTGCTCATTTTATCTTTGCTTAGCATTTCTGCTAGGTTGAAATTTTTAAAGGTGCTTATCGATAAGTCAAAATACATATCGAGTTATATCCTATCATCAAAAGAGACAAGTGCGGATAATGCGATATCAAAGCTTATAAAAGCTTATGAAGATCTAAAAGAAACCTATGTAAAAGATAGCAGCTTTTTTCAGATAAAAGATAGATATATTTTATCAGTGAGCAAGAAGCTAGAGTCCATTAATAAAGAAATTTTTACATCGACCGCGGCTTTAAAAATAGAAACAAATAATAGCAAAAAGCAAGTATTTATAGACACGATAGAAAAAAATGCAAATATCATGACCTCGCTTTATAACAATGCTAAAAATATCTCAAATGTTAAAAAATATAGCGAATGCAATAAAACCGAGATATTTGATCCTCAAAAAAGCTTTGAAGAAATTTTGCAAGCAAATATCGTCTATTCGCAAAGCAAAAAGATAAATTTTATAAGCTACCTTGATCCAAGCCTTACAAATGAACTAGAAGGAAATCTAAATTCATTAAAAACCGCATTTAACTCTATCTTTTTGGCGTCTTTATCAATGTCTTTAAGACATCAAAATATTATCATCACTATCAAAAAAGTTCAAAAAGAGTTTGATAGAAGCGGACTTTGTTCTGTAAGCTTTAGCATAAAAAATAGCTCAGCTGCCATGAGTGAAAAGCAAATTTCAGATATATTTTTAGATGATGAGAATAGCTTAAATAATGATGAGAGCGAGTTTTATCTAAAAATTGCTCAAATTTATTTAAAAAATTTAGAAAGCAAGCTAGAGATTAACTCGTTTCCAAGTATTGGCAATGAGTTTAAATTTGTAGTCATTTTTAAAACAACATCAAACTATAAAGACTTTGATATAAAATGCAATCATAAATTAGCATTCTTGCAAAACGTAAATATCGCTTACAACGAAGCTTTTGAGCAGACTACAAAAGACCTTGGGCTCAAAGTGGATATGCTAACAAGCAATAGTCCATCTATTACAAAAAATTATGATGCTATATTTTTAAGAAATACCAATAAGCAAGGTCAGGATGTTAAAAATCCGCTTATTTTAAAAGATCCACTAACTCCGTTAAGCATCACAAGGCTACTTTGCTTAGGTGAAGCTAATATTATGAATAAAGATTTAAACGATAAACCAAAAATTTTGATCTGCGATACTAATGAAATTTACATAGATATAACAGCAAGTGGTTTTAGTAAATTTAACTGTGAAGTTGTGGGAGTTTGTAATAAAAAAGATTTAAAACAAGCCATAAAGCAAGGCGATTTTGACCTTATATTTGTTGGCTCGAAATTTTTCGAAGCTGAAAAAAATAGCCTTCAAAAAAATATTGATCTTATAAAAGCAGCCATACAAAATGCAAAAATTCCAATTATACTAATGCTTTCAAATACTTCAAATATAGATGGAGAGAGTGTCAAAGAATACTTCAATGCCTATATAAAAACGCCAATAAATAGTGACGAACTAGCTCAAATTTTTAGAAAATTTTTACCAAATTTTGGCGAGATTGCAATAGACGAAAGCTATCTAGCAAAAAGCGAAAATATTATTTTATTTAAGAAATCACCAATGGAGAATAAAATATTTAGCTCAGCTCTAGGAGAATTTTACAACACACTTGAAACCACAAATAGCTTTGATGAGCTATTAACAAAAATAAAAACTAAAACTTACGGCATCGTTCTTATAGATGAAAATGCAAAAGACTTCAACTACGAAGAGCTAACAAGAGTTGTTGATAAGACAAGGCAAAGCCAAAAGGTTGATACAAGAGTGCTGATATTTGGCGCACAAGAAAGAAGTGAATTTCCTTTTGTAAAAGTGCTAGCCAAAAATATCACAAAAGCAGAGCTTTCAGCTACCGTAAGAGAGCAAATCGATTCTATGGGTACTAGCTACGCTAAAAGCTCTTATGAATTTATTAAGTTTAACGCCTAAAACTCTTTTGCGTTATTTTTAAATATATTTAGCACGCTTGCTCGCTTATGGCAAATTTCAGCGTACTCTCTTTCGCTTTTTGAGTCATAAACTATACCAGCTCCAGCCCCCACAAATACATCACTAAATTCATTTTCACCTGGCACAAAGATGGCTGAGCGAATAAGAATAGCAACTTGAGCATCGCCATTAAAATGCAAAAATCCAATGCCGCCGCCATAGATATTTCGCTCAGAAATTTCAAGCTCATTGATTATCTGCATAGCTCTTATTTTTGGGGCTCCACTTAATGTGCCAGCCGGAAAGATACTAGCTAAGACATCAAAAAGATCAAGCCCTTTAGCGCACTTTCCATAGACATCGCTTACGATATGAATTACTTTTTCATATTTTTGGATATGCATCGCATTTCTTACAGCTACACTTTTTGGTTCTGAAACCCTGCCGATGTCATTTCTGGCAAGATCAATTAGCATTTTATGTTCAGCCAGCTCCTTTTCGTCACTTAAAAGCTCATTTTCAAGTACCGCATCTGCATTTGCATCGCTTCCTCTAGGCCTTGTGCCTGCGATCGGAGCTACAAAAATTTGCTCACTTTTCATCTCAAAAACAAGCTCTGGCGAAGAGCCAACCACATCGCCATAAGGTGTAGGAAAATGAAACATATATGGGCTTGGATTTGTAAGTGAGAGCTTTTTATAAAATTCCAAACTGCTCATATTCGTTGAAATTTCAAGCAATTCACCAAGCACCACCTGAAAGACATCGCCACTTCTTATATACTCTTTTGCTAACTCAACCATATCCTCAAAGTGTTTCTTTTCTTTACCAAGATCAGTTTTTATACTAAATTTACTCTGCTCTTTGCTTTTGCATTCAACTTTCGCATCAAGCAAAAAATCATAATATTTATTCTTATCTCCATAAAATGTATAAATTTTACTCATCTTGTCAAAGTGCAGGTAGGCCTTTGCGTCAGCGTAGATAAATTTTGGAAATTCATACTTTTTAGCTTTCTCTTCTCCGATATATTCAAAATATCTCACGCCATCATAAGCAAAAACACCAAAGAGACCTGCAAATGGAGCTAAAGATTTATTACGATTTGTATCAAAATAACTTCTAAGCCCATAAAAATCCATATCCTTTTCATCGATATATTCGCAATCAATGCCTATAATCGTTTGCGTCTTATCCTCAGCTAGGTAGCTATTTTTAAATTTCTCTCTGATTGCTTCATAATAAAAGAGTGGTTGTTCTAAGAGCATTTTTTTCCTTTAAATTTTTGATGATTATAAAAAAAGTTCGCTTTTAGTTTTTAAAATTTTTATCAAATTTCTAAATTTATGCCCAAATTTCACCTTTTTACTATTTTTTTAACACCGCTTGGCTAAAATTTAGCACTCATAAAAGGAAATTTATGCTTTTTGTTGAACTTTTTATAATTGGTATCGGCGTTGGATACATCGCTGGCTTTTTTGGTATCGGTGGTGGCACAGTCGTCGTTCCTATAATGGTCGCCTTTGGATATGACATAAAAACCGCTATTGGCATAAGCGTCATGCAAATGATATTTAGTGCGACTTTTGGCTCATATCTAAACTACAAAGCTGGCCTTTTAAAACTAAATCGCGGCGTAGTTTTAGGGCTTGGAGGCTTAGTTGGAGCTAGTTTTAGTGGCATTATCGTCTCGTATGCGCCAGCGATTTTACTTGAGTCACTCTTACTCGTCACCTTTATCTTATCCCTTTTTAAGTTATATTTCATGCCAAATAGTGACGGCTCAAACGCAAATAACTCACTTTTTTTACTATTTTTAGTTGGTCTTTTTGTGGGCGCTCTTGCCATTAGTATTGGTATCGGCGGGGGCGTCTTTATAGCTCCTATTTTGGTAGGCTTTTTACACTATGAGCTAAAAAAAGCCGTTTCAATGGGAGTATTTTTTGTGATGTTTGCAGCCTTCTCTGGCTTTATCTCACTTTCATTAAGCGGCCATATCTCTTATTTAGAAGGTGCTTTTCTAGGCCTTGGCTCGCTAATAGGCGCATACTTTGGCACCAAAAAGACACAAGCTATGGATAAAAAAGCACTTAAAAAGTGGTTTTTACTCTTTTACATAGCGATGATAATTCTAATCTTAAAAGATATGATATTTGGCTAAATTAAAAATTTAAGGCTAGGTTAGCTAGTCTTAAATTTCTTCAAAAAAGTAGGCTTCACTTAATTTAAAAGCAAGCTTATCTAGTTCGTCTTTACTTAAATTTACGCTCTTTGCGATATCTTCTAAACTAGCTTTACCATCAAATTTCAAGGCTGCTTTGATCTCTTGGTGGCTCAGGTTTAGCTTACCATTTAGCTCATTTGCCAAAGAGATAACTGGTGAGCTAGCATTTAAAAAATATTCAAGATACGCAGCAGCTCTAGGCTTTAGTCTAGTTTTGCCAGGCTCATAGATAAGTGCTTTGAGTTTTGAAGAAGAAATTTTAGTGCTTTGATCGTTTAAAATTTCAAGTAGCCCTACAAAAGCTTCGTTTGCATTCTCTCCAAGTACCGTTTTTGCTTCGCTTAAATTTAAGCTTTGTGGATAGCTTTCGCTTAAAATTTCTTGCGTTTTTGTCCTTGGCTGCTCGCTAAAATATGCAAAATAAATCTTATCAAGCTCGCTCTCTCCAAGCACCGCGTCAAAGTCCTCAGCACCGCCAAGCCTCTCTTTGTGAGCGATGAGACTTTTTCTAAATGATCTATTAAACAAAAAGTCGTTTAGTTGCTCTTTTTTGATGCGAGAGTTGTAATTTTGCTCGATATGTGCGTCAAAGCGATAAATTCCAGTTGAGCTTGCAAAGATATCATTTAGCGAAGCATCTATTACGTAGCAAAGTCCGTGTTTGTCGATATGCTTAGCAAATTTATGAAAGTAGATTGGCTCGTTGCTTGCCTCTAAAAAGTCATGCAATATATAATAATCATTACCCTTTGCGATGATGCCTTGCAAGAAATTTAGCTGTGTTAAAAGAAGCTTCATACTATCTTTGTATACGACGTCGCTTTGGCTTTGCAAGCTAAATTTCAAATAATCCTGCAAGAAATTTAACTCATCTTTTATGTGAGAAAGTGCCTCTTTGCTCTCCTTGCCAGCGCTTGCAAAAAGCATAAAATCTCTTAAAATATCAAGGCTCTTCCAGCCAGGATAGGTATTATACGAAACATAAGCGATGCCATCCTCGCTTAGTAGTGCCTTAATCGTGGCAAGCAGCGCATCTCTTACATTTGGACTTACCCAGCTATAAACGCCATGAGCGATAATATAGTCAAATTTCCCAAGCTCTTTTATATCGCTTTCGTTCATGTGTAAAAAATTTCGCTCAAGCAGAGTAAAATTTTCCAAACCTATCTGCTTTGCTACCTTGTTACCTTCAGCCACTTGATGGCTTGAGATATCGATACCAACGACTTTTGCGTTTTTATGCGAAATGGCAAATGGCAAGATATTGCCGCCATATGATGAGCCAAGCTCAAGCACTCTAGCCTCTTTTAAGCTAGCTGCTTTAAGCCCCAGAAATTTAGCAACCGCTTCTATCCTAACTGGCGAGCAGTCGCTAAATGCAGCCGAGAAATAAGGAATTTCATCGTAAGCTTTCTTTGTTTTATTCATCAGCTATGTTTTCTTGCAAATTCTCTCATAAATTCGCCAAGTTTTTCAACGTCGCTTTGACTAACGGCATTGTAGATAGAGGCTCTTATGCCGCCAAGATGTCTGTGACCTTTTAGCCCTAGCATGCCCTCTTTTAGCGCTTCTTCTACAAAAACTGGTTCAAGCGCATGATCTTTTGGTATTGTAAAGCTCACGTTCATATCTGATCTGCTTGATTTTTTGGCATGGCCCACGTAAAAGCCATTTGAGCCGTCTATGATGTCATAAAGCGTGCTTGCTTTTTTTGCATTTATCTTCTCAACCTCTGCAAGTCCGCCAAGATCTAGTAGGTGCTGCATGGTTAAATTTAAAAGATAAATTCCAAAAGTTGGCGGCGTGTTGTAAAGTGAGTTTGCCTCTACGTGCGTTTTGTATCGCAAAAACATAGGGACATTTTGGCTGCTCACGCGATCAACTAGATCTTTTCTTATAATAACGATAGTCACACCACTTGGACCTGCATTTTTCTGAGCGCCACCGTAAAGCAAGCCGATACTGCTAAAATCAAGCGGTCTAGCGAAAAAGTCGCTCGAAGCATCAACAACTAGGGGCGATTTGGTCTTTGGCATAGCCTTATACTGTGTGCCGTAAATCGTATTATTTGAGCAGATGTAGGCGTAGTCAGCATCGTCACTAAATTTAAACTCAGGTATGTAAGAGAAATTTTCATCCTCGCTGCTTGCGACGACATCTACATTTACGCCAAGCACTTTTGCCTCTTTGATCGCTTTGTTTGTCCAAACGCCAGTGTTTGTGTACTCGGCCCTGCCACCTTGATATAAATTCATCGGTATCATGCTAAATTGCAAGTGTGCGCCGCCTTGCAAGAATAAAATTTCATACTCATCGCCGATGTTATAGAGCTTTCTTATCTTATCCATCGCGCCAAAGTGGATCTCCTCAAAGGTCTTACTTCTGTGGCTGATCTCCATGATCGAGTAGCCCTCACCTCTGTAGTCGGTAAATTCGGCTTTTGCATGCTCTAAAACGTCTAGTGGTATCGCGCTTGGGCCTGCGCTAAAGTTAATTTTTCTACTCATTTTTACTCCTTGATAATTGCTTTTTTATGTGTATTTTGCGAGACAAGCTCTATCTCATCGTCTATTTTTAAATCCCTAAGATCAACCCTCCTGCCATCTTTTCTGACCTCAATAAGCCCCTTCGTGCTCTCAAAAAAGAGCTCTCTCATCTCATAAGCCTTCTCTAGCGAGCTAAGAGCCGAGCCAAGAAGCAAGATCTTTCTTTGCACGGCGTTTGTTAGGGCATTTTGCTTGTTTGCTACCTCGCTAAATTTTAGCTCGATCCTAGCTTTTAGAGCGTTTGATGAAAATTTAGAAAGAAGAACATTTAGCAAATTTTGCTTTTTGGTTATCTTTAAGCTTAAAGCGCTATCAAGATCGTCGCTGAGCCTATCAAGATACTGAAAAAACGCCTCTTCATCAGGCAACAGATCAAGCATGGCTGCACTTGGCGTAAGCGATCTGCGGTCTGCTACAAAATCACTTATAACGTAGTCGATCTCGTGTCCGATAGCGCTTATGACTGGCGTTTTGGTAGCATAAATTTCACGCGCCAAGCCCTCGTCGTTAAAGCACCAAAGATCCTCTTTGCTACCACCTCCGCGAGCCAAAACGATCACATCAACGCCGTATCTATCAGCTCTTCGTAAAGCCTTTATGAGCGAGCTTGGGGCATTTTCACCCTGAGTCAAGGCATCAAAGATATAAATTTCGCTTAGTTTCCAACGACTAGTCACGACCTTTAACATATCCTGAAGCGCTGCCGAAGTAGCGCTTGTAACAAGGGCTATTTTTTTAGGTAAATTTGGTATCTCTTTTTTTGCGCCTATGTCAAAAAGGCCCTCGTTTTCGAGCTTTTCTTTAAGCTGCCTAAACGCAAGCTCAAGCTCACCCTCGCCATCAGGCAGCATCGCACTAGCCACTAGCTGATACGACCCGCTTGGCGAATAAATGGTCACTTTGCCATAAATTTTTACTTTTAGGCCATCTTTTGGTAAGAATTTCACCTTTTGGTTGTTCATGCGATACATCACGGCTGAAATGCTTGACTTCTCATCCTTTAGCGTGAAGTACCAGTGCCCAGAAGCATGCTTAGTAAGGCGCGAAATTTCTCCACTTACCTCGACATAGTCAAGTGTGGCTTCAAGCAGTGCCTTTGCTTTTTCGTTTAGCTCAGAAACACTAAGCATTGATTTCTCTTACCTTTTTAGCGATAAATAGTGTCGAGATATCCATGCTAAAGCCTTTGCAAAGCTCTATCTCAAAACCAGCCGTGGCTAGCTCGTCGCAAAAGCTCTTTGCGTCCAAGAAATTTTCGATCGAACTTGGCAGATATTCGTACGCCTCTTTGTTTTTTGAGATAAAGCCACCAATCTTTGGCAAAATTTTACTTAGGTAAAAATCTCTTAGCGCAGTTATAAAGCCTTTTTTCTGGCGCTTTGTAAATTCAAGTACGACTACGTAGCCATTTAGAGCAAGCACTCTGTTAAACTCCCTAAGTGCTGCCTTTCGCTCAACCACATTTCTGATACCATAGCTTATGCTTAAAATTTGAGCCTCACCACTTGCGAGCGTCGTGTTGTCAGCATAGGCCTCTATAAATTTAAAATTTGGAAATTTTGCCCTCGCCTCTTTTAGCATACCGCTTGAGGGATCGATGCCAGTAAGGCTTTTTATCTGCACGCCAAATTCTTTTGAAATTTCACTCCAAAGCCCCATCATATCGCCAGTGCCACAAGCCACGTCTACAATATTTATGCTTCTTTCTTTAAAAATTTCTAGCATATATCTGCAGGCAAATTTCCTCCAACTCACATCCACACCAAGACTTAGCACTCTGTTTGCGACGTCATAAGTCGGAGCGATCTGGTTAAACATATCAACGATTTTTTCTTGTTTTTGCATAAATTTGCCCTTTTATATGTAGTAAATTTTTAAATTTCTTGAAATTTTGCGAGTTGCTTTTATAAATTTAAGACGCTTTTTTAGTATCTCTTCTCTACTTTTATAAATTTGCTTGTAAATTTTACTCTTGAGCCTCTCTTTATCTGGCATTTCTGGAAGCCTTTTAAGGATACCGAGCCAGACGTCATAGTCTTGAAGATTGCCAAAAATTTCTTGCATCTGCTTTAGCTTATCTTCATACTTTTTAAGCCCTTCAAAATAGAAAATTTCACATAAAAACTCATATGTGTATCTCATCTTTTTAAGCTCTATCCTAAGATCATGAAAGCTCTCATTTGGGCAGTCTTGATTAAGGCTTTTTATTCTTTTTTGAGCTAAAACCAAAAGCGTTCTAAGCTTAAACGAACCAAGGCGCGAAAGGCTTACATCAAAGAGTTTTGATTTATAAAATTCACCCTCATTTAAAAATATCTCCCACTCTTTTAAAAATGCGTAGTTTTCTTCGTCACCAAGGTAGCTTTTTACATTTTCATACTCTAAATCTAGAGCCTTTTTCACAAAATATATAGGCTCATTTGCGTTCTTTTGCTCGTTTAAAAAGCTCAAAAATACATCCAAATCTCGCTTTTTGTTTGTCGAGTTTGCAAGCATTTTAAAATTCTCACCAAAAAAAAGTGTCACTTTCTCATCAAAAACGCCACTAAAAATTTTAAGGATCGATCTAACCTTTCTTAAATTTATGCGAAGTTCATGCAAAACTTCTTCATCTTTGTCTATCAAATACTGGCTTTTTAGCCTTTTTATTACTTTAAAAATACTAACAAAAAGGACTCTTAGCGCCTCTCCGCTTTTTAGATTTGCAGCAAAATTTGGCAGAATTTCTTTTTCTTTTATAATCTTATAGGCTCTTTTGTAGTCAATTTTTTCATTTTCATTAGCATGAATGGCAAGAAATTTGTTCTTATATCTTTTATCGCAAGTTACATCCCTTAGGCAAAAATTTTCTAAAAACGGTGGCAGCTTGAAAAATACGGCTTCATTTTCATCGCTAAATTCGATCTCAAATGTACAAAGTCCGTTTAGTTTATTTTTAAAAATATCGATGTTGCAAGGATTGTTATTTAGTTTAAAAATATATCTATCTTTTAAGATGACACTACCGATGCGGTTTTTAAGAGCCTTTTTAAACTCCGCTTTTTCGCAAAATTCTTCATTTTCTTCTCTGATTAGACCTTTGCCAATCTTTACAGTTTTTATAAATTTATCCTCTTCACTTCGAAAGCGGATCTCTTCATTTTGCGTTATCTTGGTATAAAATTGAGAAATTTCAAGATGTTTAAAGACTACTCCAGCTTCTTTTAAAAAATCTAGAATTTGAGAATTTTTGAGTAAAAATTTACGCTCTATCTCCAAACTCACATTTTTCTCCAAAATTTTTTGTTCATTTTAGCAAGTTAGTGCTTAAAACAATGAGAAAGATGCTAAATTTAGGCTTATTTTAAAAGTATTTTTATAAGAAAAAATATGGAATTTATGTTGCTAAATAGCAACATAAATTTTATTTACAGTGTTTACAGCTTTTTACGCTAGCTACGATATTTAGACGTTCTATTATATTTCCGATCTTCTTTTCTAGTGCCTCTTGATATTTGCCAAGCTCAGCATCATCGTAGTTCACGTCCTCAACGCTTCCACAGCTCTCGCAAACTACATGGATATGTGGATATTCATAGATGTCGTATCTAGCTTTTTGATTGACGATATTTACTTCGACTACGAGACCTTCGTCTTTTAAAGTATTTAAATTTTTATAAACTGTCGCAAGAGAAACTGATGGACTCTCTTTTAAAATTTCATCATAAAGCTCATCAATCGTTGGATGCGTGTGGCGATCAAGAATTCTTAAAACGCTAAGGCGTTGTGGCGTAACTTTTAGCCCAGATTGCTTTAATAATGATACGTATTGCATAATGCTTTTCCTTGTTTTTATTTTGGCTTATGCTAGCAAAAATAATATTAAACGTTACTTTATTAAATGATATTAATTATTTTCTAGTAAATTTTTGGTAATCTGCTCGGCACTTATACCAAGGTACTTTTCAACTTCAGCAGTTGAACCATGGGGAATAAATTTATCTTCATACTCGAAGCTAATGACGCTTATATTTGAAATTTTATTTTCTTGTAAAAATGCACTTACTATATCGCCAATACCACCTTTTTTAGCACTATCGCTAAAGATGTACCACTTTTTAGTGCGTTTTGCAAGATCTAATAAAAGCTCACTATCAAGCGGTTTTGCAAAGACAAGATCAACCAATATCACATCAAGCTTGCCAGTTAGTAAATTTCTAACCAAATTTGCTCTGCCAACGCCGTTGCCATAGCCTAAAAATACAATATCACTATTTGCATCAGCTAAAATTTCACCCTTGCCAAACTCAAGTGGCTGAGCTTCAAACTCATCTCTTAAGATAAACGCTCCACGCGGATATCTAAATGCGCTAACACCCTTGTAAGAGTAGGCAAATTCCATAACATTTTTCATGCTCTCTTCGCATCTTGGGGCAAAAAGAACCATGTTTGGCACAGCGTTTAAAAAACTGATATCAAAAGCGCCTTGATGCGTTTCGCCATCTTCGCCCACGATGCCAGCTCTATCCATCGCAAAGGTGATGTTTAAATTTAAAATAGAAGCATCGTGAATGACCTGATCATAGGCTCTTTGCATAAATGTCGAGTATATCGCAACAAATGGCTTAAAGCCCTCTTTTGCCATGGCTGACATAGACGTGACTGCGTGTTGCTCGGCTATCGCTACGTCCCAAAAACGATCTGGAAATTCTTGTATCAAAGCGTCCATGCCAGTGCCTGTTGGCATCGCGGCCGTCACACCAACGATATCGCTGTGCTCTCTTGCCATTTTTAATAGCTGCTCGCTAAAGATCGCCGTGGCTGACTTGTTTGACTGTCTTTTGATAAATTCACCACTTTTTAGATCAAATGGCCCAACTCCGTGCCAATTTTCATAGCACCCCTCAGCAAATTCATATCCTTTGCCCTTTAGTGTCTGTACGTGAACGATGACTGGTTTTTTCATGTTTTTGGCAGTTTCAAATGTACTAAGAAGCGCTGAAAGGTCATGTCCGTCGACTGGGCCTATATACTCAAGTCCAAGCTCTTCAAAAAACATGCCAGGGGTGATGAGTCTAATGCCCTCCTCCATGCGTCTAGCCATGTAGGCTGCGGAGTCTGGCATGTAGCTTAAAAAGCGCTCAACCCTGCCCTTAAATTTTTGATAAAACTGTCCTGCCATCATCTGGCTTAGGTACTTGCTAAGCGCGCCTATAGGCTTGCTTATACTCATCTCGTTGTCGTTTAGGATGATGACGCAAGGATATTTTCTATCCCCTAGCTCATTTAGCGCCTCGTACGCCATTCCGCCACTTAGTGAGCCATCCCCTATGACAGCCACTGGGATACGATCTTCGTTTTTAAGTTTTATCGCCTTAGCAGCACCGACTGCTAGAGATATAGATGTTGAGCTATGCCCTGCTACAAAGTAGTCAAATTTACTTTCGCTTGGCTTTGTATAGCCACTGATGCCGTTAAATTTTCTAAGCGTATCAAAGTTGTCCCAGCGTCCAGTTAGTAGCTTGTGTGCGTAGCTTTGGTGGCTCACATCAAAAATAAATGGATCTTTTGTGACGTCAAAAATTTTATGCATCGCCACAATGATCTCAACTGCGCCGATATTTGAGCTAAGGTGACCACCATTTTTGCTAACAGTGGCTAAAATTTTATCCCTGATGTCATGACAAAGTGCGTTTAGTTCATCAACATCTAAACTTTTAACGTCTTTATTCATTATTTACCAGCATTTTTAGTTTTTCTAGCCTTGTTTGCATAGTTGCATCGATATTGCCACCATCACTTATAATAACCACACCGCCTTTGCTTATAGCATCATCAGCGCTTATTTTGACGTGCTCATTCTTGCTAAATTGCTCTTTTATATATTCGCTATCCTCAGGATTTACGCGAATTTCTATATTTTTAACATTACTTAGCTCTTTTATAAGCGAGCTTGCTAGATGATGAGCGATCTGATTTGAAGAGGTTGAAATTTCTTTATCGATTACTTCTTTTGCGATTTTTATAGCAGTTTGTCCAAGCTCTTCTTCGATCTTCTTTAAAAACTCATCAAATTTAACGTACTGCTCTTCAAGTTTTGCAGCTGAAGCGCTAAATCTAGCCTCAAGCTCATTTATCTTCGCTTCATTTGCCGCATTTGCTTGGGCGATACCCTCATTTTTGCCATCTTCTTTAGCACGAGAAATTTCAGTATCAAGGCGCTTAGCAAATTCGCTCTCTTGATTTTCTATTTGCATTTGAAGTTTGATGATATTGCTACTTAGCTCATCTGTTTTTTTAAGCAGTTCTTCAACAAAGCTCGACTCGCCTGCTTGCTGTATTTGTGGACTTTGAGCCTGAGGAGCAAAGTGATTTTGTGAGTTTGCCTGCGCTTGGTGACTAGCTTGAGGAATGAAATTTTCACCCTTTTGCCCAAAATTCTGCTCACTTAGCTCTTCACTAAGATTATTTTCTTCTATCAATACAGGAGCACTATCTATGGCTCGCTCTCCAACCCCAAGCACCTTAAATCTGTAATTTTCTATAAAGTGAGCTGGAGAAGTCTCACTGGTTATTACGCTGCTTTTCATTCTATCATCTCATCTGCTTCGCCGACTTGGAATACACCTTGATCAGCTAGAGTTTGCACTGTCTCTACTATACGCCTTTGAGCCTCTTCAACGTCTTTTACACGCACTGCGCCAAGATATTGCATCTCCTCTTTAAAGGCTTCTGCTGCACGCTGAGACATATTTGATAAAAATTTATCCTTTATGCCATCGCTTGAGCCTTTAAATGCGACCATAAGGTCTTTTTTATCGACATTTTTAAGAATTTCTCTAATCGCAGTTGCATTAAGGTTAATGATATCTTCAAAGGTAAACATAAGCTCTTTAATCGTTGTTGCAAGCTTATCATCGCTTTGTTCAATGCGTTCGATCGTACTTTTGCTAGCTTTTTGCCCAAGTCTATTAAGTACTTCTGCCACAGCTCTTGGACCGCCAACTTCCACTTTGTATGACGTAAGACTTTCAAGCTTACCCTCAAGTACAGTTGAAACACGCTTAATTACCGATGGGCTAATATCACCAAGATTTGCCATTCTAATAACGACTTCGCTTCTTAACTCATCTGAGAAAAAACTAAGCGTTTCAGCGGCACTTGTTGAGTCCATGTGAGCTAGTATTAGCGCTATGGTTTGAGGGTGCTCTTTTATGATAAAGTCTGCAAGCTGTTGTGGTTTTATCTTATCAAGATAGCCAAAGCTTTTTGAGTTTTCCATGCTTTTTGCAAGCTTGTCTAAAATTTTCTGAGCTGCCTCTGGACCAAATGTGCGGTATAAAATTTCTTTTGCGTACTCTAAACCACCACTTCTCATATATTGATTTGACTGCATTAACGCGTAAAATTCTTCTAGTACAGCACTTGCGACTTGTTTGTCTATGTTTTTTGCGGTTGCGATATAGCCTGAAATTTCAGTGATGACATCAACATCCATGTGAGAAAATATAAGAGCAGTTGCCTCTTCGCCAAGCTGGATCAGCAAAATAGCAATCTTTTCAGGCATCGATAGATCATCATAAACCATTTTTTGCTTGTCATTTAGCTTTATTGACATCAAATTTCCTTACGCATATTAAAGTCGCTGTCATTTTTTACCATATCTTGAAGTAGCATTGCTATCTCTTCATTTCTCTCTGTGATGACCGCTCTCATTTTCTCAAGTAAAACATCGTATTTTAGTTCATCTTCATTAAACTCGCCACTAAGTCCTAGTTGTTCTTCAACCTTTTTGCGAGCAGCTTTAAATTTCTCAAGTGTATCTTCGGCATCTACCTCAATATCTTCAAGTCCATCTTGAACTTGTTCCTCTTCTTCTTTTGTCTCTTCAAGCATCTTTTGCATAAATGGCACAATGACTTTTTTGTAGAAAATATAAAGCAACAATGCTGCAAAAATATATTTTAATAGCGGCATAAATGGCACTACATAGTTATTCACAAAGCCATCCATCTTCTCGCTAGTGCTTATATCTTTGCCAGTCTTAAACTCAAAGTTATCTAAGCTTACTTCATCGCCCCTATTTTGGTTATAGCCGATTGATTGTTTGATTAAATTTGTGATTGACTCTCTTTGCTCTTTGGTAAGTGGGGCAAATTCAAGCTCGCCAGTTGGCTTGCCATCTTTGTCTTTTTTGCTCTGATAAAGTCCGTCTATAACGACAGCTGCACTTACTCTGTTTATGCTAGCAAACTGCCCTTTAATGCTTGTTACTTTCTTTGAAATTTCGTAGTTTGTCTGCTGCGAGCTTTTGTTGTACTGCTCTTTTAAAGTGCTGTCATCTAGCCCTTGAACAGGGCCTATGTTGCTAACCGCACCTGGGACACCACCTACTTCATTTGGTGCTGAGCCTTGGCGTTTTTCTTCGATATTGCTTTCACTTCTAACGACGTTATTTGGGTCATAAACCTCGCTTTTTGTATCTTTTTTGTCAAAGTCAAAGTCAATATTTACCTTTGCTACGACCTTATCTGCTCCGCCCACGATAGGAGCTAGTACATTTACGATCTTTTGCTCATAGTTATTTTCAAACTCACGTTTATAGCGTATCTGCTGAGCTATAGCGTCACTATCAAACTCGCCATCTTCATCGCCAAGTGCGACTCCGTCTTGATTGACGATCTTTACATTTTCTGTGCTCAAGTTTGTAACAGAGGCAGCGACAAGGTTTTTAATACCAAAAATTTGCTTTGCGTTTAGGCTAACGCCTGGCTTTAGCTCAACGACGATAGAAGCTGTTGGCAGTGCTTGTCTTTCAGTAAAGACGCTCTCTTTTGGTATGGCTATTCTTACAGTCGCTTTTTGGATAGAAGAAAGACTCTCGATCGTTCTAGCTAGTTCGCCCTCAAGCGCTCTTTGAAATTTTACTCTCTGCTCGGCATCAGTCGCACCAAATTCTTGCTTATCAAAAATTTCAAAGCCGATTTTGCTCTCTTTTGGTATTCCAAGCGTTGCAACAGCGATGCGCTCTTTATAAACATCACTCGTTGGTACAAGGATAGTGCCTTCGTTTGCTAATTTATATTTAATGCCATCTTTGTTTAACTGATCAAGTATTAAGGCAGAATCATTTGGGCTAATATTTTCAAAAAGGACGCTGTAGCCTGCAAAATTTTCATTTTTGCTTTTATAAAGTGTTAAAAATACCAAAAATGCCACGACCAAGACGATCGAGCTAGCTGCAACGATTTTTTGCTTTAATGAAAGCTTTTGATAAATTTGACTTATTTGATGAAGTAATGCCTTAAAATCCATATCCCTACTTTAAAATTTGCTTTAACTCTTCAAAAACCCTATCGTTTTGCCATGCCTGACCGATGGTGATTCTCACTGCATTTAAGGCGTAGCTTTTTAGATCTCGCAAAATTATACCCTTTTTTAGCATCTTTTCGCATATCTGGCTTGATTTTAGCTCGTTAAATTTAAAAGTTATGAAATTCGTATAGCTTGGGATAAACTCGATGCCATTTTGCTCTGCAAATTCCTCATATCTTTTCATCTGCTCGAAGTTATTTTGCATAGTTTGCTGCACAAATTCATCATCTCCAAGTGCTACTATCGCTGCTCTAAGACTTGGAGTTGTGATATTGAATGGAGCTCTTAGTTTTGAGAGAGCGCCTATTATCTCTTCATTTGCCACGCCGTATCCCACGCGCATGCCACCAAGCGCATAGGCCTTTGAGAAAGTGCCAAGATAGATAACGTTTTTAAATTTCACCACCTCGCTTGGCTTTATCTCTTTTTTGCTATCTTTAAATTTTGCAAATTCATTGTAGGCACAATCAAGCACAACAAGCGTATTTTCATCAACGCTTTTTATAAATTTAAAGACCTCATCTGCGTCCAAACACTCACCTAATGGGTTATTCGGCAAGCAAAGAAAGATTACTGAAATTTCATCTTTATGCGCATTATAAATTTCTAAAAACTCGCTCAAATTATGCTCTACACTCTTTGTGCGATAAATTTTTGCTCCAGTTTGCTTTGCATAAATTTCATACATCGCAAATGTCACGCCAGCCATCAAAACGCCACTTTGCTTATTTGCCTTTGCGTGGAGTGCATACTCTATGATCTGATCACTTCCAGAGCCGATGATTAAATTTTTGCTAGTTACGCCAAATTTTTTAGCCAGTCCTTCTTTTAGCTCAAAGTAGCTATCGTCTGGATAGAGATGTGCCTTTTTAGCAACCTCTTTTAACGTTTCCTCTACGCGTTTGCTCGTACCAAAAGGGTTTTCGTTACTAGCTAGCTTTATCACATCTTTTGCCTCGATGCCAAACTCTCTAACTACAAGTTCAATAGGCTTTCCAGCCTCGTAATTAACTAAATCATCTAAAAAGTCATTAAATTTCATTACTCATCTCCGTTTAAATAGCTTCCAAGCCATGTTATCTCAGCGCCGCTCTCTTTTGCGAGTTCAAAGGCGTTTTGCACCTTCTCATCGTCGATATGCCCTTCAAAATCAAGATAAAACATCGATTTAAACTCGCGTTGCTTGATAGGACGTGACTCAAGTTTTGTGATATTGATGTTTTCATTTTTAAAGATAGAAAGCAGATCAGCAAGGCGTCCTGGACTATGATCAGTCTTTGCAAGGATCGAAGTTTTCGAGTTTTCAACTCTTGCGTTTTTAAAATCGCTAAGAATGAGAAATCTCGTTCTATTTGCCATATTGTCTTCAATTGTCTCATAAACTATCGGCACATTATAAATTTTAGCTGCGATCTTTGAGCAAATGGCAGCTGAGCTTCTATCCATTGATGCCATATATGCAGCTGCTGCAGTTGATTTTGCTGGAACAAATTCAATTTCATTTAGCATATGATCTTCTAGAAATTTACGGCATTGATTATACCCTTGCGGATGTGAATAAATTCGCTTTATCTCTTTTAAATTTTCATTTATGCTAACAAAGCTGTGATGGATATCCACATAAAGCTCAGCAACTATTTTTATATCACTAAATTTACTCAAACAATCAAGCGTAGCGCCAACAGCGCCTTCAGTGTTGTTTTCAATAGGCACAACGCCGTATTTTGCCTCTTTTTGAGCTAGTTTTGTAAAAACCGCCTCGATGGTCGCAAGTGGCAAATATGAACTCATCGCACCAAATCTACTCTGAGCCGCCTGATGCGTATAAGTACCTTCAGGCCCTAGATATACGATCTTTTGAGGCATTTCTAAATTTCTACTCACAGCAAAAATTTCAAGATAAATGGCTTCAATAGCAGCCTTATTTAAAGCTTTATCTTTGCTAAGGCTAGTTAAGCGGTTTATGATAGCTCGCTCTCGCTCAGGACGATATATAGGCGCCCCGCTAGTTTGTTTTAGCTTGCCGATTTGCTCAACTAAAATCATCCTTTCATTTAGTTTATTTAATATGAGATCATCGATCGCATCGATCTCTTTTCTAAGCTCATTTAGCTCTTGCATCAGCGCTCTCCAAAAATTCTCTCTCAAGTGCCACGACATCTTCAAAGCTCTCACGTCTTCTTATGAGTCTATCTTTGCCATCAAGCACGCAAACTTCAGCGGCTCTGTTTCTTGTGTTGTAGTTTGAGCTCATGCTAAAACCGTAAGCTCCAGCACCTTTTACCACGATGATATCGCCACTATCGCACTCTGGTAGCTCTATATCTTTTGCTAAAAAGTCGCCACTTTCACAAACTGGACCGACCACATCACATAGGCCTAAATTTTTATCCTTGCCACAAACAAAAATTTCATGATGGGCACCATAAAGGCTTGGTCTTATAAGATCATTCATCGCACCATCAGTTATAACAAATCTCTTTTTGCCATTAAATTTTTCATATAAAACGCTTGCGACAAAGTAGCCAGCATTACCTACGATAAAGCGTCCTGGCTCGCAAACTATGGTCATATCTTGACCCTTTAGCGCACCTAAAATTCCTTGTGCATAGTCATATAAATTTATCTCTTTTTCATCGTTATAGATGATGCCAAGTCCGCCACCAACATCAAAAAATTTGATGTCTATCTCAAGCGCTCTTAGCTCTCTTAAAAGCTCGCTAACGATATTTGCAGCATCTATTATCGGGCTAAGTGATGTTAGCTGAGAGCCGATATGAAAATGTATACCAGTTGGCTCAAGAGAGTCTGAAGCTTTAGCGTGGATGTACATTCTTTTAGCTGTTTCGGCATCAACGCCAAATTTATTTTCATTTAGTCCTGTCGAGATATATGGGTGAGTTTTTGCATCGACGCCTGGATTTACCCTAATGCTAATTCTTGCCTTTAAGTTTAGCCATTTTGCGATCTTTTCAAGTCTTAAAAGTTCAGCAAAACTCTCCACATTTATTAGCAAAATTTCATTTTTTAAAGCCTCTTTTAGCTCATCATCGCTCTTGCCAACACCACTAAAAATGATCTGATATCTCTTTGCACCTGCTAAAAGCGCTCTTTTTACTTCGCCAATGCTAACACAGTCAAATCCAGCTCCAAGATCAGCTAGAAATTTCAAAACACTTAAATTTGAGTTTGCTTTCACCGCATAACAAATGAGAGATTTTCTAGCAAAAAATGCATTTTTTAGTGCTTCATAGCGGTTTTTTATGTGGTTAAAATCATAAATGTAAAGTGGAGTTTTGTATCTATTTGCAAGCTCTTTAAAATCCATAAAATAGCCTTTATTAAAATGGCTTGATTTTACAAAAAGCTTACCAAAATTTGGCTTAACGATGCGATTTTATGAGATAAATGGCGTATACAAAAAGTAAAATAACTGGCAAAACTATGCCGATTTCTGGCAAGATCACAGAAGTTTGTGCAAATTTTGCAAGAATAAAGAGCAGCCCCCAAACGACAAGAGTTATCACAACAAAGATAAAAGTCGAAAGTGCAAGATTAAAAAACCTACCAGTTACAGGCAAATGATAGTAAAAAATGAGCAACAAAAATGGTGCAAAAAATGGTGCGATAGCAAGGTTGTAAAAAGCTGTTTTTGCGCTATCAAGGCCGATGCCTTCATTTTTAAATGTCTTTATAAAATTTATCGCATCTGGGATATTAAATTTTGAGTTTTCAACACTAACAGCACTTTCAATACTCTTTGGCTTAAAGCCTTTTAATGCATCTAAGCTCTCGCTTTGTATTTTATTAAAACCAGCCTCGCCAAGCTCTAAAATTTGCGGCAAAAGAGTTTGATTAACATCTTTTAAGATCCATTCATTGTCTTTAAAATTAGCATGATTTGTAAATGTAGTTGAGAGTAAATTTGTGCCATTTATCTCAAAAATTCTAACATCATTTGCTATTTGATTAACAGAATTTAGCTCTTTTATATAGATAAATTTGCCTTCAAACTTTAAAAACGAATCATTTGTGCTTTTTGAAAAAGCCGTATTTTTAGCGATGCTTTTTTGATAGTCGTGCGCATAAGCAAATGGAGTAAAATTTAAGCCAACATAAAAAATAGTTACAAAAAGTGCAATAAAAAAAGGTGGAAAAATTAAGTTATTTTTACTAATGCCAAGTGCATAAAAGCTGATTAGCTCGTTTGAGCGAACCATATTTACATGTAAAATAATGAGTGCAAAAATGAGCGAAAGTGGCAAAACGTATCCAATAGCACTAAGCGATGTAAGCCCAACATAAAGGAGCTGAAGGTTTGCAGATGGTGGCAGATCTTTTAAATTTGTAAGTAGGTCGATACCAACATAAAATAGTTCAAGCGCTAAAAATACGATAAGAAAAGATTTTATATAGACCCAGCCAACGTATCTGGCGTATAGTTTCATTTGATAAGACCTTTTTTTATCGTAAATTTTTGCGAGATTTCATTGATGTCGCTCTTTAGTAGCTCGCAAACTGCATTTTTTGTGTAGGCCAAAATTTCATCTAAAGCCTTTTTCTCCTCATCACTAAACTCTCCAAGGACAAAATTTTTAGCATCACCAAGGTGCCCAATGCCAACACGCACCCTTTCGTAGTCGTTGCCTATTAGTCCATCGATCGATTTTATGCCGTTATGCCCGCCGCTACTACCGCCTTTTTTAAATTTAACTGCTCCAAAACTAAGATCAAGATCATCGTGTATTACGATTATTCTATCTGGTTTATAAAAGTCTTTTACCGCTTTTACACTTTGTCCTGAGAGGTTCATAAAGGTTGTTGGTTTTAGCAAGATAATGTCGTTAAATTTAAAAACTTCGCCTTGGAATTTGGCTGAGCTAACATCTTTGTAATTTGAGTCTTTTAGGAGATCTATAAGCATAAAGCCTATATTGTGTCTAGTGTTTTCATATTTGGGGCCGGGATTTCCCAGCCCCGTTATTAGTGTCACAAAAGCCCTTTTTATTTAGCTTTAATAACTCCAAGTACCGCAACACGGTCAGCGTCTACAATAGTAACGCCTTTAGGAGCTGTGATATCACGAACCAAAATAGTATCGTCGATGTCAAGTTTGCTTACATCAACGTCAAATGAATTTGGTAAATTTTCAGCTGTGCATTTTACGCAAAGACGTCTTTTTGATTGGATCAAAACGCCCTTGTTTTTAAGACCAATAGGTGTTCCAACTGGCTTAACTGGGATCATATATTTCGATAAAACACCAGGAAGTGCTACTTTTAGATCTACGTGTTTAAGATCACTTGTAACAACATCTCTTTGGTAATCAACAATAACGACATTATAAACTTTTCCGCCTACTTTTACATCAAAAGCAAGGCTCTCTTTTTTGCGTGCTTCTTTAATAAAGTCATTTACTTTAAAAGCAGCTGCAACATTCTCTAACCCCTTGCCATAAATGTTGGCGATTAGATAACCATCTCTTCTCAAAGCCTTTGCAGACTTCTTACCGATACTCTCTCTAACGATTCCTTCTAACATCGTTTTCCTTTCATAAAAAAATAGGTGCTGATTTTATCCAATGCTTTATAAATTTCACATAAAGCTTATTTAAGAATGATCACTTTTACTGTTTGTGTATTAGCTTGGACTTCTTTGTCTAAAGTGATTTCATAATATCATCAAATGCTGATACAAACTGCTTTAAACCATCGCTTAATAAATCTTTATAAACGACATTTATATCTATCTCGTTATTTTTTATAATCTGGAAAAAGCTTGAGATATTTTCTTTACTAGGTACATTTTTTACCTCTGCTTTTTCTTTTATAAATTCTTTTATCGTCTCTATTGGTGCTGTATTTATAGAATTTTTATACATTAGCTCTCTAACGTAATAATCCCCTCTTAAACTACCGCCTTTTACGCCTGTGCTTGCAAAAAGTGTTCTTACATTTTCTAGTCCAAAATCTTCAATCAGGTGGTATATATTTGCAGCATTCATTATGCCGATTTGTCCAGTTGGCAAGCTCTTTACAGCCATAACTTCATCAAGCTTTCTATCAAATCTACTTACAAAAACACTTATCACACCTTTTGGCATAGTAGTATCTATAAAGCGACTTGCATAAGCCTTACTGCCTTCTTTAAATGCTTCAAGGCAGTTTTTAGCCTGATCTGGTGAGAATATAAGCGTAGCATTTACGCTAATCCCCCTTGCCATAAGCGCGCTCATCGCCTCATAGCCATCTTTTGTAGCTGGAATTTTTATCATAACATTTGGCATTGATATTAGATTATAAAGCCTAATACCTTCTTCTATCGTTGCGGCTGTATCGTCACTTAAATTTGGATCAACCTCAATGCTTACAAAGCCATCATCACCGTTTGCATAATTTCTTAACATTTTACATGCTGCGATTTTTATATCTTGAGTAGCCAAAATTTCATAAAGATCTTTTGGGTGGCGTTTATTGCTAGTTTCTATGATCTTTTTATAAGCAGGTGAAGCAAACGCTGTTTTAAAAATAGCTGGGTTGCTTGTAGCACCGTTTATAACATTATTTTCCAATAAAGAGTTAAATTCGCTTTGTAAAAAATTTCTCTCTATAAAATCACACCAAAGAGAGAATTTAGCTTCGTTGTCATACATTAATTTCTACCTTATAAATTTTAAAATTTCACGCAAGTCTTTAACATCAACACAATGTGTCGCTTCTTTTTTTAAGATATCTTTTGCACAAAATGCAATGCTAAGGTCGCACTTTCTAAACATCGATATGTCATTGGCCCCGTCCCCAACACACATTATCTCGTCCTTGCCTAAATTTAATAGTCCACATAAGCGGTCAATCATATCTCCCTTTGAACTACTAAACATCATTTCTCCGCCAACTTCGCCTGTTAAAATTCCATCTTTGTGGTGCAAAATATTTGCAAAATTTGCATCAAAATTAAGTTTTTTTTGCATTACATCGGTTGCATTGTGAAATCCACCGCTAAAAACCACAACTTTGATACCTTTTTGCTTTAAAGCTTCTATTAGCTCGCCAGCTCCTGGCATTATGGGTAAATTTTTGCAAATTTCATTTACTTTTAAAAGCGGCAATCCTTTTAAAAATTTTACTCTTTTTGTAAGACTTTCAAAAAAATCAAGCTCACCGTTCATTGAACGCTTAGTTATATTAGCTACTTCTTCACTAGCATTATTAGCGGCGGCGAGAATATCTATCGTCTCGCCGTCCATTATTGTAGAGTCAAAGTCAAAAACACAAAGTTTTATCAAGCTATGCCCTAAAAATCACGTTTTAAAAGGCTTTCGACCTTCAAGATCGTAAGAATATTTTGGTCGCGCTTACCGATACCATAAATCATGCCTTTGTCTTTTACCAAAGTCTCTGGTGGCGGATCGATCCTGTTACGGTCTATTCTGATAGCCTCCGTCAAGCGGTCTATCACAAAGCCAGCGATATTATCCGCATCTTTCATAACGATATATCTTGTGCTTGGGCTTTGTTTTGTGACATTTAGTGAAAAACGCTTACGCAAATCAATAAGAGGAATAACATTTCCACGTAGGTTAAACACGCCAAGAACGTAATCAGGTACACTAGGAACACGTGTATATTCAATAGGTTTGATTATCTCTTGGATATTTAAAATAGGTATTGCGTACTCTTCCTCACCGACAACAAATCCTACTAGCTGAACTATATCCTCATTATTTTTTAACTCAGGACCATTTATTTGCTGTTTTTGTTTGCTTAAAACTTGATTTAGTTTATTGTTCATCCCTTACCCCTAAGCTAGTTTTATATTCTTTCTAACGACATTTTCTAAGTACTCGGCTGAATATGGTTTTGTAATATACTCAGTCATTCCAACTTCTACACCACGCAATCTATCTGTTTTTGACGTCCTTGATGTAACAGCAATAAGTGGCAAATTTCTGTACTTAGAGTATTTTCTAATTTCACCAGCTAGCGTATATCCATCCATTCTTGGCATCTCAATATCTATCAAGATCGCATCAAAAGAGTGCTCTCCGGATTTTACGATATTTAATGCCTCAACACCGTTTGTAGCTTCTATTATTGTTACCCCAGTTGGTTCAAGCGCTTTTTGCATGATAGTTCTATCCATTTTTGAGTCATCAACTATCAAGACTTTATAATCACTTGGTTTTTCCTTTGCTTTTGTGCTATCTTCTATTTCGGCTCTAATATCTACCTTGATATCTTTTGCCATCTCCATCATAGCACCAACGTCAATAATCAATGTCACACGGCCATCACCTCTAATAGTAGCACCAGCAATACCTGGGATATTTTGTAAATAATCGCCCATTGATTTAATAACAATCTCTTCTTGTCCAACCAAAGTATCGACGATAATACCTAGTTTTGCTTCAGCAACACCGATTATTACGACATAAGTTTGATCTCCACCATCAAATGCCTTTTCAACGCCAAATACGTCAGAAAGTCTAACAAGAGACAAGACTTCATCTCTTAGCCTTAGTACATTTTTGCCATCGATCGTGTAGATATCATCAATCGGCACGCGAACGGTTTCAAGAACGCTAGCAAGTGGGATAGCGTAAAATTCTTCTTGCGTTCCAACAAGTAGTGACTGAATAATCGCAAGTGTGAGTGGAATTTTAAGCTTCATAACTGTGCCTTTTCCAACTTCACTTTCAATATCAATGATGCCGTTTAGCTTTTCAATATTTGTCTTAACAACGTCCATACCTACACCACGACCAGATACGTTTGTGACCTTTGCCGCAGTTGAAAATCCTGGTCTAAAGATAAGTCCAAATGCCTCTTTTTCGCTCATCGCATCAGCTTCGCGCTCAGTGATGATGCCTTTTTCTATCGATTTAGACTTAAGCATGTCAGCATCTAGACCCTTGCCATCATCAACTATCTCAACAACGATGTGGTTGCCTTCATTGTAAGCTTTTAGCTGAACAAGACCTTTTTCAGGCTTACCTGCGGCCTTTCTTGTCTCAGGATCCTCGATGCCGTGATCGCATGAATTTCTGATGATGTGAACTAGTGGATCGCCGATCTCTTCTACGATTGACTTATCAAGTTCAGTCTCTTCACCTGAAATTTCAAGATCGATTTGCTTACCAAGGTCGCGGCTAAGATCACGTATCATACGTGGGAATTTATTAAAGACTTTTGCTATTGGAAGCATTCTTGTCTTCATAACGGCAAGCTGAATATCAGTCGTAACTAGACTTAGGCTTGAGACTACTTGATTTAACTCTTCAAGAAATTTCTCACCCTCATATCTCTCTTCCACGTCATCATAAATTTTTAATAAGCGGTTTTTACCAAGAACAAGCTCACCAATTAGATTCATCAAATGATCAAGCCTTTTTACTTCAACGCGTATAGTTTGTTCCTGCGCTACTGCACCACTACTTGCTGCTGGGACCTTTTTATCTCCCTCTTTTTCTTTACTCTCTGCTTTTGCAGCTGGAGCTGAAGTACTACTTGCAGCCGGGGCTATCTCACTAGGAGATTTTGGAGCTATACCTTTTGAAGCACGCCTTGCTTGATCCTCAGCCTTTCTAACTTTTAAGAGTCTTTCTATCTCAGCTTCAACTTCTGAATCACTTAATTTTGAAAGCTCGGCATCACTTATCTCTGGCGCTTCTTCGGCAGGCGTGGCCGGCTCTGGCTCTTTTGCCGGCTCTGGTGTTGGCTCAGATACTGGCGTGGCAGGAGCTTCAGGAGCTGCTGCTGGAGCCTCACCTTCAGAAATTTGAGTAAGTCTTGCGCAAATATTTTTAATATCAATGCCAGCAGCTGTATCATTTCCATGATCTCTAATGCTGCTTAACAAGCCTTTCATCATATCAACCGACTCAAGAACTACGTCCATAATGTCTGGAGTGATCTTTAGCTCGCCTTTTCTAGCTTTATTTAAAACATCCTCCATATGGTGAGTAAGCTCTGTTAAAACATCAAAATTTAAAAAACTTGAGCTACCTTTTACTGTGTGAGCAACGCGGAAAATTCTATTTAATAATTCCAAATCTTCAGGGTTTGACTCAAGCTCAACAAGGTCGTGATCTATCTGCTCAATAAGTTCGAAAGCTTCTATTAAAAAGTCTTCCATTATTTCTTTCATATCATCCATGTTTCACCTCATTTTGCAGATTTAGAATGTGCTTCAATAACTTTTAGCACTTCTTGATAAAATATGCTTGCGTCAAATTTCGTAAGATACGCCGCACCACCAGCTTCTTTGCTCTTGATTTCACTAAAATCATTACTCAATGAGGAGTTAAATACTATTGGAACTTCTTTAAATCTTTCATCATTTTTAAGAGTTGAAGCAAAGCGGTATCCATCCATCTGTGGCATTTCGATATCACTTAAGATAACTCTAAGCTCTCTTGATAGGTTATCTCCATATCTTTGATAAAGCTCTTCCATTCTCTCCAAGCCCTCAACGCCGTTTTTTGCCTCAACTACGCTAAGTCCCATCTTCTCAAGTGCATCTTTTACTAGTTTTCTAGCAGTTGAGCTATCATCTAAAACTAAAGCAGCACCTTTTAATTTTTGATCATCTGTTACATCAAATTCGATCTTTGGTGAGTAAATTCCAAGCTCTTCAACAATGCTTTCAAGATCAAGGATAAGTAAAACTTCATCATTTTCTATTCTTGTTACGCCTGTTATTTTGCCTTTGTCTAAAGCGCCAGAACCTGAAGCAAAATTTGCAGGCTCGATATCTTTCCAGCTTATACGCCTGATCCTTTTTGCCTCATGGACAATAAAACCGATCAAAATACCACTAAACTCAGCAATAATAACACGTGGCTTTATAACTACGCCTTCAGTTGGCTCGACAATATTCATCCATCTTGCCAAATTTATGACAGGGATCACTACACCCCTTAAATCAAAAATTCCCTCGATATACTCAGGAACGCCTGGAAGTTCTGTAAGATTTGGCATCTTAATGATCTCCCGCACCTTTGCGACATTGACTCCGTATATTCCTTCATATACTTTGTTTTCGGTCTTTTTAAAGATACGAAAATCAACAAGTTCCATCTCGTTTGAGTCCGTTTTTAGTACGTTATCTCCAAACATCAATGTCCTTTCAAACTCATTTTGAGCAAATTTAACTTTTGCTGGGCGTATTCTACAACAAAATAACTTTGCTCACATGCAAAACAAGGTAAATTTATATAAAACTTATCGTAAATGTTAAATTTCTCGCCTTGATGATAGTGTCCCTCTATCACAATACCAGCCTCATATCCTTGCAAATGCTTGCCCATTAACTCCTTAAAATTAGGAATTTTATAGTCTAAATTTTTTTTGGTAAGTTTGGCTAGTATTGCTTTTGATATTTTAAAATGTAAAAATTTATCCAAAGCATTCATAAATTTTAAAAACCATCTAAGACGCAAAAATCTAAGTGCATATTTATCTACAAAAGGTAAAAATATATCGCCATGCGCGATCTGAACGTGCTCTTCATTGATTGTCTTAAAATTTGCTGGCTGATCGTAAATATCGTAAACCCTAACTCTTTTATAACGCAGCATCTCACGCCCATCCCAAATTTCTCTTGTTTTATTAAATAAATTTGAAAGTCTAAAATCGTGATTGCCCTCGAAGTAAAAAATTTCTACTTTTTGTGAAATTTTATTTATAAGGCTTAAGTGCTCAGAGTAAAATTCTCTTGTATATTCGCCTTCACCAGTTAAAAAATCAAACATATCACCTAACAAAAAAATTTGTGGCGGCTCTTTGATCTCCCCGCTATCAATGGCTCTTAAAAATTTTAAAAAGCCATTTCGGTTTACGTTTTCATGCGCATCAGCTATAAAGATCGCGCCTTCTTTTATAACGGGGGCATATAGATATTCGCTCAAATTTTGCCTTAATTAAAAATTAGCAGAGCCAAAAAGCAGTTTTTAGCTCTTTGTCTCATCTTTTTAGTCAAATTTTATAGGCTTATAGCAAATTTTTACAATCTCAACGTCGCTTCTACCTTTTGGTAAATTTAGCACTACCTCATCACCCTCAGCCTTACCCAAAAGCTGCTTTGCAAGAGGTGAGTTTATCGAGATATAGCCTTTGTCGATGTCGCTTTCACTAATGCCAACTATCGTATATGTATGCTCTATTTCGGTTTCCTCGTCCATTATCGTAACACTTGAGCCAAATCTAACTCTATCGTGCTCATAGCTACTTGGATCGATCACTTCAGCATTTGCTAAAAGCGCGCTTAGCTCTGCGATCCTAGCGTCTATAAAGGCTTGCTTCTCTTTTGCTGCGTGATACTCAGCATTTTCTTTTAGGTCACCGTGACTTCTTGCGATATCTATCTCAGTTACGATTTGAGGGCGTTGCACCAGCCTTAGATCCTTTAGCTCAGCTTCTATCTTCTCGTATCCATGCATTGTCATTGGTTCACTCATTTTTTACTCCATATTTTTTAAAATTTTCACTACGTTTTTGCTGCTGCCATGCGACAAATACTCTCTCAATTCGTCACAGCCTTTTAAAAATTTCTGCCTATCGCAGCTCTCATAAGCTCTAAATAAATTTTCAGCCGTTGCAAACTCTTGGATAAACTCCTCATGAAGCGGCTCTTTGCCCATGAAATCAAACATTATATTTGCAAGTCCTGCGTGCTTGATCTTTACAAATTTTCTAGCTATAAAAACATCTATCGCTTTTGCCTTATATGCTAGTACAAATGGCGTGCCAATGAGCGCTGCTTCAAGTGTAGCCGTGCCAGAGCAAACAAAGGCAAAGTCGCTCTCATACAAGACTTCAGGCGTGTTTGAAACGATTTCAAAGTTACTTACATCGCCATAAATTTCACCAACTTTATCAAGGAAAAATGGTGGCACGACAAGCAGCCTTGTGGCCTCTATCTTTTTAGCAAGCTCTCTATAAACTGGCATCAGTCTTGAAATCTCTGACCTTCTTGATCCTGGCAAAAAAGCTACTTTACCACTGCTACTTAGGCTAGTTTTCTTAAGCTTTATCTCATCCATCAAAGGATGTCCCACGTAGGTCGAGCGACTATAAAATTTCGCATCAAATGGTAGGATCGAAGCTAGGTTGTCACAATACCTCTCAACCGCGCTCACTCTTTTTGGCTTCCACGCCCAAACTTGAGGCAAGATGTAGTATGTCACGGCTACTTTTGCGCCAGCCTCTTTTATCGCTTTTGCAAGCGGCAGATTAAAAGCTGGACTGTCTATTAAAAGCACGGCATCAGCCTCTTTTGCCATCTGGCTCATCACTTTTATCGCCTTTTTTGCTTTAAAAATGAGTGGCAAAACCTCGACAAAGCCCATCGCTGAAAACTCGCTACTTTTCATATATGGCGTGCCAAGCTCTTCGCTAAAAATTCCCATAAGCTCAAATTCGCCCTCGAAATTTTTCAAAATTTCTTTTAAATGCAAATTTGCCGATGGCTCAAGAGCGGAGACTAAAATTTTCATTTACACACTTTCATCAGGTCTTTTTTTGGGGGCATTATACGCAAAAATTCTTTAAAATTTTAAGAAAGCTGTGATAAAATCCAACCCTCTAAAGGATAAAATTTGAAAGAAATTTTGATAACAAATGACGATGGATTTGAGGCGACTGGTTTGCTCGCCTTAAAAGAAGCTTTAAGTGAGCTAGATGGCGTGAATGTCACGATCGTAGCTCCAAGCTCAGAAAAATCAGCCTGCGCTCACTCTTTGACGCTCACAAGGCCACTTAGATTTATAAAACTTGATGATAACTTTTTTAAACTCGATGACGCCACACCTAGTGACTGCGTCTATCTCGCACTTCACGCACTTTATAACAAAAAACCAGATCTAGTGATAAGCGGCATAAATCACGGAGCAAATTTGGGCGAAGATATAACCTATTCTGGTACGTGTGGAGCGGCGATGGAGGGCGTTTTGCAAGGCATTAGAAGTATCGCTTTTTCGCAGTTTTATGCAAATAACTCATTAAATGAACTTGGCTTTGAGCTAGCAAAAGAGGTGGTAAAATTTATCGTGCCAAAGGTGTTAGATGGTGAAATTTCGCTAAATCAAAGAGAATTTCTAAATATAAATATCCCAGCCGTAACAAGCAAAAATTTCAAAGGCTACTCCGTCGTGCCAGCTGGCAGACGCACCTACGCCACGCATGCCACGCTTAATCGCAACCCAAGAGGCATCGAGTACTACTGGCTTGGAAACGCTGCGCTTGAATACGAAAAAGGCGAGCCAAGCGACATCAGCAAGGTAAATGAGGGCTTTGCCACGATAACGCCCATAAAACTAAACATGACTTCATACGAGAGTTTGGAGAGCTTAAAAGGGAAATTTGATGCAAAATGATAGATTTACAAGGATAAGATGGCTCTTTGGCGAGGATGGTTTTAGCAGGCTTCAAAACGCAAAAGTGCTAGTTTGTGGAGCTGGTGGTGTGGGTGGAATGTGTGTGGATGCGCTTGCTAGAAGCGGGGTTGGACACATCACTTTAATCGATAAAGACATCTTTGACGTGACAAATCAAAACCGCCAAATTTACAGCGAAAACGTGGGTGGCGTAAAGGTGGAGGAATTTGCTAAAATTTATCCTTGTATCACGCCTATTCAGACGCTGATCACGCCAGAATTTATTGCTGGATTTGACTTTAGTAAATTTGACGTGGTGATCGATGCGATCGATGATATCACTGCTAAGATCGCCCTTGCAAATGCGGTAGATCCTAGCAAATTTATAGCCTCGATGGGTGGGGCAAAAAGGGTTGATCCAACTAAGATAAAGGTGGCCAGCGTGTGGAAAACCTCGGTCGATCCGCTAGCTAGAAAATATAGATATGAGCTCAAAAAATCAGGCTTTAGCGGTAAATTTGATGTGGTTTTTTCAACAGAAGAGCCACGTTGCAAGCCGCTTGGAAGCTTCATGGGCGTGACTGCTTGCTTTGGGCTAAATTTAGCCTCGTTAGCTGTTAAAAAGATAGTTGGGTAGTAAGTCAAAAATTTACTCTCCAAGCAAAATTTCAAATTAGAGCTGGTATTTTTTGGATATAAATTTAGTAGCCAGCTCTACAAAACACGAATTTAACAATCCAAGATGAGAATCTAGCAAATTTTAAAATTTATGAGCGAGTAATTTCAGCTCTAAAATTTGAGATAAGCGGTAAGCGAAGCCAAGACTTTTAATCAAAACATTAACCCATAAGCCCTAAATCTTGGCTACAGCGTGGAAATCGCTTATTTTAGTAACAGGGGCTTATGGAAATTTTATAAAATCAAAAGAGAAAAACGAAACAAGATAAGGTAAATTCTCTTTGATTTTATGGAAGTATCATACAAATTTTAGTAGTCAATTCTTGCGAGTGAATGAAAGTTTAAAATTTGCAAAGATGGCTTGATTAATTTTTCATTTTTTTTATTCGAAATGGAGGCAAGTGGACTTAAATTTTACTTCTCAGGCTCGCAACTGTGTGGCAGACACGAAGTCCATCCTCTTATCCCTCTCCTTTTTTTAAAAAATCCCCCAAACCCTTCGCACATTCAAAGGGCATACACTCATACTTCGTACTACATGTGGTCTAAACTCTATAAAATTTTAAAAATTTACGAGCGAGTATATCACGCTTCTAAATTTAGTGGCGAATGTTTATGAGCCCTAAAATTAGTAAGTTGCTAAGGTGAGTGAGTAAGATTTTAAAATTTGCAAAGATAGTAAAATCTATTTTTTTAAATAAAGACTTTGAATTTTAAAAATTTATATATTTTTTGGATTAAATTTAAAGTAGCCAGCTGTAAATTTAACAGCCAGCTAAAATTTTAGTTTTTATGTATGCGAAGGTAGCTATTTAGTGCGCCAACATAGGCTTTTGCACTTGCCATCATAGTATCTATGTCAAGTCCATGGCCTATTACAGCCGTTTTGCCCTCAAACTCGACCTTTACATCAACCTTTGCAAGTGCGTCTTTACCTTGAGAAACAGACGCCACTTTATAGTCTTTGAGCGTGCCACTAATGCCACTAATGCGATCAACTACCTTAAATATCGCATCAGCAGTACCATTTCCTAGGGCTGAGTCGCTGATAATCTCATCATTGTGTTTTATGCTAATTGAAGCACTTGCAAGGCTTCCACCGCTACTTTGAAGAAGAGCCGTGATCTCATAAGCTTGTGGAATTTTTGTAATCTCTTCAGCCACAAGAACCCTAATATCGTCATCAAATATCTCTTTTTTCTTATCAGCTAGCTCTTTAAATTTTTCAAATGCCTTATTAAGAGCATCGCTATCAAGGTCAAATCCAAGGCTAGCAAGCTTATCTTTAAACGCGTGGCGACCACTATGCTTACCTAAAACAAGAGAATTTTTCTCAAGGCCTATGCTCTCGGCGCTAATTATCTCATAGGTCTCTTTATGTTTTAACACGCCGTCTTGATGTATGCCACTCTCATGAGCAAATGCGTTTTTACCAACGATAGCTTTGTTTGGTTGAGGCTCAATGCCTATAATACTAGCAATCAGTCTTGAAGTTGGATAAATTTCTTTTGAGATAATGTCTGTATAAAGTGGAGCAAAGACGTCTTGGCGAGTTTTAATAGCCATCACGATCTCTTCAAGCGCAGCATTTCCGGCGCGCTCACCTATGCCATTTATCGTGCCTTCAACCTGCCTTGCGCCAGCTTTTATAGCCGCTAACGAGTTTGCTGTAGCCATACCTAAGTCATTGTGATTATGCACAGAGATTATCGCTCTATCGCCTACAAATTTTACTATTTCACTAATGCGAGCAGTTATCTCTTCAGGATATAAATAACCAACTGTATCAGGGATATTTAAAGTTTTTGCACCAGCATTTATGGCAGCATCACAAATTTCTTTTAAAAAGCTCATTTCACTTCTACAAGCGTCCTCGCAGCTAAACTCCACATCATCGCAAAAGGTTTTTGCGTATTTTATAGACTCGACTGCACGTTTTATTACTTCATCTGGGCTCATTTTTAGCTTGTACTCCATATGAATTGGGCTTGTCGCTATAAATGTATGAATTCTCTTATTTTTAGCTGGAGCTAGTGCCTCGCCAGCTGCCTTGATATCACGCTCAACTGCGCGTGCAAGAGAGCAAACCGTGATATTTGAGGCTTGCTTTGCTATTTGATTTACCGCATCAAAGTCCCCTGGGCTTGCTGCTGCAAATCCAGCCTCCATAACATCCACGCCAAGCCTTTCAAGCTGAAGTGCGATCTGTAGTTTTTCAGCTGTATTCATCGATGCACCAGGGCTTTGCTCACCATCTCTTAAAGTTGTATCAAAGATTATAATTTTATTCTTATCCATTTTTGTCCTTTTTTTATTTTTTATATTTAAATTTTAAATTTAATGAGTTAAGTAAAGAGAAATTTGCTACCTAAGTAGCAGCAGTAGAGAGTTTTTGATTTCGATTTTTGGTAAAAATTTACGTGATTTTATGACGCCATTTTCGCTCATTCGCTCTCCTTTTTTTTGGAATTTTTACTAAACATTATAGTGGCTCTTACTATGCCATAAAGCATATAGACGCTCATAACCAAAGTCGCACTTTCAAATGGATATAGATAAAGCATCGAAAACGCAACCACAAGAGCTACTAAAATTCTTATCACATGGGTTTGTTTTAAATTTATTTTTTTAAAGCTTGGATAGCGAATGTTACTAACCATTAAAGCTGCCAAAGTAGCTTCAAGTAGCATCAAGCACCACTCAAATCCTTCCAAAAAAGTATAGTCAATATAAATACCAACCCAAAGTACGCTCACAATAGCTGCTGATGGAATAGGAAGTCCGATAAAAACATTTGGCTCATATGTGCCAGTAGTGACATTGAAGCGAGCAAGCCTGATAGCTCCAAAAACCACAAACATAGCAGCTATAAGTGCCCCAAATCTGCCAAAATTTTTACCAATAGTCAAATAAAATAAAATCGCTGGCGCTACACCAAAAGCAACAAGATCTGCAAGACTATCAAACTCTACCCCAAATTTACTAGTTGTCTTTGTAAGTCTAGCCACACGTCCATCAAGTCCATCTAAAATAAGCGATAAGATTATATAAATAATGGCTTTAAAATAGTTGCCTTGAATAGATGAAATAATGCTAATAACACCCAAAAAAGCACTAGCTGCTGTAAATAAATTTGGCAAGATATACATTAGTTGCATCTTTTGTATGTTATTCATCTCTTTTTCCCTCTTCAAAATATCCCAAAAGTGAAGCAGCCTTTACGCTTTCTCCGACGCTTACACATATTTTAGTATCTCTTGGTAGGTATAAAATCACCTCACCACTTCCTAAAAAACCAAATTTTCTAGATGCTTTCAGGCTAGTAACATTTGAAATTTCTAAACTTCGGCTTAAAGCTCCAGCTATAATTTTCATAACAAATTTTATATTTTCTTTTTCAAAGCGAATAATCGCTCTTTCATTTAAAAATTCTGAAATTTTCATAGCCTGGCATAAGAATAAGCCATGCCTTTTGCGTATTTCAGCTACTTTCACATCACTTACAGCCCTTAATGTGCCAACATCAAAAAAAGATTTTTTTATGACGATCTTAGCTACTTCATTATTGTCAAAATTTGAAGCACTGATCTCTTTTATCTTGCCATCAATTGGCGATAGTAAGGCTAGTTTATCATCAGAAAATGGCTCTCTCTCAGGGTCTCTAAAAAAATAAAGCCCCAAAAAAAGTAAAATAGCAAAAAGTAGTGGCAAGATCCCAAACAGCAAAGATAAAACAAATAAAATTAGAAAAAATAATATAAATTTATATCCTGCTTTCGCGATATAGCCACTCATTTTTATTCCTCTTTTTTACTCTTTTCGTCTTCTTCTATCTCTACGAGTCTGCTCTCTAGATCATTTTCGATCTCATAGTTTTTAATGATCTCTCTAACTCTTTTTCCTTCGATTGTTTCTTCTTCATAAAGTGCTGATACCATATTTTCAATAGCACCTTTATAAATTTCAAGCAAACCAAGCACAGCAGTGTATCTTTCATGAAGAAGCGTTTTTACAAACTCATCAACCTTTTCAGCCATCTTATCACTATAGTCTTTGATACTTTGACCGCCATTTAAAAACGTAGCACGTTGTTTTTCAAGCACCATAAGACCAGCAACATCACTCATACCATACATACTAACCATAGCTTTTATGATATCAGTCGCACGCTCTAGGTCGTTGCTAGCTCCGGTTGAAATTTCTTTAATAAATACCTCTTCAGCAGCTCTACCAGCCAAAAGCACATCTACTTCTGCTATCAGTTCATGCTTTTGCATCATAAATTTATTCTCTTCAGGTGTGTTTAGAGTATAGCCAAGTGCCGCAAGACCACGTGGTACGACTGAGACTTTTGTTACCCTTTTTGCACCTTTTGTTAGCTCAGCTATCAAGGCATGACCACACTCATGATAAGTGACGATCCTTTTTTCTTTTGGATTTACGCGGCGAGACTTTTTCTCAAGACCAGCAATCGATCTCTCAACGGCCTCCACAAGATCGGCCTGCTCGACAAAAGTCTTTGACTTACGTCCTGCAAGAAGTGCTGCCTCATTTATGATATTTTCAAGATCAGCACCAGCTAAACCAGTCGTAAGCCTTGCAATATCTTCGATATTTACATCCTTACCGATCTTTACATCTTTCATGTGAACTTTTAAAATGTCGCAGCGTCCTTTAAAATCAGGCTTATCAACAAGTACTTGCCTATCAAATCTACCTGGCCTTAAAAGCGCAGCATCCAAAACTTCAGGTCTATTTGTAGCAGCTATAACAATGACTGGCGACTTGTCCGCATCAAAGCCGTCCATCTCAGAAAGAAGCTGATTTAGCGTCTGCTCTCTCTCGTCATTGCCGCCCATCGGACCAGAATTTCTACTTTTACCGATCGCATCGATCTCATCTATAAAAACGATCGCTGGAGCCTCTTTTTTAGCATTTTCAAAAAGATCTCTAACCCTACTTGCGCCAACACCGACAAACATCTCTATAAAGCTTGATGCTGACATAGAGAAAAATGGAACACTAGCCTCGCCTGCAACTGCTCTTGCAAGAAGCGTTTTACCAGTACCTGGAGGGCCAACTAGTAAAATACCTTTTGGAATTTTTGCCCCAAGTCTTAGATATTTATCAGGACTTTTTAGATAATCAACTATCTCTTGAACCTCTTCTTTTGCCTCTTCAACGCCTGCGACATCATCAAACTTAACTTTTGGTTTTTCAGAATTTATAAGTTTTTTTGCACTTCCTATGCCAAGTATGCCACCGCCAATATTCTTTTGCATACGACTAGCAATAAACATCCAAATAGCAAAAAATATAAATACCGGGATGATCCATGAAAATATAAGATCACCAAACCAGTTATTTTCGCTATAAACGCTATAAGTTATGCCATTTTGCTCAAGTATACCAATGAGCGTTGGATCATTTATACGTTTTGCAAGATAGATAGTTTTGTCACTACCTATGCCTTTTATGGTAGTTTCTGAGATAGCAACCTCATTTAGCTGCTTATTTTTTAACATATCTTTAAACTCAGAATAAGCTACCATTTTACTCTGAGCATTACTATTTAGCCCAAAAGAGCCACCAAGTCCGTCTCCACTAAAGCTTCTAAAAGCTAAAACTATAACTATTGCAAAAATGGCAAAAATGAAAATAGGATTTTTATTAAAAAAACCGTTATTGTTGCCATTGTTTTGGTTATTATTTTGGTTATTCATCTATTTCCTTATAAACAAAGCTACTCCAATCGTTACTTTGTTTTATCTCAATTAGCTCCAAGTCCTTAAACGTATCTTTAATCCTATCTTCGTATTTGTTTAAAATTCCTGACAATACCAAGTAGCCGCCTTTTTTAAGCGATTTTTTTAAGTCATTTGAGAGCATAAAAATGACATCAGCGATGATATTTGCTACAACAATGTCATATTTTTGCTCTAAATTTGCGATAGAGCCTGTCCAAATTTTATTAAATTTAACCTCATTCAATTCGGCGTTGCTAAGTGAGCTTTGTGTGGCTTGCTCGTCTGTATCGCAAGCATCGACCCTGCAGCCAAGTTTTGCTAAGGCAATACTTAAAATTCCGCTTCCACAACCTACATCTAAAGCAGTATTGCCACTTTTTGCATATTTTTGTAAAAGTTGTAAGCAAGAATTAGTACTTTCATGGTGCCCTGAGCCAAAGGCTAGAGCTGGGTCGATTATGATATTTGTTACGCCATTAAGTGGCTCTTCCCAGCTAGGTCTAACATAAATTTTATCAACCAAAATAGGCTTAACTGCCTTTTTATATTCACCTAGCCAGTCTTTATTTTCTTTTAAATTAAGAGAAATTTTTAAATCATTTGAAATTTTACGAACACTAGAGAGCCCTTTTGCATACTCTTCAATACCCCAAGCTATATCTTTTAGATCATACTCTTCCCTGATGATGATCTCGTGATCTAGCTCTTCAACACAGGTAACTCCAAAAGAGAAAACTAGCTCTAAAATTTCATCATAAAAATTTGATGTTTTTATGCTTAATTCGTAGAATTTATCTTTCATTAACCAAGAACGTCTTCAAGCTTCTCTTTTAAGACTTGTGGCGTAAAAGGTTTAACGATGTAGTTATTAACACCTGCTTTTAAAGCTGTTATAACTTCAGCTTTTCCGCCCTCTGTTGTTACCATTATGATAGGCATATCAACATACTTTTGCTCTGCTCTTACCTTTTTAACAAGTTCAAGACCATTCATCTCAGGCATATTCCAGTCAGTGATAAGAACTTCGATACCTTCGTTTTGAGTTAAGATATTCCAGGCCTCAAGACCGTGCTCAGCCTCAAGAATTTCTTGATGTCCTAACCTTTGTAAAGTATTTTTTATGATTCTTCTCATTGTTGAACTGTCATCTACAACCAAAATCTTCACATAATATCCTTTTAGTAAAAATTGCCCTATTCTAGCTAATTTAAATTTATAAAAGCTTTAACGCTATCTAAGTAGTTTAAAGGCCTCTTTTAGGTCAAGCAACCCCTCATAGTAGGCTTTCCCAACTATTACGCCACTAATCTCATTTGTGGCTTTTAGCATCAAAATATCATTTATATCACTCACGCCACCACTTGCTATCGTCTCAAGCTTGCTATTTCTAGCTATTTGCAAGCTAAACTCAACATTGACTCCGCCAAGCATTCCATCCTTATTAATATCGGTGCAAATCACAGCTTCCACGCCAACATCTGCAAATTTTCTTGCAAGATCAACTGCTTTTATATTTGAGATCTCACCCCAACCTTGCACGGCCACATAGCCATCTTTTGCGTCAATGCCAACTACAACTCTATAAATTTCAGCCATTTTTGCTGTAAATTCTGGATCTCTAAGAGCTACTGAGCCAAGGATCACTCTGCTAACTCCAAGGTCCAAATAGCGCTTTATACGATCTTCATCTCTTATGCCGCCACCCACTTGGACGCTTAAATTTGTAGCCTTTATAATTTTTTCAATTGTTTTAAAATTTATCGTCTCTCCAGCAAATGCACCATCTAAATCAACCACATGAAGCCATTTTGCGCCATAATCTTCAAATTTTTTAGCAAGTTCACTTGGCTCGTTGCTATAAATTTTTGCACTTTGCATAAGACCTTTGCTAAGTCTAACTGCTTGTCCTTCTTTCAAATCAATCGCTGGAAAAATTTCCATCATAACCTCGCAAAATTCTCTAAAATTTTAAGTCCAGCTTCATGACTTTTTTCTGGATGAGGCTGAAAGCCAAAGATATTTTCATGCCAAACCGCACTTGTAAATTCATATCCATAAGTTGTCTTTGCAAGAGCAAATTTATCATCACAAACCACATGATAGCTATGTACAAAATATAAATACTCAAGCTTTTTTAGTCCTAAATTTAATGGGCTATTTTGCTTAAATTCCAAAGCATTCCAACCAATGTGGGGTATCTTTAATGGTTTATCGAAATTAGCTTCATTAAATTTTACGACCTCACCAGGCAAAAGAGAAAGTCCCTTATGCTCACCAAACTCGAAGCTTCGCTCAAATAAAAGCTGCATACCAAGACAAATACCAATAAAAGCTTTGCCGCTTTTTACGGCTTCTCTTACGGCTTCGTCCATGCCGTTATTTTTTAGCTTTGTCATCGCCTCGCCAAAAGCTCCAACGCCTGGCAAAACGATGTGCGAATACTCCTTTAAATTTTCAGGCTTACTCACTAAGGCACATTTTTTGTCAAGAAAATCAAAAGCATTTATCACACTTTTGATGTTTCCAGCCCCATAGTCAATTATCGCTATCATTGTTTCTTTTGCCTTTAATTAGCCTTTTAAATTTAGCGCATGATTAAACTCGGGCACGATCACCTTAAGTGCAGGTGCGATCTCATTATCCTCAAGCTGTAAAAGCTCACTTATCTGCGAGTTTAAAAGCGCCAAATCGTAAGGCTCTGAATGCGTTACAAAGATCGACTCATATTTTGTTTGCACATCATCTTTATTGATAAGTAGCTCTTCATAAAGCTTCTCGCCTGGTCTAAGACCCACAAATTCTATGCCCAAATGCTCTTTATTTGAAAGAAGAAGCATCTTTTTAGCAAGATCAACTATCTTAACAGGCTCGCCCATATCAAGCACGAAAAGCTCGCCACCTTTTGCGATAGAGGCCGCTTGAAGGACTAGCTGACAAGCTTCTGATGTAAGCATAAAATATCTTGTAATCTCTGGGTGCGTGACGCTTAGTGGCTTATTTGCAGCGATCTGCGCTTTAAATTTAGGTATGACAGAGCCGCTTGAGCCAAGGACGTTACCAAAGCGAACGCAAACTATCTCGCATACACCTGCTTCATTTGAATTTAGTGCGTAAAGCTCGCAAACACGCTTAGTTGTACCCATTATGTTTGTTGGGCGCACAGCCTTGTCTGATGAGATCATGACAAATTTCTTAACGCCATATTTTTTAGAAATATCGACTGCATTTTTTGTGCCAAGGATGTTGTTTTCAACTGCTGAGCGAGGATTTAGCTCGCAAAGTGGCACGTGCTTATATGCAGCCGCGTGGATAACGATCTCGGGTTTAAAGTCAGCAAAAACTTCTTCAAAATCCTTTAAATTTGTGATATTTACAAGCTTGCTAATAGTTCTTTTATCTTTTGTATCTTCGCCTATTTTATAAAGGTTAAACTCGCTGTGCTCGACCATTACAAGCTCACTTACACCAAATTTTAAGCATTGCTTACAAATTTCACTTCCTATGCTACCGCCAGCTCCAGTGACAAGCACTCTTTTATCTTTTAAGAAATTTGAAATAGCCTCTGGATTTAGGTCTTTTGGCTTTCTAGCAAGTAAGTCTTCGATTGAGATATCCTTGATCGGCTCATTTTCGATAAGAGAGAAGAGCTTCATATCTCTTATGCCATATCCGCTTAGCTCATCAACTAAGGCTTGAAGCTCATCTTGATCTAGCGCAAGCGCAATGATAGCGGTCTTTGCATCATAATCTTTTATAAGGCTTGGTATCTCTTTTTTATCTTGCACTAAAAAACCATCACAATAAGTACCAACAAGATCACTCCTGCCATCTACCACTCCAACCGCGTAGTAGTCAAGATACCCTTGTTTTAAGCCACGCAAGACGTGAAGCGCTTTTGACGTTGCGCCTATAACGATACAAGGCTCACCTTTGTGAGGTTTGTTTGAAAAGTCAAGCACCATGCGTTTTGAAATTCTTAAAAGCCCAACAAGCAAGCATGAAATAAGAAGATCAATGAAAATAACACTTCTTGGATATGGATTTAAAAAATCTTGAATGATAAAAAATATGATCGTAAATAAAACCGCTGAGCAAACATGAGCAAGAAAAATTTTTCTTGCTTCATTTAATCCAAAAAACCTCCACGGTACCTTGTAAATTTTAAACATCCACATAAAAAAGAGCTTAAATACGATCAAAAATCCAGCCGTTACAAAAAGCCCTTGCACGTAGATATCTGGGATGTCAGCGTTAAATCTTAAAAGATAAGCCGCATATATCGAAAAGATAAATATAAAAACATCGCCAAGAAGGAAAAATACGAGCCTTTTTAACTTCGTTGCATGAAACATTTACGCATTTTCCTTGACTATTTTTATCACTCTTTCTTGTGTCTGCTCGCTCATATCACTGCCACTTGGCAAGCAAATTCCTCTTGAAAATAGATCTTCGCTATATCCATCGATAAAGCTTAACGCACCTTTAAATACAGGCTGTAAATGCATAGGCTTCCAAAGTGGGCGACTCTCAATATTTTCATCAGCTAGTGCTTTTATAACTTTTAAATGTGCATCTTTTTTAGCAAAAACGCCAGTTGTGAGCCATCTGTTGCCACGAGAATTTGCTAGCTCTGGCATAAATTCTAAAACACTACCAAGCTCTTTTTCATAAATTTCAAATACTCTTCTCTTTTGCTCGACTCTTTTTTCCAAAACTTCCATCTGAGCCACGCCAATAGCGCCTAGAACGTTGCTTAAGCGATAGTTGTAGCCATAGTCTTTGTGCTCATAGTGAAGCAGCGGCTCTCTTGCTTGAGTGCTGTAAAACCTAGCTTTTTCTACAAATTCCTTGTCACCAACTAGCATACCGCCACCTGAAGTGGTGATTATTTTATTGCCATTAAAACTATATGCGCCCATCACGCCAAATGTGCCAAGTGCCTTACCGCCGTAAAATCCACCAAGCGCTTCAGCTGCATCTTCAACTAAAGCGATGCCCTCGTTTTGGCAAATTTCACAAATTTCTTTCATCTTTGAAGCTTGCCCGTAAAGATGAGTAACGACTAATGCCTTTGGCTTTTTAGGTAAATTTGAGATTGCTTTTTTAAGTAGTTCTGGGCTTAAATTCCAACTCTCATCGCAGTCTATGAATACTGGAGTTGCTTTTTCATAAAGTATAGGTGAGACTGAAGCCATGAAAGTAAAGCTAGAAGCTAGTACAAAATCACCCTCTTTTACGCCAAGGACGCGAAGTGCTAGGTGAAGCGCCGCAGTTCCAGCGCTTAGTGCAAGAGCATCTTTTGCTCCGGTGTAGCTTTTTATACTTTCTTCAAATTTATTAACATACTCGCCAAGTGGCGCTATATAGTTGCTTTCAAAAACTTTTTTTATATATTCTTGCTCTTTTCCGCTCATATTTGGTGGAGATAAAAAAACCCTATCCATTTCATCCCTTTCGTGATTTTTTGGCGATTTTAGCACTTATTTTTAAATTTATATCTTAGCGCGCTCGCATGCTGGCACGCCATAAGCCTTTGTGTCATCTTTTATATCTCTAATAACCACGCTTCCAGCGCCAATGATGCAGTTTTTGCCGATGCTTATACCTTGAATGACGCTTGAACCAATACCAACATGCGTAAATTCGCCCACGCTAACGTTTCCAGCAAGGGCTGCATTTGGGCTGATATGAGCAAATTTACCTATCACACACTCGTGCTCTATCACCGCGCCAGAATTTATGATAGCGCCCTCTTTTATACGAGCTTTTGCGTTTATAACGGCATTTGGCATGACAACTACGCCTTTTTCTATTACAGCACTTTCGCTCACAACCGCACTTTTATGGATTAAATTTACTATCTCAAAGCCAGCAGCCTCTACTTTTTGACTGATCTTTTGCCTAGTTTTGTTTTCGCCAATAGCTATTATGATGTCGGCTTTTTCAAGCTCTGGGCTAAATTTACGCTCACTAGCGTCATCTAAAAAAACTATCTCATCATAGCCGTTGCTTCTAGCAATATCAGCTACTACAAGGCCATGCCCGCTTGCTCCGTAGATATAAATTTTCTTAGTTTTTGCCATTAAATTTCTCCGTCGTCGCCTGTCCCTCTTTGCTGACACCACTTCGTTTTAGCACCTTTTCAATGGTCATTAAAGCGATCTTTACATCAAGCAGAAAGCTTAAATTTTTAGCGTAATAGACGTCGTACTCAAATTTTTTCTCCCAGCTTATGGCGTTTCTGCCATTGACTTGCGCTAGCCCTGTGATACCTGGACGTACGTCGTGGCGGTGCTTTTGCGTTTCGTTATAGATGGGTAGGTACTCAACCAAAAGCGGCCTTGGTCCGATGAAACTCATATCGCTTTTTAGCACATTAAAGAGCTGTGGCAGCTCATCAAGGCTAAGCGAGCGGATCAGTTTGCCAAATTTACCAAGACGCTGCTCATCTGGCAAGAGCTCGCCATTCGCGTCACGCTCGTCGCTCATCGTCTTAAATTTATAAATTTTAAAAATTTTCTCATTAAGACCTGGTCTTGCCTGCGTAAAAATGACATCACGACTTACCTTAAAATAGATAAAAATCGCCGTAGCTATGATGATAGGTGACGTTAAAATGAGCAAAAACAAAGCCCCCAAAATATCAATCACCCTCTTTAAAAAATTTCTATACATCTATAAATTTCCTATAAATTTCTATATATCTTTTTGCAATTTGCTTCTCGTCAAACTCGCTAACCGCCCAATTTCTGCCGTTTTGCCCAAGCTTTACGCAAAGCTCCTCGTCATCAAGCAAAACTCTTATCTTATCAGCAAGGTCATTTGCGTCTTTTACCTTACATAAAAGTCCGTTGTAGCCATCCTTTACTGCCTCATTGCAGCCTGTAACGTCGCTTGCAACGACTGCTTTTGCCATACTCATCGCCTCTAAAACCGTTCTTGGAAAGCCCTCTTTGTAGCTAGGAAGTGCCAGCAAGTAAGAAGCTTTTAAAAGCTGCGGTATATCGTTTCTAGCACCAAGATAACGTACTTTGCCGCCTTTTAAAAAGGCCTCGTCTGCGGTTGATTTATTACCAGCAAAGCCCTCACCCACAAATACAAATTCGCAGTTTTTATAGCCATTTAAAATTTCTGCTGCCTCGTAAAACTCACGCACGCCCTTGTGCCACATCGCCCTTGCGATCATCAAAATGACCTTTTTTTCACCAAGGTCAGCCGCCTGCGTGATAGCTGGGTCAAATTTAGCAGTATCCACGCCGACACTTTTTATGCGGCAAACTTTGTTTTTATCTATCAAATTTCGCGAGATCATATAATCAGCGTCCGAGTCGTTTACAAATACGCAAGCATCGGCCTTTGCAAAGGAAAATTTATAAAGGCTCTCCATGATAAAACGCACGGCCTTTGTCTTAATGTCATCGTCTATATAAAAGCTGCCAAGGCCTTCAACCAAATTTATCACGTGCTTTATGCCAGCGTTTTTAGCGGCAAATGTGCCAAATACATTTGACTTGTGAGCGCCAGTTTGCAGCAAGTCTAAATTTAGCTCACGTAAAATTTGAGATAGTTTTTTTGAGTTATTTATGACGGTTAGTGGATTTAGGCTAGCCTTATTAAGCTCGTAAGTGACAGAGTGAAAGCTTTTAGCAAGCTCGTCAGTAAAGTCACCTTTTGGAGCGATAGCAAAAACCTCATGCCCCATATCTTTTAAAGCCTGCATAATAGGCCGTCTAAAAAAGTGTATACTCATGTCAGCGTGGCTTAAAAACCCTATCCTTGCCATTTTTACCTCTTTAGTTTATAAATTTTTGCTGCCCCATCAAGTATAACTGGCTCAAAAATTTTTGGATCGTACCTTTCAAGCACAAAAAGCTGTATATAAGTGCTATTTAAAATACTCTCATCAAGGATGATAAATCTACCATAATCCCTCATAAAAATGACAGAAATGTTTGAGCTTTCATTATTTTTATACTCTTTGACATTTAGCTTGCCAGCCTCGTTGTAGTCGGTCTCTATGAAAGATCTTAGTGGTAAGACATTGCCATCATAGATCAAATTTGTGACATCACTTGTGAGCGTAAATCCACCATTTAGTCTAATGCCATTTTCATTTTGAGAGATCGCTCTTGTCACGATAAAAAGGCCGTTGTTTAAATTTTTACCGCTTTTTAGATCGATCTTGCTAAACTGCAAAATGGTCGGAAAAATACTAAGCATCCTATCTGGAAGATAGTAGTAAATATCCCTTGTCTTTGCTGGTAAGCTAAAATTTGCCTCTTTTATATCACTAAAAAACTGATCAATGCTTGCATTTCTCTCTTTTAGAATTTGAGCCAAATTGCCATTAAATCGCTCTTTAAAATTTCTCTCTGTGTACTCAACATCAAGCCTTGCCATATTTGCCGAGCTCATCTCATCGCTTCCAAGCGCAAAACTCACGGCAAAATTTTCACGCCCAAGGTGCTTTCCGCCGTCAATGAGCGTCTTAACATCGCTGTAATATCTGATCGGATATCCATAGTCCCACCACGCAAGCACGTAGTCCTCGCGATCCGCGATACTTTTTAGTTTGTTTAAAATTTCAACCTCTTTGTGCACAAAAACTGGCTCAGCTTTGTAACCATAGATATGAATGAGCGCTGGAGTAAGAGCAAGCACGGTTACAAAGGCTCTCGCAAGATTTAGCACCGCTCCTTTTAGCTTTAAATTTGAAAGTATAAATTCCACTAAATAGCCAAAACCAAGCGCCATGATAGGCACAGCATAAATAGTAAATCTAAGGCCGCTTTTAAAGGCTAAAAAGCCAAGTGCGAGCATGCCAAGCGAGACGGCAAATGAGCGGTGTTTGTAGCAAAATAGCGCAACACCAACAAGCGAGATCAAAAATGTGATGACATTTGCGCTGATCCTCTCGCAAAATAGCGTAAAATCAACGACGCTTGACTCTTGGATGGTTTGATTGACATTAAAAAAGTGAAAGCTCATGCCACCAACTTCAGGCGCATCTCTAAAGACGTAAAATTTAAGTTGAAAGATTATAGGATTTAGTCCGCCACGAATGGCAAAAACAGCAAAGACAACAACCAAAACAGCAAGAGCAAATTTTAAATTTATCGCCTCTTTTTTAAAGAAGCAAAGTGCATAAAATGCAAATATCACGCCAAATTTAAGCGTTAGATCAAGATTTGAAATAGCAAGTAGAAGCAGCGAAATTTCAAGATAAAAAAGTGGGTTTTTCCTATCAAAAATGAGCGTGTAAAGTAAAAATAGCCCAATTAAAATACTAATAAGCGAAAAAGCGCTTGAATACCACCACATATAAATAAGTGCGCTAAGAGGCGCGATTATTAAGCTCTTTGCGTCCTTTTTCTCAAGTACTCTAACAAGTCCCCAAACGACAAAGACGCTAAGTGGGATGATGAGCATATCAGTATCGTAGTATCCTGCCATAGTGCGGTTGTAGTAGCTATTTGCGACCACCGCAAGAAGTGCAGCGATGAAGCCAGCAAATTTTAGCTTATACTCATTTGCGATTAAGATAACTGGCACAGCCACAAGCGATGAGAAAAATACGCTCATATAAATCATCGCCGTCTCAAGCTTGACGCCCAGAAATTTCACGATCCAGTAAGTAAGCGTCGAGAGCGGATAGCCGTAGTAGCTAAGATCATTTTCTTGGTGAAAGCCAGCCAGCATATCCCTTGCGCCCTCGGCAAATGCGTAGCCGTCGTTTGTACTGATCATTAGCTCGTTGTTCCAGAAAAATACTGGATATTCACTTGCCCAAAAGACCCAGTAGAGCCTACAAACCATGCCAAAAAGGACCGCGACAAATATCATCAAGTATAAAGAGTAATTTTTAAAAAATAAATTTCTATTCATTAGGATTTTCCAAAAAATTTATAAGCTTGCTCGCTATATTTTCACTATCAAAAAATTTAGCCCGATTATACGCAACCTTTTCAAAATTTTGCCTTATTTCAGGCACATTAAGCACCTTTATCATCGCCTCTTTCATCGCATTTTCGTCATCAACTGGTACCAAAATACCAAACTCACTCTCGCCCAAAAGCTCCTTCGCACCGCTTTTATGCTCGGTTGAGATGATAGTTTTTTCGCACGCTAGTGCCTCTAAAAGGACATTTGAAAAGCCCTCAAAACGCGAAGCACAAAGCAAGCAAGAAGCATTTTTTATATGTTTAAATGGATTTTTATCAGTGCCAAGAAGCTTTACTCGCTCACTTACATTAAGCTTGTCGATTAAATTTTGCAGATCATCCTTTAAAGGCCCTTTCCCTAAAATGCCAAGCGTTGCACGAGGGTCATTAATAGAGGCGATTATTTTTATTAGCATGGCTTGATTTTTACCGCTATCAAGGCGTCCGATGTTTATAAAAAATGGCTTAAAGTCACCCTCTAGCGGCTCATCTTTTAGCAAATTTATAGTTTTTAGATCAAGGGCGTTATAAAGCACCTTTGTTTTGTCCTCGCTCATGCCAAAATTTCGCACCAGATCCTCTTTGTTGCCAGCTGCATTTGCGAGGATTAGATCAGCTTTTTTATAAAGATGAGTGAGTAAAAATTTATTAACCCTGCCGCTTAGATCGTTTTTATATAGGACCGATGGACAGCTTCTCTCACTGATAACTAGCCTAGCCTTTAGCCCTAAAATTCTAGCAAGCCCAGCGATATAGCAAGGGCGGTTCATAAGCACAAACTGCGTGTCTATGCCTAAATTTTGACAAAGCTTTTTATACTTAAAGGCAAGCATTGGCATCGCTAAAAAAAGCCTTGCAAGCTTCTTTAGCCCACTCTCGTAAGGATCGCTATTTTCTATAAAGTGGATTTGCACCTCGCTTGGGATCTCATAGGCGATGACCTTGCTCATTAAGATGAGATGAACTTCATAATGTTTTACCAAAAATGGTAGTAAATTTGCCACATTTCTCTCAGCCCCACCAGGCCCCATTGAGTATAAAAAAACGGCTAATTTTTTCACTTGCCAACAACCTTTTTTATAAATTCTCGCCACTGCTTGATGATATTTTCTTTGCTAAATAAATTTGCACTTTCGCTGGCGTTTTTTGCTAGCTTTTGCCTTAAATTTTCATCTTTTAAAAGCATTTCAAGCTTATCTTTTAGATCATTTGCGTCGCCATTTTTAAAGATAAGCCCGTTCGTGCCGTCATCTATAAGCTCTCTTGCGCCCACGGTGTCGCTACTTAGCCTAGCGCAACCAAAGGCGCCTGATTCGATTAGTACGTTTGAAAGCCCCTCGCTTCTTGAGCAAAGAATGAAAATTTTTGCCTCGTTATAAAGCTTGCTAACATCGCTCATATGACCTAGAAATTTAATATCCAAACCTAGATTTGACGCCATTTGTTTTAGCTGGGATTCCTGCCTGCCACTGCCTGCGATCTTTATCCCCCAGCCATCAAGCAAGCTCTTATCCACCTTGCCAAGCGCCTCAAAATAGAGATCATAGCCCTTTACCGCCTCCAGCCTTGCCACGCTTAGGATAACGTTTTGCTTCTCACAAATTTCAGGCACGTCGATAAAAAGTGGGTTGTGGATGACCTCGCGGTTTTTGGCAAATTTATAGTAGGCGTAGTCGCTTTTGCTTAGCACGCTTAAACCATCTACAAATTTATACGAAAAGTCACGCATAGCGCTTGCGACTTTACTTTTTAAGTAGCTATGCTCGTGATGCTCAGTTGCTATTAGTTTGCTCTTTAGCCCAGCATTTGCCAGCACGCAAGCGACGTTTGTCCAGTCGATAAAGCTCATTATCAGATCAGCTTTTTGCTCTTTAAAAAACGCTCTAAGAGCGAGGATTTTTTTAAATTTTAAAGCGAGCCCCGAGCCAGTGACGTTAAGGTTTATGATATTTATCTTTTCATTAAATTTATAAAACCCAAGGTCCTCTTCAAGAAGAGCGATAGTGATCTCATTGTCTTTGCAAAGCTCGTTTGCAAGCACGTTTAGCACGCGCTCAGCTCCGCCATTTCTAAGTGCGGCGATGACAAAAAGAATTTTCACTTCACACCTCCAAGCCTTAAAAGCTCCAGCCATTTTTTATAAATTTGCTCCACACTAAACTCATCAAGTCTAGCCCTTGCGTTTTTGACAAATTCGCCCATTTTTGCCTCATCTTGCAGCAAATTTGCAAGCTTTTCGCTCATCTGATCAGCGTTATTTATCTCGCAAAGCAAGCCATCAAAGCCATCTTTTATAAGCTCTTTTGCCCCGCTAGTTCTTGTCGCGACCCGCACGCAGTCGTAGTTTATCGCCTCTATCAAGGTATTTCCAAGACCCTCGAAATTTGAGCAAGAGAGCAGCACCTTTGCCCTTTTATAAAGCGAAGCGATGTCGCTTACATTGCCTAAAAACTGGACATCAGCGCCCAAGCTTTTAGCTAAATTTTCTAAATTTATCCTCTCTCCACCATCTCCAGCGACGACAAATTTATATCCGCTTTGCTTTAAATTTGCAGCCACTCTTACAAACATTTCACAGTTTTTTATCTTATTTAGCCTGCCAACAAAGATGACTAAATTTTCTTTAGCAAAGCTCTCATTTTGCACCTCTTCAAAGAGTGGGTTGTAAATTTTCATCACATTTTTGCAAAATTTCGAGTAGTAGCCTAGATCCTCATCACTTAAGACGCTAAGTGCGTTTGCAAATGGATAGCTTATGCGTCTTAGCACCTTAAAAATGGCTCTTTTTGGCGCAAGATAGTTTGTGTGCTCGCTTATGATTATAGGCGTTTTTAGCCCAGCTGAGCTAAAGAGCACCAAGGTATTTACGGCATCTAAAAATGATATCACAGCGTCAAATTTGCCCTCTCTTATGAGCGCTCTTAAAGCAAGCACCTTTGAAACTCTCTTTTTTAAATTTCCAACCAAGCCAAGCTCATCAGCCCCAACGCCTAAATTTATGAGCTTCACGCCACTTGCTAACTCGTAAAATGGCTCATCCTTGTCAAATTTAACAAGACTTACATCGTGATCCACGCTAAATCTTGATGCGATCACCGCGCAAACTCGCTCCGCACCGCCACTTCTAAGCGTTGATGTGACAAATAATATCTTCATACGCCAAACCTTTGTTTTATCTTCACTCTAAGCTTTGAAAGTGCCGGTAAAATGCCACTTGGAAGCGGACTAAGCAGTAAGAAAATAAGCGCTTCTTTACTAAATTTAATGCTAAGGCTTTTAAAGATACACCTTAACATAAGGCCATATTCACCTGCTATTTTGGCGTAGTAAGCGGCGTTTTTATACTGCATAGCTAGAAATTTTGGCTCATTTTTGATAGCGATGTCGTAGTGCAAATTTGCTGTTTTGATGTAAGCGTTTGCCACATTTAGCGCGTGCTTGCCAGCATTTAGCGTCGCACTATCGCTTCTTGCGATGCGGTAGATATAAAGTGGCTTTTTAAGATAGAAGACATTTTTTTCAAAAAAGCGGATGTAAAGCTCATTTTCGCCGCCAAAACTGCTCTCATCAAATCTAAAGCCGTCTATAAATTCACGTGAAAAAAGCTTAAAATACTCGCCATTTATCCGCCCGCAGTGATAATCAACCTTGCTCATCGCCCCACTCTTGCTATATGGGCTTCTACCAGCCACGACCTCGGTCATCACGCCATCTTTCTCGCAGATCGCGTCTGCAAAAACGCACGAATACTCGCCACTTTTTAAAATTTCATAGCACTGGGCAATCGCCTCTGGTAAAAGCTCATCGTCATCATCAAGCAAGCAGACAAACTCGCCTGTTGCGTTGTCAAAGCCGTTATTTTTGTTACCATTTGGGCTCTTTTTGTGAGCGGTGTTTTTTACAAATTTGATCCTTGCATCGTTAAAACTCTTGCAAATTTCACTCGCACTCTCGTCATCGCCGTCATCGGTTACAACTATTTCTAAATTTTTATAGCTTTGAGCTAGAGCGCTTTTTATGGCCTTTTGTAAAAGCTCTGGACGCTTGTAGGTAGCTGTTACTATGCTGATTAATGGCTCGCTCATCTAGCCCCTTTTAAAAATTCTCTCATAGCCCTGAAGCTTTTCAAGCCGTGAGAAAAGTATAAATTTAATTGTTTTTATATAGGCCTTTAAATTTGCGCTATATCCCCTCTCAAGGCGCTCGCCCTCGATGTTTGAGCCGCTAAGATCAGTTGGGTGCGCAAAGAGGTCGCAAAAATACATCTGCATATCATTAACGCCTAGTAAATAGTCCCAAACATCGGTCGTGCAAAGCGCACGTTTATGAATTTCAAGCAAATTTTTAGCACTTTTTTTAGTTAGCACATAAGCCCCTGCTCTATAAATGCTTGAAAATGAGTGCTTTGAGACCTGCCAAAGTGGCCTACTTAGGCTAGTATCCACCTTTTTGCCAAAGGCGCTAAACCTGCCCTCTAGCCCATCTTGCATGCCACATATGAGCACGCTGTTTTCTGGCATCTTGCTAGCTGCCAAAAAGGCCTCTTTTATGTCCTGGTCATCTCCGATTACGTCGTCTTCAAAGATGAGAGCAAATTTAGCCTCACTTGCCAAAAACGCCTCGTAGGCTTTCACATGCGAGAGCGAACAGCCAACCTCTGCTGGGCTTAAAACCTTGCCGTAAGCTTTAAATGATGGCGAAATGATCTTATAGTACTCCCTTGCATTTAGCTCCCTGCCATCGACTGCGTCTATTAGCTTAAAGCTATCATAAGAGCTAAATTTCTGCTGCAAAAGCTCGCGCCTTTTGGTATCTTTAGCCAAAGAGATCAAATAAATTTCATTCATTTAAAACCTTTTAAATTTTTTTAAAATTTTACGCCAAACTATGCCTCGTTCAAAAGCATTAAAAAACAAAAAATATCCCAAAACATAAGCTGTGCCGGCGTAGATCGCAGCAAAGATAGCAAATTTTAGCCAGTTATCTAAGCACACAAAGTCCTTGCAGGCAAACATCGCAAGCACGCATAGCGCAAAAACAGCTAAATTTTTAAAATAAACCCCGTAAAACGTGGTGAGTTTCACCTCTAAATTTAAAGCGGCATTTATGAGGTCAAAGCCAAGAATTCTTATGCTATAAAAAACGGCTGCGACGACGACGATGCCATAAACTCCGTAGTCACTAAATTTAAGCAGTGCGATCTGTGCTATGATCGTGCTAACGCCAAGGATAGTGTTGGCAATGGCTGGGCGGCGAAGCTTGTTTGTAGCGCTATCAAGGTTAAAAAGTGAAAAAACAAAGCTTATAAATACGATAGGCACTAGCGTGATCATCGAGACATTGTAAATAAATTTGACCTCATCTGCGCTTTTAAAAGGTAGCCAAAGCGTGTAAAAATCAAGCCCAAAAACGACGAAAAACGCTGCTGGAGCGCTCATCACAAAAGCGATCACCTTCATTGAAAATTTAGCCTCTTTTATGAGGTCTGTGATCAAATTTTTAGAGTAAAGCTCGACAAATTTTGGCGCAAAGATACCGCTAAGCTGCGCCACAAAGCTCTCAAGTATGATAGGGGCGGCCTTGGCGACAGAAAGAAGACCAGTGGCGTTTGCATTTACGAAAATGTTGCAGATAAATAGGTCCATGCCCGTTAAAAGTATGCGGTTTAGCGCATTAAAGCTGTTCCAAATGCCAGAGCTTAAAAGCTCTTTGATCTTAGAAAAGTCAAATTTACTAAGGCTAAATTTTAGCTCTGGCGTGATGCGAGCTGACATAAAAATGGTGCTAAAAAAGACAAAAAGGCTAGCAATAAGCGCTGAAATGGCGATATATGAGATGAACGGTTTAAAAAAGAAAAAGAGCGCCACGATGAGGATTGCCAGGATCGCGCTTGAGATGGCGTTTCTGATGGAGAGTAGATAGAGCTTATTTGTCACAAAGGCGCAGACTGTCAAAACGCCGTTAAATAGGCCGACGCAGAAATTTATAAAGTAAAAAACAAGGGTCATTCTCACGTCAAAGAGTAAATTTTCAGGGACATTTAAAAAGCTTTGCAAATTTAGTATAAAAATGGAGCTAAGCACCACGACTACGGCGCAAAATAAGATATTTACAACAAGGACTGATGAGTAGTAGGTGTTCGCAAGGCTTAGATCCTTTTTGTGCCATGCATGAGCGACAAAGCGCCCGCTGACCGAGTTTATGGCTACACTTACAACCGCTGCGTAGCTTACGATGGCGTTGCTAAGGCCCACAAAGCCAAAAGCCTCGTTGCCAAGACTTTTTAAGATAAATGGCGTAAGAAAGAAATTTATGCCCATTGATACGACAAAAACGACGATTGAGCTTATTAGATTGATTAGCATTAGATTTTTAACCTGTAAATTTTTACACCACTTGAGATGATAAATGGCTCAAAGTATCTCTCATCGGCCTTTTCAAACATAAAAAGCTGCACAAAAGATGAGTTAAAAGCATTTTCATCAAGCAATAATATCCGCGCATAATCTTCCAAAAAAACCACATAAATTTTGGCGTTTTCATCTATGATTTTTTCATCTATTCGCAAATCTCTTCCAGCACCTTTTACCTTATAAAATGATTTTATAGCTATTTTCTCACCGTTATGTATGATAAATTTTTGCTCATTTGTAGGCAAAGTATAGCCGTCTCCAAGGTCGATACCAGCTTCGCTAACGCCATTTAATGCACTAACATGATAAAAATTCTCTTTTTGCCTTTTACCAGTTGTAATATCGATATAGCTATATCTAAAGATATTTGGTGCGATGTCAATCATATTTGGCACAAGATAGTAAAAAACCTCTTTTTTTGCAGCTGGCAGAGTGAAATTTTCGCTTTCAAGCTGACTTAAAAAAGTATTTATATCGCTTGTGTTGTAGTCTTTTAAAATTTTATCTATTGGCCTTATATTTTGCCCAAGTGAGATGTCATTATACGTAACTGTCACTCTTGCAAGTCTAGCCGAAAATGCCTCATCTTTTCTCAAAGCAAGGCTAACAAAATAATTATTTTCGCCACCTTGTCTGCCAGGATCGTTTAAAGTCATAACATCAGCAAAATACCTTATAGCATACCCGTAATCCCACCATGAAAATACATAATCATCGCGCTTAGTGAGCTTTTTAAGTTCATCAAGCGCCACTGCCTCATCATGACTAATTACAGTGTTTGGTTTATATGAATAAGCAAAATCTAAATTTATAGCAAGAGCGGCTACGGCAAAAACTAAAAATGATAAATTTTTAATGAAATTTCTAAGATCAAATAAATTTAAAAAAAAATACAAAAAATAACCAAAACCAAGCGCAACAAGTGGTGTTACGTACATAACAAATCTAACTCCACCAAAGAAAGAGAGGAGTCCAAGTCCAAGCATTGGTAATGTAAGTAAGAATGGACGAAATTTCAAGCAAAGTAATAAGTATCCAATAATAGCTGCCAGCAATATAAGAATATTTCCTGACATAAAATATATAAAATACAAAGGACTAGCACTTTTTACTTCGCTGATGAAATTATACTCATTTATAAAGTGAAATTTATCGCTAAGAATTTCATTGCCTTTAAAAACATAAATACCCATTTTTGAAGTAATGAAATCAAAACCACCAAAATAGATAAAAATAGCTAGCATTAAAGTAAGAAAAATGGCTAATTTTCTAGCTGAGAGTAAATTTTTATATTTGCAAAAAAGAGAGAAAAATAAGGCAATAACTGCTAAATTAAAAATTAAAATTTTATTTGCTATTAGTGGATCTTTAGTAAAAGCATTTGAGCTTACAATGCTTATAAACATAAAAAATATCGCTTGATAATTTTGCAATCTATCTCGCATAAAAACTAGCGTATATAGTAAAAACATAAAGAAAATACTTAAAATAAGTGCATATGAGCTTTGATACCACCAAAGATAAAGCGACACAAAGACTCCAGGCAAAACAATAAATTTTTGTTCATTTGTGTTTAAAAGCCTGATCAAAAAATAGATGATAAAAAGCGCAAATGTGACATTTAACATGTCGCTATCAAAATATCCAGGCGATGTCCTTGAAAGATAGCTTGGCAAGATAACGCTCATAAACGCTGCCACAGCCCCAGCTTTTAGCGCCTTAAACTCATTTGATATTAAAATGACTGGAAGTGCAATAAGAGGAGCTAAAAAGATACTCATGTAAAACATCACGCTTTCGATCTTAAAAGGAAAAATTTTGCAAATATAAAAAACTATGGTTGAGATTGAGTGATTAAATGGGCTAAAGTCATTTTGCTGATGAAAGCCAGCCAGCATATCTCTAGCGCCCTCTGCGTAATAATATGCGTCATTTGTCGTAAGCATAAATTCGCCATTAAAGTAAAACTCTGGCATATCCTTTGCCCAAAATACCCAGAGCATCCTAGCCGCAAATCCAAACAGATAAGCAGCTAGAAATATAAGTAAAATTTTACAATTTACGCTTACTTTGTGCACTAAATTCCTTACAGCCTAGCGTCAGCCTCTGGGTAGATATTTTTTATATCATAAACCAAGTGGCCTTTTAGGTTGAGCTTTTTAAACTCATTGTGAGCTACGGCGATCACGATGCAGTCGTAGTCATCTAGGTTGTACTCTTTTACTAGATCAAAGCCGTACTCGTGTTTTACCTCAGCGCTATCAGCCCAAGGATCGGTCACATCAACCTTGCAGCCAAAGTCTTTTAACTCATCAACTACGTCTATAACGCGAGAATTTCTTATATCTGGGCAGTTTTCTTTAAATGTCATGCCAAGGACAAGCACGCGAGCTTTGTTGATAAGCACGCCTTTTCTTATCATTAGTTTTATAACCTGATCAGCTGCGTATCTACCCATATCATCGTTGATACGGCGGCCTGCTAGGATCATTTCAGGATGATAGCCTACCTCTTGAGCTTTGTGAGTTAGATAATATGGATCTACGCCGATGCAGTGACCACCAACTAGTCCTGGGCGGAAATTTAAGAAATTCCACTTAGTACCAGCAGCCTCAAGCACATCAATGGTGTTGATATGAAGCTTTTCAAAGAGCATCGCAAGCTCGTTTATAAAGGCGATGTTTATATCACGCTGAGTGTTTTCGATGACCTTTGCAGCCTCGGCTACTTTGATACTTGAAGCTTTGTGAGTGCCAGCTGTGATGATCGAGCGATAAATTTCATCGACCTTCTCAGCGATCTCTGGGGTTGAACCGCTTGTGATCTTTTTGATCTTAGTTACAGTATGCTCTTTATCGCCTGGGTTTATACGCTCTGGTGAGTAGCCGCAGAAGAAGTCTTTGTTAAATTTAAGCCCACTTTTTTCAAGAAGTGGCACGCAAATTTCTTCTGTAACGCCTGGATAAACGGTGCTTTCATAGACAACGATGTCGCCTTTTTTAAGCACTTTTGCCACACTCTCAGTCGCTTTTACGACTGGAGTTAGATCAGGGCGTTTGTTCTTATCTATCGGAGTTGGAACGGTCACGATGAAGAGGTTGCAACTTCTAATGTCATCTAAATTTAGACTAAATTTCATGCCATTATCGATCGCTTTTTTCATCTGCTCGTTGCTAAGTTCAAGCGTTCTATCATAGCCACTTTTAAGCTCTTCTATACGTTTTGCATTTACATCAAAGCCCACTACTTCGTACTTTTCACTAAAAGCTGCTGCTAGTGGAAGTCCAACATATCCTAGTCCTACTACTGCTATTTTCATTTACTTTTTCCTTTCTTTTTTGCTTCTATCTTTTTTACGCGTTCATACATTCTTATTTCCGCACTTACACCTTTTGGAGTTATGATCCTAATAGGGCTAACGCCTGGTAAAATTTTAGTAAATTCATAATAAACCCGCCTCCTTTTCTTTCCGTCCTTGCAGAGCATCATCGTTTGCGCTAGCTCATCCCCGCCGCTAAATTCGTAATAAATCCCGCGCGCGTCCTCTTTTTCTTTAAGCTTTCCGCCGAGCAAAAAGGCGAAGTTGCAGTCGATTTCTATCTCTTTAAAAAACGCGACTTCGTATTTAAAATAATCAGGCGGCATCTTTGAGATAGGTAACTCAAAAATATTTTCCTCGGTTTTTGGCGCGTTTTCTCCTGCTAAAAGTGCAAAGGGAAGCACGCAAGCTGCGATAAAAAGTAAAAATTTTCTCATGCCTTTACTCCGATTTGAAAATACTTAAATCCATGCTCAGCTAAAATTTTAGCGTTGTATTGGTTGCGCCCATCAAATATGACAGCGTTTTTTAGCCTCTCTTTGATCTCCATAAAATCAGGCGATCTAAACTCGCTCCACTCGGTTACAAGCACCATTGCATCGGCGTTATCAAGAGCGTCATATTTATTTTTAGCATATTTTATATCTAAATTTGGCATATATTTTTTAGCTTCTTCGCTTGATTTTGGATCATACGCCACCACTTTCGCACCAGCTTCGTCTAAAAGTTTTATCAAAGTTAGCGAGCTAGCCTCGCGCATATCGTCCGTGTTTGGTTTAAACGCAAGTCCCCAAAGTGCGATCGTTTTGCCCTTTAGATCGCCGCCAAAGAAGTTATAAATTTTTTCAAAAAGCACTCTTTTTTGAGCCTTATTTCTTGACTCAACCGCATTTAAAAGCTCTGGCTCAAAGCCATTTTGCCTAGCTGTGTAGATGAGTGCCTCGACGTCTTTTGGAAAGCAGCTGCCGCCGTATCCGCAGCCTGGGTAGATGAAGCTATATCCGATCCTTGAGTCGCTGCCGATGCCCTTTCTTACTAAATTTACATCAGCTCCCACACGTTCACAGATATTTGCTATCTCGTTTATGAAGCTTATTTTAGTTGCCAGCATCGAATTTGCAGCGTATTTTGTCATCTCAGCTGACTTTACATCCATACAAATGAGCCTGTCGTGATTTTTCATAAATGGCTCGTAAAGCTCTCTCATCACGCTAAAGCCCCACTCGCTGCTAGCTCCGATAACTACGCGATCTGGCTTTAAAAAGTCCTCGACTGCCGCACCCTCTTTTAAAAACTCTGGGTTTGAAACGACTTCAAATTTAACCTCTACATTTCTCTTTTTAAGCTCAGCCTCGATCACCTCATGCACCTTGGCTCCAGTGCCTACTGGGACGGTTGATTTATCGACTACGATTAGTGATTTGCTTAAATTTTCTCCGATAGACTTGGCAACTGAAAGCACATATTTTAAATCCGCCTGCCCATCAGCGCCCATAGGCGTACCAACTGCAATAAATAGCACATGTGCATGCTCTAGCGCCTCGGTTATCTGCGTGCTAAATTTAAGCGAACCGTTTTTGTAGCACTCGCTCACGATATCAGCAAGCCCTGGCTCATATATAGGCACGATACCGTTTTTTAGCGCCTCGATCTTTTTTTCATCGACATCGACGCAGATCACGCTGTTGCCCATTTTAGCAAAGCATGCACCACTTACTAGTCCAACATATCCGGTTCCAATTACTGCTACCCTCATGTTTATCCTTAAATTTTCTTTTCCCACTCAAGGGCGGTTTTTATGATGAGCGCTAGATCGTCTCTTTTTGGCTTCCAGCTTGTTAACGAGCGCAGTTTGCTTGCGTTTGAGATAAGAATAGCTGGGTCGCCGTCTCTTCTTGGCGCATTTAGCACTTTAAAATTTACCCCACTCACCTCTTTTGCGGTCTCAATAACCTCTTTTACGCTAAATCCTCTGCCATATCCCACGTTAAAAGTTTCACTTCCATTTTGGCTGATGTACTCTAGTGCGCTAATATGAGCGTCTGCTAGGTCGCTAACATGGATGTAATCTCTTACGCATGTGCCATCTTTTGTCGCGTAGTCATCGCCAAAGATGCCCATACTCTCGCGCTTGCCAAGTATAGTTTGCACAGCTACTTTGATAAGGTGCGTGGCATTTGGATAGTTTTGACCGATTAACCCCTCTTCGTCCGCGCCTGCTACGTTGAAGTAGCGAAGTATTGCAAATTTAAAATTTTCATTTGAAGAGGCATAATCTTTGATGATCTGCTCGCTCATGAGCTTACTTCTGCCGTATGGATTTATCGGGTTTGTAGGCGTTGTTTCGCTCACCTCTGCCACGTCTGGCTCGCCATAAACTGCAGCAGTTGAGCTAAATATAAATTTATTTACATTGTAAGTTTTTGCGTATCTTAGCACCCTCGCAACGTTTGCGGTGTTATTTAGATAGTATTTTAGTGGCTCGCTCATGCTCTCAAAAACCTCGATAAACGCTGCAAAATGGATGATCGCATCAAATTTGCCATTAGCAAAAATTTCACTTAGATCATCTTCTAGATTTGCGTTTATAAATTTAAAATTTCCTATTTTTTGGAGTGCCTCAAGTGCTTTTTGTGAACCCTTGCAGAGATTGTCGATGATAGTTATCTCATCTTTACCTTGCTTTAAAAGTGCTTTTACTACGTGGCTGCCGATGTATCCAGCACCACCTGTTATTAAAATCTTCAAGTTTAAGCCTTTCGTAAAAAGTGGTTAATTTTATCAAAAATAGAGTAAAGCAAGGCTTTTGAATAAAATTTAATCCTCTCTAACCCTCAAAAATATGGGAAATCTTGGCTTGCCTTTGGCTGTTAAATTTTGAAATTTATATGTAATGATAGAGCCTATCTTTGGGGGATTTGTGCGTTGCTCGTCGCTTAGTCCAGAGCCTATTTTAAAGATAGTGCCAGATTTTGGCTCGCCAGCTTTTTCTTCACCCTGCTTGCCGCCAAGTGCTTTGCAAGTGAGCGAGCCAGCAAATTTTGCGTATTTGCCGCTGCCTTTATTTATAGCGATTACTTCACACTCGGCGTCTTTAAATTTCTTAAATTTTAGCGCATTCTTGCTTCTTTTTCGCTCGTACGGTGCATTTGGCTCACGCACTACTGCTCCCTCGCCGCCTTTTGCGATGATACTTTCAGTAAATTTCAAAAATTGAGCGTTATCTCGCATTTTTATCTGTTTTATGATGATCAAATTTTCATTTGGCTCATTTTTTAGAAATTTAGCCAAAACTTCAAGCCTATCAAGCAAGCTACCACTTGCCTCAGGCACGTCGAAAATGTGAAATTTAAGCCTGCCCCACGCTTTTTCATCGGGCAACTTATCCATCACGGTCGCTTGAATTTCTTCAAACTTAAGCTCTTTAGCATAAAGCTCGCCATCAAGTGCAAATTTTGGGAAATTTTTAGTAAAACTTAGCGGTGCATTTAGCTTTTTGCCCTGTCTTGATAGTAAATTCTCTCCGTCCCAGTAGGCACGCACGCCATCAAGCTTCTCGCTAGCTAGCCAGCCACTGACATTTTGATCTTTATACTCGCTAAGGCGCAGCAAATCAAGAGAAAATGCAAAATTTAAAAGGACTAAAACCGCAAAAATTATTCTAATCAAGCTTTTGCCTTGCAAAAACAATAATCCATATGATCATCTACAACGCCCACACTTTGCAAAAAGGCATAGGTGCTAACAGAGCCTAGAAATTTAAACCCTCGCTTTTTTAGCTCCTTTGCCACAAAATCAGACATCGGCGTAGTAGCTGGCACTTGTTTTATGTCTTGATAGTGATTTATGATCTGTTTGCCATCAAATTTTGGGTCAAATTTTCTTAACAAATATCCCCACAAATAGTCATAAAAGCTACCAAATTCTTTGGTTACGGATAAAAATGCAATGGCATTTGCAGAAAGTGATTTTAGTTTTAATTGGTTACGAATCAGCCTCTCATTTTGCATAAATTTAGCTATCTCAGCCTCGCCGTAATGCTTGATCTTCTCTGGATCAAAGCCATCAAACGCCTCTCTCATGGCCTCTCTTTTTTGAAGCACTCCATGCCACGAAAGTCCCGCCTGAAAGCCTTCCAGAACTATCATTTCAAAAAATTTTCTATCATCTTTTACGACTTTGCCCCACTCGTTATCGTGGTAAGCTATATCAAGCTCGCCTTTTGCCCATTCACATCGCCTCATCTGCGTTCCCTAAATCTCAACTCCGTAAAACTCGCAGTACCACTCGACAAATTTAGCCACGCCGTCGTTTACTTTTGTATTTGGCTTGTAGTCAAAGTCAGCTACCAAATCGCTCACATCAGCAAATGTCGCTGGCACGTCGCCTGCTTGAAGTGGGAGAAAATTTTTCTTGATCTCACGGCCGATCTTTATCTCAACTGCCTTGATGTAGTCCATGAGCTCGACTGGGCTGTTGTTGCCGATGTTATAGACCTTAAACGGTGCTTTTGAAGTGGCAGGGTCTGGGTGCTTTGCGTCCCAATTTGGATTTGGCTTAGCTGGGTTGTCTATGCACTTGATGATACCCTTTACGATGTCGTCCACGTATGTAAAGTCGCGCTTCATCTTGCCATAGTTAAAGACGTCGATGCTCTTATCTTTAAGTGCGGCATCAACAAACAAAAATAGCGCCATATCAGGGCGTCCCCATGGTCCATAAACCGTAAAAAAGCGAAGTCCGGTCGTTGGCACGTTAAATAGGTGGCTATAAGTGTGCGCCATCATCTCGTTGCTCTTTTTGGTCGCTGCGTAGAGGCTTATAGGGTGATTGACCCCTTCGTGCGTAGAAAATGGCATGTTTTCATTTAGGCCATAAACCGAGCTAGAGCTTGCATAGACTAAATTTTTGATCTCATTGTGGCGGCAGCACTCGAGGATGTTCATAAAGCCTGTGATGTTGCTGTCGATGTAGGCTTTTGGATTTATGAGCGAGTAGCGAACGCCAGCTTGTGCGGCTAAATTTACCACTACGTCAAATTTCTCTTTAGCAAAAAGCTCTTTCATCGTCTTTTCATCAGCGAGGTCTGCTTTTATAAATTTTAAATTTGGATGCGTTTTTGATGTGATGAGCTTGCCGTAATCTATCTCGCTCACGTCAAAGCCAGCCGTTTTTAGGCGTGCAAGCTTTAAATTTACGTCGTAATAGTCATTTATCACGTCATATCCAACGACCTCATCCCCACGAGCCACAAGGGCATTTGCAAGGTGAAATCCTATAAATCCAGCTGTTCCAGTTACTAAAATTTTCATATTTTTCCTTTCATTTTTGGCTTATTTTAGTGCAAAAATGTAAATTTACGTATTTAGATCAGGGTAGTCCCAAGCGTTAAATTCAGCTCTTAAGTCGTCATTTTCCAAACCTTTGCAACATAGCCACTCAAGCCCTGCACGTCTTTCCATAACGACCTCTTCGTTAAGTCCAGCAACCTTTTTGCCATTTATCCTTGCGTCCACACATGCCCAGTGATAACGATAAACTAGGTCAAGTTTGCTTAAAATTTCATCCAAACTGCGCGGTTTTGAGCGGTTTTTGAGCCCACCCTCTCTAAATACATCCATCACAAAATCACAGTCGCAAATTTTATCCATCTTACCGATATCTTCAGCTATGCCAAGCGCCCAAAGCAAGATCCAAAGCGACTCATATTTCCAGCCCATATTTACGGCCAAATTTATATCGGCTCTACCCTCTACGACCTCTTTTTCTTTTACACTTAGATCGCCATAAAAATCGCCCAAAAAGTCTTTAGCCCAAGCTATCTCATCTTCACTTAGGTGGCCATTGTCGCGGATAGTGCAAGCACACATGATCGCTGTAAATGAGCAAACCACACGAGCAATGATCTCGTCAATGCTTCTTGGCGTAACTTCACTATTGTCATACCTTAGTGGCAGACTCTCAAGCACAGCCACGCCCTCTTTTTTTAAAATTTTTATGCTCTCATCTTTTCTTTGTTGTGCTGTTTTTGGCATATCCGCACCTTTTTTAAAAATATCAAACACTTCCATTTTTATCCAAAAAACTCAGCGTTAAATTTCTCTTCGTCAAAATTTTTACCTAAAAATTTACAGGCTTCGATCATATCAGTTCTTGCTATTTCAAAGCAACTAGTAGCTCCAGGACTTGGAGTCATATTAAAACTTATGCCCTCGCCTGTGCTTATCTTACCCTCGCCAAGCTCAAGGCACTTTTTATTACGGTCGATAACTTGTGGCCTTACGCCACCAAAATTTACAGCATAGCTTAGGTCATTTTCACTTAGGCTTGGTACGATCTTTCTAGCGTCTTTTACAAATTCTTTTTTATTGATAAATGGCACTTCAAATAAGAAATTTCTTAAAATATAAGATCTGATGTCGCTATCTTTTAAGAGATTTGTAAAGACTTCAAAGACATTTTTATCAAATTTTAGGCATTTACAAAAGTCAAAAAAGCTTGAACAGCCGTGGTATCTCTCTAGTTTTGGTATGACAAGAGCCGTTGGTCCAAAGCGAGTGTTGCCGTTAGCTAGGATATCTGGATCGCCGTGAAGCGCGGCAAATGGTAGCTTATCGTTTTGCACCATATAGACTTTGCCGTTTAGTAAGCGTTTTTTTGCGAAATAAAAGCTTCCAGCAACGGGCAGCGTGCTAAGATGAAGCCCATAACCCATCTTGTGAGCCAAAAATAACGAGTGTCCTCCAGCATCGACTACGACGTAGTTTGCAGTGATCACTTCGCCATCATTTATCTTTATGTGAAATGTATCGCCCGCCTTTTTTATATCAGTTACTTCTGAGTTTAGACTGATCTCATAGCCATCTCCGCCTAAATTTAGCGCATTTTGCACAAGTGAGTTTGCTAAGCCACCAAAGTCCATCGTCGTAAACTGCCCATTTTGCGTGCCTATGGCGATGATGTTTTCTGGCCTCTCATTGCCATTTGCATCAAAAACGACGTTTGGCTCGATTTGTTTTAACTTCTCTTTGTCATAAATTTCAAGATAAGGAAAAAGCTCTCTAAAACTCTCATATCGCTCTTTCATGCGCTCTACTTCAGCATCTCCGATAGCTAGTGCCATCTTTTGATGAGCGAACATATATTTGCCATCAAGATTGTATTTTAGAGCATATTTTACTGGCATATTTGCCACACGAGAGACTTTTTTTGCCTTTTCTAGTGTGTAGTTTGTCTCGATATCGCCACAATGAATGGTTTGTGAGTTGCCTTTGCCGTTTGAATTTAGAGTAGCTACGCCGTCATATTTTTCTAAAAGTGCAACCTTTTTTATATCACTAAATGCAGCCAACTCGTAAAAGAGCGCCGTCCCACTAATGCCTGCTCCGACAATTACCACTTCAAAGTGCTTCTGCCTCATTTTTTCTCCCAAAAAGTTTAGTTGCCAAAATGATACTATATTAATTTTAAAACAAACAGCATGGTGAAAAAAGCTAGAATTTTTATATAAAAGAAAAATTTGGCAAGGCTTTCACCTTGCCACAAAGTTAAAATTTATAAGATACGTTTACTTTGAAATTTCTACCCGGCTCCCAGTCTACATAGTTTGGATTGCCTGTATAATCAGCCATTCTTTGAGACTGCGAAGCATAAGTTTTATTAAAGAGGTTGTAAATTCCAGCATTTATCTCTAGCCCTTTAAATTTGCCGCTACTTGGCGTATAGCTAGCATAGATGTCGCTAACTGCATAGCTTGGTATCTTGGCATTTTCACTATTGCCAGCTGATATGGTATTTTTTGAAGCGAAGTAGATTAGGTTGTAGCCTATTAGCGTATCGATGCTAGAAAATGCATACTCGGCGTTAAACGTATATTTATCGCCCTGATCGCGGTAACCGATAACGTTTGAGGTATAGTATCCGCCCCATTCTGTGTTTGCAACTCTATCTTTATATTTTACCTTTTGGTGAGTGTAGCTAGCAGCTAGGCTTAGTGCGTCTAAATTTAGCCTTGCAAGTAGCTCGACGCCACTTATATCAGCTCCACCAGCGTTTATACGTCTGTATATAGTTATTTCATTTGGCGGCGTTCCAACTTTATAAGAGCTGTTATCTACGATTAAGTTTTTATATTTTGTCATGAAGTATTTTGCAGATAAGCTATATGAGCTAGCTTCATTTATATCGCCATGATATTTAAGACCAGTTTCATAGCTATTACCAGTCGTTGCTTTTAGATCTTTATTTGCTTCAAAATTTTTTGCTCTACTAGCATACATAGACTCCATGACATCAGGCCCTCTAAAGACTCTTGCATAGCTTGCAAAAGCGTTAAGACCTTTAAGTATCTCATAATCAAGTGCAAGTGCTGGGGTAAATTCATTAAATTTATAGGTGTAGCTCTTTACATTTCCAGCTCTACCATCGTAGCTTTTTAGCTCGTGGCGAGTGTATCTGATACCTGGAGTAACAGTTAGCGAGCTAAAATTTAGCGCATCTTCTGCATAGATTGAGTAGTTATTTACTTTTTCAGGATAGTGATTATTTGGCTTGTTAAAATTTTTACTTTGGTAAAACTCAGCGCCGTATCTAAACGTCTGTGTCAAAGCACCGGTCTCTACTACACTTTTAGCCTTTGCGTTTATACCGTTTGTTTTTACGCCTAAAATTTTTAAGACTGGATCATCTTTTTTATGCTCAGTGTTGTATACCGTTACATCTAAATTTAGAAGATCACTTGGTTTATACTCGTATTTTAGCGTCGTCGTATCTCGCTCATATTTACGATTATCAACAGCATTTGAATCGCTATACCAGCTACCAAACTCAGCTCTCATTGGATACATGCCTTTAAATTCATTATGCTCTCTTGAGATAGAAATTCTATGCGCATCAAGGAAGCTGTAACCAAGCTTTAAAAGATAGCTAAGGTCGTTGCCGTCGCCGCCTATCTTTCTTTTGTTGCCGCTTTTGCCGTAGTCGTAGCCCTTGTGATTAATAGCAGCTATAAAATCAAGCCCTTCAACTGGTGCGGTAAAGAGCATAAGGCCTTGAGAAAATTCGCTGTTATTTGAGGCGTATCCTGTCTTTATCTTTGCGCCGATGATCTCGCCACTTTCTAGCAAGTCTTTTGCATCAACCGTTTTAAAGGCGACCGAACCGCCAAGTGCACCTGAGCCGTTTACCACTGATCTTGAGCCAACCTCGACATCAACAGCTTTTATAAGATCTGGATCGATCAGCAAGTCAGCGTTGTGGTGAAATGTATTTCCGTTTTGTTTTGCGCCATCTATCGTGATATTTAGACCGCGGTCACTAACGCCCCTCATGTAAATTTTTTGATTCATGCCGTTTGTTCCGCCTACATAAACCCCAGGAATATCTCTCATCACGTCTTTTACTAGGCTAGCATTTCTAGTTGAAATTTTGATGTCATCAACGCCGTATCCGCCACTGCTACTTGTTACCTCAACTCCGCTTAATACGCTCTCGTCTGCCCCATTTGCACAAACTGCTATGCTTGCTGCAAGAGAGAGTTTAAATAAGCTTTTAAATCTCATATTTTCTCCTAATTTGGTTATTAAAATTACTATTTTAATTTTATAGCATAATTTTGATATTGAATATTATAATTTTAAGTATAAATTTTGGATAAATTTTTGAGTTTTTTGGCAAAAATATAAACTATTTTTAAATTTTAATTATCTAATAAATTAATTAGATTCTGAGATAAGGAACGAAATTATATAATTTTATCAAGGTAGTAAATAAGGTTAATTTTTAATAGAAAATTCTTATAA
>NZ_CABPUR010000002.1:542255-562440 GCF_902460665.1 Campylobacter concisus | reverse complement strand
GTAGAACCATAAGTCAAAAATAGGGAAAAACGAGACGGTTTCCCGTCTCGGTAGCTAGCATTAAGCCGACTTTTCTTTGAGATATTTGTTTATAAGAGTTGTGATCTCTTCACCGTGAGGAAATCTCGCTTCATCATTTCCGATGCGATCTTTCTTAGAAAATATAACATCTCCATCAACCTCGACGATGAAATTTCCACCATCACCTATAACCTTTTCGACTCTTGCATCACTAAAGTTCGCTTTTATTTCATCTTCTACACGAGAAGCTACCGGACGATAGTTTCAAGAGTTGCAGTAAATAATTTTTACTTGCATGCTCTGTCCTTTCTTGTGAAATAAGCCAACATTATATAGAATTTTACTTAACAAATAAAACATATTACTTGAAAGGATAAATTTATGAAAAAAGTTGCTGTGATTTTAGCTGAAGGATTTGAGGAGATAGAAGCGCTAACTTCTGTTGATGTTTTACGTAGAGCTGGAGCGATAGCTTCTATTGTTGGGCTAAATGACGTAAACATCAAAGGGTGTCACAATATATGCGTAAAAGCCGATGTGACACTTCGCGAGATGAAAGAGCTAGACTACGATGCGATCGTCCTTCCTGGTGGACTTCCAGGAGCTAGCAATCTAGCAAACGATACAAGGCTCAAAGCAATCTTGCAAAATTTTGATAAAAGCAATAAGCTTATTTGTGCCATTTGTGCTGCTCCTATGGTACTTGAGAGTGCTGGTGTGCTAAAAGATCATTTTGTTTGTTATCCAGGATTTGAAGAAAATGTAAGAAGTGATAAAAGGGGTTATGATAACGGCAAGAGTGTATTGAGGGATCAAAATATTATTACAGCAAAAGGTCCTGCTTTTTCAATGGAATTTGCACTTTTTATAGTTAAAAATTTACTTGGCGATGAAGCCTATCTTCAAGTAAAGAATGATTTACTTTATAAATAGCTTATAAAGATAAAATAGTTTTTTATTTAATTATTCTTTTTAAACTTAAGATTAGATTTTGTTTAGTGATAGTTATAAAAGTTCTATATATACGAGCTTGTAGCTTTTAAGAATATTTTTCAGAAAAGTGTAATAAATTTTTTGATTTTTTACATCTTTTTGACGAAAATTAGCTATTATCACACTAACCGAATAAATCGGTAATTTTTTTAAGGAACACTCCTGTGAATATTTATGTAGGAAATTTGTCGTATAGAACGACAGAGGCAGAATTAAAGGAAGCCTTTGCACAATTTGGTGAAGTAAGGCGAGCAAAAATAGTAAAAGATAGAGAAACTGATCGCTCAAAGGGCTTTGGCTTTGTTGAAATGGACGATGCAAATGAGGGACAAAAAGCTATAGACGCACTAAATGAAAAAGAACTAGGCGGACGTACTTTAAGGGTAAATGAGGCTAGACCAAGAGATTAATGACTATTTGCCACCAAGTGGTGGCATAGTATCCCGTATAGCTCCTACGCCTAGTGGGTTTTTGCATGCTGGCAATGCTTATAACTTCATCCTAACTTATCTTTTGACACGTTCGGCAAGTGGCGTTTTGCACTTACGTATTGATGATTATGATCTTAGTAGATACCGACAAGAATTTGTTCAAAATATCTTTGATGTTTTAGAATTTTTGGAAATTGATTACGACAAAGGTCCAATTAGTGTAAGTGGCTTTGAGCGTAATTTTAGCTTTAAAACAAGGTCTCAAAGATATGAAAGTGCGCTAAAAAAGCTTAAAGAAATTTATATCTGCGAATGTTCAAGAACTACAAAAAATGCCTATAAAAACGGCATTTACACTAAAATTTGTAAAAATAAAAATCTAAAATTTATAAAAGACAAGACCGCCATTAGACTAAGCGTTGATGAGGGTGATCCTCTTGGTAAGCTTGTGATAGAGCAAATGGGCGATTTTGTGATTTACAAAAAAGATTTTACTCCGGCTTACAACTTTGCAAGCGTGATAGATGACGAGGATATGGGTATAAATTTGGTTGTTAGAGGTGAGGATTTAAAGGCTTGCACGCTAGCTCAAAGATACCTTGCAAAAAGGCTAAATTTTAAATTTTATAATGCCAATTTTATTCATCATAAGCTACTTTTAAAAGATGGCAAAAAGCTCTCAAAAAGCTCGAAATCACCGCCAATTAATCTAAAAGATAGCCCGCAAATTTATTACAAAATTTTGGCAAATGATCTTGGTTTAGATATAAGATCAGCAGATAAAATCCAAAATCTACTTTACGAGTTTAAGCTAAAAAATATAGCCAAAAAATTTTTGCAAAGTATGAGCTAAATTTATACTATATATGCAGTTTATCCCCGCCTTAATATTTTGCTTTGATTATTTGAGCTTTGTCTCGAAAAATGCGTTAAAAAGCGAGTTTATGCCTTGCTTTGTAAATTTCTCCATTATCTTTTCGATCTGTGGTTTTTCTTGCCAGACGGGCTCATCTACGAGGCTTATTTTAGCTAGCTCGTTTTGAGCGTCTATGTAGCTACCAAGGCTATCAATTAACCCTATTTTTAGGGCATTGTGCGCCAAAAAGACCCTTGCGTTTGCCCACTCGTCTTTTTTCTTGATATCTAAATTTCTAGCTGCTGCCACGTCGCTTACAAATAGCATATAAGCGTCATTTACGAGCCCTTGCAAGCTCTCACGCTCCTGCTTGCTCCAGCTCCTCATAAAGGTGCCAGCCTCTTTAAACTCGCCAGCCTTCACCACCTGCTCGCTCACGCCTAAGTTTTTGGCTAAATTTTCGATGTTTGCCCCTTGCATGATGACGCCGATCGAGCCTATGAAAGCGCCTGGGTTTGCTACGATAGTATCAGCATTTACGCCAGCGTAGTAGCTGCCACTTGCCATGTTGCCAGCTGCGTATGCGAGCACTTTTTTACTCTCTTTTAGTCGCTTGACCGCCATGGCTAGCTCCACGCTAGGACTTAGCGCGCCGCCTGGGCTGTCGATGTAGAGTAGCACGCCTTTGATGTTGCTATCCAGTCTTGCTTTTTCGAGCGCATCTAAAATTTCGCTTGTGTCCATTATCGTGCCGGTGATGTCTATGCGGGCTAAATTTGGCTCTTTCATCTTGCCATCTGGTGTGAATATAAAAAATAAGATGAGTAAAAATATGAGCGCCTTAAAGTAGTTATTTATAAATTTAAAAATTCCCAAAATTCCTCTAAAAATAAGCCTTAAAATTTGCAAATTTTACCTCCGATATATAGTTTTTTTGCTTCATTTGTGTGAAGTATGAGTTGCAGTATTAACTCGCTATCATCGCACTCTAGGTCGCTATAGACGGCAAGATCAGCAGCAAGCCCAGCCTTTATCTCGCCGTTATTTGTCCTAAGTGCCTTTGCTCCACCATGCGTTGCAGCGACAAAAAGCCTAGTGGCAAGCTCGTTTAGATCAAGGCTGGCGTGGGTAAATAGGGCAGCTCTTAGTTCATGCCAAAAATTTAGGCTGATATTTGAGCTAAGGCCGTCTGTGCCGATGTTTAGGCTAACGTTATTTTTGAAAATTTCTTTTAAATTTAGCGCCTTTTTGCCAAGTAACCTATTTGAAACGGCGCAGTGCGTCACGCTGTGATGCGGCTTAAATTTAGCAAAATCGCTCACATAAACGCAGTGCGTAAATAGAGTATTTATCTCACGAAACATCGCAAAGTAGCCATTTGCGTCATACATCGGCTTTGGATCTTGGCTAAATCTTAAAAGATGCTTTTTAAAGCCACCGCTGCCGTGCTCTAGCCACTGCTTTTCAGCATTGCTCTCTAAAAAGTGCGTGCTAACAAGAAGATCGTCTTTTTTAGCTATCTCAAGGGCAGCTTTGGCGAGCTTTGGATGCACAGAGTAGGGCGAGTGCAGCGAGATAGCTGGGGTAAAATTTTTACTTTTATATCCTTTTACTTTCTCAAATTTAGCTAAGAAATTTTGCAAATTTTGCTGAACCATTTGCTCGCTTGAGCCTAAAATTTCACTAAAAAGTACGACTTTTAGAGGGCTAGCGGCTAAAATTTCAAGCTCCGAGCCAAAGCTAGAGATCTCGCCAATGGTACAAATTCCGCTTTTTAACAGCGAATTTATGGCTTCATTCATCGCTTTTTTAGCGTCCATTTTAGCTAGCTCGCCGCCTTTGTCGACGATAGAGCCAAGCCATTTTATGAAGTCGCCGTATTTTAGGGTGCTGATGTTTGAGCTAAATTCTAAATGAACGTGGGTATTTACAAAGGCTGGGGTGATCACACTGTCACCAAAGTCGCAAATTTTCGCCCCTTTAAATTTCTCAATCGCTGTTTTTTCGCTTAAAATTTCTAAAATTTTATCATCATCAATAACGACACAAGAATTTCTTAAAATTTTTGGATTTTCTCCGCCAGCGATGATCTTTTTTGCTTTTAAAATTTCCACATTTGAGCCTTAAATTTTTATTATTGTAGCGAAAATTTAGGAACGAAAATGTATAATTTAGGCTATTTAATCAAAAGGAGTGACATGGATAAGAAGCTAAAAATAATGGTTATTCAAGGCCCAAATATCAACATGCTTGGCGCTAGAGAGCCAGGAATTTACGGCGTTATGAAGATGGAGGATATCCACTCTCAAATGAAGATCGTTGCCGATCAAAATGACGTTGAGATCGAGTTTTTTCAAAGCAACCTTGAAGGCGAGCTAGTCGATAAGATCCAAGAGTGCTTGGGCGATGCTGATGGCATCATCATAAACCCAGCTGCCTACACTCACACATCTATCGCTATCCGTGATGCGCTAAGTGCGGTTGCACTGCCAGTTATCGAGGTGCATATCAGCAACGTTTATAGAAGAGAAGAGTTCCGCCACAAAAGCCTCATCGCACCAGTTGCGGCAGGCCAGATCGTGGGCTTTGGACCAGTTGGCTATCATTTGGCGATGATAGGCATGCTTCAAATTTTTGAGCAAATCAAAGCAGTAAGAGCAAATCAAAAAGCACAATGAATTTCATCTTAAAGGACGAAAACGCCGTATTTTACGAGTGCGGCTACAGCTGCGATAATGAGTTTTTGCTATGCCTTGATGGCGTGAAATACTTTTTCACGGACGCGAGGTATTATTTCGAGGCAAAAAGCTGCGTAAATGCAGGAGTGGTCGTTCTTTTGGCGCAGAGAAATTTAATAAGCGAGGTTAGGGCATTTTTAAGAAAGATGAAGCCAAGCAGCCTCGTTTTTAACTCTGACGAGTTAAGCTTAAGTGAGTTTAACGCGCTTAGCAAAGGCTTTAGGATAAATTTTAAGCCAAAGGCAAATTTCTCTAGGCTAAAGAGAATTTGCAAAAGCGAAGATGAGATAAAAATTTTAAAAAAAGCTAGCGAATTTGGAGCAAAATGCTTTGATGAATTTGCTAAATTTGTGCGTGAAAATGGCGAGGAGATGAGCGAAAAAGAGCTTCATTTTAACGCCTCGCTTATCTTTAGACAAAAAAACGAGTTAGGTCTTAGCTTTGATCCGATCGTAGCGATAAACGAAAATGCCGCAAAAGCGCACGCGTTGCCCGGGGGTAAAATTTTAAAAAAAGGCGATTTGCTGCTACTTGATGCCGGGGTAAAATTTAAGCGCTACTGCTCTGACCGCACCAGGACTGCTTGCTTTGATGAAAATTTTAACTTCTCAAAGGAGCAAAAATTTAAAAACGCAAAGATGCAAGAAATTTACGAGATCGTAAAAGAGGCTCAGGCTGCTGCGATAAAGGTCGCTAGAGCTGGCGTTAGGGCGTGCGAGATAGACCTTGCAGCAAGAAACGTGATAGCAAAGGCTGGATATGAAAAGGCCTTTTTTCATTCGACAGGACACGGCGTGGGTGTCGATATACACGAGCTTCCAGTCATCTCAGCAAGGAGCGAAACGCTCATAAAAGAGGGCATGGTCTTTAGTGTGGAGCCTGGAATTTATCTAGAAAATGAATTTGGTGTGCGCATCGAGGACGTGGTGGTCGCAAGAGAAGGTGGGTGCGAGATTTTATGAGGCTAGCTGGAGCAAGAAAGATCTTAAAAAGCCGTTTTTGCCCTAGTTTTTTTCATAAAAGAGATGAGTTTAAATATGAGGCGCTAGTTGGCATGGGTGGCAACATCGGCGATAGCGCAAAGAGGTTTGATAAATTTATAAGAGCGATTAGTGAAGATAGGCGTTTTCACGTGGTTGAAGTCTCGCCGATCCTTATAAATGCGGCGTTTGGTTACGAAGCGCAGGATGATTTTAGTAACGCTGTTATAAATTTACAAACATCTATGAGCCCTAGAAATTTGCTAAAAATTTTGGGGCATTATGAGAGTAAATTTAAGCGCGTGAGGACGTTTAAAAATGCGCCACGCACGCTTGATCTGGATATTTTGTATTTTAGTAAAAAAGTCTATAAGACTCCGCGCCTTATCGTCCCGCACCCAGGGGCTAGCAAGAGGCTTAGCGTGATCGTGCCACTAGGGCTTATGAGAGGTTAAAGGATATAAATGGCTACAAAATTTCATACTTTTACAGGCGAGAGCACCATCGAGGCTTTGAAAAAGGCTCAAGAGGCGTGCGGCGAGAAGGCCATACTAGTTACTACAAAACAGATTCAAGCCAAAACGATAAACAAAAAGCCGCTTTATGAAATTTTAGTAAGCGTTGAAGAGGACGACGTAAAGCAGCCCACAAAACCAAATACAAAAGCCATAAACTACGAAAATGCCTACTCTAAATTTAATAAAAACTATGAACCTGCTAAGCCAAAATTTGAGATAAAAGAAGAGCCGGCTAAATTTGAGGCAAAGACAGCGTCACCCGAGCCTTACGATCCAAATGAGAGCGTGCTTTTAAATATCTCAGCTGCTGCAAAAGAGATAAGCACGATCGCAAATGTAAATATCGATGACGTTAAAGATAAAGAGTCGAGCATACCAAATGGTATGAATAAAAAAATAGACGATGTAGCAAAGCAAGTAAGTGTGCTAAGCGAGAAAATAGGTCTGATAACTGACATGATCTGGGACGAGAAAGCACCAAATCGCAACAATCTCTCGATCCCGCCAGAGTTTGCTAGTATCTATAAACTCGCAAAACAAAGCGGCATGAAAGATGAGCATTTAGAGGCCATCATGCAAACGACGCTTGAAAATTTACCAGTCTCAATGAAGAGCAATCCAACTGCTGTAAAAAGGTACTTCTATTCGCTTTTGCGAAATATGCTACCTTGCAGAAAAGAGCCAAGCGATAAAAAACAACGTATCATGATGCTAGTTGGCCCAACTGGAGTTGGTAAGACTACGACTCTTGCAAAGCTAGCTGCTCGTTTTGCTTACGGCAATGAAAAGCGGTATAAAACAGGCATCATCACGCTTGATACGTACCGTATCGGAGCGGTTGAGCAGTTATTTCAATACGCTAAAATGATGAAGCTGCCTATTCTCGATGTTATCGAGATAGATGACTTTCAAAATGCTATCAAACAGCTTAATTATTGTGATGTGATACTTATTGATACGACTGGAAATTCGCAGTATGACAAAGAAAAGCTTGAAAGGCTTGATAAATTTTTAAAGCATAGTGGTGCAAAGATCGATGTAAATTTGGTCCTTTCGGCTGGCTCAAAGGTTGAAGATCTAATAGAAATTTATAATGGGTTTTCATTTTTGGATATCGACACGCTAATAATCACCAAATTTGACGAAACAAAAATTTTTGGTAATGTCTTTTCGCTGATATATGAGACAAATACGCCGGTTAGCTACTTTAGCGTGGGTCAAGAGGTACCTGATGATCTTGTGGAGGCAAAGAGCGAATTTTTAGTAGAGTGCGTGTTTGACGGCTTTACAAAGCAAAAGGCTAGCGATGAATAATCAAGCGCAAAAATTACAAAATTTAGTCCAGTCTCAAAGCAAGAGCAAAAATACACATTTTATTGCGATAACTAGCGGCAAAGGCGGTGTTGGCAAGAGTACTATAAGTGCAAATCTGGCAAATGTTTTATCAAAAAATGGCTACAAAGTAGGGCTTTTTGACGCTGATATCGGCCTTGCAAACCTTGATGTAATCTTAAATGTAAAAATGGGCAAAAATTTACTTCACGTGCTAAAAGGCGAGTGCAGCCTAAAAGATATCTTGATACCTATAAATAAAAATTTGATCCTCATTCCTGGTGAAAGCGGCGATGAAATTTTGAAATTTAACAATCAATTTTTATTTGAGAGGTTTTTAGATGAGGCGAGCGAGCTTGATGAGCTTGATTTTTTGATCATTGACACCGGAGCTGGCATAGGCGGTAGTACGCAGTTGTTTTTAGAAGCGGCTGATGAGGTCGTGGTGGTAACTGTGCCTGATCCTGCAGCGATAACCGATGCATACGCTGTCATAAAGATCGTCTCAAGATTTAAAAATAGTGAGCTTTTGCTTTTAAATATGGTAAAAAATGAAGCAGAGGCGACTAGAATTTATGAAAATATCAAACGTGTTGCTAATGCAAATATCGGGCCTAGCTTAAATTTAGAGCTTATAGGGTTTATGGCTTCTGATAAGAATGTTTCAAGAAGTATAAAACAACGAACGCTTTTTACAGACGACGCTGCTTATGCTGAGCCTAGTGCCCAGATAAAACAGATAGCTTCGAATTTACTTTATAGGTTGGAACGAAAAGTGCTTAACGATGAGCAAAGTAGGAGCTTTGGGGGCTTCTTTAAGCGTTTGATAGAACAATTTTAATGGAGATTGAGCTTTGCGTGCAGAAAATTTTATAGCATTTTTTACGGTTTGTGGTTTTTTTGTAGGTATAGTTTTTACCTTGTTAAAGGTGAGTGAGCCTATCGAAATGCTTGTTTATACACTAGTTATTACTTTGTTTTTTTATCTTATAATTCACATTGCTATCATGAACTACATCGATGTGAAAAGGGCTTTAACTAAAATTTTTGATAAACAAAAACACGAAGAGATCGCAGACTATCTCATCTCTGAGCTAAATACTAGAGAAAAGCGTATGGAAAATATAATGGTAAAAATGACTGCTGAAAATTTTGATTCTGGTAAACGAAATGCACGAGTTAAAGCAAAAGCAGCTTAACGCTTATAAAAACACGATAAAAAAAGAACAAGACGAAATCGTCTTAAAATATATGCCAGCACTGCGTGCAATGGCGTTTAGACTTAAAGAGAGGTTGCCATCAAGCATAGATACAAATGACCTAATAAGCATTGGCGTCGAAGAGATGATAAAACTTAGCAGGAAGTATGACAAGGAGCAAAATGACTCTTTTTGGGGTTATGGCAAAAAGAGAATTTATGGCTCTATGCTTGATTATCTAAGGACGCTTGATGTTGTTAGCAGAAGCGATAGAAAGCTGGTAAAGAGCATAAATAGCGAGATAGATAACTACTTTAATGAATTTGAAGAAGAGCCAAGCGATGAGTATTTGGCCGAAAAGCTTAATGAAGATATTGAGAAGATAAGAGAGGCAAGAGGCGTTAGCGGTATCATTACTATTTTGCCAATAGACGAGCAAATGGAGCTAATTGGTCAAAATGATGTCGAGAAAAGCATTGAGAGAGAGGATCTCATTTTAAAAATAGAAGAAGCTTTAAAAGATTTTGACGAAAGAGATCAGATGTTGGTTCAGCTTTATTATTATGAAGAGCTAAATTTAAAAGAGATAAGCCAGATCATGAATATCAGCGAGAGTAGAATTTCACAAATTCATAAACGTTTGCTTGATCGTATCAGGCGTAGCTTGGGGGTTTAATGGCTGATATTTTAAGTCAAGAAGAGATAGACGCGCTACTTGAAGTTGTTGATGAAGACGGCGATACGAGTAATATCGAGGTCGAAGAGAGATCGCAAGGCGAACAAAAACAGATTATTATTTATGATTTTAAGCGTCCAAACCGCGTTAGTAAAGAGCAGCTTCGCGCGATAAAAGGCATCCATGATAAGCTTGCTAGAAATTTGGCTAGTCAAATTTCTAGTGTTATGAGAAGTATTGTCGAGATCAGACTTCACAGTGTTGATCAAATGACTTATGGCGAATTTTTGATGAGTTTGCCAAGTCCAACGAGCTTTAATGTCTTTTCTATAAAGCCACTTGATGGAAACTGCGTTTTGGAGATAAATCCAAGCATTGCTTTTCCGATGATAGATCGTTTGCTTGGCGGAACTGGTGAAAATTTTGAAGCAAATAGAGAGCTAACCGACATTGAAGTAAATTTGCTTGATGCGGTGCTTAGAATGATCATGCAGCGTCTAAAAGAGAGCTGGTCAATGATAACTGATATGTACCCAAATGTGGAAGCTAAAGAAAGCAGTCCAAATGTTGTACAGATCGTCTCTCAAAATGAGATCGTCATCATGGTCGTTATGGAGATCATAGTTGGCGGATCAAGCGGTATGATAAATTTATGCTATCCAGTCATCTACCTTGAACCGATACTCTCACGCCTTGCAAATAGAGACATTATGCTTGGCGAAACAAGTGCAAAAAAAAGTAGAAACAAAGAGCTAAAAACACTTATCGGACGAGCAGAAATTTTATATGAAGCCATACTTGGCAAATCGATCATCAGCGTAAATGAGTTTTTAAATTTAAAAGAAGGCGATATTTTAAGGCTTGATAGAGGAGCTGATGATAAGGCGATCGTTTGTATCGATAAAAAAGAAGTTTTCTTAGCTGAGGTTGGGCTTCATAGATTTAGAAAATCTATAAGGATTGAGCAATTAATACGCTCTGATAAAGATGAGATCAAAAATATCTTAGAAAAATACGAAGAAGAGCGAAAAGCAAAGCTAATGGCGTATGAAGCTAATGAGCGCAAAATGGAAGAAGAAGAGGACGACGAAGATGATGAATGATTTTTTTAATATATTTTCTAATGAATTAAAAGCTACTATCGAAGGACTTACGGGCAGAGCTCCAGAGGTTGGTGAAAGAAATGAATTTGACGCACCAACGCAAAATGGCATAAAGCCGCCGGTAGTGATGGCCAATATCTCTTTAAGCGGCGACATCAATGCTAAAACAGAGATAGTATGCACTCCGGTTTTAATAAGTGCCATTAGCGAATGGATGATGGGTGGAGAGGAAATTTCAAAGAATGAAAATTTAGGCAGTGATGAGCTTGACGCCGCAAAAGAGATATTTTCAAATCTTTTTAGTGCCTTTAGTACATCTTTGGGTGCTCAAAAGGGCATGCCAAAGATAAATTTTGAAGTAATAAATGTAAATTTTTTAGATGAAAATTCTTCGCTTGATTTTAGTGTTTATGAAAAGCTATTTTTATTTAATGTCAAAATCGAAGATCTAAGCGAGCATATCGGTTTTGCTTGCGATCATTCTTTGATGAAATTTTTTGAGCCAACAAAGACTGAAGCACCAGCTGCACCAGCGAGCACTCCTCACGTAGCTAAGGGCGATTTTAGCTCTGAAGAGATGAGAAATATCGGACTTATAATGGATGTTAGGCTCCCTATTCGTGTTCGTATCGGCTCAAAAAGAATGCTTTTAAAAGATGTGCTTACCATGGATATTGGCTCAGTTATCGAGCTAAATCAATTAGCAAACGATCCGCTTGAAATTTTGATCGGCGATAAGGTAATAGCTCTTGGCGAAGTTGTCATAATCGATGGAAACTTTGGCATCCAGATCACTCAGATAGGCTCAAAACGCGAGAGGCTCCAACAGTTAAAATAATGAATAATGAATTAGTTAGCGATCTTTTAAATTTTCCAAACGTCTTAAAATATAAAAATAAAAATGTTACCTTCTTTGGCTCGGCTAGATTTGATGAAGAAAATTTCTACTGCAAAAAGGCTTATGAACTAGCTTATAAGCTAAACGAGCTAGGATATGCCATCTTAACTGGTGGCGGGGACGGCATAATGAGAGCTGCGAACAAGGGCGCGTTTGACAGTGCAAAATCGCCAAGTATAGCCCTAAATGTGAGGCTTCCATTTGAACAAAATACAAACCCTTACGTCACAGCAAAATATCTCTTTTCAAATTTAAGCCCAAGAAAATTTGCACTCACCGATCGTTCAGTCGCATTTGTCGTCTTTCCGGGCGGCTTTGGCACTCTTGATGAACTTTTTGAAATTTTAGTACTTGCTCAAGTTGGTAGCAAAAAAGTAAAAATTTTTCTTTTTGGGAGTGAGTTTTGGCAAGGGCTTGATGAGTTTATAAAAAATACGCTAGTTAGCCAAAAAACAATAAAAAAAGAAGATATAAATTTATACAAGATCACCGATGATTTAGAGCTTATCGCAAACGAAATTTTGGCTATTTAAAAATAAGATATAAAATATCCGCTTTTAAATTTCAAAGAGGTAAAAAATATGAAAGTAATGGTCGCAATGAGCGGTGGTGTAGATAGCACTATGACGGCTAAATTTCTGCAAGAAGCTGGTCATGAAGTGCAAGGTTGCTATATGATGCTACATCAAAAGCCAGGATATCACGAAGAAAATATCAGAAAAGTAAAAAAAGTAGGCGAGTATCTTGGCATAAAGGTGCATATTTTGGATCTGCAGGATAAATTTAACGAGTTTGTCTATGATCCTTTTGTGAAGCTCTATAAAGAGGGCAAGACGCCAAATCCTTGTGCTTTGTGCAATAAATTTATAAAACTGGGTGCGTTGCTTGATTTTGCAAAGGCAAATGGCTGTGAGAAGCTTGCTACTGGGCATTATGTACAAGTTATCGATGGATTTATCACATGCGCAAAAGATCCTAGTAAGGATCAAAGCTACTTTTTAGCCCAAGTGCCAAAAGAGATATTAAAAGATGTTATTTTCCCGCTTGGGGATAAATTTAAAAAAGATATAAAAGAGCTTGCAAGAAGTGTAAAAGTGCTTGAAGAATTTGCTACGCAGGCAGAAAGTAGTGAAATTTGCTTTGTGGAAGATACCTATATCGAAGTTTTAAATAAGCATTACAATACAAATTTACCAGGAAATGTGGTTGATAAAGATGGCAAAATAATCGGCCGTCACCAAGGTTATATGCACTATACTATCGGTAAGCGCCGTGGTTTTGAGGTTTTTGGTGCTCATGAGCCACATTTCGTTATAAAGATAAATGCCGATAAAAACGAGATCGTTGTAGGAACAAAAGATGACTTGGCTCAAAAGGTAGTCGAGCTTGAAAACGTAAATTTGTTTATAGATAAAGATAAATTTGAGTGCGAAACCAAGATAAGATATAGAAGCCCTAAACTTGATGCTTTTGTTGAGGTTGATAAAGAGGATAAAACAGCTAAACTAACGCTAAATCAAAATGCACTTGGTGTGGCGCAAGGCCAGCTTTGTGTTATGTATGATGGCGATAAGGTTATTGCAAGTGGATTTATAAAAGGCTAGTTTTAGCCTTTTATAAAAATTTATTGGACTCTGCGTAATTTTTTATAAATTAAGCTAAAATTTATTGACAAAACATATCTTTTCGTCTATAATACGAGCTCTTTTCAAGTGTTCCGGATTAGCTCAGCGGTAGAGTAGGTGACTGTTAATCACTTGGTCGCTGGTTCGAACCCAGCATCCGGAGCCATTTATATTCAAAAATCCTTTTAAAGTCCCGATTTTAACGATGTTTTAAGAACTTTAAGTTTTATTATTTTTTGTAATTTTCTCTTTTATTTCCCCTCAGATTTATTTGCTGTTTCAAAGTATATCGTTCTGTTTGCGGTCAAAATGCGATTAGATATTTGTCTTTGAACGAAGTTAAAATAAATTTCCCTTATTCATTCTAGCTTCATTTAAGGCTTTTATAATGCGCTCATCCAAACGAAAGTTGGAAATAAAAAAATAAAAGGATCAAAAATGAAAAAGGTATTAAGTGCAGCAGTTTTAGCAGCAGTTTTAGGAGCGACAAGTTTGCAAGCAGCCATCACATCAAAAGAGGCTTTAAACATAGCTGAGAAAAACTTCCCAGGCTCAAGCGTTAAAGATATCGAGATAGACGTGAAAAACGGCGTGACTTTTTACAAGATAGAGTCATTTAAAGATGGCGTCAAACAAGATATCAAGATCGATGCTAACAGCGGTCAGATCGTTAAAGTAGAGAATAAAAATAAAAAACATATCCTGCCAAATGAGGCTGTAGATTTTTCAAAATTTGCCCTTAGTATCGATGAGGCGGTAGCTAAAGCGTTAGCGCTTGAAGCCGGCTGGAGCCTTGACGGGGCAGAGCTTGATAATAAAAATGGTGCTTGGATATACAAAGTGGAGCTTAAGCGCGATAGGAGCGAGAGAAAAGTGATCATAAACGCTCAAAATGGCGAGATAATCGGCAACTATACAAAGTGATCTAGCGCCCTTTTTGGGCGTTAAATTTTTATAAAGGTGAAAAAAGATGAGTGAAAATTTAGAGCAAAATTTAAACGATAAAGTTGGCGAGCAGGGTTTAGAGAAAAATTTGAACGAAAATTTTAGCCAAAGCGCGAGAGAAAATTTAAGTGAAAATACTGCTAATAAAAATAGTTACAAAAATTTAAGAAAGAGCGAGCAAAGCCCCGAAAATTTAGATAAAAATTCAAGCCAAGCAGCTCCGAAATACAAAGCTCAAAATTTCTTTAAAAATGTGCTTGAACTTTCGCTTCAAGGTGTAGCGGATGTGCTCGTCTGCGCTGGCAAGGCTGGGGTTTGGTTATCAAACGCTTCAAACTGCCTAAAAGACGAGGCGCAAAGAGCTGAGCTATCAAAGATAAATGAAGAGCAGGCCAAATTTGAAGGGCTGGCTCACATTTTGCCAGAAAAAGTCAAAGAGGTCATCATGGAGCGCCTAAAAACCAAGCCAGAAGAGGTGGAATTTGTACCGATCTATCTAGCGAAAAAACAAAGTTTTGGCACATTTTGCACGGAGTATTTTTATGAGACAATGGCTAAATTTAACGGCTTTTTATATGATTTCAAGATAGGCGCAGCAAATGGCGAAATTTTAAATCTAAAAATAAAAAGCTAAATTTGATAAAATAGCTGGCAAAACCAAGCGAGGCGAAGATGAAAATTTTAGTCGTAGAGGACGAAATAGACCTAAATAACGTCATAGTAAAGCACCTAAAGAAAAACGGATATAGCGTCGATAGCGCGTTTAACGGCGAGTAGGCGATGGACTTTACCGCCGTGGCGCACTACGATCTCATCGTGCTTGATCTTATGATGCCAGTGATGGACGGACTTACATTTTTGCAAAGATCGCGCGCCGCAAAGCTAGCGACCCCTGTGCTGATACTAACGGCAAAAGACGATGTAGACGACGTTGTAAAGGGGCTTGACGCGGGCGCGGATGACTACTTGGTTAAGCCATTTGACTTTAAGGAGCTGCTAGCTAGGGTGCGCACGCTCATTCGCCGAAACAGCGGCAACGTGGCTAGTGAAATTTACGCAGGCAAGCTAAAGATTGATCTTTCTAAAAAGTCCGTAGAATTTAGCGGCGAGCAGGTCGAACTAACCGGCAAAGAGTATGAAATTTTAGAGTTTTTGATGCTAAACAAGGGCAGAATTTTAACCCGCGACCAGATCAAAGAGCACGTCTGGGACTTTGACTACACGGGCGATTCAAACGTCATCGATGTGCTTATAAAAAACATAAGAAAAAAGCTTGGCGAGTGCGACGTGATCCAGACTAAAAGAGGGCTTGGCTATGTTATTAAGGGTTAAACAAGCTCTCGTAAACATCCCAATAACAGCGCGTGTAACGCTTTGGTACTCGTTTTTTATCATCGTTATCGTGGTGGCTCTAGTTGCCATTTCAGCGGTCGTGGCGGATGAGGTTTTTGAGGATGCGAGCCAAAAAAAGCTAGCCAAATCAGTCACCAAGATCGCCAATAATATGGATGAGTTTGAGCCATACGATGATGGGATATTTTTTATAAAATATAACGCAAAAGGCGATGTGATCGGTGGTCTAGCGCCAAAACACTTTCAAATTTCACTTAAAATGAATAGCGGTGTAGTGCGGCTTTTTGAAAACGGCAAAAACCGCCTTTACTACTATGATATCGCAGCTAAAGGTAAAGACGTCTGGGTCAGAGGTGTGATAAATGCGGAAAAATTTTTCAAAAAAGAGGGGCTATTTTTACTAGCGCTTGGCGTTTTTGTGCCGGTTTTATTTCTCTTTGTGCTTTACGGCGGCTACAAAACGATAAAAAACGCGATGAAACCAGTCACTACGATGTCAAAAACTGCGCTTGAGATAGGTAGCAGCCGGGACTTTTCAAAGCGTATCGACCTACCTGCTGGCAAAGACGAGCTACACGCGCTTGCAAGCGTTTTTAATCAGATGCTTGACTCCCTTGAAAAGGTCTATCAAAACGAAAAACAGCTCACCTCAGACGTCTCGCATGAGCTACGAACGCCACTATCTGTCATCATGGCTGAGAGCGACTACGCTAAAAACTACTCACAAAATTTGGGTGAGGCTAAGGAGTCGCTGGAGGTCATCTCTAGGCAGTCAAGGAAAGTAACCTCGCTGATAGATCAAATTTTGGAGCTTTCAAGACTGGAATCTGGCAGAAATTTGGAGCTAAAGCGTATAAATTTAAGCTCTATCTTGCAAAATTTAGCCACCGACTATGAGAAGCTAGCAGACGCAAAGGGGCTAAAATTTAGCTGTGTGGTAGCACCAGATGCCGTAATCCTCGGCGATGAGCTGATGATATCAAGGCTGGTGGATAACTTTTTAAGCAATGCTCTTAAATTTGCTTCGGCTAAGATCGAGCTAAGTTTAAGCCTATCAAAAACGCATGCGCTTGTGTCTGTAAAAGACGATGGCATTGGCATCTCTAAAAAAGATAGCGAGCTAATCTGGAATAAATTTTATCAAGTTGAAAGCTCAAGAAACAAAAGCCTAAACACAGGCAGCGGACTAGGACTTGCTATAGCTACAAATATCGCTAAAATTCACGGTGCAAAGCTTGGTATAAAAAGCGAAGCTGGAGCTGGAAGTGAATTTTGGGCAGAATTTGAGCTTGTAAATTTAAAAGAAGTGAAAATTTAGGCAGTTTGCTAAGATAAAATTTATGCAATAGCAAACAAATACGAGCATAAATTTAAACGCCGCATAAAACGGCGTCTATATTTTTAAAGCAAAGTTAAAGTCATAAACTTTTGCAGAAATTTCATGGTTAAGTTGCCCAAAAGAGCCCTGAAGGTGTGCTCATATCATAAGCACTAACAAATACTATCAAAGATGCCGAGATAGATGAAGATAGTAGCGGTTGAGGTCTATATAGTAAGTAAAGCACTAAGACGTATGATTTAAAGCCCATTTAAATGGCTTTTAAAAGAGTTTGTAAAAAGATATTTTTCAAAGTAATGTAAAGAATTTTCGCCACTTTGTTTTTGAGCAAAGCTTGCTCTAACTGCAAATTAACCGCACTTCTTAATGTCTTTTTATAACTTTGATATCTAACAAAATTTACAAAATTTAGCCCAGAGCCACGAGCCGAAGGCGCATAATCCACGAGCTACAAGCAAAAACCAAAAAAAGGCACTAAATTCAGTGCCTTTTATCGCTACCTCTCGCCAAGCTTTCCACATGCATCAGCGCGACATCTACTGCAATGCGACATTTGATTTATGTCACTACCTATTGATCTACGGATGCGGTGGATCTCATCAGTTGAAGGGGATTTTAAATTTTCAAAAGGCGTATCATGCACCGGTATCATCGCCATGCAGTTCATTATGTCAGCTCCCCACTGCTTTGCCTTTGCCGAGATGCTTTGGATGTGGTCCATATTGACCCCAGGGATGACGACGGTGTTTATCTTTACTAGCATACCAGCCTCTTTTAGCTTGCGGATGCCCTCGTCTTGGCGCGCTAGCAGTATCCTAGCAGCCTCTTCGCCGTAGTAGTTTTTATCCTCATACCTCACCCACGAATAGACCTTTGAGCCAACATCTGGCGTCACGGCATTAACAGTCACTGTCACGTGGCTCACGCCAAGGCGCACGATCTCATCAACGTGCTCAGGCAGTGCTAAGCCATTAGTTGAGAGGCAAAGCAGGACATTTGGGAAGTGGGACTTACACTTTTCAAAGGTCGCTAGCGTCTTATCAGCGTCACACATCGGATCGCCAGGTCCAGCGATGCCGATGACTGAGATGTCTTGTCTAAATTTAAAGAGCTTTTCTAAAAATTTCACCGATTCATCTGGAGTTTGCACCTTTGCTGTTACGCCAGGGCGGTTTTCATTAGCGCAGTCATATATGCGGTTGCAGAAGTTGCACTGGATGTTGCAGTGTGGGGCAACTGGTAGATGCACGCGTCCGTAGTTAGCGGAGGCCTTTTTGTTAAAGCAGGGGTGGCTGTCTAAATCAGCCTTAGTGCGAAATATCATTAGCTCTTTTTCCTTCCAAATTTAATGGCATTTGCATGGCAGACATTGAGGCAGTCACCGCAGTTTGTACAGTTTATCTCATCAGGTCTCGTCCCCATCTCGCACTTGCGCAAGCATGCGTCGCAGTCGTCACAGGCACTCGTTTTATAGACACGAAATATCGAAAATCTACGCAAAATTTCAAGCACACCGCCTGATGGACAGACGAAACGACACCAAAGGTTAGCTACGATTAGTGAGGCTAGCATGATTGAGACGATGATCACTGTGCGAGTGACCCACTCCCATTCGCCAAAGCGAAGTGACAAAGTGACGGCAGTTAGGTACTCATCGCTCGTTCTTATAGGTATCATCATGCGAGGATTGCCCCAGATAAAATAGACCCAAAGACTGATTACTATGGTAGCTAGCATGCCTATCTGAGCGATTATTAGCTTTTTGCTGCGAATTTTTAGCTTGAAAAAGGCAAATTTACCAAGCATTTGATTGACAAAGCCAGCTGGACAGACCCAGCCACAAAATGCTCTACCAAAGAGGATGACAAGCGCTGGGATAAATAGCCAAAATCCAAAAAACAGCGATGTGATCCGCCCCCAACAGGTGATGATAGGGCAGTTTTGGCAATTTACAAATGGCACTACAAAAGGGCATCTAAAAATGCCATAATACGCCCATTGCCCGATGCCTGCTATAAAGATGAGCTGCACTAGGCGTCTTATCTTTGTTGTGGGGGAGTTTTTGCTTTTCTTTTTTAAATTTACATTGCCGCATGCACTATTATTAGAGCATGCGCTATTACAGCTACTACACATCTTTTACACCAAACCTTTCTATAAGCTCTAGCCCACGCGCTGAATAAATGGAGGTAAAGCCATGTTTTTCAAAAATTTCTTGCCCTTCGGTGCCGCAAACAAAGTCTGCAAAGTCATTTGCGAGCCTTTCATCTTTTACATATTTCATTATATTTAGCGTAAAAGTGAGCGGTCCAGGCGGGATGAGCTTTTCATCGATGGGCATATACTCGATCTTGTCTTTAAACCTATCATGCGTTGTTAGGCGCTTTTCGATGATCGAAGCATCGCCCTTTCCATCAACTAGCTCGCACATCATATTTATGACGCATGATCCGTTTGCGACCATGTTTTTCATCACCGCATCAGTGAGGTTTGAGTTTTTTAAGATCCCTTTAACTGGACCACTGCCAGGGGGCGATGATCTAAGAGGTAGCATCACTCTGACTCCTGGCTCTGCAAGGTCTTTTAAGTCGTGAATGCCAGCAGGATTGCCTTTTGGCACGACTAGGACGTAGTCGGTAAAGCATAGTGGCCTAAAGTGGAGGCTAAGGCCAGCTTTGCGAAGTTTTTTAGAAAGCTCTAAGACCCTTGCTCCAAAGAGCTCGGTCGTGCTTTGAAGTGCTAAAAGCGACTTGCCAAGAGCACCAGCAAAGGCGCCAGTGTATTGGATGTTGTGCCCTGTTCTTGACTCGTAAATGGCATTTAGCTCGTTAAATGCTTCAGATAGGCCTCCACACGACCAAACCTGAAGCGAGTCAGACTTAAATGGCGTAAAGCCAGCCAGCATCGTTTGCGGAGTGGCAACAGCAGCTGTGGCTAAAGCACCTTTTAAAAAGCCACGGCGTGATATACCGGTTTGTTTTAATTCCACGAAATCTCCTTTTGGGATTTAAGAAATGTAAATTTGATATTTTCGGCACGCGAAACTTGTGAAATTTGACTTTTAAAATTTGCAAAAATGGTAGTTGAAGGTAAATTTATGCAAATGTAAATCGCAACTGCGACCAAATTTGGGGTAATTATAACCAAAAGTAAGTTTAAAAAGCGAGATAATTTTAAT
>NZ_CABPUR010000002.1:538161-542131 GCF_902460665.1 Campylobacter concisus | reverse complement strand
TATTTTAGAAATAATATAAAAATGTATTGTTTATTTTTATCTTTTTTGATATACTTCGCTCATAAAAGTATTAGTATTATTTTCAAAATAATACAGAAAGGAGTATCTTAAAATGATAAAAATAGGCGACATATCTGGTATAAAAACTGGTCTAGTTTTAATCCGCAAAAAGGCGGACAAAAACGTAGATGAGAAATTTCGCTATAAAGTAGTCTCGCTAAAGTCCTTTAATGAAAATGCTCTATTTGATGACACATTTGCCGATGAGTTTATATCAAACGAGCAAATAAGCGAGGAGTATAAAGTAAGTCATGGTGATGTTTTACTGCGACTTAGAGAGCCGAATTTCGCCGTTTATATAGACAAAGATTATGACGATCTTATCTACTCATCTTTGATGGTTCGCATAAGGGTTAAAAGCGACATATTTGATCCGCGTTTTGTGGCGCATTATCTAAACAGCAGCGCCGTTAAAAGAACCCTTGCACCAGATGTTTCAGGCACTACAATAGCGATGATAGGAGTTGCAAGCATAAATAATATAAAAATACCAGCCATAAATTTGCAAACTCAAAACAAGATAGTAAAATACCTAAATTTAGCTCGCGAGGAGAGCGAAATTTTACAAAATTTAGTAGCTCAAAAGCAAAGATATCACAAAAGCATATTTGAAAATTTAATAAAAAAGGAGAACTAAGATGCAAAAGACCACTCAAGAAACCATAAATAACGTCGTTTGGAAGGCTTGCGACACGTTTCGCGGCACGATGGACGGAAGCGACTATAAAGACTATGTTTTAACGATGCTTTTTGTTAAGTATCTATCTGATTTTTATAAAGAAAAGCTCGAATTACTTAAAGCCGAATACGGCGACAAGAGCGATAGGATCGAAGCAAAGCTAAAGAAAGAGAAATTTAAACTTGATGAGAGTTGCACATTTGAGTATCTTTTAGCGCACAAAGAAGCCATAAATTTAGGCGAGATAATGAACAAAACGCTAGAAAAGATCGAAGAGGACAACAAAGATAAGCTCGAAGGCATCTTTAGAAGCATAGACTTTAATAACAAAAACAAGCTTGGTGACACAAAAGAGAGAAACGCTATCTTGCAAAATTTGCTTGATGACTTTAGCGACGCTAGGCTAGATCTTCGCCCCTCTATGCTTGAGGGCAACGACATAATAGGCGACGCATACGAGTATCTTATAGCTCACTTTGCAAGTGACGCTGGCAAAAAAGGCGGAGAGTTTTATACGCCAAGCGAGGTTTCGACACTTCTTGCAAAGCTGGTTGAGCCAAAAGAGGGCGATATGATCTATGATCCTACTTGCGGCTCTGGCTCACTTCTTATCAAGGCTTCAAAAGAGGTCGGTAGTAAAAATTTCCGCCTTTACGGACAGGAGAAAAACGGACAAACTCACGCACTTTGCAAGATGAATATGTTTTTGCATGAGATAAATGACGCTGTGATCGAGTGGGGTGACACGATCAGAAACCCACTTCATCTACAAGACAATCTTATAAAGACATTTGACATAGTCGTGGCAAATCCACCATTTAGCCTAGATAAGTGGGGTGCCGACTTTGCCGTGAACGATCCTTTTATGAGATTTATTAGCTACGCTTTGCCGCCAAAGAGCAAGGGCGACTACGCATTTGTCGTACATATGATAAAAAGTCTAAACAATAACGGCAAAATGGGCGTCGTGCTCCCGCATGGAGTGCTATTTCGCGGAGCAAATGAGGGCAAGATTCGCCAAAAGCTGATCGAAGAAAATTTACTTGACGCCGTCATCGGACTACCGGCAAATTTATTTTATGGCACGAGCATCCCTGCTTGCATACTCGTTTTTAAGAAAAACCGCTCAAATGAAGATATGCTGTTTATCGACGCTAGCAAGGAATTTGAAAAAGGCAAAAACCAAAACTCGCTAACAGAGCAAAATATAAAAAAGATAGTCACAACCTATAAAAACAGAAGCGAGATAGAAAAATACTCCCACCTAGCAAGCCTTAGCGAGATAAAAGAGAACGACTACAACCTTAACATCCCTCGCTACGTCGATACTTTTGAAGAAGAAGAGCTTGTGGATATCGAGGCTACAAAGGCTGAGATTTCACGCTTAGAATCCGAGCTAAAAAGCGTTCAAAGCAAGATGAGTGAGTATCTTGCGGAGCTTGGACTATGAGCGAATTTAAAAATTTACCAAGTGGTTGGAGGGTCGTGAGGCTTGGGGATGTTTGTGAGATAAATCCATCAAGCAGAAAACTACCAGAGAAATTTTATTATATTGACTTAGAAAGCGTGGAAAAAGGCATATTGCATTCTTTGAAAGAAGTTTTTTTGGAAACGGCACCAAGTAGAGCCCAAAGATTACTTGAAAAAGGCGATATTTTATTTCAAATGGTTAGACCATATCAAAAAAATAATTTTTTATTTGAGTTAAACGGCAATTTTGTTGCTTCTACTGGCTATGCTCAAATAAGAACAAAACAAAATAGAGATTTTATATTTCAGTATTTAAATTTTGACACTTTTACGAAAAAAGTTATTGAAAAATGCACAGGCTCAAATTATCCAGCAATAAATGCATCTGTATTTTCAAATTTGATGATTTTACTTCCGCCAGTAGACGAACAAGAAAAGATAGCGGAAATTTTATCTACTTGGGATGAGGCTATAAATTTAACTATAAATTTGATAGAAAACAAAAAGCAGTTTAAAAAAGCTCTTATGCAAAATTTACTTACAGCCAAAATCCGCTTTCCCCAGTTTCAAGACGAGTGGAAAGAAATTAGATTGGCTGAGACTTGCAGGAAAATTAATTCAAATTTAACTTTAAATAATTTATCAAGTAATCATAAATTTCCAACATATGATGCAAATGGTTTAGTTGGCTATAGTGATTTTTTTGCATTTAATAGAGAATATATAACTATTGTTAAAGATGGTGCAGGTGTTGGTAGGGTTAGGTTGGTTAATGGAATGACAAATTTTATTTCAACTATGATGGGAATAATAAATAGAGAAAATTCAAATATAGTCTTTTTAAACTATATTTTTAAGAGTATAAATTTCAATAAATTTATTACAGGTTCAACTATTCCACATATTTATTTTAAAAATTACTCAAACATTATTATTAAACTCCCAAATTTAAACGAACAACAAAAAATCGCAGAGGTTTTAACGGCTTGCGATGATGAGATAAATTTACTAAATTTAAAACTAGAAAATTTGAAAAAACAACAACAAGGCTTGATGCAAAAGCTACTAAGCGGAAACATAAGAACAAAAGTAAAAGGAGGAAAAAATGTCAAGATGGATGACTAGGTATGGGTCGAGTGATTTTCATAGCAAATGGGAACTATTTAAGACAAAATTTAGTGAATTTAATATTAAAGAGATTGGGAATGTAGAAATTATTGATGAATACAATAGACTTGGAAAAGTTATAATTTTTATAGATAGCTATCTAAAACTAATCGATCCTGAATTAAGTCCAGAAAATTCATTGAATAATTCAAGAAGTTATTTGGAAAATGCTTTGAATTATTTTAATTCATTCATCAATAATAGAACTATTGATTACATTGTAGCAACAAATAACTCTATAGATCAGCTTATTGCTGGGTTAAGGAATTTAAATATTCTAATGCCTAAAATTTCTAGCAGATCAGTTTCTAACATGGTGCAAGAATACACAGATACTATAAAAAAGGCTTTGGAGGATATAAATTTAGAAAAAACAAAAGAAGATGTAAAAGAAATTTATAGATTAAAAAATGAGTTAATAGATGGAGAGGATAGCATTGAAGATAATGTTAAAGACTTTTTTGACGAAATAAAAGAAAAATATACAAAAATTGCAGAATTTCATGATGAAACCTTAATTGATGAAAAAGATTATATATCAACAAAAACTGAGATACTGGAAGCAAAAAAAGATATTTTAAATGATATAAATTT
>NZ_CABPUR010000002.1:474151-538057 GCF_902460665.1 Campylobacter concisus | reverse complement strand
ATATAAATTTAACTAAAAAGTATTTAACGGAAACAAATAAGGATTTGGAAGATCTTGAAAAATTTTATGTAAAAATTTTTGGAAAATTTGATGAAGAAGAAGGAAAAAGAATAGGAGGATTAGAACAAGAATTGGCAACAAGAAAGAATGAACTTGAGGAATTTAAAAACGATCAAATAAATAAGTTAAATGAACTTAAAGAAGAACACGACTCAAAACACAAAGCCTTTGAAGAAGAAATAGAAAAATTATTAGAAGGTGCAACTAGCGCAGGGTTAGCAAATGCTTATAGTGTTGAAAGAAAAAAATTTATATGGCCAATTATAATATGGAATATTGTATTTATAAGTTGCCTTTTTGCTATATCGCTTTTATCTTTTTCTACATTAAAAAATTTAAGTTCGATAGAAGAGATAACAAAATACATACTACACTCTTTGCCTATAACATTGCCTTTGATATGGATCGCTGTATATGCCAGTAAGAGACGTAGTGAAAATCAAAGACTAGAACAAGAATACGCACACAAGGAAGCATTGGCTAGATCATATATAAGCTATAAAAAGCAGATTAGTGAGCTAGGTAAAGAAGATAGTGAATTGCTAGAAAAGTTAATTTTAGAATCTATAAACGCAATATCATACAATGCAAGTAAAACATTAGATAAAAAGCATGGAGACGGCACAATATTAAACGAAATAACGCAATCTATTAAAAATTTAAGTCAAAGTGAGAAAAAATGACCCCAGATACTTCAGAAAATAAGATCCAGCAAAATAGCATAAATTTGCTTCAAAGCTTGGGCTATAAATTTATAAGCAGGGAGGAAAATTTAAAGCTTCGAGGCGGTAAAACTAGCGAGGTTTTGTTTAGGGAAATTTTAACCAAAAAGCTTGGCGAGATAAACGGCTATGAGTATAAGGGCAAGAGGTATAAATTTAGCCAAAGTAATGTCTTAAAAGCGGTCGATGAGCTAGCTGGGGTATCTTTAAACGAAGGGCTAATGGTCGCAAACGAAAGGATCACAAATTTACTCTTGCTTGGCACTAGTTTAGAAGAAAATTTAGAAGATGGGACGAGGAGGAGCTTTTCTTTTAAATTTATAGACTTTGAAAATTTACAAAACAACGATTTTTATGTAACGGAAGAATTTGAAGTAAGCAGAGTAAGCCAGAGCGACGCACAAAAGCACAGAAGGCCTGATCTTGTACTTTTTATAAACGGCATACCAATAGTCGTGATCGAGCTTAAAAAATCAAGCGTGAGCTTTGAAAACGGCATAAAGCAGCTTGAAAAAGAGCAGGGCAAAGATGAGATAGCGCACCTTTTTAAATACATCCAGCTAACCATCGCGGCAAATGGAAGTGGGGCAAGATACGGCACTACTGGTACGCCGTTTAAATTTTATAGCGTGTGGAAAGAACAAGACGAAGCAAAAGCAAAAGAGAGCTTAAAGAGCGTAGTAAAAGATAGAGAGGTAAGTGCGCTTGATATGACGCTCTTTGTGCTACTATCTAAAGATAGGCTGCTAAGGCTAGTTAGGCACTATATAGTGTTTGATAAAAGGATGAAAAAAGTTTGCCGCTATCAGCAGTTCTTCGCTATCGAAGAGACGCTAAAGAGGGTATCGGCGAAAAAAGACGGAGCAAGAGCGGGCGGACTCATCTGGCACACGCAAGGAAGCGGCAAGTCGCTAACGATGGTGATGCTAACAAAGCTTTTAAAGCAAATTTACATAAACTCAAAGATCATCGTCGTAACTGATAGGATAGATCTAGACGGGCAGATACACGAAACCTTTGAAAACACGGACGTAAAAGCAGGGCGAGCAAGTAGTGGAAGCGATCTGATAGAAAAGCTACAAAGTGGCGTTAGCGTGATAACTACGCTCGTGCATAAATTTGAAAAAGTGAAAAACCAAAAGGTAGTGATAAGAGATGGCGATATATTTGTGCTAGTGGATGAGAGCCACCGCACGCAAGGCGGAGACCTGCATAAGGCTATGAAAAAGGCGTTGCCTCTTGCTTGTTATATAGGATTTACTGGCACGCCGCTTTTAAAACGCGAGAAAAACAGCTTTGCTAAATTTGGTGGAGAAATTCATAGATATACGATAGATGACGCGGTAAAAGACGGAGCTGTCTTGCCGCTACTTTATGAAGGGCGATACGTGGGGCAAGAGGTGCTAGACCCTGAGGGGCTAACTAGGAAATTTGATCTCATATCAAGAGAGCTAAGTGATGAGGCTAAGATGGACTTACAACAAAAGTGGGCGAGATTTGAGCGTGTGGCATCAAGCGAGCAAAGGCTAGAGCTAATAGCTGTGGATATAAATGAGCACATCAAAAAGACTTTGAAAAAAAGTGGCTTTAAAGCGATGCTGGCTACTCAAAGAAAATATGACGCTATAAAATATCATCAGATATTTGAAGAGTTTGGAGAGATAAAAAGTGCTTACGTCATATCAAGCAACGAGCACGAGGAGCTTGAAGGTGGGCATAAAGAGTATGTCGCAAAAGCGTGGCAAGAGACTATAAGGGGCTACGGCAGCGAGGAAGAGTATCTAAAGTATGTGAAGGATGAATTTGTTTATGGCGACGAGATAGATTTGCTCATAGTCGTGGATAAGCTTTTAACTGGCTTTGACGCGCCAAGAGCAAGCACGCTTTATATAGATAAACAGCTAAAAGAGCATAATTTGCTTCAAGCAATAGCTAGAGTAAATAGGCTTTATGACGGGAAAGACTACGGCTACATTATTGATTATAGAGGGCTTTTAGGTGAGCTTGATCAGGCGCTTACTAGCTATGCTTCGCTAAGTGGCTTTGACCCAGAGGATATAACCGGAGCTGTGATAGACGTAAGAAGTGAGATCATAAAGGCTAAGACTTACTATGCTCATCTAGACGATCTTTTTAGCGGCGTGAAATTTAAAGACGATCTAGAAAGCTACGTGGCGGTTTTAGAGGACGTGCAAAAACGAGACGACTTTAAAGAGTGGTTATCGCAGTTTGCTAGGGCGTTTAAACTAGCGCTTTCAAGTGAGAAAATTTCTGATATCTTAAGTGAAGAGGAGATCAAAGCTTATAAACAAAGGGTTAAATTTTATAACGAGCTAAGAAAGGCTGTGCAGCTAAGATATCATGAGGCTTGTGACTTTGGCAAATATGAAGCGCAGATGCAAAAGCTACTTGATACTTACGTAAATGCACAAGGGGTCAATGAGCTTACAAAGCTTGTAAATATCTTTGAGACGGAATTTGACGATGAGGTGCAAAGGGTTGAGGGCAAAAACGCAAAGGCTGATACGATCATCAGCGCCGTAAGTGCGGTGGTAAAAGAGAAAATGGACTCAAACCCAGCGTTTTATAAATCAATAGCGCAGCAGATACAAGATGTCATCGACGAGTATAAAGCAAAAAGGCTAAGCGAAGAGGAAAAGCTTGCCAAAGCAAAACAGCTAAAAGACCTTATAACAGGTGCTTTAAAATCAAATGAAGACAGGTATCCAAAAGAATTTAACGCTAATAAAATTTTGTTTGCCATTTATGATAATTTGCTTGATATTTTAGGCGATGTGGGGCTTGCGGATGTCGAGGTGGTAGCTAAAAATTTGAGCCTGAAATTTTATGAAATTTACGAAAAAGCCTCAAAAAAACCGGAATGGCACAAAAATAAAGACGTAGAAAACGAGATAACAAGCGCGATTGAGGATGCTCTTTGGGATGTCGAGGACGAATACAGCGTTTCTATCGATGAGAAGGAAAAAATTTACCAAACTATCCGTGGAATAGAGATAAGCTTTTATGTCAAATGAGGTGAAAATCATCAAAAAAGAGGTGAAAAATATCACCTTAAAAGTTAGACCAAATGGCGAAGTGATCCTAACGGCGCCAAAAACGGCAAGCGATGAGCATATAAAATTTATCATAAAAAAAAGAGCTAAATGGATAGTGCAAAAGCGCGCGTTTTTTTCCTCGTTTAAGACGAGTAAAAAAGAATACGTAAGCGGCGAGGACTTTAAATATCTTGGGCGAAGCTACCGGCTTAAAGTTGTGCAGTCTAAAGAGGAGCGCGTAAAGCTACAAATGGGCTATCTTGAGCTCTTTGTGAAAGATAAAAGCGACCTAGAGCAAAAAGAAAATTTAGTCTATGAGTGGTATCATGAAAAGGCGACGTTATATTTTTTTAATATCTTGCAAGAATTTAACAAGATAGTAAAACAAGATATCAAAAGCGTAAAAATAAGGCAGATGAAAACAAGATGGGGGAGTTGCAACTCTTATAAATCATATATAAATTTAAACATAGAGCTTATCAAAAAGCCAAAAGCATGCATCGAGTACGTCATATTTCACGAGCTTGCTCACCTGCTGTATCCAAATCACTCAAAGAAATTTTATAACTATCTAACGCTTTATATGCCTGATTGGCAAAAACGCAAGGAAATTTTGGAAAGAGCTTAGAAAATTTGGCTTAAATTTTGGACTATTAAACATTTTTGTATTTTAAAAGTATTTTAAAATCTAAGGAAAAGTGATGAAAAATTTTTAATTTTTTAATGTTGATAAAGTAGGTGGTGGGTTCACCAGGACTCGAACCTGGGACCATCCGGTTATGAGCCGGATGCTCTAACCAACTGAGCTATGAACCCACAGTTGAAAGAAAATCGTATTATACAAGAAAAAGCTTATCTAAATATAAAAAATAGCCTTTTTTATGTGGAGTATAAAACGAACAAATTTAAAAAGAAAAGCCCTAAAATAGGGCTTATAAATTATTTATAATTTTTTATCGCAGCGTCTAAAATCTCTTTTGCAGCATTTGCATCTTTAAATTCTTTCACCTTAACCCATTTGTTTGGCTCAAGAATTTTATAAGTTTCAAAGAAATTTTTAATTTTATTTAGCGTTGCAACTGGTAAATCTTCGTAGCTTTTTATCGCTTCATATCTTGGATCGATCTTTGTAACTGGCACAGCCAAAAGCTTCTCGTCCATGCCTGCTTCATCTTCCATCACCAAAACGCCTATTAAGCGGCAAGGGATGACGCTGCCAGCTTGGAGTGGATACTCATTTAGAACCAAAATATCAGCTGGATCACCATCAGCCGCAAGTGTATTTGGTACAAAGCCGTAGTTTGCTGGGTAGAACATCGCTGAGTAAAGCACGCGATCGACCACGACTGCACCGCTATCTTTATCGATCTCGTATTTGATATTTGAGCCATAAGGTATTTCGATTACGGCATTGATTTTATCTGGATTTGAGCCAGCTTTGATTTTTGAAACGTCCATATATTCGTCCTTTTTATTAGAATTTTTCGTGATTTTAGTATTTTTTGCATTAAATGCGTGTAAATTTTAACTACCTTATGATTTCTACGCTATCTACGTCAATCTCTGTTTTTGTAAGGTCTTTGTCTATCTCGCCTCTTATTCGTAAAGGTGTATCTTCATTGACTGTTATGTTGCCCCATTTGTCATTGTCGATTTCAACGACAATGACATCACCATTTTTATCAATAAATTCATATTTGTCTGATTTTAGATGTGATTTTATTTTACCTTCTAGCACAACTTTGGTGTCGTCGTTTAGTTTTAAGGCATCTTTTACGCTTATAACATTTTTGCTTGGGTGTTTTGAGACAAAATCTCCAGCCATTGCAATGCTAGCAGATATTGCAGCGATTATAATTTTTTTCATTTTTATCCTTTAAAATTGGTTGTGAAATTTTAAGGGATAGTACATTTTTGATATTAATAAAAGGTAAGTTTTTACATAAAATCTTTTGTAACAATTTTATAGATATTTTTAGCGGTAATCGGTAGCGCTCTATCTGCGCTACCACCAAGAAAGCCATATCTAATCTCGACAGTAACGTTAAATTTAGCCACCTCTTTGCCACTTTGATCGACTAAATTTATGACTGCGAGAGTCTCAGATTTACCAGCACCACCTATGCCTAGGGTTAAGTGCCTAAGGATCCTAACTCCATTTTTTGTTCTTTGTATATCGCATTTTATTATTAGGTCGTCACCGTATTGGTTTTTCTTTTTTAAAAATGTATTTATGTGTCCTTCTAACTTTTTATCAAGTTCAGTTTCGCCACAAACCGCTTTAGCACTGCTGTACTTATATGTAGTATCCTTTTCAACCATCTCTATATACTTTTTGGCACATCCTGTAAAAGCAAAAATAGTTGTGATTGAAAGTAGTATTATAAATTTAAATTTATGCATAATTTCATCTTTGTTTATGTCTGTTAAAAATAAATTTAGAATTGTAGGGAAGTTACATTTAAAATAAAATTAAAAATAAGCATGTTTGAATGATATTTCTTTGAGACCTTGCACATTTTGATACAAGGCCTGTGAGTTTATAAAAGTTTAGCTAGTAAATTTTTGATATCAGCTACGATCTCGTCAATGCCACGCTCGCCATTTACTACGTGAAGTAGCTCTTTTTCGCTGTAAAATTTGCGGATAGGTTTGATCGGATCAAGATATACTTTCATACGGTTATTAAACACTTCGTTGTTATCATCAGCGCCTCTTGCACGGCCAAGCACTCTAGCTCTTGCCACATCTTCGCTAACATCTACTTCTATGACGCCTTTTAGAGAAATTTCATCTTGTTCGCTTAGAACCTTATCAAGTTCAGTCATTTGCTCAACACTTCTTGGGTAGCCGTCTATTATAATGTTTGATTTATTTGAGCTTTTAATGGCTGATACAATCGCATTTACGACAACGTCAAGCGGAACTAAATTTCCTTTTGAAATAAAGCCATCTATAAGTTTGCCAAGCTCGCTACCGCTAGCAACCTCAGTTCTTAAAAGATCGCCAGTTGAAAAGTGCGCAAATTTCTCATCTTGTTGTGCGATGAGTGACGCGTCTGTTGTTTTGCCGGAGCCTGGAGCGCCGATGATTAAAAATAAATTTTTCATTCTTTCCCTTTTTATATTTTTTGAGCGCCTTTGAATGAGTTTGAAAATTTCACCCTGCAGCAGACTATATGTCTAGCTTTGGGATGAAATTTTCTGTACAACATCCAAAATCATCTCAAAAATTTAATCTTTAAAATAAAATAACTCAAATTTAGACATCTAAAAGTCTAAATTTATTGCAAAAATTTTAAGCCTTTTGCTCTTTTTCTCTTATCCTTAGTCCTAGTTCCCTAAGCTGCTCGTTGCTAGCGTGGCTTGGTGCTTTTGTTAGTGGGCACTGAGCACGCTGTGTTTTAGGGAAGGCTATAACATCGCGGATCGAGCCTGCTTTATTTACAAGCATATTTAGCCTATCAAATCCGATCGCGATACCACCGTGTGGAGGCGCGCCAAATGTCAAGGCATCAAGCAAGAAGCCAAATTTCTCACGTTGCTCCTCTTCGTCTATACCAAGAAGCTTAAAGACCTTTTGTTGGATGTCATTTTTATGAATTCTTATACTTCCGCCGCCAAGCTCAAAGCCGTTTAGCACGACGTCGTGAGCGATAGAGAGGATGTCTTCAAGATCAGGTTCGTCAATATTTTTTGGCATAGTAAATGGATGGTGCATCGCAGAGTAGCTGCCATCATCATTTTGCTCAAACATTGGGAAGTCAAGCACCCATAAAAACTCAAGCTTGTCTTGATCGATGATACCCATTTGTTCAGCTAGGAAAATTCTAAATCTTCCCATATAATCAAGCACGATCTTTTTCTTGCCAGCGCCAAAAAATACTACGTCGCCAACTTTTAGCTCACATCTTGAGACGATCTCGTCAAGATCGCTTTGTTCAAAAAATTTGCAAAGTGGGCCTTTTAGGCCATCTTCTTTCATTTGGAAGTAGCCAAGACCTTGTGCACCAAATTTACGTACAAACTCCTCAAATCTATTCATCTCGCGCTTACTAAAGATGTTGTCGCCATTTGGCACTTTTAGTGCTTTGATGCGATTTTTCTTCTTATCTTTTGCGATAGAGCTAAAAATTTCATTGCTTGAGCGCTCGAAAATATCGATAACATCGATCATTTTTAGATCGTATCTAAGATCAGGCTTGTCTGAGCCGTAAGTCTCAGTGGCCTCTTTGTAGCTCATGCGTCTAAATGGCGTTTTGATATCGTATCCGCAGGCTTTAAATATATCTTTTAGCATCGTCTCAGCCATATTTATGATATCTTCTTGCTCGACAAAGCTCATTTCTATATCTATTTGAGTAAATTCTGGTTGGCGATCAGCCCTTAAGTCCTCGTCACGGAAGCATTTTGCGATTTGGAAATATTTATCAAAGCCAGAACACATCAAAAGCTGTTTAAATAGCTGTGGACTTTGTGGGAGCGCGTAAAACTGACCTGGATACACGCGGCTTGGCACCAGATAGTCTCTCGCACCTTCTGGAGTTGCGCGTGTTAAAACTGGAGTTTCAAACTCGATAAAGCCCATTTTGTCTAGGCTATTTCTAGCTGCGATCGCCGCGCGAGAACGCATTTTAAAGATATTTTGCAAGCGTTCACTTCTAAGGTCTAAAAAGCGGTATTTTAGCCTGATGTCCTCATTTACGCTCTCATCGCCTATCATAAATGGTAGTGGCTCGCTTGGATTTTCGATGATTAGCTCACTTACTATTACTTCTATCTCGCCAGTTTTTAGCTTTGGATTGGTTAGTCCTTCGCCTCTAGCTCTTACTTTTCCTTTTGCTTTTAAGACATATTCATCTCTTACTTTTGCAGCCACGTCATGTGCTTCTTTGCTATCAGCCGGATCGCAAACTAATTGTATAAGCCCGCTAACGTCTCTTAAATCGATGAAAACGACGCCACCGTGGTCTCTATATGTGTTTGCCCAGCCACAAAGTATTACTTCTTTGCCGATGTCAGCTTTGCTAAGATCGGTGCAATAATGACTTCGCATAAAATGCTCCTTTGCAATGTTTTTTAGGCAATTATAATCGCTTTTTTCTTTTGAAAAGCTTTGTTAAAATAAAATATGTTACAATCATTTACATGAAAAATGAACAAAAATTTAATACTTTTTGCACAAAAAAAGTAGGACTTATTGCTAAAGATTATCCATTATTTAGGCAAGATTTAGAAAAATTAGAAAAAATTTTAAAAAAGTATAACGCAGAAATTTTGCTTGAAAAAAATTGTGCTAAGCGTATAGAAAAAAATGGTTTTGAGCTGATAAAACTAGCCAAAGAGTGCGAATTTTTGATCACTCTTGGCGGAGATGGCACGATCATTTCAACTTGTAGAAAGCTAGCTCATATCTCGCCGCTTGTCCTTGGCATACACGCTGGTAGACTCGGATTTCTAACCGACATAATGATTAATGAGAGTGAGAAATTTTTTAAAGACTTTTTTGATGGTGAATTTGAGATAGAAACGCCTTTTATGCTTGATGTCGCGCTTCATAAAAATGATGGCAAAACTGAGCAAAAGATAGCATTTAACGATGCAGTCATCGTTAGTAAAAATGGCGGTTCGATGACACATATCGAGGCACTTTTAAATGAAAAATATTTTAATTCATATTTTGGAGACGGCGTTATAGTAGCGACACCTGCTGGAACAACGGCATATAACATGAGCGCAAATGGCCCTATTATCTATCCATTGAGCGAAGTTTTTACAGTAACTCCTATCTGCTCGCACTCACTTACACAGCGTCCGGTCGTGCTTACGAAAAATCACACGGTCAAATTTAGAACAAATAGCGACGCCATTTTGGTTATAGACGGACAAGACCGCTTTGATATGAGTAAAATTTCAGCCGTCAGCATGAGCCTAAGTGATAAAAAAGCGAGGCTGATACGTCATATTGGCAGGGATTATTTTCAAATTTTAAAAGAGAAACTTCACTGGGGTTATAATGATTGATCGAATTTTGATTAAGGATTATCTAAATTTTAAAAATGTCGAGCTAAATTTCAAAGAGGGTCTTAGCGTATTTACTGGCGTTAGTGGCGCTGGCAAGTCGGTGCTGATGAGTGCCATAATGGCTGTTTTTGGGCTAAAAGACAGCGAGGCAAGGCTAATTGAGGCTGACGTGGAGCATAAATTTGAGCTTGATGAGTTTGGCATAGAAAACGAAGAGGTCAATATTTTCAAGCTTTTAAAAGATAAGAGCACGAGGTATTTTATAAACCAACAAGCCATCTCAAAGAAAAATTTAGCCCAAGTGGCGCGCGAGCACATCAAATATCTCTCGGCAAAAGAGGCAAACGAGTTTGAAAATGAGAAATTCCTAAATTTGCTTGATAGGCTGGAAATTTCAAAAAATGAGAATTTTAAAGAGATAAAACAAGAATTTGAAGAGGCGTTTTTAGAATTTTCTAAAATTTCAAAAGAGCTAGCCACTATAAAAGAGGAAGAGAAAAAGGTCGAGGAGCTAAAGGAGCTTGCTAGCTTTGAGATCGAGAAGATAAGAAGCGTGGGACCTAAAAAAGGTGAGTTTGAAGAGCTTATGGAGACTAAAAAGAGGCTTAGTAAAAAGGATAAGATAAATGAGGCGTGGGCTAGGGCTGAGCGGATATTTGAGCTAGAGCACAGCGTAAATGAGGCGCTAAGCATCAGTGACCTTGACAATGGTTTTTTTGAAGATGCGATGAACGAGCTAAGGGTCGCAAGAGATAGCCTAAATATGGAAGAACTCGATGATATCGATGTGGAAAGCGTGCTTGATAGGATAGAGGCGCTAAATGCCATCATCAGAAGATATGGCAGCGAAGAGGAGGCGTTAGAAGCGCTTGATAAAAAGGAAAAAGAGCTTGCTAGATATGAAAATTTAAGCTTTGAAAAGAGTGAGCTAGAGAAGAAATTTGAAATTTTAAGCAAAAAGGCAAATGAGCTAGCTAGCATCTTAAGCAAGGCAAGGAGTGTAAATTTAAAAGAACTTGAGAGTATGATAAATTCATATTTAAAAGAGCTTTATATGCCAGATATTACGCTGAGTATTGAGGCTAAAAGGCTTGATATCTTGGGAGTTGATGAAATTTGTTTAAATTTAAATGAGACCTCGCTTAAAAATTTAAGCTCAGGCGAGCTAAACCGCTTAAGGCTAGCCTTCATAGCTGCCTCTAGCGAGATCACAAAAACTGGCGGTGATGTCATCATTTTAGATGAAATAGATGCAAATTTAAGCGGAAAAGAGGCGATGAGCATCGCAAATGTCTTGCTTAAGCTTGCAAATTTTTATCAAATTTTTGCCATTTCACATCAGCCACAGCTTAGCTCAAAGGCAAACTCTCACTTTTTGGTAGAGCGTCACAGAGAAGACTCGGTCGTAAGAGAGCTTGACAAAGAGGAGCGCGTAAATGAGCTTGCGCGTATGATAAGCGGCGAACATATAAGCGAAGAAGCAATAAATTTTGCTAAAGGGCTTTTAAAGTAGCTTAATTTAAATTATTAATTTAAGCTTTGTAAATAAATTTATTTGATAAAATCGTCACTAATTTGATAAAAATTTTTGTAGGAATAATATGGAAAGAATCCTTGTAGTTGATGATAATAAGGCGTTAGCAAAGCTGATTGTTATGCAAATGGAAAAGACTATCGATGACATGACAATTGATGTCGCATACAGTTTTGCTGAGGCTAAGACGTTAATTAGCGAGCATGACAAAGATTATTTTATGACTATTTTGGATTTAAATTTACCAGATGCTCCAAATGGCGAAATTGTTGATTATGCACTTTCCAAAGGACTTTCGGCCATCGTTTTAACAGGTAGCATTGATGATGAAACAAGGCAAAATTTTATAAATAAAGATATTGTGGATTATGTTTATAAAGGAAATATGGACGATATCAACTATATCTTTCAAATGATAAATAGACTGAGCAAAAATAGACAATACAAGGTTTTGGTTGTCGAAGACTCACTCCCTTTTAGAAATATGATAAAAAAGATATTAACTAGCCTTCAGTTTAAGGTTTTGGCCGCAGCTCATGGCGAAGAGGCAATGAATTATTTTGCGGATAATCCTGATATCAATCTTATAATAACTGATTATAGAATGCCGGTAAAAGACGGCCTTGAAGTTTTAAAAGAGGTTAGAAAAGAAAAAGATAAAAATAGTCTTGGCGTAATCGTTATGACATCTCCTAGCGAAAAGACTGACGCATCAATATTTTTAAAAAATGGTGCGAGCGATTTTATAGCAAAACCATTTTCAAAAGAAGAGCTAATATGCCGTGTTAATAACACGATCGAAGCGATGGAAAATATAAACAAGATAGCAAATTTTGCAAATCGCGACTTCTTAACCGGAGTTTATAATAGAAGATTTTTTTATTCTGATGTAGAAGAGTATGTTCAAGTAGCTGAAGAGACTAATGAGCCTTACGCTTTTGCAATGATTGATGTTGATTATTTCAAAAAGATAAATGATAAATATGGCCACGATGGTGGAGATAGGGTACTAAAATCAATTGCAAAAATTTTAAATGACAATACAAAAGGAAGTGATATTGTTGCTAGATTTGGCGGCGAAGAATTTTGCGTTGTCCTTAAAAAGATAAATAAAGAAGAAGCTGTTAAATTTTTTGTAAATTTACGAGCCAAAGTGGCTGAAAATGAAGTAACTATAAAAAAGGAAAAAGTAAAAGTTACTATATCAATAGGTGTATCTTTTGGCAATGGGCATTGCGAGATAGACGATATGCTTGAGGCTTGCGATTCAGCACTTGACACCGCAAAAGAAAATGGTAGAAACAGAGTAGAAATAGCTTTATGATTATAGATACACATTGTCATTTGGATAGTAAAGTTTATGATCCTGATCTTGATAAAATTTTAGATGAAGCTAGAAATTTAGGGCTAAAAGGCTTTATTATCCCGGGAGCTGATATTAATGATTTACCAAAAGCGGCTAAAATAGCGCGTGAAAATTCTGACATTTTCTTTGCCGCTGGAGTTCATCCATATGATAAAGAGAGTTTTAGTATTGAAATTTTAAGAAATTTTGCTAAAGATGAAAAGTGTGTGGCGATTGGTGAATGCGGTCTTGACTACTTTCGCTTACCAAAAGATGAAAATGAAAAGATAAAAGAAAAAGAGGATCAAAAACGTATTTTTTTAGCTCAACTTGATTTGACTGTTGAGTTAAAAAAACCCGTTATTCTTCACATTAGGGAGGCTAATGAGGACTCTTTTAATATCTTAAAAGAGTATGCGCCAAAGCTTGAAGCTGGAGCGATTTTGCACTGTTATAATGCTTCGCCACTTCTTTTAGAGCTTTGTAAATTTGGGAATTTTTACTTTGGCATAGGCGGTGTTTTAACATTTAAAAATGCTAAAAATTTAGTTGAAATTTTGCCAAAAATCCCATTTGATAGGATAGTTATTGAAACTGACGCTCCTTATCTCACGCCAGAGCCAAATCGTGGTAAGAGAAATGAGCCGGCGTTTACGACATTTGTTGCTAAAAAGATAGCTGAAATTTTAAACCTTGAGTTTGAAGTTGTTTGTGAAAAAACTTCAAATAATGCCAAAAGGTTGTTTAAGTGCTTTGCTTAAATTTTGGGCATTGCACTTGTTTAAGATGCTAGCATCTTAAGTTTTGACACGAAAAAGGATAGAAATGAAAGCAATGCTTAAAATATTTTTAATGTTTGCATGTAGTACCTTGCTACTGGCAAATACGCCTGAAAAGAGCTCATACGACACTCAGGTAAAAATTTTAAAAGAGCTGGATATTGACGCTAGCTTTATGAAGACTTCTCACTATGCAAAGATGAGGCAAGGTATCAAACAATCACAACTTGAAACATTTACAGAAGCTCTAAAAAATGGTTATATGTATATACCGATGGTAAAAGAGCAGATCAAAAAATCAGGCGTACCTGAGTCATTCTTTTATCTAGCTATGATAGAATCAGGCTTTTCAAATCATACAGTCTCAAACGCAAAAGCTACTGGCATGTGGCAGTTTATGGAGCAAACGGCTAGACTGCATGGTCTAAAGGTAGGACAGTATGTCGATGAGAGAAAAGATCCAGTAGAGTCTACTATTGCAGCAACAAATTATCTAAAGTCACTTAAAAATCAATTTGGCAAGTGGTATCTAGCAGCTATGGCCTATAACTGCGGTGATGGTGCCTTAAAAAGAGCCATACAAAAAGCTGGTACAGATGACCTTGTAACTCTTCTTGACGCGGAGAAAAAATACCTTCCAGCCGAAACTAGAAATTTTGTTATCAAAATTTTAAGAGCAGCATATACCGCAAAAGACGCGGACTTCTTGATGTCTAAAGATTCATCTTTATTGAACATAAACGGAGGACTAAAGCTTGTAAAAGTAAAAGTACCTGGTGGTACAAATTTAGCTCAAATAGGCGATAGTATCGGCCTTAGTACAAAAAAGATGAAAAACAACAACCCGCATTTAAAATTTGTATTTACTCCACCAACTCTAAAAGATTATTATGTTTATATTCCTGAAAATAAAAAACAGCTTTTTGCAGAAAATTTCAAGCCATTTAATGGTAAAAATAATTTTTATGCCTATGTTGTAAAAAAAGGCGAAACACTACTTTCTATCTCTAAAAAAACAGGTGTTAGTCATAGAGCGATCAAAGACTACAACGAGCTTAGCACAAATGCCGTAAGCTATAATCAAAAACTAATTATTCCATTTTCCGCACAAAATAAATCTCAAAACTATATAGTCCAAACTGGTGATACAATAGCTTCTTTATCTAAAAAATTTAATGTGAGTGAAAAAGATTTAAAAGATGCAAATTCTTTTGCTAGTTCAAATTTAAATGTTGGAGCAAATATTGTCATACCATAAGAGCCTAAAATTTTATATAGGACTAAGTTTTACTCTTCTAGTTACTGGTTGCTCTTGGAGTGGGGCACCATTTACACCAAGTGGCCCAACTAATGTAAAGGGCAACAATTCAGCTTCTATTCAAAAAGCAACAATGAGGCCTTACACGATAAATGGCAAAACATACTACCCAACCGTTGTAAGTGTGGGCGATAAGGCAAGTGGCACAGCAAGCTGGTATGGTCCAAATTTTCATGGTAAAACAACCTCAAACGGCGAAATTTATAATATGTACAACATGACCGCAGCACACAAAACTTTGCCGATGAATACGATCCTTAAGGTAACAAATTTAAGAAATCAAAAAAGCGTCATTGTTCGCGTAAATGATCGTGGACCTTTTGTGGCTGATAGAGTTTTAGACCTTTCAAAGGCGGCTGCAACTAAACTTGATATTATCGGTACAGGCACGGCTCCAGTCAGTATGGAAGTCATAGGCTTTAATGAAGATATTAATGCTGTTGCTAGCATTAACACTCAAGTAAAACCAACAAGCACTGGTATAAAAGTGCCAAATCCAGTCTCTCCGACAGCTCCAACTGGAGGCATTATTATTTCGTCAGAGCAACGGGTCGTAGGTGGAGATTTTATGGTGCAAATTGGCTCATTTAAAAACCTCGAGGGTGCAAACAGATATCAAAGAGAGCATCAAAGCATAGATGGCTATAAGTCGGTAGTTAGGACATTTACTATAGATGGCTCGACCATTTATAGGGTATTTTTACATGGTTTTAGAAGCGAGGACGAGGCTAGGGATTATGCAAGAAGCGGTAAATTCCAAGGTGCATTTATAGTAAGAGGTTAGGGCGTGAGAGAAGAAATTTTAGAACTAACTAGAAATACAAAAGAGACACAAATCTCAATGAAGCTTAAAATTTACGGATCTGGAGTTGCAAAAATAAACACTGGCATAGGCTTTTTTGATCATATGCTTGAAGCTTTTACAAAGCACTCATTGCTTGATCTCGAAATTTCATGCAAGGGCGACACGCATGTGGATTTTCACCACAGCGTTGAGGATGTTGGCATAGTTTTGGGTCAGCTTTTAAAAGAGGCTTTATATCCTTTAAGTGGCGTTGAGAGATTTGGTGAAGCGAGCGTTGTTATGGACGAGGCGGCTGTTTTTTGCGCGCTAGATCTTAGCAATAGAGCCTATCTTGTCTATGAAAATTTTAATGAAAATGCCAAAGTAGGGGAGTTTGACACTGAGCTTGTGGAAGAGTTTTTTAGGGCAGTTACTGTAAATTCTGGTATCACGCTTCATCTAAATCAAATTCGCGGTAAAAACACTCACCACATAATCGAAGCAACATTTAAATCATTTGCCGTAGCACTTCGTAGAGCACTTGCTAAAAACGCAAGGATAGGCACACCAAGCACAAAGGGTGTTTTATGATAGAGATTATATTTTTAGATGTTGATGGCTGCATGACTGATGGCAAGATCATCTATAATGCAAATGGTGAAGAGCTTAAATTTTTTGATGTAAAAGATGGTTACGCGATAGAGAGCTGGCTAAAACTTGGCAAAAAAGTAGCTATCATCACTGGCAGAAAGTCAGCCATCGTTGAGCGAAGGGCTGAAGATCTAAAGATAAATCACGTCTATCAAGGCGTTGGTGATAAATTTGAAGTGGCGAGTGAGATATTAAAATTTGAAGGGCTTGGCTTTAAAAACGCAGCAGCTATCGGCGATGACTACAATGACTATAAAATTTTAAATGCAGTTGCTTGGAGTTTTAAGCCAAAAGATGCGATAAAAGAGCTTGATGTAAAGACAAAACTAAAGCACAAAGGTGGCAATGGCGCGGTTAGAGAAATGATCGAGCTTATTATAAAATCAGAAAATTTATATGACGAGTGGTCTAAGCGTTGGTTGTAAAAATTTTTTACTTCGTCGTGGCAATTTTTAGTGCCGTGATGATATTTTTGGCGGCTCAAGATCCATACCTTGCAAATGTTTTAAAGATCGACACAAAGATATCAAATATGCAGATAAATGACGTGATAGATTATGAGATAAATTCCACGAAAATAAGCGGAGTCTACGAGGCTGATGAGCTAAATAGATACAATGATAAAGATGAATTTTTGAGTTTTAAAGCAAAAATTTTAAGAGGAAATTTAAAACATTTTCTAAGCTCAGACAAAGCAATCTCACAAAATGATGAAATCATCTTTCAAAAGAATGCGAACTATGAAAACAACGATAGTTTGAGATTTATAAGTGACGAAGTGATATATGGAACAAAAACAAAAATAGTAAGATCTGAAGCAAATTTCACGCTCATAAGAAATAATGATAAGGCACTGGGCGAGAGTGGAAGCTATGATCTTGCTAAAAAACAAACGCAGGTAAAAGGGTTAAGGGCATGGGTAGAAGAAAATCAGCGATTTTAGCGGTGATATTGGGTTTTACATTTTTAAATGCAGAGCAAGTCGAGATCACATCAAATGATTTTTTTGCAGATGAGAATAAGCAAACTAGTGAATTTATAGGTAATGTAAATATCAAAAAGGGCTCATTTGATGAGCTTAAGGCAGACAAAGTGGTCGTCTATTTTGACAAAAAACGTCAACCTATAAAATATGTGGCCACTGGCAATGCTAGAGCAAAAATTTTTATAAAAGATAAGCACTACGATGGCAAAGGCAATACTCTTACATACGAGCCAGCAAAACAGGTCTATACTGTTAGTGGAAATGGCTATTTGCATGAGGTAGAAACTGATAAAAATGTTTATGGTGAAAAGATAGTTGTTAACCAAAAAGATGGCACATATAGTGTAAATAGTGATGAGAAAAAGCCTGTTAAGTTTATCTTTCAGGTAGAGGAAAAAGATAAGTGATAAGGCCACTAAGTGCTAAATTTATCACATCAAGTCCAAGCATAAAAGAGGCTCCAAGCTTCGTAACAAGCGAAGTCGTCTTTTTAGGCAGATCAAATGTTGGTAAAAGTAGCCTCATAAATACACTTGTAAATCAAAAAAATTTAGCCAAAAGCTCATCAACTCCCGGCAAAACGCAGCTTATAAATTTCTTTGAGGCCGAGTTTTGTGAGCAAAAAGATGAGCAGGAAGAAAAAGATAAATTTAAGCTCATTTTGGTTGATTTGCCAGGCTTTGGCTATGCAAAAGTGGCAAAGTCAAAGCATGATGAATGGCGTAAAAATTTAGATGAGTTTTTGAAATTTAGAAGCGACATAAGACTTTTTATACATCTAATTGATGCTAGGCATTTTGATTTAGATATAGACGTAAATGTGGATGCTTATCTAAAAAGCTTTTTAAGAGCTGATCAGAAAATTTTAAATTTATATACAAAAAGCGATAAGCTAAATCAAAGCCAAAAGAGTGCGGTAATGAAATTTGATCCAAGCGGTATCTTGGTCTCAACTCTTAATAAAAGCGGTATCGAAAAGGCTAGAGAAGCTATCATAAATAACGCTCTTGGTAGATAAAATGCAAACCATAAGCAGCTTAGATGTTAAAATTTTTAAAGAATTTTGGTGGGCTGTTTTTTTATTCTCATACGAGATCGCAACTACGCAATTTGGCTTTTTGCCACCACTCATTGGTATTTTTTTTACTTATATGATTTTGGAGTATTCAAGAAAACAAAAGCAATACGACGAGTTTAAGCACAATTGGTACTTTGCGATAATTTTTATAATATTTGCTGAGCAAATCCATGGATTTCATCTTTTTTCAACGATTATTGCATTTTTGCTTTTTTATAATTTTATTTTAGACTGGCTCTATACCACGATGAAGTGGCGAAACTGCCTACTTATCATCTTTGTAACAGCTGGATATACTTTAACATTTCTTGTAAATAATCTATTTGCTTACGTTTTAAATGAGCAAAATTTAGCATTTTCGTCTGAATATCTATTTTTTATAGCATTTGAAAGTATCCTTGCTATCGTTCTTTTTAGGGATAAAGTGCTATGAGGATGCGCATCGTCTTTAGTGTGATCGCTCTTTTTTGGATTATACTTTTGGGACGAATTTATCACCTAAGCATCAACTCAAATACCTACTACAACGAGATTGCAGAGCAAAACGCTATAAAGACTATTTATATTCCGCCAGTTAGGGGTATCATTTTTGACGCACATGATAAGCCAATGGCTGTTAATCGTCTTGGTTTTTCGGTATCCATTAGACCTCATTTAAGTGCTAATAAAAAGGTAAAAATTTTAGATGATGAGCTAGCTTACATTGGCTCACTATTTAGTGATCTAAATGTTACAAAGCTTAAAAATGAATACATAAAAAATGACTCGGCTTATAACCAAGATTTTATAAATGTGGTCGAATTTATTGATTATGATAAATTTTTGCCATTTTTTGCATCACTTTCTTTGCGTGAAAATTTAGAGATAAGGCCCGCTTCAAAACGCCACTATCCGTATAACGATCTAGCTTCTCACATCATCGGCTATGTCGGTAGGGCAAATCAAAAAGATATGGATAATGATCCTTTGACAAAGCTTACAAATTATATTGGAAGAAGTGGCGTGGAAAGGTTTTATAATCCGATCTTACAAGGAATTCAAGGGTTTAAAAAGATAAAGGTAAATGCCTTAAATGAAGAGATCGAACAGATAAACTATCAAGCACCACAAAGTCAAAACATCAAGCTTGCAGTTGATCTTGAGCTTCAGCAGTTTGTGGCTGATGTCTTTGGCAAGGATGCAGGAAGTGTCATAGTTATGAGTCTAAAAGACGGTGCTATCATAGCTGCTGGTAGCTTTCCAGAGTATGATCTAAATCCATTTGTGCTTGGAATTTCTCAGCCTGAATGGGAAGAGCTTGTAAAAAACGTCGATCACCCTTTTACAAATAAGCTAATAAACGGCCTTTATCCGCCAGGTTCTGTCGTAAAAATGGGTATGGCGCTTGCGTTTTTGGATAATGGCATGAGTAAATATGATAGCTTTTTTTGCAGTGGCTCGTATGAGCTTGGAGGACGTAAATTCCGCTGCTGGAACTCTCACGGACATGGAAATGTTAATATGAATACGGCAATTAGAGAGAGCTGTGATGATTATTTTTATAAAGGTAGTCAAAAGATAGGGATCGACGCTATTGTGCCGATACTGGAGCGTATGGGATTTGGTAGAAAAACAGAGGTTGATTTGCCAAATGAGTTTGTGGGGACTTTGCCAAGTAGAGAGTGGAAGATGAGGAAGTATGGCAAAGCGTGGTTTCAAGGTGAGACCCTCATTACTTCTATCGGCCAGGGAAATTTCTTGGTCACGCCTATGCAAGTAGCAAAATATACAGCAGGCCTTGCAACTGGGCTAAATGTGACTCCACATTTTTTAAAGAGCATTGATGACAAGGATGTTGATTTTACGCCAACAGATGATGCTTTTACGCCGTTTGAAAAATCACAACTACCAGCTATTAGGCATGCAATGTATGAAGTGGCAAATCACCCAAGAGGTACGGCAAATAGGCATTTTATTGGAAGCCTAGTTAAAGTTGCTGCAAAGACCGGTACTGCCCAGGTCGTTGGAATTTCTCAAACTGAAAAGAAACGTATGAAAGAGGAGGATATGGCGTATTTGCAAAGATCTCATGCATGGATGACTACATATGCGCCTTATGAAGATCCGCAATACGTTATCACAATGGTTATCGAGCATGGTGGCCATGGCGGAAGTGCGGCTGGGCCAAAAATCGCTCAAATTTATAATAAACTCGTTGAAATGGGATATATAAATTTAGAAAAAATCCAAAGCGATCAAAATAAAAAACAAGACAATAAGAAAAAATAAGATCACTAAAAAGCTGTAGTAGCAACCACTTACTGAAAATTTTTACCTTGTGCTTAGTGCGTTTTGGCTAAAATTATCAACTAAGTTTTAATCCTCTTTATTAAATTTTGGCAAGCTTGATCGAGAATTTATGTTTTTGGTGGCTAGCAAGAGTCTAAGTGTTGATGTATCTTTAAATTCGTTAAATGCTCTTGCTTAATAATTTACCACTTTTAGAGGCTCATAAGGAAAATTTTTGATTTTTATATGAGATTTTATCAGTGGTATTTGCCTTTTTAAAGCCATTTAGCCTTAGCCTGCAGCTATCACAAAGTCCGCATGCCTCGTCCTCACTCTCGTAGCAGCTCCAAGTAAGCTCTAGTGGCGAGCCAAGCTCAAGCGACTTTGCTACGATGTCAGCTTTGCTTAAATTTACAAGTGGAGTAATTATCTCGCATGAAAAACTAGGTGATGTACCCAAATTTATAGCCTCGTTTATGCTTTTTATGAAGCTTTCTTTGCAGTCAGGATAGCCTGAACTATCTTCTTCTACGACTCCGATATAGATAGCTTGTGCATTTTCTTTTTCAGCAAGTGCAGCAGCGACCGAGATAAAAATACCATTTCGAAAAGGCACGTAAGTATTTGGCACATCTTTTTCCACTCCGTCTTTTCTTATTTGCAAGCTTTCATCGGTTAAAGAATTTCCGCCTATTTGGGCAATAAAGCTAACATCTAGACTCATCTTTTTTGCAATGCTTAGTCTTTCACAAATTTCGTTAAACGCACGTTTTTCGCGTTTCATCGTTCTTTGGCCATAGTCAAAATGAAGTGCTACAATATCATATCCATCCTTTTTTGCCATTACAGCACAAAGCGTGCTATCCATACCGCCGCTCATTATACAAACTGCTTTTTTCATATTTTGCCTTTTATTTTTGCTAGAATTATACAAAAAGTTACTAAGGAAGGAGCCTAAAATGATACTTTGCGAAGAGAGCTATCCAAAAATTTTAGATGAAATTTGTGAGTATTTGACACTAGGAGAAATCGAGCTAGTTTTTGTTGATAAAGAAGAGATGAGAGAACTAAATAAAACTGAGCGAGGCATTGATAAAACGACAGATGTTTTAAGCTTTCCGCTTGAGCTTGTCATTCACGCCCCACTTGGCTCAATCGTTATAAACAAAGATATGGTAAAAGAGAAAGCTGCAGAGCTAAATCATAGTGAAGAGGCCGAAACCGCACTACTTTTTACACATGGATTGCTTCATATCTTGGGATTTGATCATGAAAAAGATGATGGCGAAATGAGAGAAAAAGAGTGCGAGGTTATCAAGAAATTTGAGCTGCCTAAAAGTCTAATAGTAAGAAGCGAGGATGTTAGGCTGATTGATCTTATAAATAATAAAAACTAAAAGAGTAGATTTTCTTCAGATGTTTTGTGAAGCTCTTCTAAAAGCTCCTCTTTTTGGCATAAAATCAATATGTAGATAAAATTTTTAAGCTTTTTTATCTCGCTTAAATTTTTAAAGTAGATTGCGTTTTGTACTTTTAACAAAGAGCCTTCTGGCAAGCAAATTTTTATCTCATCAGGGCTAAATTTTTTATTTAAAAATATACTTTGGCTTATGAATAAATCTTCATCGCTTTCAGTAATTATGGCTCTAAAGCTATTTCCAAAACTAGTAGGAATAAAATTTTTATCTATAAAAATCGGGTCAAAATGCCCGTGAATCCTACCTTCGTAAGGCTTAAATGAAATTTTATTGCTATCAAGAAATTTTAAAAGCCCATAAAACATCCCAGCAAAAACTCGTGGTATGTTTAAGTTTTGATAGTATGTTTGCTTAAAGACTGTGTTTGTAAAAAAGATCGAGCTCGGATTTATCTCGTGCATAGTTGTATCTGTGTAAATGGTCTCAAAAAGAGGCGATATTCGCTGAAGTGTTCTTGTATCATCGCCAAAAAAGATATCAAAGACCTTTGCGTGAAAAATTTGATTAAAAAGCTCAGTAATATTTTTTGACATGACGTGTGCGTTAGAGCCAAGCTTTGATTTTTCTAAAAAGTCATTTATAAAAGGATTTACGGCGCAAAATTTTAAATCTTTATGAGTAGCCTCAAATCTCATGAGCTTTATCATGGCGGTCTGTAAGCTACTAACTTTTAAAAAGGCGATCTCTTTGTCGATAATTGGCACATTATCTTCGCTAATTATGGCGTATGCGCCTTGTTTAATCGCTGTTTCTATGTCGCTATCGTTCGCGTTTAAGCAAATATACGCAAAGCCACGTCTTACATGCTTTAGCTCGAAAACAAACTCGCTTACGCTAGTTATCGTCGGCGCGTTTAGAGCCTCGGCATTTATTAGGCGTGTTAAATTTTCTATTGTCATTTAGCCAACGATCGCACCATTTTTAACTTTGCCTTGCGTACCAAGAAGCGTTAGCGAGCCATCAGATGCGCTTAGGATCATGCCTTGTGAGACATATTTTTTCATCATCGTTCGCTCTTTTAAATTTGCTAAAACGCAAACTTGCTTGCCCACAAGCGAGCTAGGCTCGTAGTATTTGGCGATGCCAGATAAAATTTGACGTGGCTGCTCCTCGCCAAGATCTATCTTAAATTTAAGCAGCTTCTCACTGCCCTCAACCCTCTCGCACTCGAGCACTTCGCCTACTTTTATCACGATCTTGGCAAAGTCATCGATGTTAATGATACCTTCTTCTTTTTTCTCCTCTTTTGGCTCAGCTTTTGCCTCCACTTTTGCCTCCACTTTTGCCTCTCTTGCCTCGCCCATTAGCTCTTTTTCTATCCTTGGGAAAAGTGGCTCTGTAGCTTTTGCCACAAAATTTGAAATTTCATTTTTTAATACAAGAGTTTCATAAGATGCCGTATCTATGCTAAATCCAAGCGTATCAGCTATCTTGGCGCAAGTTTTTGGCATAGCTGGGCTAAGTAGTATCGCCACTTTTGCAAGTAAATTTGCGCAAAGTGCCACAAGTGCGTTTGCCTCGTCACTTTTGCCAGCTTTTACGAGCGACCATGGCTCATACTTCGCAACGGCTGCGTTTGCAAGCGTTACGACCTTCCAAAGATCCTCTAAGTAGCGGTTTGTCGCTAAATTTTCTAAATTTTTAATAGCCTCATCAAGATAGCCTTTTGCTTCATCAAGCTCGGCTTTGTGAAATTTGATCACGTCTTTTGAGTCGATTTTATAGTCGCTATACTTTGCACTCATGCCAACAATGCGGCTTAGCAAGTTACCAAGACCGTTGCCAAGTTCTGAGTTTATACGCTCGATCAAAGCCTTTTGGCTGTAATCGCCATCTTGTCCAAATGGTACTTCTCTAAGCAAAAAGTATCTGAAATTTTCAAGTCCGTAAGCATTTGCGACCTCTCTTGGGTTTATGACATTGCCCTTGCTTTTGCTCATTTTTTCGCCATTTATAGTCCACCAGCCGTGAGCTGCTACGTGTTTTGGCAGTGGTAAACCAAGGCTCATCAAAAATGCCGGCCAGTAAACTGCGTGAAAGCGTAAAATATCCTTGCCGACGATGTGTGTCGTATGCGGCCAAAAGTCCATTCTAGCGTTATCTCTTGAGTATCCTAGTGTTGTTAAGTAGTTTATGAGCGCGTCAAGCCAGACATACATAACGTGCTTGTCGTCGTTTGCACTCTTTGGTAGCTTTATACCCCAGTCAAAGCTCGTTCTAGTTACTGAAAGATCTTTTAGTCCACCTTTTACAAAGCTTACGACCTCGTTTTTCTTACCTTTTGGGATGACGCAAAGCTCGTCATTTTCGTACCATTTTAAAAGCGCGTCTTCATATTTTGAAAGCTTGAAAAAGTAGCTCTCTTCTTTAACTAAAGATGTAGCTCGGCCGCAGTCCGGACAGTGATTGTCTTCCAGTAGATCTCTTTGATTAAAAAATGTCTCGCAGCTAACGCAGTAAAAGCCTTCATATTCGCCTTTGTAAATATCGCCATTTGCTTGCATCTTTTCAAAGACATTTTGTACGGTTTGCTTGTGCTCTTCGTCGGTCGTTCTTATAAAATGATCATAGCTTATCTCAAACTCATCCCAAAGTGACCTAAATTTAGCGCTAATCTCGTCGGCGTACTCTTTTGGAGTCTTGCCTCTAGCACGAGCTGCTTGCTCGATCTTTTGTCCGTGCTCGTCTGTGCCCGTCATAAAGTAGGTCTCTTTGCCTTGCAAGCGGTTAAATCTAGCAAGTGTATCGGCGATGATGGTCGTATATGCGTGGCCAATGTGTGGCACGTCGTTTACATAGTATATTGGGGTAGTTATATAAGCTTTTTCTTTCATATTTTTCCTTTAATTTTAAAAATCAAATCCACCATCACTGCCAGTATTGCCTTTTGACATCGAGTTGTAGCAGCTATTTACGTACTCTTTTCTTGTCTCGCAGTCAAAAAATACTTCGCAGTTAAAGCAGCTTTTTTGCCCTTTTTGGCTTTGGCACTCTTGCAAAATTTTTGCTTTTTGCTTTAAGGCTAGTTCAAATGCGTCAAGTGACTCGCTTGCTTGTGTTTCTTGCATTATTTTTGCTCGTAAAATTTATGTAAAAGTGAAATTTCATCACGTGAGCCAAAAAAGCATGGCGTTGTTTGGTGAATTTTTTCTATTTTTATATCAAAAAGTGTTTGGTTTTTGCCGTTTGTCGTTGCGCCCTTTGCGTTTTCATATATGAAGGCAAATGGCAACACCTCAAAGACTACTCTTAGCTTGCCATTTGGATGATCGCTCGTTGCTGGGTAGCTAAAAAGACCGCCACCTTTTAGTAAAATTTGATGCAAATCGCTCACCATTGCACCTGAGTATCTTAGTCTGTAGCCCTCGTTAAATAGCTCGTTTATAAAATTTCTATGCGTTTGGCTCCAGCCCTTTTGCGTGGCTCCCGTGGCATTTAGCTTGCCTTTTTCTTTTAGCTCAAGCTCTTTTACAAATTTAAACTCGCCATCTTTGCCAAGTCTATAAAATTTAGGCAAAGCGCCCTTTTTCTCAGCAATTACCAGCTCAAGTCTTGGACCATAGATGCTGTAAGCTGCGGCTATTAAATTTTCTGGTTTTACTTCGTTTTCGTAGATGCCAAAGATCGAGCCAACGGCAAAATTTACATCAACTAGGCTTGAGCCATCAAGTGGATCGTAAGCGATTATAAATTTAGCATTTTTATTTATCTCAAGAGCGTCCTCTTTCTCTTCGCTAATTAGTGCTTTTACGCAGGCAAGCTCTTTAAATTTAGCCGTGATGATCTCGTCGCTTTTGACATCAAGCTTTAGCTGTGTGTCTCCGGTTGCATTTTCGTGAGTTGTGTAGCCAAGGTCGGCGTATTTTATGACCTCGCTTATCTCTTTTGCGATCTCTTTTATGGTGTTAAAAATTTGGTTTAATTCTTGCATTATACAGCCTTTGCATTTTTGATTATCCACGCACAAATAGCGTCTATATCGTCTAAATTTATATTTTTTATCTCGTAAGGAATTTGTTTTTTGTATGTTACGATCGCATCTGAAAAGCTAAGATATTTTTCATCTATTTCATCTTTAAAAACACTTAATCTTGGTAGTGGAAGCGTCTTCAAACCCTCGACTAAGAGCATGTCAAACTCACCTAGCATTTTAATGACATCGCTAATTTCTTGTGGATTTTGTGAAAAATAAGTTGTTCTAGTCGGACTCATCACCACCACATCTGCCCCAGTTTGTGAAAATTTAAAGCTATCCTTGCCTTCAACGTCAAATTTGGCCTTGTCGCCCGGATCATGTTTTACTATCGCAACCTTTAAACCATCGTCTATAAATTTCTTTGCAACTTTTAAAATAAGAGTTGTTTTTCCGCTATTTGAAGGGCCAGAAAAAGCGATAGCAAGTCTTTTCATAAGAACCTTTTTTGTTAAAATTTCTCACGATTATAACTTATGTTGGCTTTAAAATTTATGAGTGAAATTTAAAAATTAAAATGCTAAAATGGCAGAAATTTTAGAAATTTAAGAGTTCTTATGAGCAAATTTATATCGTTTTTTGTATTTATTTTGATGATATTTGGCTGTGCTGGTGAAAAAGTAATTGTACATGAGCCGTTAAAAAATGAGCTTCTAGCTTACACAAGCAAGAGCGAGATTATTGACGGTACCGATAGAACGCTAATTGTAGCAACTTATCTAAATCCTATATATAACTCAAATTTAGATGCAAGCAAAGAGCACTTTTTGGTGGCTATAAATCCAAAAGAGCACGCTAGCGAGCTAAATAATATTAAGGTAAACAACGACTCAAATGGCACAAATGCAAGACTACTTGATGAAAATGACGAGATGCTAAAATTTGCTGGATTTTCTATGCCTTGGGCGCTCTATTATGAAGTGACCGCACCAAGTAAGCAAAGTGATGATCTAGCACTTAGTTTCGAAATTTATCAGTCAAAGCAGGTTTTGTTAAATTTTCGAAAAGTTGCGAAATCTTTATATTGGAACCAGTAAGCGCCATATAGATCACGTAGTTGGCAAGCACCTTTTTGCCGTAGTTTCTAGTTTCTGCGACTGGGACAAGCTCGATCGACAAAAATGGCTCAAATTTTCCCTCTTTAAACATATCATCTCTTGTGATAAGCTTTTTGGTAAAGCCGATACCGCCGTTGTACGCGTATGCGGTAAATAGCGGATGATAGAGAAATTTATCAAGATAGTTTAGGTGGTGATTTGCAAATTTAAATGCAATATCTGTTTTAAAAAGATCGTCTTCATCAAAATTTGGGATCTTTAGCTCTTTTTTGCCGATCGCATTTGCGAGAAATGGCATAAACTGCATCATACCAAGGGCGTATGAAGTAGAAACTACGCTTGGGATAAAGAGACTCTCTTGTCTAGCCAGAGCGTAGATCATTGACTTTCTCTCGTTGCTGATGCCCTCAAGCTCAGGAGAGCTTGGCATTAAGAAGTATTGCTTCTCCCAGCCATGCGCCTTTTGCATGAAGTATGCATAGGCGCCGATGCTTTCGTTTGTATAAAATTTCTTCGCAAATTCGCTTGCTTGCGTGGCATTCATATCTTTTGCAAGGGCTACAGTTTTGTTCCATAAAAACGGATCGCTCACGTCAAAATTTTCGATATTTTGCTTATTAGGCCTTGGCACGATGACTTCAAGTGGTTCGCCACCGATCAAATCTCTTGCGTAAAGCGAGTAGATATTTGCATCCTTGCTGGCACCTAGCTCTTTTAAAAAGCTTTCGTTTTTACTTATCTGGTACTGCCAAAAGGTCGCATTATCTCTTTGCCAAGCTCTTTCAAATGTACTTTTAGCTCTTGCAAAAAGACTAAAAGCGATATCGTCTTGTCCTAGTAAAATGGCATTTAATCCAAGCGTAAAAGCATCATTTTTCTCAGTGATGGCTGGATCGATGCTTAGCAAATTTCTTCTAAAACCTTCATATTTTTTATTAAAAACAATATCGTTTAATAAATTTGTAAAGCCCTTTTGAGAGTATAGCTTGGTCATGAAATTTGCATCAAAGCTTTCGCTAAAAAGTATACTTTTATTTTGCGGGCTAGAGGCGTTAAATAGCTCTAGAAAGCTCTTTGTATCATTTAAATTTGCAAAAGCTTTAGCCGGATTTACTTCATTTAATGCGAGTAAAATTTTTGATTTTTCTGGATTTGTCTTTGCAAGATTAGCTGCCAAAATTTCACGAGTATGATTATCAAGCTTTAAGCTAAAAGTAATAGATGTTAGCAAATTTTGGCAAGATAGATTTGCTTGGGTGATATTTTTTGCATTTACGCCAGGACATTTGCTAGGAGCTGCTTTTGGAGGTAAAATTTTATCGATTGATTTTTGAACAAGGCCTGCTTTTCTAAATACATCACGTGAAAGCTCTGCGATCTGCTCTTTTGTATAACTGCCCTCGTTGATAAGGCGGTTGATGTAGTAGTCTTTTGCTAGGCTTTTTGGCTCTTTTTTTAGCTCTTCGTAGGTGTAAATTTTGCCCAAAAGAGCAACACAGGCAAGAGAGAGAATACTAAAGTGACGCAGCAAAACCAAATAAAAGCCTTATTAAAAATTGATCTAAAAATTGAAGTGCTAAAAGCACAATAAGCGGAGTAAAGTCGATACCACTAAAATTTGTTTTTATGTAGTGCCTAATAAAGCTATAAACTGGCTCAGTTAGCCTATAAAGTAGCTGCACGACCGGCGAGCTAGGATCAGGTCTGACCCAGCTAATCAGAGCTGCTGCGATAATGATCCAAGTATAGACCGTGATAATAAGGTGCAAAATGTTTGCAATCGCTGAAAATAGGGTGGAAAGTATCATTTTTACTCCTAGATTAAAATTTTCGCGAGATCATCTTTGATAAGAGGATAGAGCTCGCTTAGCTCAGGACCGTGAAGGTCGTTTGTAAGCAGCGCACGTAGTGGCATGAAAAAGTTTTTACCTTTTAAATTTGTAACGCTCATAAGCTCTTTTTTAAACTCATCAAATGTTTCGCAAGCTTTTAAATTACGAGCTGCTTTTTTGATGATCTCAAATTCGTTTTTATACTCATCTGGAGCTATTTTTGGTGAGTATATAGCCTCTACTTTTGCTTTTATCTCAGGTACTAGAGAGCTCTCTTGAGTGTAAAATTTAACTAACTCAGCCTTGCTCTCATCTACGCCAAAAATTTCTTTTATGCGCTCTTTTGAAGCAAGCTTGATGTGTTCTCTATTTATCTGCTCAAGTTTTTTCACGTCAAATCTAGCAGGTGAACGTGAAATTTTGGTTATATCAAACCACTTCACCGCCTCTTCGATCGTAAAAATTTCAGTTGGAGCTTTGTTTCCAAGAAGTATCAAATAGTTTGCAATCGCTTCAGGTAAAAATCCCTGCTCAAAGAGCCATTTTACGCTTGATTCGTTCTCGCGTTTGCTCATTTTTTTACCTTCAATATTTAAAAGTATAGGCAAATGCGCGTAGTTCATCTTACCGGTATAGCCAAGGCCCTCGCGTATGAGGTCTTGCTTTGGTGTATTGCTCACGTGGTCCTCGCCGCGTATGACAAAGGTTACGCCCTCAAGCATATCATCGACTGCGCAGGCGAAGTTATAAGTTGGAGTTTTGTCCGCTCTCATGATGACAAAGCTATCAACAGCGTCTGGCTCGAAGCTCAGCTCGCCTTTGATCGCATCTGTAAAGCTCATAGTGCGTGTTGGCTTTTTCATGCGGATGACAAATGGCTTCTCGCAGTTTAAAACTTCAGCATCGCTTAGTCTCTCGCAGGTACCGTCATATCTATATGCCACGCCTTGCTCTTTTGCTTTTTGTTTTTTTGCCTCGAGTTCTTCTTCGGTGCAAAAGCAAGCAAAGGCCTTTTTATCGATAAGAAGCTTTGAAGCTAGCTGCCTGTGGAATTTTAAATTTTCACTTTGGATGTAAATTTGCTCTGGCTTTATGCCAAATTTGCTTAAAATTTCTAAGATATCTTTCTCTTTTCCCTCAATATTTCGTTCTTTGTCAGTATCTTCTATGCGTAAAATAAAGCCACTTTTATCTTGCAAAGAACAAATATAATTAAAAATAGCGGCACGTAAATTTCCTATGTGCATATCTCCTGTTGGAGAGGGTGCAAAACGATACATAAGCTCATTCCTTACGTTAAATTTTGAGTTTGGATTATAACACCAGCTTGATAAATTTAAAGTTATGTAATTTGATTTTTTTAGCCGAAGCAAAGCATTTCTTGAATAAAATCCGAACAAAAATTTAACATTTTTAGGAGAAACAATGAGTTTTATAAGCGAATTTAAAGAATTTGCGATGCGCGGAAATGTCATAGATATGGCAGTTGGTGTTGTTATAGGTGGTGCGTTTGGAAAGATCGTTTCATCACTAGTTGGCGATGTTATCATGCCAGTTGTTGGCGTTTTAACTGGCGGTGTAAATTTCACTGATCTTAAACTTACATTAAAAGAAGCAGTAGATGGCGTACCTGCTGTTACGATAAACTATGGCTCATTTATACAAACAATGGTTGATTTTTTAATAATCGCATTTTGTATTTTCTGCGTTATCAAAGCTTTAAATACACTTAAAAATAAATTACCAAAAGAGGAGCCAGCTCCAGCAGAGCCTGAAACTCCAGCTGACATTGCACTTTTAACTGAGATTAGAGATCTACTTAAAAAATAATTTCATACAATTCAAAGGGAAAATTCCCTTTGAAAATCTATTAAAATTTATCTTATTTTTATATGCTAAAATATTTTTTATTTTAAAAAGGCGAGTGAAAATATGATAGAGAAAATCCCATTTTTTCAAGGCTTAAACGAAGAAGATTTAGCCAAACTTGAAGCCATAAGTGTCGTAAAAAAGTATAAAAAGGGTGAATTTTTATTTATAGAAGGCGAGGAGCCAAAATGGTTAATATTTTTAATAAGCGGCTCTGTTAAGCTTTATAAAACCACGGCAAACGGAAAAGAAATTTTTATTCATCAGTTAGCACCTATGAATTTTGTAGCTGAAGTCGTAAATTTTGAAAATATTGTCTACCCAGCTAGTGCTATTTTTACTATATCTGGCGAGGTATTAAAGATAAATTATGAAAAATTCGCGGCAGAATTTTTAATAAAACCAGAAATTTGTATGAAATTTTTAAAATCAATGTCTGAAAAGATAAGAATCACAACAAATCTACTTCATCAAGAGTTAATTTTAAGCTCAGAAGAAAAAGTGGCTAGGTTTATTTTAGATCATGAAGATTTATTTAACGAGCTAAAACATACGAAAATTTCATCAATACTTAACATGACTCCAGAAACTTTTTCAAGAATTTTAAATAAATTTAAAACCAATGGTTTGGTTAAACTTGACGAGAAGAACCAAATTTTGGAAAAAGATGTAGGTGGACTGCAAGAAATTTATTCTTATTGAAAGTTAATATCAAATAAATATTTTTATTTACTTAAAGAAAAAATTTATATATCTTTTGATAGTATTCACTTAAAATTTTCGTAAAAATTTACGATATATTGATAAATTCAGGAGGAAGTTTTGGCTGAAGTTAAGAAGAGATTTTTTGTTTGGTCATCTGTGATAATAGGCATCGTAATCGGCCTTATCGCTTCTATGGGTATAGCTGATGCACTTCATGCGACTGGTAGTGGCTACATCTGTACCATTTGTCACACGATGGATCCTATGAATGCTGCATATCATGAAGATGTACACGGCGGCAATAACAAGCTTGGCATAAAAGCTGAATGTTCAGCCTGTCACCTAAATCATACAAGTGCCTATACCTATGTACTTACAAAACTTAAAGTATCGATAAACGATGGTTATAAGACATTTTTTACAGATACTGACAAGATCGACTGGCGAAAAAAACGTGAGCATGCATCTCATTTCGTCTATGATAGTGGATGTTTGACTTGTCACTCAAATTTAAAAAATGTTATTCAAGCTGGTAAATCATTCTTGCCACATAGAGATTATTTCGTTCTTGGAAATCCTAATAAAAAATCATGTGTTGACTGCCACGAACACGTTGGTCACAAGAATTTAGGACTACAAATCGATAAATTTGAAGCAATTAAAAAACAAGAAAACAATAAAACCAAGTAAGGAGGAGAGATGTTTAAAAAGTCGCTAATGTTATTAGCCTGTCTAATGTCTTTTGGCTTTGCCGCAAACATGGATGCAAATAAATCTGACGCTTTAAACCTTAATGTTGTAAAAAATATTAAAGTTGCTCACAAAATGTCAGACTTATCAAAAAGCTGTGTTGAGTGCCACGCTAAAGAGACGCCCGGCATAGTTGCCGATTGGAAAAATAGTCGCCACGCTCACGTTGGCGTAAGTTGTATGGATTGCCACTCTGTAAATGCAGATAATCCTATGGCTTCAGTTAAGGTACATCCAAAAGATTCTAACAACCACGTTTCAATGCTAGTTAGCCCAAAAACTTGTGCTAAGTGCCACGAGAATGAGGTTGAAGAATTTACTAAGAGTGGTCACGCAAGAGGCGGTATGCAAATGTATGCTAACCCTGCGATGGTAAAACTAATGTATCACTACGAAGGTATGGACCATCCAGAATACAAAATGGCTCCAGATGCTACTGGTTGTTCTCAGTGCCACGGTACAGTTATTAAACTTGATGCTAATCACAAACCACTTCCAGAGTCATGGCCTAACTATGGTATAGCTAACATTTATCCTGATGGCGGTGTAGGCGGATGTAAATCATGTCACAGTGCACACACATTTAGCATAGCTGAGGCTAGAAAACCAGCTGCTTGTGCGTCTTGTCACCTTGGACCTGATCACCCAGATATTGAGATATTCAACAACTCAATGCACGGACATATCTACAACAGCGAAGCTCATAAATGGAACTTTGATGCTGCTCCTGACACATGGGATGTACCAGATTTTAGAGCTCCAACTTGTGCAGCTTGTCATATGAGCGGTGTTGGTGAAACAACAACAACTCACAACGTTTCAAGAAGACTAAAATGGAACCTATGGGGCATTAGCAGTAAGCTAAGAACAGCTGGTGATGAACAAGCTGTTACTATTTACGAAAAAACTGGTAAACTAAACATTGGTACACCTCTAGCAGGTCACCCAAGTGGCGATCCTGAAAAAGCACGTGCTGAGATGAAACTAGTTTGTAAAGCTTGCCATACACCAACTCACACAGATAACTTCTTTGCTATCGGTGATAAGCAAGTTGCGCTTTATAACGTTTATAACGCTGAAGCAACTAAGATGCTTGAAGAGTTAAAAGCTAAAAACTTACTACTTGAAGACGCTTGGGAGGATGAATTCCAAGATGTTTACTACCATATGTGGCACCATGAAGGTCGTCGTATGAGACAAGGTGCTTTAATGGGTGGTCCTGACTACTCACACTGGCATGGAGTATTCGAAGTTAAAAATGATATTAGAAAACTTCGTGAGATACACAAACAAAGAATGGAAACTGGTAAAGTTAAATAATTCTTTATAAGGTGGGTTTTCTCCCACCTTACTTTCTTAAATAACTATTAGATTTAATCAACTTAAATCATTTTTTATACGTTCAAAACTATACAATTTTTAAGACTAATAACATTAAAAATAAGATATTAATTTTATAGTACAAATTTAAAAATATAAAATATAATTTTTATTTTTTATAAGGAGAGTTCTTGGGACTTTTGAGAATTATTATCGGAGCATTTATATTTAGTTTTCTTATAAATTTTTATTCATATAATCGTTTCATAAAAAAGGTCTCGTTTTTTATACCATATCTTGCAAAAATCAGAATAATTTTATATGTTATTTGTATCTTTGAGTTTATATTTGTTCTTCAGATCAGGTTTTCATTTTTAAGCATTGAGATTTATTTGATCGCTGGTACGCTCATAGGTTTTTCACTATTTTTGTTTGCTGTTAGTCTATTTTACGATATTTTACGTAGCATTTTTTCTAAAAGTAGCTTTAGTCCAACAAGACGAAAATTTATAAAATTTTGCTTTGACATTACATTTGTCATTTTTGTAATTGCTTGTTTTTTAAAAGGTATTTTCAATGCTTTAACGCCACCAAAAATAAGGCAAGTAGATATAAAAATAAAAAATTTACAAAGCAGCTTAAAAATAGCCATGATAACGGACGTGCATATAGGAGAATTTCTGCAGAAAGACTTTATGAAAAAACTCGTCAATGACATAAATTTGGCAAATCCTGACATCGTAGTGATAGTAGGCGACTTAGTTGATGTAAATGCTGCTTTTATAGGAGATTTTTTGGAGCCATTAAAAAGTCTTAAAAGTACTTATGGGACTTTTTATGTCCCTGGCAATCATGAGTATTATCACGGGATAGATGGTATTTTAGAAAAGATCAGTTCTCTTGGCATAGAAATTTTAGGTAATAAAAACAAAAAAATTGCAAGTATAAATCTAGCTGGCGTTTACGATCTGGCTGGCTTTAGGTTTAAAAATTTAGAACCAAATTTAGATGAGGCTTTATCAGGACGTGATGAGGCACTGCCTACCATTTTACTCTCGCATCAGCCAAAATTTATAAAAACTATGCAAAAAGATGTCGATCTAGTTCTTTGCGGTCATACACACGCTGGTCAAATTTTCCCTTTTTCCCTTTTGGTTTTACTTGATCAGGGATTTTTACATGGGCTTTATAAGATTAATGATAAAATGCAAGCTTATGTTAGCAGTGGTGCTGGATTTTGGGGGCCTCCTGTTAGAATTTTTGCTCCAAGTGAGATTGCAATATTAAACTTAAGTAAGGAATAAAATGAATAAAGACAATCTGTTTTCTCAAATTTTTGGAAAGGTTGCAAGGATTAACTTTTACAAACCACTTCAAGAGGCCATAAATTCTTTTTACATAAAGCTGTTTAAGATAGATATGAGCGAGTTTAAGCCAGCGAATGAATATAAAAATTTAAATGAGCTTTTTACTAGAAGGCTCATAAAACCAAGAGATTTTGATGCAGCAGATGAGATGTTTATAAGCCCAGTTGATGGTACTTGTCTTAGTTTTGGCAGCACAAAGGAGCTAAAGGCCTTTAGCATAAAAGGCATGGAGTATAGTGTAAGTGAACTATTGGGGCAGAGTGAGCTTGAGGGCGAATATGACTTTGCAAATATCTATCTTAGCCCAAAAGATTATCATCATTATCATGCGCCTTGCGATATTGCCATTAAAAAAGCCATATACATTCCGGGTAAGCTTTACAGCGTGGCTGCAAAATGGCTTGCAAAAGTAGACAGCCTTTATACAAAGAACGAACGCGTAGCGCTATCTTGTGAGATAAAAAATGGTAAGAAACTTTGGCTTGTTTTTGTAGGTGCGCTAAATGTCGGAAAGATGAAATTTTGTTTTGATGAGCGTATACAGACAAATGCGATGGCAAATTTTACACAATTTTACGAGTATAAAAATTTACATATCAAAAAGGGCGAACGCCTCGGAAATTTCGAGCTTGGCTCAACTATCGTGATACTAAGCGAAAAAGATGTAATCGAATACAATCTCTTTGAAAATAAAGAGCTTAAATTTGCTGAGACCATTGGAATAATAAAATAAATATGCTAGGCATATAAGTAAAATTTTTATACCCTACTTGGCCGGTGTCCTATTTGCTCAGATTTTGGTGGTAAGTTTTATATAGTCTTTAAAAATTATTATAAATTTAAAAGTTTGTAAAAGATGATGAATGTATTATTTTATATATCCAAATTTCTCTCGATTTAGTACTTTATCTTAAGATTTAATTGGCTTACACATAAAACCCATATTTATATCACGGGGCTAATGGTATTTATACATTGTTTGTAGAAAAATTATGTATCAATAAAGATATTAATAAGACATAAGATAACTTAGTATATTTTTCAAAAGAATATAATAAGGAAGTTTTGAACAGCCCAAGGATTAAATATTTTTTGACTATTTAGCCCAAAAGAGGGCTAAAATTAAACATTAAACCTAAAGTGCATAACATCGCCATCTTGTACGACGTAGTCTTTGCCCTCAAGTCTCATCTTGCCAGCCTCTTTAGCTCCGTTTTCGCCGCCATGTGCGATGTAGTCATCATAGCTTATCACTTCAGCTCTGATAAAGCCTCTCTCAAAGTCGTTGTGGATGACGCTTGCTGCTTTTGGCGCTTTCCAGCCATTTGTGATCGTCCAAGCCCTTACTTCAACGACGCCAGCGGTGAAATAGCTTATCAAATTTAGCTTAGCAAAAGACGTTTTGATGATCTTCTCAAGTCCGCTCTCACTCGTGCCAAGAGATGCCAAAAACTCGTGAGCCTCTTCGTCGCTTAGACCTATTAGCTCCTCTTCGACTTTGGCGCAAAGCTTGATCACCTCGTGGTCTGAAGCTTTAGCATACTCTTTTAGCGCTTTTACAAATTTATTATCTTCGCTAAGCCCCTCTTCATCAACGTTTGCGCCATAAACTACCTCTTTTGCGCTTAGAAGCCTTAGCTCTTTGTTGAGTGCCAAAAATGCCTCGCTATCTCTTTGCTCAAAGCTGCTTGCGCTTTTGCCATCGTTTAAGTGAGCAAGAAGCAAATTTGCTACCTCAAGCGCCTCTTTAGCACCTTTTGCATTTGCTTTTGCCTCTCTTGTGAGCTTTTCTATCTTTTTGTTTAACTGCTCGATGTCAGCTAGTATCAGCTCGGTTTGGATGATCTCGATGTCTCTTACCGGATCGACGCTGCCCTCGACGTGAGTAATATTTTCATCTTCAAAGCAGCGAACGATGTGTAAAATAAGCTCGGTCTCCCTAATGTTTGATAAAAATTTATTGCCAAGTCCCTCACCAGAGCTCGCCCCTTTTACAAGGCCAGCGATATCTACGAATTCGATGGTTGAATATTGAATTTTATTAGGATTAACTATCTTTGCAAGCTCATTTAGGCGCTTATCAGGTACTGGTACGATAGCTTTGTTTGGCTCGATCGTACAAAATGGATAGTTTGCGCTCTCGGCATTTTGCGCCTTTGTAAGTGCGTTAAATGTCGTTGATTTACCCACATTTGGTAGGCCTACAATTCCAACTGAAAGTCCCATCAATTCTCCTTGCTAAGTGCTTGTAAAAAGTATAAATTCATCCTAACGCCAGCCCCGCTCGCACCTGCTTGGTTGTATCCCCAAGCCTTTTCGCGGTATGCTGGACCTGCGATATCAAGGTGTAGCCACTTATCTTTATACTCATCTTTGATAAATTTGGCTAGAAACATGCCAGCTGTGATCGCGCCGCCATATCTGCTTGAGGCGCAGTTGCTAACGTCTGCGATCTGGCTTTTGATGAGCTCACTAAGATAAGGGTTAAAATCAAGTATAGTCGCTAGCTCGCCGCTATCTTTTATCTTGTTTTTAAACTCATTTTTTAGGCTCTCGCTGTTGCCCATGATGCCTGTTGTGTATTCGCCAAGTCCCACGACGCAAGCGCCAGTTAGGGTTGCCATGTCGATTAGGATGTCTGGCTTAAAGTCTTGCGCGTAGCTTAGGCAGTCAGCCAGCACCAAACGTCCCTCTGCGTCGGTGTTTCTCACCTCTATGCTAACGCCGCTTCTTGAAATAAGCACGTCGTCTGGCTTATAAGCGTTGCCGCCGATCATATTTTCAGTTGCACCTAAAATGGCGTGAATTTCAAATGGTAAATTTAACTCTGCTGCACCTTTTATGATGCCAAGAGCTGCTGCTGCGCCGCTTTTGTCTGATTTCATAGTAAGCATATAATCAGCCGGCTTCAAGCTAAGTCCGCCGCTATCGTATGTTAGGCCTTTGCCGACAAAGATGATGCGTTTTTTAGACTTTTTAGGCTTGTATGTTAGATGGATGAGCCTTGGTTTATGCACGCTTGCGCGATTTACCGCCAAAAATGCGTTCATATTCTCTTTTGCTAGAAATTTCTCGTCATAGACCTCGCACTTTATGCTGGCGATATTTTTGGCTAAATTTAAAGCGTCTTGCGCCATCTTTTGCGGTGTGTAAATTTCTGGGATTTCATTTACGATATCTTTTGTGAAATTTGTAGCATTTGCTATTATCTCTGCCTCTTTAAAGCCCTCGTTTGCTGCCTTTAGATCGACCTTTTTGCTAGAAAATTCTTCAGTAGAAAAGATGATCTCTTTTAGGGTGTATTTCTCTTTTTTCTCTTTATATTTATTAAATTCATAGCTCCCAAGCAAAAAGCCCTCAGCAAGTGCTTCAAAGCTTAGTTTTTGGCACTCCACTACGTAAGAAGCTAGCTTTATACTCTTAATGTTTAGTGACTTTAGAGCGTTGTAAGCTTTAGCGGCTGCAACTCTAAACTCGTCAAGATCAAGCTTAGAAAGTGGCACGTAAGCCCTTTTTGCCTCACTTAGGATGAGGACGCTATCGCCTTTGTAATTATTAAATTTAATAGCCTCTTTATCGCCTATAAATTTATGTTTTAAGTCCTTATCTACTACGAAAATTAGTTCAATATCAGCTTTTATATCTTTTAATTTCTTATCAACTATTTGAAACTGCATGTCTTCTGTCTCTCCTTTCGTTTAAAATTTTATTTTCGATGCGCTTAAATGTATATATCAAAAGCCCCATAAATATGGCAACCACTGGGATAGCGACGTACCAGTGCTCTTTTGCTTTTTGAAGCAGCACTAATATATGCTCGCCAAGTATCCAAGCAGGTATGGTGGTGATCGCCGCCCAGCACCAAGCGCTGATCAAATTTATAAAGGCATATTTTTTAGCATCATAGCCAGTAAGTCCTATGCAAAGCGGTATGATGACACGAAAGCCATACATATAGCGTTGCAAAAAGATGATCGGCCAGCCGTATTTTTTCAGCATTATGTGCGCTACTGCAAATTTTCTCCGCTGCGTGTGAAGCCTTTTTGCGATGTATTTTTTATTGTAACGGCCAAGGTAGAAGTAGATTTGATCTCCCACAAAGCCTCCAAGTCCAGCCACAAAGATAGCAAGCGCGATGTGCATGTGCGTGGTGTGAGCGAGAATTCCAGCCATTATTAAGGCCATCTCGCCCTCCATGATACACCAGACAAAAAGTATGATGTAGCCGTACTCTTTAAGCAGTTCTATAAAAAACTCTTCCATTCTAAACCTCTAAAACGCTGTAAATTTTAGTAAGCGACTTTAGCTTTTCGCTACCTTTTAGATCGACTAGATCTATGAGAAAGCACGCCTCTACGCAGGTTGCGTTAGTTTGATTGATAAGCTCGACTGAAGCCTTTGCAGTGCCACCAGTCGCGATGAGATCGTCCATCAAAAGCACTCTAGCGCCCGCTTTTTCACCAAAAGCATCGATGTGAATTTGTACCTCATCGACGCCGTATTCTAGGCTATATTTTTGAGAAAGTGTGATAAAAGGCAGTTTTTTTGGCTTGCGAATAGGCACAAAAGGTAGCCTTAGCCTCGCTGCAAGCGCTGCGCCAAAGATGAAGCCACGAGACTCGATGCCAGCGATGTAGTCGATATTTGCACCCTCATATCTCGCCACCAAATGATCTATCAAAAAGTTAAATGCCTCTTTGTTATTTAGTAGCGTCGTGATGTCACGAAAGACTATGCCAGGCTTTGGGAAGTCGTTTATGCAGCGAATAGAGTTTAGTAAAAATTCTCTTCCATTTTGATCTAAAATTTTCATAAATTTCCTTAAATTTGATGTTAAAGTAGCGCTTCGATTTTGCCTTCAAGCTCACGTATGCGTTGTCTTAGCTTGTCGTTTTCTAAACGGTACTGGGAATTTCTTGTGCGAAGCGAGGTCACGTCGTTTTTAGTTTTGTTTAGCTCGTCTGTTAAGATGTCGATGTTACCGAGGCTTCGCTGAAGTTGGATCTGAAATTTTCTTATGACGACCTCGGTGTCTTGGAGGTTATTTTTCATAAAATCTTTTGTCGCACGCTCTTTTTTTAGAAGCGTTTTGAAGTAAAAAACCATAACAGTTAGGTAGATCGCAGCACAAACAAGAGCGGTAAAAACGATCCACTCGCCTATCATTTGGCTTCCTCAAGCTCTATTTTTTTAACTCTTCTTTCGTGCCTGCCGCCTGCAAACTCTGTTTTTAAAAATGTTTCAAGTGCTGCTGTAGCCACGCCAGCTCCGATAACTCTTGCGCCAAAAGCAATTACATTTGCGTCGTTGTGTTCTCTTGCAAGTCTTGCGGTAAATTCGTCGTGACAAAGGGCGCACCTTACGTTTTCATGCCTGTTTGCAGCGATTGAGATGCCGATACCTGTGCCACAAATGAGCACGCCGTAGCAGTCAGGCTCAAGCTTGCTCGCTAGCAAATGCGCATAATCAGGGTAATCAACGCTATTTTTGTCATTCGTGCCAAGGTCAATGACTTCATAACCAAGCTTTTTTATGGCTTCTTTTAGCTCTGCCTTTAGCTCTACTCCAGCGTGATCGCAAGCGATAAAAATTTTATCTATTTTCATGAAAAATCCAATAAATTTTTTGCAGATTATAGTGAAAGTTGCATTAAAATAAAATTTTGCTTGCATGAGAGAAAAGGCTATAATTTGTGAAATTCTTAAAAGGGAAAAATATGAAAAAGACGCTCTTTTTAATGGCTTCAGTGCTAGCCTTTGCAAATGAAAATTTGATAGAGATCTACACCGATCAAACCATCATCACTCAAAAATTTAGCGACGCAAATAGCTCTTTTAGCGCCTTTGTGCCAGAAGGTGTGCAGAGTGAGAGCATCACTATAAATGGCGATTGTGACGCAAATGCTAATCTAAAAAAGATCAGCGAAGAAAATAGTCCGGGTTACATAAAATGGAAGCAGGAAGTTGCAAATTTAAGTAGCAAGATTGAGGCGCTAAATGCAAGAGGCAGGTTTATAGAGCAAGCTTTGATAGGAGAAAACAAAAGTAACGATGTGACAAAAAGAGCTGATGAGTTTTATAAATTTAGCCTAGAAAATATCGAGAAAATTTCAGCTGCTAAAAGTGAGCTTGAAGCGCTTAAAGAAAATGAGCCAAAGAGCGAAATGGCTGGATTTTTGCAGCTTGATATGAAATTTGCTTGCGACCCAAAAGAGGCGACGCTTTCATATATGGATGATGAGGCCCCAAAGACGCTAAATGAAATTTATGCAGACACAAAAAACAAAAATATCTTGATAAAACAAGAAATTTTACTCACCAACCCATTTGCAAGCGAAGTTAAAAATTTAAAGCTCGCCATCTATCCAACCAGATATCAAAAGGCGCTTGCTCCAAGTAAATTTTACCCTTGGTATGAGGAGAGTGAGGCAGAGGCTGATGGTTACGGCGCTTCAAAAAATATGCTAAGAGCTGCGAAAGTCACTGCTGAGGTCGCTGATATGCGTGTGCAAAGAGATGAGAATGAGTTTGCCAAAATTTGGAAGATAGATGGGATAAATTTAGCAAAAGGTGAGAGCAAATATATAACTTATGATACGCAAAAAATGGATGCAAATTTTAGCGTTTTTGCTGATTTTTACGGTTCGCTAAAAGCATATAATGTGGCTAGCTTTAAGCTAAATGATGATCTAACGCCAGCTAAAACGCAGTTTTATGTTAATGGTGTGAGTATTGGCAGTCCAAGCGAGTTTGAGATGAAAGCTAAAGATGAGACTTCTCGGCTCTTTTTAGGACAAAACGAGCTAATCGAGCTTAAAAAAGAGCGCTTAAATAAATTTAAAAAGAGCTCGCTTCTTGGCAAAGACCGCATAAGCGAAGAGGGCTATGAGATAAGTGTCAAAAATAACTCGAGCAAGAGTGTCGATATCGCTTTGATCGATCGCGTGCCAGTCTCTGCTGACGAGTCGGTAAAGGTCGAGGTAAAGGGCTTTGATAAAAAAGATATCAGCAAAGATGGCAAGGTGGAGCTTAAATTTAGCCTTGCACCAAAAGAGGAATTTAAAAAAGAGTACTCTTATAAGATCACAAAGCCAAAGATTTAGAGCAAATTTGCTCTAAATTTAGCCATTTATAAATGCACTTACGATATCTAAAACGTATCTTGTCGGATAAAAGATAGTATCTTTTAACGGCGAAACAAGGATGATAATAAGGATGACAAAGCCATATCTTGAGATGCCCTCAAGCTTTTCAGCCAGTGCATGAAAGCCAAAATTTCTAAGTGCGTACTCGAGTGCGTGAAAGCCATCAAGTGGTGGGATCGGATAGAGGTTAAAGATGGCTAACATCAAATTTAAAAGCGCAAGCGTAAATAAAAACTGAAGTAAAATTTCAAAGGTTTCTATATTTAATAAAGCCTTTAGCACAAAAAGCGACAAGATGCCTAAGATGACGTTGTAGCAGATGCCAGCTAGACTTACGTAGATAGCTGCCTTGTAGCCGCCATTTCGCACGACTGTGTAGGTATTTACAGGCACTGGTTTTGCCCAGCCAAACATCATACCAGTGCTTAGGTAAAGTACCAGTGGCACGATGATAGTGCCAACAAGATCGATGTGTTTTATAGGATTTATGCTAAGTCTGCCAAGACTTTTTGCGGTGTTGTCGCCAAATTTATAAGCGACATAGCCATGAGCGATCTCGTGGCCGACGATGGCGATTATTAGAGAGATGACGATAGTGGCGATTTTAACTATGTCCATGTTATCAATGAAGCCCATCTACTTCGCCTTCTTTTAGAGCTTTGTTAGTGAAAAATTCGTCATTTTCTATCGTATCTACAAAACGCCCGATACGTTCCCAGCGCACATTGTAGTTCTTATCCCAGCTAAAATATATAAACCAAGGCTGACCGACTATGTCCTTATAAGCCACGCTTCCCCAAAAGCGGCTATCATTTGAGTGATCGCGGTTGTCACCTATCATGAAGTATTCATCTTTTGGTACTTTTACGTAAAATGCATTAAGGTTAAAATTTTGATTTTGCGGCAATGAGCTAATGGACACTGGCTTCATAAAAACACTATCTTTGTTTGTATTTAGCATGAAAATCATCTGCTCAAATAAATTTACATTTTCATCGTAGTGGATGCCGCTAAATCTATATGGCTCTTTTATGAAAAGCTTACCATCAAGCTCGGTTATATCGCTACATGAGTAGCCAAATTTGCTCTCTTTACCATTTAAATTTTCACGGCAGTTTGCCTTTATAAAATCATCTCCCTCTTTTGGACGCAAATATAAGGCTTTTTCGGTAAATACTATCTCATCTTCGCTTGTGGCAAAGCAGCGTTTTACAAAGTGGGTCTTTTCATCTTTTGGATAACGAAAGACGACTATATCGCCTCTTGCCGGACCATCGCCAGTTATGAGGTGACCATTGTCATTTAGCTCGGGTAAAATTTTTACCTCAAGCCATGGAATTCTTGGTGTTGGTATACCATAAACAAATTTTTTTGCAAATAAAAAATCACCAACTAAAAGCGTATTTTTCATCGAACCAGACGGGATAACAAAGGCTTGAGCTATGAAAAATATAACAAAAAGCACGATGATGACAGTGCCTGTCCAGCTTGAGCAAAAGTCATAAAATTTAGTAAAAAATTTTTTCATTATTACGCTCTTTTATGGCTAGCTATCTTAGCTTGGGCTGCAAGGATTGTGTTGTTTAAAAGCATCGCAATCGTCATCGGACCCACACCTCCTGGAACTGGCGTGATGTATGAGCATTTTGGTGCGACTTCATCAAAATCCACATCGCCCACAAGTCTACCATCATCAAGTCTGTTTATACCCACATCAACGACTACTGCGCCATCTTTTACCATGTCAGCCTTTAAGAAAAATGGCTTACCAATGGCTGCGACGATGAGGTCGGCATTTTTACAAATTTCTTTTAAATTTTTAGTCTTGCTGTGCGTTACGGTAACCGTTGCAGAGGCGTTTAGGAGTAAATTTGCCATAGGTTTGCCAACGATATTACTTCTGCCTATAACAACCGCGTTTAGTCCAGCCACATCAATGCCATACTCTTTTAAAATTTCCATCACGCCAAGCGGTGTGCAAGGCACGAAGCCTTCAAGGCCGCTAACAAGCTTGCCAACATTTACAGCGTGAAAGCCATCTACGTCTTTTGCTGGATCGATCGTTGCTAAAACGGTGTTTGTATCTATATGTTTTGGAAGTGGCAACTGCACTAAAATTCCATGGATACTATCGTCTAAATTTAGCACATTTATAAGTGCTAGAAGCTCTGCTTGGGTTGTATTTTCACTTAGGCGGTGAGCTACGCTTTTTATGCCGTATTCGTTGCAGGCTTTTTCTTTGGCTCTAACGTATGTTTGAGATGCTTTATCTTCGCCTACCAAGATAACAGCTAGGGTTGGCTCTACGCCAAATTTTTTTAGTTCTTCAGCTCTTACTTTTACGCTTTCTTTGACCTTTAAAGATACGGCTTTGCCGTCTAAAATTTTCATATTGGATCCTTATTTAAAAGCTTTTTTAATCACAAGGGTGGTATCATACCTAAAATTAAATTAAAATTTTTAAAGAGAGGTTTATGCGGTCTGTTTTTTTGTTTTTGCTTTTTTGTGTAGCGATTTTTAGTGCTGATTTTATCACAAAGACCGAATACGCCAAGATGCTCTACCTAAATCCACGCGGCATAGGATGCGACAAGTGTCACGGCACAAAAGGTGAGGGCAGTCTAATCTCCAAATACAAACACTTTGACAAAAAGGCAAACAAAACGGTTGATGATGAGCTTAGAGCGCCAAAGATAAATGATATAGAATTTGAAAGCTTTAAAGCAGCTCTAACTAAGCCAAAAGGCGTCATGCCAAGCTATTTTTTGACAGACGAGGAGACTACGATTCTTTATGAATATATTACGAATAAGATAAATACTCCTTCAAAAGCAGCAAAAGCGCAAAATTTAAGCAAGCCAGTTGCTGCTGATACGACGCAAAAACAGCCAGAGCAATCTGCCAAAGCCGCCCCTGCTACAAAACCAGCAGAACCAGCTAAAACTACCACAGCTAAGCCAGCTGAGTCAGCAAAAACCGCTACTACGCAAGCACCAAAGTCGCCAGTAAAACCAGTAACAAATCAAAAAGATAATCAAAAGACAAATTTAAAAACACAAAATCAAAAGGATAAAAAATGACAAATAAAGAGGCATTTAGCGAAGCCAAAAAATATATCCCAGGCGGCGTAAATTCGCCAGTACGTGCATTTGGTAGTGTTGGTGGTGAGCCTGTAATGATAGATCACGCCAAGGGAGCTTATCTATACGACGTCGAGGGTAAAAAATACCTTGACTTCATCCAAAGCTGGGGTCCGCTCATCTTTGGTCACTGCGACAAAGATATCGAAGAAGCGATCATCTCTGCTGTAAAACAAGGCGTATCTTACGGCGCGCCGTCACCAAAAGAGACAGCTCTAGCAAAGCTAATATGTGACGAGTTTAAGCAAATAGATAAAATTCGCTTCGTTAGCTCTGGCACAGAGGCAACTATGAGTGCTATCAGAGTGGCTAGAGGATATGCTAAAAAAGATGGACTAATAAAATTTGAAGGCTGCTATCACGGACACAGCGACGCACTTCTTATCAAAGCAGGAAGTGGCGCTACGACATACGGCAACGCTTCAAGTAGCGGAGTGCCACAAGACGTTGTGAAAAACACCTATCTGGCAGTTTATAACGATATCGAGAGTGTAAAAGCCATCTTTGAAAACAATAAAGACAAAATAGGCGTCGTCATAATCGAGCCAATTGCAGGAAATATGGGGCTTGTGCCAGCTGATAAGAAATTTTTAGAGGAGCTTAGAGCGCTTTGCGATAAATTTGGCGCTGTGCTTATCCTTGATGAGGTTATGAGCGGTTTTAGAGCTTCTCGCCTTGGCTCATATCCATTTCATGAGGTGGACGCTGATCTCATCACATTTGGCAAGGTTATAGGCGGAGGCATGAACGTCGCTGCATTTGGTGGCAAGGCCGAGATAATGGACTGCTTAAGTCCTGATGGCGCTGTCTATCAAGCAGGCACTTTAAGTGGCAACCCAGTAGCGATGAGTGCTGGCATAGCGGCGATTTCAAAGATAAATAGTGATCCAAATTTATACGCTAGGCTTGAAAAGCTTGCCCTAAAACTAATGGCTGGCTTTAAAGAGGCTGCAAAGAGTGCTGGTATCACCATCCAAACTGATGTTCGTGGCTCGATGTTTGGCTACTTTTTTACAGACCATGCCGTAAAAAACTACGACGATGCGTTAAAGAGCGATACAAAACTTTTTGCTAAATTTCACCAAGCTATGCTTAAGCGTGGAATTTATCTAGCACCTAGCCAGTTTGAAACTGGATTTGTCTGCGATGCGATGAGTGAAGCGGATATCGATCTAGCGGTAAATGCAGCCAAAGAGGCGTTTTTGGAGATAAAAGCCTAATGGCAAAATTTAAGATAAAAGATATCGTAGCGGGTGCTGAGCAACTAAGTCTTGGCGTTTCAATCGTAGTTGCGATCTTGCTTGGCACTGGACTAGGGTATTTTGTAAAAAGGGCTACAAATTTCACGCCAGCTCTTTGGATAGGCTTTGCTATTGGCATCGCAGCTGCTATTTTAAACGTCTATAAAGCTTACAAAGCGCAGATAAAAAGCCTAGATGAGCTAAAAGATGAAAGCAGATACAAAGGCTACACAAAAGACAATGATGAGGACGATTAGTAGGCTTTTTATTTGCTATTTTGCGCTTTGGCTGGCTCTTAGCGCGTTTGGCAAATTTATATCAAATCAATTTTTTATAAGCTCGCAAATTTCATTTTTTGCCTCGCTTGTCATCCTAACGGCTAGTTTTTTTGCATATAAAAACCGCATAAATTCAAGGCTAGAGAGTGCTAGAGATGAAATTTTAGCCAAGATAGAAGAAGATGATGAAGATGACGAAAATTTGGCACAAAATGAGGCAAAAGAATTTAGCCTAAAGGATGAGAAAGCAAGGCTAAAAAAGCAGAAATTTTCGTTTAAAGATAAAAGTTTCGCAGCAGCCTTTATGCCTTACCGCTTGGTGGCTTATGCGATACTTTTTTTTGGATTTATTTTTTTAAAAAATGAAAATTTACTAAATGTGTCTGGTTTTTTAGTTGGGCTTGCTCCGATGCCTATTGGTGCATTTGTTTTTGGGCTTATGGAGAATAAATTTAATACTGCAAAGGACACTGATGGCAAGTAGCTTTAGGATCATCCGCTCGATGGGACCGCTATTTTTGGGCATGAGTTTACTTTTTATCGGAAATGGCCTAGTCATCGCATCTTGCAGCGCACTTCTTAAGCAAAATGGAGTGGGCGAGCTAGAGATCGGATTAATCAATACAGGCTTTTTTGTGGGTGCGTTAATTAGTACCATTACAGCTCACAGAGTCATCTCAATTACTGGCCACATAAGAGCCTTTGCCATCTTTTCAGCCATTTTTGCAGTCTCAGCTATGCTTCATGCGGTAAATCAAAATTTAGCATTCTGGGCGATATTGCGTGCATTTTTGGGATATTGCTATTACGCACTTTTAATGGTTATAGAAAGCTGGCTAAATGCAAAAATTCCAAACAAAATAAGATCTCGTGTGATTGCCTTTTATGAAGGCGTTTTTTACACGAGTTTTGGACTTGGCATTTTGATATTAGCGCTTAACCTTAATACCTTTGAAATTTTCATCATAAGTGCAGCTTTTATCATGCTCTCAAGCATTCCATTAAATTTGATCCGTATAAATCAGCCTCAAATCCCAGAGCGTCAGCCCATAAATATCCCAAAAATTTTTGGCATAGTCCCACTCGCTCTTGTTGGCGCACTCATTGCAGGCTTAGCAATAAATGGCTTTTTTTCGATGGCAAGCCTTTTTGTTTTGCTTCAAGGATACGGCACAAAAGAGGCGTCATTTTTTATGACGGTTGCGATGATCGGAGGCTTTTTAGCTCAAGTTTTTATCGGAAGTTTTTCTGATAAATACGGAAGAAGACCAGCCTTAATTTTATGTAGTAGCGTGGCTTTGGTGAGTGCGGTTTTGTTTTTACTAAATGGCAAAAATTTGACGGTTGAATATCTGCTTTCATTCTTTTTTGGGGCTGGAATTTTTTGCACCTACGGACTTTCTTTAGCTAGGGCAAATGATGAGATCACAGATAAAACTAAAAGCGTGCAAGTCGCACGTGCCTTGCTATTTAGCTACTCTTTGGCTTCGCTTTTTTCGCCGCTTCTTATGAGCTATGCGATGAAAATTTTTGGAGCATTTGGCTTTATCTATGTTTATTTGGTGCTTTTTGCTGGACTTATTTTATTTGCGCTAACGCAAAAGACAATACCACAGCACATGAGAAAAGAGTACAACGACAGGCTCGTTGCAAGGACGGCTGGCATAGCTACTATTGAGCAAAATGGAAATTTTGCCGATAGAGAAGATAAAAAGTAAAAAATGAACGTAGGAAATTCTTTGAATATATCAAATACTTCGGTTCAAACCGGACAAAATACTACTCAAAATGTGCCAGTTCGTAAAAATGAAGGCTCGCTTTTTAAAAATCAGCCAAGCGTACAAACGCCTAGTGAGCAGAGCATTTCAGAGACACTTGATAATGTTGGAAAACTCGTTGCAAGAGTGCTTGATGATCTAAAAAGTGCTTCAAGTCTTAGCAAGGCTGAACAAATTTTATCTCAGGCAAAAGATACGAAAATCGCTCCAAATTTAGCCAGTGAGCTATCAGACCTTGCAAAAAGCTTAGAGGCTGAAGCAACGCAAAATGAAAGCCCTGAGATAAAGAGCCTTGCACTAAAACTAAAAGAATTTCTAAAACCAATAGCCGATCTAAAAGCTGGCTCACTAAATGATCAGATCAAAAACTCAGGCGTAATGCTTGAAGCAAATTTAAAAGATGCACTTAGTCCAGAAAAGCTTCCAAGCTCGGTTCAGAAGCTACTAAGCGATATAAAAAATCTCTCAAGCGGGAATTTGCTAAATCAAATTTTAACCCTAAATGATGAAAAATTAGACAATCAAAACTCTTTTTCAAAGCTTGCTTCTATACTTGAAAAAGCGAGTAGTGACGCAAAAAATATCCTTGATAACTCAAGCATAAAAACCCTTTTAAAAGATGTTGATAAGCTTGATAGTGTGGTTAAATTTTTAGATAAAAATTTTTCAAAAGATCAAAATGGCGAGCTAGTAAAAAATCAAATAGGCAAAATGCAAAATTTCATCTCAAATTTAAGCGAGAAAGTCGCAAGCCTAGCAAATGAAAAGCTAAATCAAAATTTTGGTTTTAGCCAAAATCACAAAGAGCTAAAAACTATCCTTGATAGCATAAAAAACGATCTAAAAACGCTAAATAATATAGGCGATGAAGTAGGGCTTGTAAAAGCGTTTAATGAGATGAGCGATGTTTCAAAGGATGGCAGCTTGCAAGATAAGCTTCAAAGTGCGGCGAGACGTCTTGCTCATAGCCTAAGTCTTGCTGATGCTAAGGCAAGTTTGGCTAAAAATGAGCTAAGTGAGAGTAAGGCACTTTTAAAACAACTAAATCTCGCCACAAACGATATAAATAACATTACGACTAAAAATAGTGGCGAAATTTCAAAGGTGCTAAGCCAAGATATAAAAAGTACGCTTTTAAATATCAGTGAAAAGAGTCAAAACCCGCAAAGCGTAAATGCTGCAAATAAGATGATTTCACAGATCGAGATGCATCAAATGATATCAAGCCTTCAAGGCGGGATCCAAACTTATATGCCTTATATTTGGGACGGTGTTGAGGGTGGAAATATCGCATTTAAGCAAGGCAAAAAGGATAAATTTTACGCTCAGATCGATCTAAATTTTAAGAAATTTGGACAGATAAATGTGATGGTTGGACTTATTGATAAAAGGTATATTGATCTTTCGGTAGCTACGCAAACAAATGAGTTTAAGGAGCTAATCCTTTCAAACTCTAGCGAATTAAAACAAGCAATATCAAAGCTTGGACTCATAGTTTCAAACTTTAATATCAAAACTTTGTCAAAAGTAAAGCTAAATGATAGATTTAAAAAATTTGGTGGCCTTGATGTGGGCTTTGATAAGAAAATTTAATGCAAGTAAATAAGAAAAAAGCAGTAGCTCTTGGCTACAACAGATCTAAAGACAATGCTCCAAGAGTGCTGGCTAGTGGCGCTGGAGAGATAGCAAATAGAATAATTGATCTTGCAAAAGAGCATGATATACCGATCAAAGAGGATCCTGATCTTATTGAAATTTTAAGCAAGGTTGAAGTTGATCAAGAAATTCCGCCAAATTTATATAAAGCTGTTGCTGAAATTTTTAGCTTTTTATATAAGATCACAAAGAAATGATCTATAAATTTGCTTAAAAATTAGTAATGCATATAAAGAGTGGCAAGGATATTGACGATATACAAAAAGTGGTGTAAGCTAAATATTAAATTAAAATTTTAAAGGCTATTTGTGGCACAAAAATTAATATTAATAGGGGCGTCTACTGGCGGGCCTGGGCATTTAAAAAAGTTACTAAAAAACGTAAAACTAAATGGAGCTATCATCGTGATAGCCCAGCACATGAATAAAATGTTTATAAACTCTTTTGCCATGCAAATCGGAAAAGAGTGTGGCTTGGATGTTGAAATTTTAAATGAGAGGAAAATTTTAAAAGAAAATACCGTATATGTCTGTGAACAAAATGTGGTGGTGTCACCAAATTTACCAATTAGTGCAAAGCCAAATACAGAAGAAAAGACTATATATACGCCAAATGTTGATGTGCTGTTTAAATCTGGAGTTGGAATTTGTAAAAGCGCAAATGTCCTAGCTATCTTGCTAACTGGCATCGGAGATGATGGTGCATCTGGGCTTGATAAGCTTTATAAGGCTGGAGCAAAATGTATAGCTGAAAATGAAGAGAGCGCGATAGTTTATGGTATGCCAAAACGTGCAAAAGAGCTAAATCAAAGCTTAAAATCATTAAATCTAACTATGATAAAAAAAGAGCTGGAGGATTTTTTAAATGCTACTAACTAATGACGCAAAAGATACAAAAACAATGCAAACAAATACTTCACAAGATATGGATAGTTTTAATGAATTTATGAACGTTATCAAAACCCTTTGCGGAGTTGATCTGGAGCCAAAAAGAGATATTACGTTGCAACGAATTACCATTTTTATTAGAGATCGCCAGATAAAAAGTATTAAAGATCTTGTTTCGATGATAAGATATAACTCAAGCTTGCGACAAGACATTTTAAATCTAGTAACTGTAAATGAGACTTATTTTTATAGAGAGTTGCCTCAACTTAAAGATGTGATATATTACGCAAAGGAGCTTGGAGGAGCTAGAATTTTGTGTGCTCCTTGCTCTACTGGAGATGAGTCATATTCGCTTGCAATGCTTGCTTATGAGATGGGATTTAAACAGCATGAAATTTCAATCGTAGGTATAGACATAAACTCAGAAGCCATAGCAAGCTGTCAAAATGGTATTTTTAGTGAGAGGAGCTTGCATAGGTTAAGCGATTTTCAAAAAGAGAGATTTTTTACAAAAGTCGATGATAAATTTAAGATAAAAAAAGAAATTTTACCAAGGTGTGAGTTTAAAATTTTAAATGTTTTTGATGACGCTATCTTTAATCTAGGAAAATTTGATATCGTGCTTTCAAGAAATATGATGATCTATTTTGATGATGATTTTAGATTAAAATGTGTTGAGAGACTTCATAAATTGCTTAAGCCAGATGGTAGGCTTTATGCTGGGCACGCTGATCTTGTGCCTTACACTCCAGCTTATGAAAAGCGCTTTTCAAATGGAACTACCTACTATCTAAAAAAATAAAAATTTGCCAAGTCGCCTTTTAGCTTAGGCGACTTAATTTAAAAAACAATCACCTTATTTTGTAGCTTTTTAATACGATGTGATAGTAAAAAGCCCCTACAAAAAAGAGGCTTCCCATAAAACTCGCAATCATCTCAACGCTAAGTCCAATATCATAAAGCAGACCAATGATAAATGAAATGAGAGCGCTAAAGCCAAGAAAAACCATATCGTTATATGCAATCACTCGGCCATAAAATTCTTTTTTGCAGTTTTGCTGAAGCATCGTATAGGTGTAGCTCCAAAGACTTGATGTGCAAAATCCAGCGAAGATAATGCCAATAAGCGATAGATAAAAATTCCAAAGCGATAAAGCCCAAATAATGATACCAAGGCCTTGACCGATATATACGAAAATAAGCGTATTTTTATTTATAAATTTACTAAGTATGGCTGGAGCAAACATAAGCGAAATGGATCTTGAGGTATTTAATAGTCCTATAATTAGCGATGTCGATAGTAAATTTGCATATTTGTAATCAGCCAAAAGTGCGATCAATGCGTCATAAGCGGTAATGCCAACAAAGGCGTGCAAGAATATAAGATGCACGATAAGCCTGTTTTCTTTTAAATACACAAGGCCATTTTTTAGCATTTTTAGTGGTTTTTCTATAAATTCTGGCTTTAGACCTTGTAAATTTAAAAAATATAAAAATCCAAAGCTAAAAATGTATAGTATGCCATCAAGCAAAAATGCGCTTTTAATACCAAAAAAGTGTATGTAAACTCCAGCAAGCCCCATGCCAGCAGTGTATGAGACCGCCCAGATGATAGAGTGGATCTCGTTTGCGAGCTTGAGATTTTCTTTGCTTAAAATTTTTGGCAGTACGCTCATCTCTACTTGAAAATACATTCCTCCAGTGCCATTTCTAACAAAAATGATGAGTAAAAGTAGCCATAAAAAATCAAGTGAGTCTATAAAAAGAAGCATGAAAACGCTTATCGTCTCAACTGCCATCATGATGACAAGCATCGGTTTTGGGCTAAATTTATCGACCAAAATTCCACTAAATGGAGCTATGACAACACCTGGGATAAATGCCATCGCTGCACTTAGTGTGATCGCCCAAACAGGAGCGTCAAGCTTGATAAGAAGGGTAAAAATACCTGTGTGTGAAAACCATACGCCAAAATAGCATATAAGCTGAATGATGCTTAAAAGGCGAAAATTTCTCTCTTCTTTTAAAAGTTTAAGATATTCTTTCAACTTATTGATTCCACATTAGCGTTATTTGCTCTATCTTTGTTTCATCTGGTATATCGTTTAGGCTTGTTATCTCTTTGGTAAGTGGATTTTTTAGTGTGATTAACATATCGTGGCTATCTATTTTTAGATAGATATTGTTTGCGTCGCTTTGAAATTTAGAAATAACAAGAGAATTTTTTATATCTTTGAAATTTGATTTAAGGCTGATATTTTCTGGAGTTTTAAACTCGTTTGAGTAAATTTCAATGCTTGTGATAATGCCATTTAGCAAGGTATATTCAAAAATTCTTTCATTTTTGTTTGTTACGATGTAGCTGTTTTCTTTTTTTGTGTCATCTCGTTTTATGTTTTTTGAGCCATAAATTTTTATCACATCTCTATTTGCTGATTCGTTTGTCAGCTCTGCAAAAAAGCCTTTACCAAAGAGATTTTTTTGATCTTTATCTTTTTTATATCGTCCGCTTATGTGAGCATTTTTACAAATTTTGTCATTTGCTACTAGAAAAATTGCATTATTTATCCTGTGTATGCTTAGAGCAATGCCTTTTTCATCTAAAAGGTAAAAAATTCCTTTGTCGTAAAGTAGCTCAGAGCTAAACTCGCAAAGTAGCGAGCCATTTTTTAATGATGAATAAAAACTTATTTTTGCGCCATTTTTACTTGGCACGATTACGATATCTAAAAAGTTATCTTTGTTTTTAAATTTATAAAATTTAGCAAAAAAACTATCTTTGTAAGCTTTATTTACCGGTTCAAAATTATAAATTTGAGCTAGCACGCCAACTCGCTTATTTTTCTTGTCATCAAGCTGAAGAAGTGAGTTTTTATTTGGCGCAAAGTAGCTAAGATTGCCATTTTCATCTTTTAAAATGATAGCACTATCATCAACATCAAATGTGCCATTTTTTTCAACTAAGCTTACTTCTTTATCCATAGTAAGCATTGTTTTTGTATAGGTTTTGTCTTTATTTAACGTAATGATAGTTTTTATGCCTTCGCAGTTTGGGCAAGGCAAAATAGTGTGAAAACTACTATAAATTGAGTTTGGAAGTATTAGCTTTTCTGGCTTTTTTGGTGTATTTACTTGAACTAGCGGCTTGTCTTCTTTTACTGTATTTTGTGTGTTTTGTTTTGGCTCTAAATTTTCATTTTTTGCGCAGCCAAGGATGAAAAATGAGATAAGTATGGCAAAAAGATATTTCATTTGCAACTCCTTAAAAATTGCAAAATTATATCATTTTGCCTTTAAAATTTATTTTACGCGTTTAAAGATGTATTTATCTTTTAGCTCGCCAGTGACCTCTTTTTGATCCATATCTAGCATTTTTAGGTTCTCGCCTTCTATTTTATAAAAGCTCTTTTCTTTATACTCATCAATCGTTGTTATCACACCATTTTCAATTGAGTATTTGCCTTTGCTAACGGCTTTGTAGTTGTCTTTTGACTTATAGTCCATAACGCTTTCAAATGTGCCATCTTTTTTTAATGTTAAGCGTGAATCAACACCCATGCAACTAGCGCAAGGTAAAAATGCTTTATAAGTGCCCTCGATACTACTAATTGGAGCTTCGCAGCTACTTTTTACTTCACATTTGCCTTGTGGGACGTTTGCATTTTGGCTAGATGAGGCACAACCTGCCAAAAGTAGAGCCGCACTTAGTGCAAATATAAAATTTTTCATGCTAATCCTTTTTGAAAATAAAATTTAAAATGTATTATAATACTTAAGAAAATAACAAATTATAAATTAAAGGAGTAAAAATGCAAATCGAAGCATTTGGCGTTTTAGTCGTAGTTCTGGTTATCTTTGCGTTCTTGTTTTTAAAGGCTGGTATCAAGATCGTCTCACAAGCTGATAATCTACTCATCGAGCGACTTGGTAAATTTCACAAAGTACTTGACGGTGGATTTCACATAATCATACCATTTGTCGATCAAATAAGAGCGATAATCACCGTAAAAGAGCAGCTTGTAGACATTACAAAACAGCAAGTCATCACAAAAGATAACGTAAACATAAGCGTCGATGGTATCGTCTTTTTAAAGGTTTTTGATGCAAAAATGGCGGTTTATAATGTCGATAACTACAAGCGTGCCATTGCAAATTTAGCCATGACTACACTTCGTGGCGAGATAGGCGCGATGAATCTTGATGATACGCTAAGCTCACGCGACCGCTTAAATGCCGCACTTCAAGTTGCTCTTGGCGACGCTGCTGGCAACTGGGGCGTAAAGATCATGCGCGTAGAAATTTCTGAAATTTCTGTCCCACTTGGCATCGAAGAGGCGATGAATATGCAGATGAAAGCCGAGCGTGAAAAACGTGCGATCGAGCTAAAAGCCTTGGCTGAAAAAGAGGCACTAATACGCAATGCCGAAGCACTAAAACAAGAAAAAGTGCTTCAAGCAGAGGCGATCGAGCGTATGGCTGATGCGAAAAAATACGAACAAATCGCTATCGCAACGGCTCAAAAAGAGGCTATGGATATGATAAATGATAGTATGAGCAAAAACGCAAATGCAGCAGAATTTTTGCTCGCGCGCGATAGAGTCGGGGCATTTAGCGAGCTAGCTAAAAATAACTCAAAAGATAAAATTTTAGTTCCTTACGAGGCGACTGAGCTTATTGGTTCACTTAGCGTTTTGAAAAATTTCCTAGCTAAGGATAAGGCGTGATCAGCCCTTTTATAATGATAGCAATCGGTGTGGTTTTGTGCATCACCGAGTTTATCTTTTTCTCGTTTTATTTGCTATTTTTTGGCATAGCTTTTATCGTAGTTGGAGCTATAAATTTTGGTTTTAGTTTTGCTTGGAGCTATCAAATTTTAATTACGGCAGCGATTGCGATCGTGCTTCTTGCGCTTTTAAAAGCACCGCTAAAGAGCAAATTTATGTCTAGAAAAGAGAGTTTTAACGAGGAATTTTTAGACGAAGCCGGAGTTGGCGAGATCAGAGAAAATATGGTCTATTTCAAAGGTACACTTTGGAAATATGACGGAAATTTAGCTAACGGAGAGAAGGTGACGGTTCTTGGCACCAAAGGTGACAAGGTGATATTAAAATAAAAGTGCCATTTGGCACTTTTACTATTTTGCGTGAGCTGGGCAGCCTTGCATATCGCCGTGCATTGAGCCTTGCATCATGCAACCTTGATGGTGGCAACCTTGTTTTTGCATATCACTTTTTATCTCTTTGTGATGAGGGCAACCGCAACCTTCATGGCTTGCTGGTTTTGGCTCATTTTTAGCACAACCAACTAAAAATAGCCCGCAAATAACGGCAAATACTATCTTTTTCATAACTTGCTCCTTTAAAGAATTTCTCATATTTTAGCCTTTAAAAATTAATTTTTCATAACGCCTGATTTATCATATTTAAAAGCATTTTTGGCTAAACTCTCGCCCAAAAATAAGCAAAATAAAAGGTTAAATTTGAAAAGACTTAGTGTAAATGAAGCCATCGATCTTATAGAAAATGCACCGCTTCACGAGCTTGGCAAGATGGCGCTAGCTAGAAAAAAAGAGCTTCATCCAGAGGGCATTACTACCTTCATCGTAGATCGCAACATCAACTATACAAACGTCTGCTGGGTGGATTGTAAATTTTGCGCATTTTATCGCCACGCAAAAGAAGAAGACGCTTATGTGCTAAGCTTTGAGGAGATCGGCAAGAAGATCGAGGAGCTTATCGCCATTGGTGGCACGCAAATTTTATTTCAAGGTGGTGTTCATCCAAAGCTAAAGATCGAGTGGTACGAGGAGCTTGTTGGCTACATCAGCAAGCACTATCCAAGCATCACGATACATGGTTTTTCAGCCGTTGAGATCGACTACATCTCAAGAATTTCAAAAATTTCTACTAAAGAGGTCTTAAGACGCCTAAACGAAAAGGGCTTATATTCGATGCCAGGGGCTGGAGCGGAGATTTTAAGCGACAGGGTGCGTGACATCATCGCCCCTAAAAAATGCGACACCGCAGACTGGCTTCGCATACACAAAGAGGCGCACGAGCTTGGCATAAAAACGACTGCTACGATGATGTTTGGTACGGTTGAGAGCACTCGTGAGATCGTAGAGCACTGGGAGCACATCAGAAATTTACAAGATGAAACGGCTGGATTTAGGGCATTTATACTTTGGAGTTTTCAAGGGTTAAATACAAAGCTCATGCAAGAATTCCCTGAGATCAAAAAGCAAAGCTCAAACGTCTATCTAAGGCTTCTTGCGGTCTCAAGGCTCTTTTTGGATAACTTTAAAAATATCCAAAGCAGCTGGGTCACGCAGGGCAGCTATGTAGGCCAGCTAGCGCTTCTTTTTGGCGCAAACGACCTTGGTAGCACAATGATGGAAGAAAACGTCGTAAAGGCAGCAGGGGCTAGCTTTAGGATGAATCAAGAGCAGATGATCGAGCTTATAAAAGATGTCGGAGAAATTCCAGCTAAGCGCAACACAAACTACGATATTTTGGAGAAATTTTAGATGAAAATTTTAGATATCAATGTAAAAAATGTAAAAATCCCAGTCGTTTTTGAAAGCTCAAAAGCGATGCCAGTAGTGAGCCTTAGACTTGTTTTCAAAGCAGCTGGTAGCTCGCAAAATGGCAAGCTAGCAGGCCTTGCAAGACTAAGTGCAAATTTACTAAACGAAGGCGATATGAAGCTAGGCTCGGCTAAATTTGCCAAAGAGCTTGAAGTGCGGGCGATTAGCCTAAACGCAAGTTGTGGCTTTGAGACATTTTGCATAGATCTAAACTGCCTAAAAGAGCACTTTGCCTTTGCGTGCGGCAAGCTAAAAGAGCTTATAAGCGCTCCAAATTTGACAGAAGAAATTCTAAATAGGTGCAAAACCGTCACACTTGGCGAGATAGCAGCAAATGAAAACGACTTTGATTACGTAGCAAGACAGGGGCTTTTTGAGCTTTTGTACCCAAAAAGCGTGCTTTCAGAGCCTAGTATCGGCACTAAAAAGAGCATAAAAGCGATCATGCTTGAAGATGTGAGAAAGTTTTTAAACGAGCATTTAGACCTTTCAAATTTGCTTTGCGTGCTAGGTGGCGACATCGACGAGAAGCAGACAAAAGAGCTTGCTAGCGTTTTAGAGATCCTAAAACCTGGCAAGGTGCGAAAGCTAGAGCGCTTTAGTCCAAGTGATAAGTGCGAAAACAGCGAGATCATCAGGCAAAGCGAGCAGGCCTACATCTACTTTGGTGCGCCATTTGACGTGAGACCTGAAGAAAAATACAAGGCCGCAGTGGCGACATTTATCCTAGGCGAGGGTGGCTTTGGCTCAAGGCTCATGGAGGAGATACGCGTGAAAAGAGGGCTTGCATACAGCGCCTACGCTAGAAATTTGCTAAATTTCTCTTACAGCCAGCTCTACGGCTACATGCAGACAAAAAATGAGAAAAAAGATGAGGCTATCGCCGTTATAAAAGAGGAAATTTTAAAATTTAGTAAAAAAGGTGTTAGCAAGGCCGAGCTTGAGCAGGCTAAGAAATTTTTACTTGGTTCGTTGCCGCTTAGACTTGAGACGCTATTTAAGCGCCTTGACATCGCGCAAGGCGAGTTTTACGAGCATGGCGAGCTTGGGGTATTTTTAAAAGATCTGGATAAAATTTCAGCCCTTTCGCTAAGCGAGCTAAATAGCTTTATAAAAGCCCACGCAGAGATCAATCAGCTAAGTTTTTGCGTCCTAAAAAATGAAATTTGAAGCAAGTGACAGAGCAAAACTTCTAAAAATAGGCGTGCTTAGCCTGCTTGACCTTGCTCTTGTGCTACCAAAGGGCTTTGAGGATACGACGATCGCTAAGAGCCCAAGAGAGGGGCAGGTCTGCATAAATATAAAGATCACCTCACTCGCCTCGCGCCCTGGCATGCTAACGGCACTTGCCTTTTGCGAGCAGTGGCAAAGTAGCGTAAAGATCGTCATTTTTAACGCAAAATCTTGGCACTACGGCGCTTTTAAGGTGGGCAAAGAGATGGCGATATATGGGCTTTGCTCCTACGCCTTTGGCTCGTGGCAGATCGTAAATCCAAAAATCACCACAAAAATAGGTCAGATCGTGCCTAAATTTAAGACCGAACTAAAAGATGAGGAGCTAAAAAAACTCATATTAAAATATCTAAATTTACAAAATTTAATGGCCGAAGGTTTAAACGAAAAAGAGGCTAAATTTCTAGCCGATCTGCAAAGGCTAGATGAGCAAAGCGTGCAAATTTTATACCGCCTAAAAAACGAAGGCGAGGGCTTAGAAATCTTAAAATTTGTAGAAATTTTTAACTACATAAAAAAGCTAAGTGCTAAAAAAACCTACTTTAAAAGCCCTAAAATCAAGCTTTTTGACATAAGCTCTTGGCTTAAGAGCTTGCCATTTACGCCGACAAACGACCAGATAAACGCCATAAATGACATCAGAGACGACCTTAGCGCCGTGCAGGCAAAAAGGCGCGTCATAATGGGTGACGTGGGAAGTGGCAAGACGCTTGTGATCCTAGCAGCTGCGCTTAGCGTCTATCCGCAAAGTGCCATTTTGATGGCGCCAACAAGCATCTTAAGCGAGCAAATTTATAATGAAGCAAAGAGGCTGCTGCCCGCTTTTATGAATGTGATGCTGGTGCGAAGCGGGGAGAAAAAGATAGACTTTAGCGGGGCAAATTTGATCGTTGGCACGCATGCGCTGCTCTTTCACGAGCTGCCAAACTCGCCACTTGTTATGGTCGATGAGCAGCACCGCTTTGGCTCAAACCAGCGCAAAAAGATAGAGGAGCTTGCCTCAAACGAGGATGAGCGAGCAAATTTCGTGCAGTTTTCAGCTACGCCAATACCAAGGACACTAAGCTTAATCCAGTCTGAGATCGTAAATTTTAGCTTTTTAAAGCAGATGCCGTTTAAGAAAAATATAATGAGCCAAATTTTAGGCGCTAGCGAGTTTGGCTTTTTGCTAGCTCACATCAAAAAGCAGGTAGAAAACGGCTTTCAAGTAGCCATCATCTATCCGCTAGTTGAGAGCAGCGAGAGCTCAAACTACCAAAGTCTAAGCGAGGCACAGGGCTTTTGGCTAAAGAATTTCAAAAATGTCTTCGTCACGCACGGCAAGGACAAAGAGAAAGAGGAAATTTTAAGGCGGTTTAGAGAAGAGGGCGAAATTTTGCTCTCAACCACCGTTGTAGAGGTTGGTATTTCGCTGCCAAGGCTAAATACTATCGTAATCGTGGGCGCTGAGCGGCTGGGGCTTGCCACGCTTCATCAGCTGCGAGGCAGAGTGGGGCGAAATGGCGGCGATGGGTACTGCTTTTTATTTACCAAACTAAAAGAGGCGCCAGCTAGACTAAAAGAATTTTGCGCGACAAATGACGGCTTTAAGGTGGCGGAGCTTGATCTGAAAAACCGCCAAAGCGGCGATATACTAAATGGCTTTTTTCAGCATGGAGCGACCTTTAACTTCTACGACTACGAGGATGATATCACACAGGCTGCAAAGGCTAGAGTGGCGACACTTGCTAAAAATAACGCCTAGTTGCTTTTAACTTAACTTAAAATTTTTGATTTTGTTGGCTTTAAAATTTAGCGGAGTAAATTTTAATAAAATTATTTTTCTACTCTGCGTTCTTTGCATACATTTTCACATGGTATGCCGTCATGATCGCGATCAAACCCACTGCGCCCGCATTTTCTTAGATAGTGATATGCTTCTTCGCAACTTTTCATCTCTTTGCAGTAGCGTTTAGAACAATCAAATTTATCAGCCGCGTTTGCCATCAATGCAAAAAATAAAATCAAAACTATTTTTTTCATTTTTACTCCAAAGGCAGTATTAAATAAGAAAAATAACACAAAAAAGCGCTCTCAAAAGAATTTCTCTTTTGAGAGTATAAATTTAAAGAGGATATGTTAAGCAACACTCTCTTTTTACTTCGTCGATGTAGCTTACGTTTAAGCTTAGTCCGTAAAGCTTGCTTAAATTTTCGCTTCTGATGATCTCATTAACCGTGCCAAACTCAACATTTCCATCACCTTTTACAAGTGCGACATATCCGCCAAGAAGCACGGCAAAGTCAGGGTTGTGAGTAGTTAGCACGACCGAGTAGCCAAGCTCTTTTAGCCATTTTACGGTGCGTAAAAATTTATACTGGTTGCCGTAATCAAGCGCGCTCGTTGGCTCGTCAAAAATGATCATCTTTGGCTGCGCAGCCATCGCACGAGCGATCATACACATCTGCTTTTGACCGCCACTCATTTGAGTGATAAATTTCTCTTCAAGGTGCTCAATCTCAAGCTTTTTGGTGTAAATTTTAGCGATCTCTTCATCCTCTTTGCTAGGCCTTGCAAAGATACCAAGGTGCGCCGCGCGTCCCATCGTGATGAACTCAAGCCCAGTGTATTCATACTCGGTAACCTCGCTTTGAGCCACGTACGCCATGATCTTAGCGCGCTCTTTGTTACTTAGACTATCTACGTTTTTGCCATCAAGAAAGATCTCTCCTGAAACTGGCTTTAGCGAGCCGCTTATTAGCCCAAGAGTGGTTGATTTGCCAGCTCCATTTCGACCAAGAATGGTTAAAATATCACCTGCGCCTATCTTTAAATTTACATTTTCTAGTTTGCCAGCCCCATTTGGGTAGCTAAAGTTTAAATTTCTGACTTCAAGCATCATGCAACCTTTTTATTTCGCCACAAGACCCAGACGAAAAATACCGTACCGATAAAGCCAGTAAGCACGCCAAGAGGCACTTCGCTCACGCTTATGCTACGAGCTAATGTATCTACAAATAGTAAAAACATCGCACCCATAAATATACTTGCAGGCATGCTTCTTATGTTATTTGCACCAACTAGCATGCGAGCTAAGTGAGGCATTAAAAGTCCCACCCAGGCTACTATACCGCTTATACAGACGCTACAAGCTGTAAGAAGTGTGGCGCAGATGATGATAATAGAGCGCTCGAATGAGACATTTACGCCAAGTCTAGCCGCACTCTCGTCGCCAAGAGAGAGCAAATTTATACGCCAGCTCATAGCGATTAGCAAAATAGCGCAGATGATCATCACTGGGGCGATGTATTTTAAATTTTCACTATCAAGCTTTGCTAGGCTTCCAAGCTGCCAATAAACAATATCAGGTAGCTTCGTCTCAGGGTCTGCGACATATTTTAAAAAGCCGATCACTGAGCCCATGAGGCCGCTCACGATGATGCCAGAAAGAACTAGCATAAGTGTGCTTGAGCGCCCCATCATCTTAGGTATGGCTAGCGTGATAGCAACGGCTGCTAGGCCAAATCCAAATGCAAAAATTTGTATCCAAAATAGCGATAGATCAAAGATGATAGCAGTTGCTGCTCCCACGCAAGCACCAGCTGAGACGCCAAGTAGATCAGGGCTTACTAGCTGGTTTTTAAAGACGCCTTGATAAGCTGCACCACTCACGCTAAGAGCAGCTCCGACAAGTATAGCTGCGATGATGCGCGGGATGCGTAAATTTTCTATCACGTTTGTGATGTTGCTAGCTGCGCCATCTCCTAGACCAATGCTATGAGCTAACACGCTAAATACATCGCCAAATGATATGTAAAATCTGCCAACGCAAAGTGCGACAAAGGCGCAAAGAAGCGTTAGCAGAGCTAAAAAAATGGTAACTAATGAAAAATTTGTGTTTTTCATATATTATTTTTTGCTACCGTCTGGATTTAGACCTTTTAAGATATAGTCGTACTCTGTATCGCTAAGATCGTGACTTAAGAACTCTTTGTAAAACTCTTTTGTCTTGGCTTTTACATCTACATCTTTAAACAGATCTGGTTGGATAGTCTTTGCTGCCCATAAAATTTGAAGAGCACTCTCTGCACCGTATCTATCCCAACCAAAAACACCTTTTGGGTTGCCATAAACTTTGCCGTTTTTAACAGCATTTGAGCCCGAATATGCAGGGTTTTCTTTTATACTTTTGATCTGTGCGTCTGTATCAGCGCCACCAACAATGATGATATCAGGGTTTGCGTTGATGAGCTCTTCAGCTGTTAGCTCGATCATAGAGCCCTCTTTTGAGACTGCGTTTTTGCCACCAGCTAAATTTATCCAAGTATTTATGATAGTTTTTGTGCCATCAACCTTTAATAAATTTGCTCCGCCAAGCAAGTGAAGCACTTTTGGACGTTTAGCATCAGGGATGTTTTTTGTTCTATCAGTTACAAATTTAGTGTTATCTTGGATATTTTTTGTAAGTTTATCAGCCATAGATCTAGCCTTGTCAGTGCCGATCACTTCAGCTGTTGCGTAGATACTTTTTTCCATATCTGGATAGTCTCTAAAGATCAAATTTACAGCGCTAAAGCCGTTTTTGCTAAGCTCGTCTTGATAGTTTTTGCTTGAGACTACGACAACATCAGGGGCAAGCTTAACAAGCTCTTCGATCTGAAGATCTTTGCCATCAAGCGCGGCTGGTAAATCCTTAAGTCTTGGATAGACGAGGGCGAACCACTTGTTTTTCTTGATCTGATCGGTTGTGGCTACAACTTTATCCATACCGCCAAGCGCTAGGATGATCTCGTTGTTTGCGTGCCAAAGAGCAGCGATCTTCTCAACCTTCTCAGGCACGCCTACTTTGACGCCTTGCATATCTGTTATGCTTCTAGCAGACTCAGCTGCGTTTAGGCTAAGAGCCATAAAAAGTGAAGCGACAAGGCTAAATTTAGCCATTTTTTGCAAAAAATTTCTTTGCATATTTTTTTCCTTTATTTTAAAAATATAAAGTTGTATATTAATAATTTTTAGGTTAATTCTATGT
>NZ_CABPUR010000002.1:443638-474001 GCF_902460665.1 Campylobacter concisus | reverse complement strand
CTTTTATTGACATATATCATTAGCTGCTTTTTTAAAATGAGATAAACTTCGCCTTAAAATTTTTAAAAAAAAGGAGAATCAATGCGTGAATACAAAAAGTATTGGCTAGCACTTGTTGCAGTACTAGTAATTTGCTTTAGTATTTTAGGCTACTACGGCGTTGAAGTTTATAGAAGCTCGCCACCAGTTGTAAATTTTACAGATGAGAATGGCAATGTCGTTATCGACAAAGAGAGTATCTATAAAGGTCAAGAGGCCTGGCAAAGCATAGGAGGTATGCAAGTTGGCTCTGTTTGGGGGCATGGCGCATATCAAGCACCTGATTGGAGTGCGGACTGGCTTCACAAAGAGTTAGTTATATTTTTAGAGTTAAAAGCAGATGAAATTTATCACTCAAAATATGCTGATTTAAATGATGAGCAAAAGGCAAATCTAAAAGTTCTACTTAAAAAAGAGTACCGAGAAAATGGCGTAAAAGACGATAAAATCGTACTTAGCAGCGATAGATTAAAGGCTATGAAACAAGTAAGCCAAGAGTATTCATCACTTTTTGGAAATGACCCTAAGTTTAAATCTTTAAGAGAAGCTTATGCGATGAAAGAAAATACTCTTCCAAATGCTTCTGATAGAGATGATCTTAATAACTTTTTCTTCTGGTCAGCCTGGGCAACCGCAGCAAATAGACCTAATAGCGATGCTACATACACAAATAACTGGCCACATGAGCCACTAATCGATAATGTACCAACAAGCGAAAATATCTTTTGGTCAATCGCAAGCGTTGTAATACTTATTGCTGGTATTGGATTTCTTGTTTGGTTTAGCTCTTTTTATGGCAAAAAAGATGATGAAAAGTTGGAAGCTATTAGCGAGGATCCGCTTAGTAAATTAAGCCTAACTCCATCTCAAAAAGCTCTTAAAAAATATCTTTTTGTAACTTTGGCTCTTTTTGCATTCCAAATTTTAATAGGCGGCTTTACAGCTCACTATACAGTAGAAGGACAAGAATTTTACGGTATAAATTTATCAGCTTATATTCCTTATTCACTTGCTAGAACATGGCACATTCAGGCTAGTATTTTCTGGATTGCGACAGGATTTTTGGCAGGCGGTCTTTTTCTAGCACCTATTATAAATGGCGGTAAAGATCCAAAATTCCAAAAACTTGGCGTAGATTTATTATTTTACGCACTACTAATCCTTGTGGTTGGCAGTTTTGCTGGCGAGTATTTAGCGATCGCAAATATTATGCCTATAAATTTAAGCTTCTGGTTTGGACACCAAGGATATGAATATATCGAGCTTGGACGTGTTTGGCAAATTATTTTATTTGTTGGTCTTGTCATTTGGATGCTACTTTTACTTCGCGGATTTATTGGCGGATTTAAGAACAAAGGTGATAAAAATTTACTTGCTATCTTTGCAGCTTCAGCCGTTGCAGTTGGATTATTTTACGGAGCAGGATTATTTTACGGTCAAAGAAGTCCACTTCCAGTGATGGAATACTGGCGCTGGTGGGTTGTACACCTTTGGGTTGAAGGCTTTTTTGAGGTCTTTGCTACCGCTTCACTTGCTTTTGTGTTTGTTAGTCTTGGTCTTGTTTCAAAGAGATTTGCTACGTTTTCAACACTTGCGAGTGCATCACTTTTCTTGGTAGGCGGAATTCCAGGAACTTTCCACCACTTATATTTTGCGGGCACTACGACACCTATAATGGCAGTTGGCGCTAGCTTCTCAGCACTTGAAGTAGTTCCTCTTGTATTGCTTGGTGCTGAAGCTTATGAGCATTACAGACTTCAGTTTGCTCAAACTTGGGCTAAGACATTAAAATGGCCACTTTACTGCTTTATTGCAGTTGCTTTTTGGAATATGTTAGGTGCTGGTGTATTTGGATTTTTAATCAATCCTCCAATTTCACTATTTTATATCCAAGGCCTAAATACGACTCCAGTTCACGGACATGCTGCGCTATTTGGTGTTTATGGATTTTTGGCACTTGGATTTGTTTGGCTAGTAGCTACTTATCTATTCAAAGGTCAAGAATTTGATGAAAAACTTATGAAAGTAGGTTTTTGGGGCTTAAATATAGGCCTTATGCTAATGATCGTGCTTTCACTACTTCCAATAGGAATTTATCAAGCATTTGCAAGCCTAGAGCATGGTATGTGGTATGCAAGAAGCGCTGAGCTTTTACAACAATCACACTTGCAAAATTTAAGATGGGTAAGAATGATTGGCGATACGATTTTAATAATCGGTGGAATCAGCTTCCTTGCACAACTTCTAAAATTTATGCTTAATAAAAAAGCTTAAAACTAAAGGGGTATTTTGCCCCTTTATTAAGCTATCTTTTCATAAAATAACGCAAATTTAAAAGGAAAGAAATGATTACATTTTTTAAAAGAATTTGCGTTATTTTTATCGTACTCTTACACTCTTTTTTGGCACTTGTAGTTGATTATTCGTTTCCACACTATGCAAATGTACAAATCACAGGTGGCGATGTCAAACGTATGGACAAAGATGGCATCATCGATGCTAAAAATCCGGCTGATGGCCCTACCAGAGATGTTTATTTTATCTATACTAAAGATTCTAATAATTCAAATAAAGTCATGGCTTATAGAAATGAAGATACTGCATGGGGATTTCCGTTTTATTTTAAATTTAACTCAGCTGATGTACAAGCCAAGGCCCAGGGCTTTGCAAATAGCGATAAAAACGTAACTGTAAAATATTATGGATATAGAATTTCTATGCTTCAAGAGTTTAGAAATGTCATCTCACTAAAAGAAAGCGGCACAGATACTAGTTGGCCGGTAGCTAGCTATGTATTTTACTTTATCTTGTTTATCTCACTAATCATTTGGATAAGAAAGATAAATAAGGCCTTTAGACCAAAAACTAGTGAAAATTTAGAGAAATAGATAGTATTTTTTTAGCTATTTGATATTTTAAAAATCAAAAAGAGAGCTTTGTCCCTCTTTTATCCTTAAAAATTTCTAGTGCTATCAAGTATTTTTAGCTCGTTTGCTCTGCTATGCCATCGCCGTATTCCTCTATTCTTTCCCAGTCCATAAAATAAAATTCTACATCTAGATTATTTTTAAGAAAACCACCCACTTTTTTTATGGCATTTAATTCTTTGCCTTGCCATTAATCAGTTGTGACCTAGTTTTAGTTTGCTAAGATCTTCTTAAAATGACTTACAGGGAAGCCTTCTTGTATCTAGATCTATCTTACGCAAGGATGTCTATTATATTTTTGAAAATTTAAAGCCATTTTGCTGGCGTAGCAGTCTTTGTAAGCAGTGTTTTGGACTATAGGAAGAAATTTATAGTGGGTCGGTATAAATTTTAGGGGCAAAGCTGCCCCTAATTTTAGTAAAGACCGAAAGTTCCGTCTGTTCTTTTGTAGATCACACGCATTTTTGCGTCAACATCGTTAAATACATAAAATTGTTTATCGCTTGATTTTAGTTTTTCAAGTGCTTCTTCGACCTCAAGTGGTTTATAAATTTCAAGTTCCATAGGTACGATCTCCTCGACACCTTCGATCTTTTCTTCTCCTATTCTTGAGCGAAATTCTTTGTCGTCAGCCTTGCCTTTTACGGTAAATTTCTTATCATGCTCTCTTCTTAAAACTTTTGATGCTTTTTCGATAGCAAGATCGATCGCAGCGTAAAGATCTTTATCTTTTTGGCGAACGACTATGGTGTCTTTATGGGCCATATTTAGAGAAAATTCTGCATTAAAGCCTTTTTTTCCTTGTTTTTCATCGGCTGCTACAACACATCTTGCTGAGATGATGTCGAGATTGTATTTGCCAAGCGTATCAAAAGCGTCTTGGATATAGTTTTTGATTGGCTCTGTTAGCTCAAATTGTTTTCCTACAATGCTTATGTTCATCGTAATCTCCTTTATAGAAAGTAAGATGATTATAACACGCTAAAACTAAAAACAAATTAAACTAAAATCTTTATAAAATTTTAAAGTTTCTGAAGAGTTCGTTTGTGAAAATTTATAGGATTTGGCGTTTTTTTATCTTTTGATGTTACAAAAACATCAAAGATCATGTTGCCAGTACTTGCGACTCCGTTTGTCCCTGGCATGATGGTCGGTGGAGTGCATATGCCGATATCGCCAAAGTAAGTTATTTTTACTTTAAAGTCGAACATATCGTTAAATTCCCCATTTACTTTATCTAGGCATTTATTTGAGAAATCGGTTCTAAAAATTTCAAACATCGCATACTCTGCTGCTGCTTGAGCAACGAGTTGTGCTTGCTCCCTTAGATAAATTTCACTGCTTTGTCTAGCTGATGTGCTAGCTATCGAAATGGCAAGAGTACTGATAGAAGCTGCTACAACTAGAAAAAATATCGCTGCTATTAACGTAAATCCTTTTCTCATCAATAAACTGCCTTTGATTTACAAATGGTTATTTCTGATTTTTCTGCTTTAAGGCAGAGCTTTAGCGCGATGACACCATTTTTTTCTGTAAAGACAAATCTTGTTACGTGTTTAGCTAGTGTCGCACTTTCGGCTTTGATAGCCTTTGTAGATGTTGGGCTAAATTTTTTAAAGCTTTCATTTAGCCATGGCCTATAATTGTAGTAAATTTTAAGGTCAAAAGAGCCATTTTGTATATCCTCGGCACTTTGCTCAGCTGGTGCTATGGCAATGGCTGTGTAAGCTAGCTTATACTGCTCTGAAATTTTTTTATTTTTAAAATCACTTGAAATTTTAAGCGTGTCGATTGATTGTATGCCAACTTTTGCGATATCTAAGTGCCTTTGGTCTAAATTTTCTTGATAGCCAAAGCTGCTACCAACTCTATAAAGTATTCTAGAAAATATCGCCACTAAACCACCATTTTCATTATCGGCGTTTATGCACCTAGAGCCGCTATTTGTATCTTCTTCATCGCTATCATTTTCGCAGGTCAAGTCCATTACGCCGTTTCTAAAAGCGTCATTAAATTTGCTTCCAGGACTTTTTAATCCATTTGCAATAGAACTATTTGCAAGATCTACATATCCGCTATATATGCCTTCTTCGATGATAGGATCTCCGTTAGTATCATCTCCTTTATATTCGTTGATGCCATCAAATAGCTCATAAGCAGCTGGGATAAATTCTAAAATTTCAAAGTCACTACTTAAATTTACGCCACTATCATTTAGGGCTAGATAATCTCCATTTTTTTTCCTAGCGATAACGCTTTGTTTGATTCTGTGGCTAAGTAGCATTGAAATTTGCTCTAGAGCGATTTCGCTTTGTGTTTCTAGTTCGTTTATTACTTTGCTTTGAAAATAGTTTTGATATAAATTCATAAACGTGTTAAAGCTCATAAGTGAGATAACACCAAGTACGGTGATGACTATTATTAGCTCAATTAATGTAAAAGCTTTTTTTGTTTTTTTCATTTCCATTCTTTTACACTTAGAGTACTGCTTTCACCTATATTAAAGGCATATCCATAAAGTACGCTTTTGCTCTCTTTTGTAGTTTTCATAGTCGTATCTAGCTTTATCTGTAAAACGTCACTATCATTTAAAGGAGTGCTAACTACAAATTTATAAGCTCCATTTGTTATAGTTGGAGTCGTCTCTGTATCTATGATAAAGTCGCGTTTAGTAGTGCTAGCAGTTGGTGAGATGGATTTTTGAGTATTGAAATTTTTGATAGATTTTACTTTAAAATTTACGCTTTTGATTGATTCTGGAAGCTTTGAATCATTAGGCCTTGTAGCACATGCAGATGAATTTTGCACTGGATATGCAAGTATCCTATGTCCCTCTCCTTTTACACCGCTTTTTTCATAAAAATCTGGATTTGCCCCTTGGTCGCAGATAATAAGAGGAAAAATTATAGCCTCTTGAGTAGTTATAGAAGATGGCATGGTATTTTTACCTGCTATTAAGACTTGATCACTAAATGGTGCTTTTAATATTAATGACATATAAGTTTTAGCATTCATTAGTCCTTCTTGCATTAAGGATTGCTCGCTTAAATTTGAAGTAGTTCTTACCGCTAGTGGCAGGCTTGCACTTACTATGGCTACTACAAGTACTGACAAGATAAGCTCTATCAATGAAAAGCCACCTCTTTTTACCACTCTATTCTCCTGTTTGTCTTGTCACTTATATCTAGGTTACTATCACTATTAGATTTTACTCCTATAAAACCTCCAACTGCACCGCTCGTTTTATCTTCTATATTGTTACTATTTAGGACTTTACCAGCCCATTCGCCATTTGGTACTAGAAAATTTAGATTGAAATTATTTGTTTCAGTTTTCTCATCAAATTCACTATAAAGAAGCCAGCTAGGTGCTCTCATTTTAGCCACATCAGTAACCGCTGAAGGGTTTCTTATAAAAATTATTTGCTCGCCATTGCTTATGCTACTTACATCATTTCTTAAAACAGTACCGCTGTAAGTGTTTGTAAAGCTAAAGTCATGATAGTTAAGTACTCCTGCATTGTGTTTTGGATTGGTAGCCCAAAATGGTGCAGCTGGAAAGTCTTGCCACAGTTTGCCATTATCTTTCATATAGATATTTTTATTGCATCCATCGCAGTAGGCACCATAATAAATTTTGGCATAAAAGCCGCTATAAAGCCCTTCATAAAATGGTGCATAAACCCTACCAAAGTAAAATTTTGCTGTCGTTTCTGTTGCTGGTTTTTCATATTTTTTTACTGTATCGGTGCTGTCTGACATACCGCTAAAGCTAAAATCATTACTCGAAATAGTAAAAGGATTTTTAGCATGATTTACTTTTCTTTCAAAATTAAAATATACTTCACCTTTGCCTACGCCATTTACAAAAGTATTTTTTTCTACATAAAATGTTGATTTTGTAGCACTTGGATCTATTGCTTTTCTAGTATTTGAGCCAGGAATTTCAAAAAATAAAATTTCTTCATTTGCTTTTGCTAATGTACCGGCATTGCCATCGTTATCTGTAAAATTTAAAGGAACTCTATCTAGCTTTATATCAAAGTTCATATTCTTTGCATAGCAATCTTCATTATAAAGTTTTGCAGGATCATCGTTAAACAGTCTAGCAGTTACTTCAAAGTCAAGCTTTGCTTTTTGTATGCCTTCATTATCAAGGTATGTTATATCGCTATCTTTTGTTATCTTTAACTTGCTTATTTGTATATCTTTTGGTCTAAATAAATAATCTCTATTACCTTCTAGCTTTATATTGCATCCGATCCTTCCTTCTTGAGCAGTATCTTGTGACGGATCGTTGCTAATTGAGTTTTTTACACAATCATCAGCTCTTGATGGTGTATGTTGATCAGTTGCTGTATAGTCTTTGTCTAATACATAAAAATATGTATCACCTATATCTGAGTAAGAAAAGCCAACAGGTCCACTTGATGTGTGACGGAAAATTTTACCCAATGCTTTATTTGGATCGTTAAAATCTACGCTTAGTTTGTTCTCGCTCTCTATAATGCTAGGATCGCAAGTCGCACTATATGCTGGTACAAGTTTTATCTCTCCATTTGAGCCACTTATGTTATTTATATAGCCATTTGCTAAGCCACTATCAAGAGGTTTCATAGCCGCAAGAGCAATGTCATTATAAATTTCGCCACCTATTAAAACATTATTATTATTATTATTATTGATCGCATTCTTCTTAGTATCCCATATTCTAAAGTGGCTTGGTCTTATGGCAAAATCATCTAATTTTTCGCATTCAACCTTTGTAGTATTTGTCACTGGATCAAGATGAGAGATTCTAAATTTTATGCTTTTATAGGCTCTGTCAATACTAATGCCTGATAACAAAATATCAGTTACGCCATTAAAAGTTATATCTTGTTCATATAAATTTGTTGGAGCATTGCAAGACTCGACCAACTCTACTTTTACATCTACTGGAGCATCTGGTACTTTTTTATTGCCATCTGTATCATAGTTTGTGATATAGACATTAAATGGCGTAGAAACGATTTTAGTTAGAAGTCTATTTTTAAATTTAGTTTTAAAAGTCGCTGAGCCATCGTCTTGTCTATTACTTGCGACGAAATTATTTGGACTGGCACTGACGCCTAAAGTAATGTTGTAATTTTGATTACTACATCTTCTTATGTATGTGTCATAGGGTTGTAAATTTATATCAGCATTTGCAACCGTGGCTTTGTAACTATTTGGCTCAAATTTAGACTTAAGGGTAGTTTCATATATGGCATAAGCGTAGTTGCCTTGATGAATTAGCATTTCTCCACCCTTATTTGCAGCAGCACCTTGTCCTAAATAAAAAGTTAAGTCATTTCCGCTTAATTGCTGCAGGCCTGTGTTGTCGTTATAGTGTACCTGTCCTGACATAGTAAGTAGATCACTAGGTCCTTGCGATGCTTTATCTGCGTAAATGTAAGTTGAGTTTGGATTATAAATTTGGCTTGGATCTATTGTGGCTTTTAGCGCAAAGTCTTGGGCAGCTTCATTAGTATTATTTGTAACTTCAACGAAAGTTTTTAAAATAGTATTTGCTGGCACTACTGTTGGAGTATTTTCTTGCACCTTTGTAAAAGTACTATCGCTAGGTTTTTTTGCATAAATATATTCCATGTAGCAAACATCTGGTTTATATATACGAGAAGAAAAGCCAACTAGAGCTAAATTTATACGGTCAGCACTTACAACATTAGCACCGCCTGAGCTTTTAATCGTTGTAACTGTAAATTTTATATCCGCTTCTTTTTGAGCATATGACATTTTGTCCGATATATCAAATATATCTAAGTCTGCTTGAGAGTGAAATTTTTTACCTGGATTTATAAGTTGTCCAAATTTTGTCATAGTTGAGTTAAACTGATCGCCTTGTGCGTTATATCCGCTGGTGATACTCTGATAGCTGCCACCTTTTTTTATCTTAATATCTTCACCCTTTGTTTCTGGCTTGCCGCCAAATGAAAACATTGTGAGCGAAGCATCTATATTTCCTGCTTTTGGTGTGTAGATATTTTCAAATTTTACATCTATGGTTGAGCTCTTTACAGTACCAAATGGATCGCTTGACTTCATCCAGTCTGCTGCAAGTCTTTCTAATCCATCAAATATACTAACAAGCTTTGGCTCTATATTGTTTGCTGCAGCGGTTTTATCATCAAAGTCATAAATGATGACTAAACTCCAAGCCGCAAATTGTGGTGCAATGGATTGTATCCAGTAGCCATTTTGCCCTTGAACTGGTGAGAATAGTAGCGTGCCGTATGTTTTTTTTAGTTTTCTATTAGTAGAGTTGTTTACCTTATATATGCCATCATTTGGGTCTATAAATCCATCACTAAAGGGAATCGTAGTTGATCTGATATTGCCAGCATAAAATGTCCTATCTGACTCGCTAGTGCCAAGAGAATCTCTAACTATATCTGTTACATCAGCGCTTGCTACATATTGGTAGTTTATTCCAGCTTTTACATAGTAGCTATTGGACTCGTTTTGATTATATGATTCAAGAGTCATTGATTTTGGTTTATACTCACTAAATGAGCCAAACCAAAAAACATCTTTTGGATCAGCATCTATTGTGATTACATTTTTTCCAGGAGCTTTAAAATCAATCCTGCTATATCCTTTTATGTAATTTAAAGCACTTACATATAAATTTGACCCAAGATTTTTTATTGCCCAGTTTTGATAAAGAGAGCCACCCCAGTAAAGCCTGGCATAGACTACGTTTTTGCCTTTTAAATTATTTTGTATAAAGGTATTTTTCTCACTAAAATCAAATGTGGAAGAGGATGAATTTTTACAATAAGGATGCTTGCTAGGATTATAAATATATGTTGTTTGACAAAGTGTGTAATTGCTAGGCGAAAAATTACCAGTATCTAAAAATATTCTATCGGCTGTAGATGATGTTCTTGTTACGTTAGATGGATCTGGAACAAAATTATATCCAGCGTATTGTGGAATCATAATAGTAGCACCAATGGTAGCTATATCTCCATTTACTCTGGTATTTAGATTTCCATTTATTGATCTTTGTCTTAACCCTTTAGAATTATCATCCCACATACCAGTTAATAGCCCATATCCCCATGGAGAAAATTGTTTTGCATAAATATGATAATGATCTTGTGCTACACCTGAAGAAAAGCTATTGGTATCTATCGTCCAGGTTCTATCAGATTTTCTTATGCAATGTGGGATATTTTTAGAAGAGTTGTCTTGGTACTCTTCAGCGTCTATAAAGCAAGAATAATTTGCTCCACTACAACCAATAGATGCTGCTTCTGCTATCGTACAAGCTCTGGGTGCACAAAAACCAAATGTGACAATAAAACAGAGTAAGTATGCTATCTTCACAACAAATCCTCTAAATAACAATAAAAAATCTCTCCTTAGATTTTTAAAAGCTTTTAGCTACTATTTTTGTATAAAATTTTCTATCATTTCAGCTTGCCCATACTGAGGATATTTGGCAATGTCTAAAACGACTTGAGATAAGGTCATATTGTCCATATTGCAAACGATAGGAGCTACAAAATTTACAGTTGATTTTTCAAGCGGGAGTGCAACAACGATAATGTTATAAATTCTAAGTTGAGAGCTTTCTTTAATCTCCATAAGATCTTCATAATAGCTTGGAATATCGAATTCGTAGCTTCTTAATGCAAAAGGATTTATCATTGTAAAAGATGTCTCGTCATCTTTGCTCGCTAGCTTAACAAAAAATTTATCAAGTTCAATTAACTCCATCGTCTTGATATGCTCAAAGCCTAAAATAGGGCTTTTAACACTAAAAATCATACTAACTCCTATTTTGTAAAATTGCTGTATTTTATCATAGTTTTAAAAAATTTATACAAAAATAATGCCAAAAAATGTAGAATACGAGGATTTAAACTTTTTAAGGAAAAGCATGAAAAGATTTTCTAAATTTCTAGCAGTTGTAGCTCTTTTAGGGCTTTTTAGTGGTTGTGCTGAAAAATATACCGAGCTTTACAATCTAACTCCTGATGAGTGGTATGCTCAGGTTATCGCTGATATAAAAGATGGTGATCTTGAAGCGGCTGATAAACACTATGTTTCAATGGCAAGCGAACACGTAGCAAGCCCACTTTTAGAGCAAATTTTACTTATCCTTGCCCAAGCTCACGCAAATGATGAAGAGTATCTTATGGCAAATCACTATCTTGACGAGTATATCAAAAGATATGGCGACAATGGCCCAAAAACAGAGTTTGCTCAGTATCTAAAGATAAAAGCAAATTTTGACTCATTCACTCAGCCAAACCGCAACCAAAAGCTTATGGAAGATAGCGTAACAGAGATCGAGAAATTTCTTTATATGTATCCAAATACTGAATATAAGCCACTTATCGAGACTATGCTTATTAAATTCAAACTCGCACTTTATTTCCTAGATATGCAAATAGCTGATCTTTACAATAGGACTGGTCGTGATGTTTCGGCCAAAATTTACGAGCAAAAACTTGAAGAGTCACCGTTTAGAAATTCTGACCTTATCAAGCCTGATGTAGCATGGTATAGAAAACTGTTTGAATAGGAGAAATTTTGCAAATAAACGAAAATAAAGGCTTCCCAACTGAAATTCCTATTATCGTTGAGGACGAGCTATTTTTATATCCATTTATGATAACTCCGCTTTTTTTAAGCGATGATGAAAATTTAAAGGCACTTGAACTCGCCATACAAGAAGAGACTCCGATCCTTGTGGTGCCTACAAAGCCTCAGCAAGACGGTGCTAGAGACTTTGATGGTATCTATGATGCTGGCGTGATCGGCACGATAATGCGCCGTGTGCCACTACCTGATGGACGCGTAAAAGTACTATTTCAGGGCATCGATAAAGGTAAAATTTTAAAACAATCAGGCATAAATCCGCTCCGTGGCATTGTCGATATGCTCCACGTCAAGCGCCCATCGCAGGTCAAAACTGACGCACTCATAGTGGTTTTAAGAGAAAAAGTAAGAGAGCTTTCGCAGTTTAGCCATTTTTTCCCGCCTGATCTTTTAAAAACGATAGAAGAGAGTGCTGAAGCGATCAGGGTTTGCGATCTCGTCTCAAGTGCACTTCGCTTAAAAAAACAGATCGCATATAGCTTTTTTGTCGAGGAAAATTTAGAGCAACGCCTACTAAAGCTCATCGACTACGTTATCGAAGAGATTGAGGCAAATAAGCTTCAAAAAGAGATAAAAAATAAAGTCCATTCAAAGATCGATAAGACAAATAAAGAGTACTTTTTAAAAGAGCAGCTAAAGCAAATTCAAGCTGAGCTTGGAGCGGATACGAGCCGTGAAGAGGAGCTTGAAGAGTACCGCAAAAAGCTTGATGCGAAGAAGAAATTTATGGCCGAGGACGCCTACAAAGAGATCAAAAAGCAAATAGATAAGCTTTCGCGCATGCACCCAGACTCAGCTGACGCAAATACCTTACAAAGCTACCTTGACTGGGTACTTGAAATTCCATTTGAAAATGTAGCTAAGAAAAAATCATCTATCGCTGAAGTGAGCAAGCACCTAAATGCCGATCACTATAGCTTAGAGAAGCCAAAAGAGCGCATCGAGGAGTATTTTGCTTTACGCGAGCTTTTGGAGCTTAGAGGTGTTGGCGAAAAGGTAAATAACGGCGCTATTTTATGCTTTGCAGGCCCTCCAGGTGTGGGTAAAACAAGCCTCGCAAACTCGATCGCAAAGGCGCTAAAACGCGAGCTAGTCAGGATTGCACTTGGTGGACTTGAGGACGTAAACGAGCTAAGAGGACACCGCCGCACCTATATAGGCGCTATGCCAGGGCGTATCGTGCAAGGTCTCATAGAAGCCAAGCAGATGAACCCAGTGGTTGTTTTAGATGAGATCGACAAGGTTGGCAGAAGCTACAGAGGCGATCCGACCGCAGTTTTACTTGAAATTTTAGATCCTGAGCAAAATAACAAATTTAGAGATTATTACCTAAATTTCAACATCGATCTTAGTAAGATCATCTTCATCGCTACAGCAAATGACGTGAGCATGATCCCGGCCGCACTTCGCGACAGGATGGAGTTTATCGAGCTTAGCTCATACACCCCACAAGAGAAATTTGAGATCGCTAAGAAATATCTCTTGCCTCAGGAGCTTAAAAAACACGGACTAAAACCAAGTGATGTGAGCATAAGCAAAGATGCACTTGAGCTAATTATCAGCGACTATACAAGAGAGAGTGGCGTGAGAAATTTACGCCGCAGGATCGCTGATATATTAAGAAAGGTCGCCAAAAACATCCTCACCAAAAAGAGCGAGAGCAAGATCAGTGTCACAGCTAAAAATTTGAAAGAATTTTTAGAGAAAAAGGTCTATGAGATCGAGCCAGCTGATAAAAAAGATCAGATAGGTCTAGTAAATGGCCTTGCGTGGACTAGTGTCGGTGGTGACGTGTTAAGGATTGAGGCTATAAGGATCCAGGGCAAAGGCAGCATGCAGATCACTGGTCAGTTAGGTGACGTGATGAAAGAGAGCGCTCAGATCGCATTTAGCGTTGTTAAAGTGCTAATAGACAACAAAAAAATAAAAGTGCCAATGGCTATCGTGCCAAAACTAGATGACGATAAGCGTAAGCTTGAAGCTAGCGATGTTTATAGACGCTACGATCTTCACTTGCACGTGCCAGAGGGTGCTGTACCAAAAGACGGCCCAAGTGCTGGTATCACGATGGCAACCGCGATCGCATCTATACTAACTGATACAAAGGTTAAACACGACATCGCAATGACTGGCGAGATCACGCTAACTGGTAGAGTGCTACCGATCGGTGGTCTAAAAGAGAAGCTAATCGCCGCGCACAAAGCTGGCATCAAAACAGCTCTGATACCTCGTAAAAACTACGATCGTGACCTTGTAGATATCCCAGCTGAAGTAAAAGCCGATATGAAGATCATCGCCGTTGATACGATCGATGACGTGTTAAAAAATGCTCTTGTAGCTAAAAAATAATTTTTCTCTAGTCCTAAGTAAGATTAGGGCTAGGGAAATTTATAAATTTTGACGATTCTAAAATCCAAACAAAAAGCCATATAACGCATAAAAGCAATTAATAATTTAAACAATATAAGCACATGTAGCATACTAGAAAAACAAATTTTAAAATTTCATGAACGAGTAATTTTGGCTCTAAAATTCGAGCTAAGTGGTAAGCGAATTTAGATTTTAGTTCTTGCGAGTGAATGAAGTTTTAAAATTTGTAAAGACAGCTTGATCAAATTTGTAAATTCCTTTTTATTCAAAAGAGAGACAAGAGGACTCAAATTACGAGGCTGTCCTCTTATCTTTCTTTTTAAATCCGCTAGATCCCTCACGTTCAAGGTGCATTCAATGGCGCTAAAGTACTGCATGCGTTTCAAATACTCTGATAAATTTTAGAAATGTTCGCTTTAAAATTTGCCGGACTTTTATTTTGCTGTAAATTTTTAGCTATTTATGCTTTGCTTCATGCTCTAAAAGCCAAATTTTAGTTGGCAAGCCCTCACCGCCCGAGTATCCGCCAAGCCCACTGCTAGCTAGCACTCTGTGACAAGGGACGATGATAGGCACTGGATTTTTAGCATTGGCTGAGCCTGCTGCTCGGTAGGCATTTTTGTGGCCTACGGCAAGTGCAAGAGCCGCATATGTAGTCGTTTCTCCGTATGGTACTTTTTGTAAAGCCTCGTAAATTTTTGCTCTAAAATTAGTTGTTTTTATATCAAGCCTTACGCTAAATTTTTTAAGCTTGCCATTAAAATAAGCCTCTAGCTCATTCAAGCAAAGCCTTAAATTTTCATCTTTTACCACTATTTTTTCAAATTTATCTACAAAATTTATCTCACAAATTCCATTTTCGCTAGCGATGATCTCCAAAATTCCAATGGGAGATTTTAGGTAAGCTTTTGACACATTTGCTCCTTGAAATTTGAAATTTTGGACAAATTTTACTTTAGTTTGTTTTGCTTTTTGATAAAATGCAAGCAAAACTAGCGATTTTAGACTAAAAATAACGAGCAAAAACCACAAAGGAATTTCATGAGCTTTTTTACCGACTACGAAAAACATGTGAGCGAGCGAGAAAAAGAGGGCGTGCCACCGCTTGCGCTAAATGCCAAGCAAACAAGCGAAATTTGCGAGCTAATAAAACTTGCCAGCAAGTCTAGTTGCGACGAAAAGGCACAAAGCGAGCTAAAATTTCTTATAAATTTGCTTGAAACTCGTATCAATCCAGGCGTTGATGATGCAGCGAAGATAAAGGCAGCATTTCTTGGTGAAGTAATAGACGGGCTTGCTGTTAACGGCCTTGACGCGATGCGTGCTATTAAAATTTTAGGCAAGATGCTTGGTGGATATAACGTGGAAATTTTGGTGCGATCTCTAAAAAATAGCGATGAAAATATCGCACATGCTGCGGCAAATGAGCTAAAAAATATCATCCTAGTTCATGAATATTTTGACGAGATAGTAAAACTAAGTAGCAACAATAAATTTGCAAAAGAGGTGCTTGTTTCTTGGGCAAATGCAGAGTGGTTTACGCATAAAAAGCCAATCGAAACCTGTATAAACGCAGTCGTTTTTAAAGTACCAGGTGAGACAAATACTGATGACCTAAGTCCAGCGAGCGAGGCCTACACAAGGGCTGACATACCACTTCACGCAAAAGCAATGCTTGTTAAAAAGATGTCTGAGGGTTTAGAAATTTTAAAAGAACTTAAAACTCGTGGTAAAAAAGTGGCGTATGTTGGTGACGTGGTTGGCACTGGCAGCAGCAGAAAGAGCGGTATAAACTCGATCCAGTGGCACCTTGGCGATGAGATAGAGGGCGTGCCAAACAAAAAAACTGGTGGCATCGTGATCGGCACGACCATAGCTCCTATATTTTTTAATACCGCTGAAGATAGTGGCGCACTGCCGATAGTTGCAAACGTAAATGAGCTTGAGATGGGCGATGAGATAGAAATTTATCCATTTAAAGGCGAAATTTATAAGCTTATTGGCAGCGAGAAAAAGCTCGTGGCAAATTTTAAACTTAGCCCAAACACCCTAAGCGACGAGATAAGAGCGGGTGGCAGGATACCACTTATGATAGGACGTCAAGTGACAAAAAAGGCCAGAGAGGCCTTGGGGCTTGGTGAGGAGCAGATCTTCATAAAGCCAGATCAGCCAAAAGAGCTAGGCGGTGGCTATACACTCGCTCAAAAGATGGTTGGCAAGGCTTGTGGCAAGGCTGGCGTGAGAGCTGGTGCATACGTGGAGCCAGAAATTTTAACTGTTGGCTCGCAAGATACGACTGGGCCGATGACTAGAGATGAGGTTAAAGAGCTTGCTAGCCTTAGTTTTGGCGCGGATTTTGTTTTGCAAAGCTTTTGCCATACGGCCGCTTATCCAAAGCCAAGCGATCTTGTGATGCATGAGAGCTTACCAAAATTTATAAATTTACGTGGCGGTGTGAGTCTAAAGCCAGGCGATGGCGTCATCCACTCGTGGCTAAATCGCATGGTGCTGCCTGATACGGTGGGCACTGGAGGCGATAGTCACACGAGATTTCCTATCGGTATCAGTTTTCCAGCGGGAAGTGGTCTAGTGGCGTTTGCAGCGGTGCTTGGAATGATGCCACTAAATATGCCAGAGTCGGTTTTGATCAAATTTAAAGGCAAGCTAAAAGAGGGCGTGACGCTTCGCGATCTTGTCAATGCGATACCTTATTTTGCGATTAAAAAAGGGCTTTTAAGCGTTGAAAAGAAAAATAAAAAGAACATTTTTGCGGGTAAAATTTTAGAGATCGAGGGGTTAGAGAGCTTAAAAGTAGAGCAGGCATTTGAACTAAGTGACGCTTCGGCTGAGCGCTCGGCAGCGGCTTGCGTGGTAAATTTAAGCGTTGATAGCGTTGTGGAGTATGTTCGCTCAAATGTTGCGCTAATTGACGCAATGATAAAAGCTGGTTATGAGAGCCGCGAGACTCTGCTTAGACGAAAAGAAAAAATGCAAAAGTGGCTTGAAAATCCAACTCTTTTAAGAGCTGATAAAGATGCAAAATACGCTGAAATTTTGGAGATCGATTTATCGCAGATAGATGAGCCGATTTTGGCGTGTCCAAATGACCCAGACGATGTGGCAACGCTAAGTGAAATTTTAGCTGATGACAAAAGAGTGCATAAAATCGATGAAGTTTTTGTGGGAAGCTGTATGACAAATATAGGTCATTACAGAGCACTAGCCAGAATTTTGGAGCATGAGAGCAAGCTTACAACTAGGCTTTGGATCGCACCGCCGACAAAGATGGATAAAAGCACGCTTGAAGATGAAGGCGTTTATGAAATTTTTAAAAGATTAAATGCAAGGACAGAGGTACCAGGCTGCTCGCTTTGCATGGGCAATCAAGCAAGAGTAAACGATAATGCAGTGGTATTTTCTACTTCGACTAGAAATTTTGATAACAGAATGGGTATGGGCGCGAAGGTCTATCTAGGAAGTGCCGAGCTAGCCGCTGTTTGTGCGCTACTTGGGCGTTTACCAAGTGTAGATGAATATAAAAAGATAGAAAAAGATAGCCTTAGCTTAAATAAAGATGAAATTTATAAATATCTAAATTTTAATGAAATAAGCGAGTTTAGCATATAAATTTGTTACAATATCGCGAAATTTTAAGGAGCTTTGATGAAAAAAGTAGTTTTTTTTCTCTTTTTTAGCGTTTGTTCTTTGGTAAATTTACACGCTTTAGAGTGCAGTGATCTTGCCAAAAAAGAGAGCTTTAAAACTACTCCAAACGATCTTGCTTATGCGAATGAGGGGCTATTTTATTGTGATGGCTCACTTTTAAATTTAAAAGAGGTAAAAGAGCTTTTTGAGGCGAGTATGGCTGTGAGAAGTGAGTCTCAAAGTTGCGTTGGTGATAGAGTTTATAAAGAAAATTTAAACAAGTTTAGATGGCTTTTACTAAAAGCATCATTCGCACCTGAGCTTTATCAAAAAGAGCTTGCAAAACCAGAGGTTGCTGAGGGTGAAAAAGACGCTAGAATGGAGTATCTTAGATACTGGGCAAACGAGAGCTTATTTAATTTTTTAAAATATAAAAAATTTATCGAAGCTTACAAAAACGCTCAAACTCCGCTTGTGAAATTTTATGAAAGCCTGGGACTTGATACACCAAGTGCTGCTTACTACGCAACTAGTTTGGTAAATGAGTTTTTGACTTTTGGCGTCGGCAAAAATGTAAATAAAGCTAAAATTTTAACACCTGAGCAAAATATGATGGCTCAAAGGATAAATTTCGATGAACTGGCAAATTTGCTCTACTCGAAAAATTTCAGTACCGCTGAGCTTACAAATTTGCTTAATATCGCACTTTTAAACGAAAAAAGTAGTGACATGATAAAAGAGATTATAAGGCGTGGGGCCGATGTAAATTTGGGTGATGAGACACCGCTATTTTTTGCTTTAAAAAATATAGAAAACGTAAAAATTTTACTTGCAAATAAAGCCGATGTAAATCACAAAAATTTCTTTGGAAAAAGTGTACTTTTTTATGCTGTGCAGTTTAGCGATAAGCCACTTTGCGAGCTTTTGCTAAAAAATGGTGCCAATGCCAACGAGAGCTACATAGATGAAAATACCAAGATGAATATGATAAATTTGGGTATGACGCAGGTTGAAGATACATGTGGTCTAGAGCATACAAATAGAAGCGTTTTTATGCATGCAGCAGCTCACGCAACGCCAGAAATTTTAAAGCTTTTGATGGATAATGGTGCTGATATTAACGCCACTGATGACGCTGGATTTAACGCGCTTGACTATGCCATGAAAGAACAAAACGAAAAGACGATCAAATTTTTAGAAAATTTGGGTTTAAAACCAAATTTCAATTAGGAAAAATCATGAAAAAGACAGCTTTTGTAACCGGTGCAACATCTGGATTTGGCGAGGCGATCGCTAGAAGACTCTCAAAAGAGGGCTACAAGATAGTCGCTCTTGCAAGGCGAGAAGATAGGCTAAAGAAGCTTGCAAGCGAGCTTGGCGATACGCATATCATCGTAGCTGACATACGCGACAAAGAGGCTGTTTTTAAAGCGGTTGAGAGCTTGCCTGATAAATTTAAGGATATCGAAGTGCTTGTAAATAACGCTGGTATGGCGCTTGGGCTTGAGAAGACGATAGATGCGAAGGTAGAGGACTTTGAGGCGATGATAGACACCAACGTCAAGGGTCTTATCTACTCAACAAAGGCGGTTTTGCCACTACTTTATAAGCAAGAAAAGGGCTATATCTTTAATATTGGCTCGACAGCTGGCTCATGGCCATATCCTGGAAGTAACGTTTATGGTGCTACAAAGGCCTTTGTGAAGCAGTTTAGCCTAAATTTAAGAAACGATCTAGTCGGTACAAATATCAGGGTGACAAATATCGAGCCGGGGCTTTGTAAGACTGAATTTAGCGAGGTTAGGTTTAGAGGAGATAAGGCAAAAGCGGATAGTCTTTATGAAAACACAAATTTCATCACGTCTGAGGATATCGCGACGATTTTGGTAAATTGTCTAAATATGCCTGGAAGTGTCAACATAAACAGGGTCGAAGTCATGGCAAACACGCAGACTTGGGCTGGACTTGCGATAGAAAAATTTTAAGGAGTTCTTGTGAGACAAATTTTATTATTACTTTTTTTTAGCGTTGCGCTTTTTGGTGTCGATCCAGAAGTAGCAAAGAGAAACGCTGAAATTTATGGCGTATTCACGCTTATACCGCCTGTTGTGGCAATAGCACTTGCTTTTATCACAAAAGACGTCATCTTGTCGCTATTTATAGGTGTTTTTAGTGGAACGTTTCTCATAAACATCATCAATGAAAACATCTTTATGGGCATCGTAAAAGGCTTTACAGGTATCGTTTCAAGGGTCGTTGAATCAATGGCTGATAAGACTGACTCAGGAATTTTACTTCAAGTGCTTTGTATCGGTGGTGTGGTCGCACTTATCACAAAAATGGGTGGTACAAAGGCGGTTGCTCTTTGGCTTAGCAAAAAGGCAAAGAGCGGCATTTCAGCTCAAATTTCAACGTGGCTGATGGGAATTTTTGTATTTTTTGATGACTATGCAAATGCTCTAATAGTAGGTCCAATTATGAGACCAATAAGTGATAAATTTAAAATAAGCCGCGAAAAGCTAGCTTTTATTATAGATGCTACCGCAGCACCGATCGCTGGTATTGCTATCATCTCGACATGGGTTGGTCTTGAGGTTTCACTCATCGAAAAGGGCTATGAGCTAGTTGGAGAGACTGGAATTAACGCTTATTCTATATTTATCGAGACAATTCCATATAGATTTTACAACCTCTTCATCTTATTTTTTATAGTCTGTACAGCCTTGATGCAACGTGAATACGGACCAATGCTATTAGCTGAAAGACGCGCTAGAAGAGGCGAGCTTCACTCAGGTAAAACTCAAATCCAAGATCTTGAAGATAAAACACTTGAGCCAAAAGAGGGCGTAAAATTAAGCGCTGCAAATGCTGTTGTGCCACTTCTTGTGCTGGTCATTGGCGCATTTACTAGTTTTTACTTTAGTGGTCTTGCTGCACTTGAGGGCGATACTCTTAAAAATGCACTTGCTAATCCGCTTTCATTTTCTACATTTAAAGATACTTTTGGCGCAGCAGACTCAGCTACATCGCTATTTCAAGCAGCACTACTTGCTAGTATCGTAGCTATAACAATGGGTGTTTGGCGTAAAATTTTTGACGTAAAAGAGGCTATCAGCACATGGGTAAAAGGCTGGAAAACTATGATAATTACAGTTGTAATCTTGCTTCTTGCATGGAGCCTTAGTGCTGTTATCAAAGAGCTTGGCACATCAAGATATTTGGTTGATCTATTAAGCTCTTCAACACCTAAATTTATCCTGCCAGTGGCTGTTTTTATCCTTGGTTCATTTATTAGCTTCTCAACTGGAACGAGCTATGGCACAATGGGAATTTTAATGCCTCTTGCTATCCCGCTAGCCTATGCGGTCGGCAAAAACTACGGACTAGAGGGTGATGCGATGCATGCATATATGATTGTAAATATTTCAGGCGTGCTTACAGGCGCAATCTTTGGCGATCACTGCTCACCGATATCGGATACTACGATACTTTCATCAATGGGCGCAGGATGTAATCATATCGATCACGTCTCAACTCAAATGGTCTATGCACTTAGTGTTTGTGCGGTTTGTGTGCTAGTTGGTTACTTGCCAGTTGCTCTTGGTCTTAGTGTTTGGATCGCACTTCCTTGCGGATTTTTAGCGATTTGGGCGCTAGTTAGATTTGTTGGAAAGAAAGTAGAAGCATAAATTTGGATTGCAATTATTTAAAAGAGTGCGGCTCTTGCACTCTTTTTACTCCTTATGATGAGCAAATTTTATTTAAAACTGATCTTATAAAACAAAATTTTTCAGAGTTTTATGATGGTGAGTTTGATGTTTTTAGCTCAACACCAAAGCACTACCGCACAAGAGCTGAGTTTGGTGTCTGGCACGAAGGCACAAAGCTTTGCTATACGATGCATGCAAGCGAAAAGGGCAAAAAGGTCTTTATAGATGATTGTCCAAAGGTTTGCGAGCAAATTTCAGAGCTTATGCCAAGCTTGCTTTATAACTTGCAAGAGAGTGAAATACTGCGCGCAAAGCTTTTTGGAGTGGAATTTATCTCTTGTAAAAGCGGTATTTTGGTCACACTTCTTTATCATAAAAGGCTTGATGGCGAGTTTGAAACGGCTATGAAAATTTTAGCTAACAAGCTTAATGTCACCATACTTGCTAGATCTCGCGGGCAAAAGCTACTAAGTGGTGAGCTAAATTTGATCGATGAGCTAGACGTTGGCGGTGAAATTTATAAATTTAGCCTAAGTGAGAATGCCTTTATTCAGCCAAATAGAGCCGTAAATGAAAAGATGATTGCTTGGGCAAAAGAGTGCGTGCAAGGCGGTGCTGACCTCCTTGAGCTCTACTGCGGACATGGAAATTTTACTATTCCGCTTTCGTTTAAATTTAATAATATACTTGCTACTGAAATTTCAAAGAGCTCGATCGCAAATGCCCTTAAAAACTGTGAGCTAAACAAGGCTAAAAACATCAAATTTTTACGAATGGATGCTGATGAGCTTATGAGCGCATTTGCTGGCGTTAGGGAATTTAATAGGCTCAAGGATATAAATTTAAGTGACTTTAACTTCTCTCACGTCCTTGTTGATCCGCCTCGTGCAGGACTAAGCGAAAGTGTTGTAAATTTCATCAAAAATTTTAAGAATATCATCTATATATCGTGCAATCCAGAGACTCTAAAAGAAAATTTAAAAGAGCTTTGTAAAAGCCATAAAGTGATAAAATTTGCCACTTTTGATCAGTTTGCAAATACTCACCATATCGAGTGTGGCGTGCTACTAAGGGTAAAAGAATAATTTAAAAAAGGAAAAATAAAAAATGGTTTCACTAAATAAAATCATCCAAGCAAAGATCACGATCGGTCATTTTGTAAATAAAACTCCATTTGCTCTGAGTGCGAAACTTAGTAAAAATTTGGGTGCAAGCATCTATCTAAAAGAGGAAAATTTACAACGAACCGGAGCATATAAGATAAGAGGTGCTTACAATAAAATAGCTAGCCTAAGCGACGAAGAGAGAAAGCGTGGTGTCGTGGCTGCAAGTGCTGGCAACCACGCTCAAGGCGTAGCGATAAGCGCGAAAGAATTTGGCGTACACGCTTGTATCATCATGCCAGAATCAACCCCGCTTCTAAAGGTTGCTGGTACGAAAGACCTTGGCGCAGAGGTTATTTTAAAAGGTGATAATTTCGATGAGGCGTACGCTTTTGCGGTTAATTACGCTAAAGATAAGGGTATGACCTTTGTTCACCCATTTAACGACGAGTATGTCATGGCAGGACAAGGCACTGTGGGGCTTGAGATGCTTGATGAGATAAGCGACCTTGATATAGTCATCGTCCCAGTTGGTGGAGGCGGATTAGCTAGTGGTGTGGCAAGTTGTATAAAGCAGGTCAATCCAAAGACAAAAGTAATCTGTGTCGGTGCAAAAGGCGCTCCAGCGATGTTTAATAGCTACGGTGCTAAAAAGAGCATAAACTCAAAATCAGTCCGCACCATAGCTGATGGCATCGCTGTGCGTGATGCGAGCGAGATCACATTAGCAAATATTATTGAGTGCGTTGATGAGTTTGTGCAAGTTGATGATGAGGAGATCGCAACTGCGATTTTGTTTTTGCTAGAGACTCAAAAGATCGTTGTAGAAGGAGCTGGCGCAGCTGGCGTGGCAGCACTTATGCATGATAAAATCAAATTTAAAAAAGGCGCAAAGATAGGCGTGGTGCTAAGTGGCGGAAATATCGACGTACAGGTGCTTTCTATCATCATCGAAAAGGGTCTTATCAAGTCTCACCGCAAGATGACCTTGCAAATCACACTTGTGGATAAGCCAGGAGCGCTCATGAGCCTAACAGATAGCTTAAAATCAGCAAATGCAAACATTGTTAAGATCGACTACGACCGCTTCTCTACTAAGCTTGACTACGGCGATGCAAGCATCACTATCACGCTTGAGACAAAGGGTCTTGAGCATCAAGAAAAGATCAAAGAAGTGCTTGAAAAAAGTGGTTTTTCATTTTCTCAATTGTTTTAAAAATTTTTGCTATTTTGTGGATTTCAAGATAGCAAAAACAAGCTAAAATTCCTTTTGCTTTACAAATTTAAGCTAAAATAGCAAGCTTTAAAGGAGAAAAAATGAGCGAATATGCAAATTTGATATTAGCTATCTTACTAGCTGTTTTGGCATTTGCATTTTATAGGTCAAATAAGGCATTAAAAAAGGCAAAAGATGATAGTGAAAATATCTCAGTCAGCACTGAAATTTCGCAGCTAAAAAGCATCGGCGAGCTATCTGTTTTTCAAGTTTATAGCAAAGAGATCGTCACAAAAACCGATCATGCGTTTGGAAATTTTGGCAAAGAGTATCTAAGATGGCTTATAAGTGAGAAGAAGCTTTCGATGATATTTGAGTTTGAGATAAATTTCATCTACGATCTAACCAGTCCAAAACTCGAGATCACGCAGATCGCAAACTCTAGCTACAAGATCAAGATGCCCCCATGCAAGTATAAATTTTCGATCGCCGATATGAAATTTTACGATGAGAAAAACGGCAAATTTATACCATTTTTGCTGCCTGACTCGCTAAATGGCTTTTTTGGTAGCACATTTACAGAAGAAGATAAAAATAGACTAATCGAAGAGGCAAGAAACGAAGTCAAAAAGATGAGTGTCCGCCTTATCTCACAGCTTCAAAGTAAAATTCATAAATCAGCTCGCGACACGCTTGAAGCGATAGCTAAGAGCTTTGGCGCAAACAAAGTTGAGTTTGTCTTTGACGATAATGATGAGCAGATAAGCTCGCAACTAAATTTAGAAAATATCGCATAAAACTTTAAAAAGGAGAAAAAATGAGCGTAAATTCACAAGAGGTCACGCAGACACCAGGCAACAACACAGTCTTTCAAACTTGGGTTTTAGAAGATGATAAAAAGGCGTGCAAAGAGGGTTTTGCTAGACTTTGTGCTTTGGTTATAAATTTAAACAAAACTGCAAAGGTTAGATTTGGCGCGGGCGAAAATGTAAACTGTGTCCTTGGCGTCGGACACGATGCTTGGAAAAAGCTTGAAATTTCAAAAGATCTGCCAAAAGAGCTTGTAAATTTTAAAGCGATAAAAGGCGATAAACACGAGGCTGTTAGCACAAAGGGCGATATCCACATCCATATTCGTGCTTTGAATGCACCTGATTGCTTCGATATGGCTCAAGCGATAAAGGCTGTGCTTTTTAAATTTGCAGAGCTTACAGACGAGACACAAGGCTTTAAGTATCATGACGGTAGGGCGATAATAGGCTTTGTTGATGGCACTGAAAATCCTGAGGGCGAAGATAGAGATTTCTTTGCTAAAGTTGGCGATGAGGACGCTAAATTTAAAGGCGGCAGCTACGTTTTTGTACAAAAATATTTCCACAATATGAAAGAGTGGAACGCTACAAGCGTAAGTGAGCAAGAAAAGGTAATAGGTCGCTCAAAAGAGCTTGACATCGAGATGAGCGAAGATGTAAAACCTACAAATTCACACTCAGCTGCTGCAAACGTAGGAGACGATAAAAAGGTTGTACGTGGTAATATGCCATTTACTGAAGGTAGCAAAACAGGCACTTATTTTATCGCTTATGCGAGCACGTTTTCAACGGTTGAGCTTATGCTTAAAAAGATGTTTATTGGCGAGCCAAAGGGCAACTCAGATAGGCTACTTGACTTTAGTACGCCAGTAACTGGTGCCTTATATTTTGTGCCAACAGTTGATATGTTAAGCGATTATGAGGGCTAAATTTAAATGGGTGAGGCAACTTGCCCTTTTAAATTTTAAATAAAAATGCCAGAGTGGTTTATTTACGCAGCTCTTTCAGCTGTTTTTGCTGCACTTACAGCGATCTTTGCAAAGCTTGGTGTAAAGGATATTGATAGCGATTTTGCGACATTTATAAGAACGATCGTCGTCATTTTGATGCTTGTTTTGCTTTTAAGCGTGGCTAAAAAATGGCAGCCATTAAGCTCATTAAGCCCCAAAAACTGGCTCTTTCTCATATTAAGTGGCATAGCAACTGGGCTTTCGTGGCTCATGTATTTTAAAGCGATGCAAGTTGGTAAGGTCTATCAAGTGGCGCTGGTTGATAAATTTAGCGTTGTACTTGCTATTATTTTGGCTGTTATCTTTCTTGGCGAGAGGTTAAATTTAAAAGAAATTTTAGCTATTTGTCTTATTATTTCAGGTGTTGTTTTATTGATTTTCAAGTAAAAATTTATTTATATACCCGACTAAACAAAACTATCTTATTTAATGGTATTTTGTAATCTAAAATTTATTCAAAAATTTTTAATTGTCAAGATGTCTTTATTAATTTTTAAAAAGCATTAAATAGAGGGTAAATTTAATACTAATTTTAATTCTTTTTCGATAAATTAAAGCGATTTTAACTTTTTAAAGGAGGAAAGATGAAGTCCATAACTTCAAAGATAGCGATGATCATCATCTCATTGCTAGTTATTTCGTTTGCTGCTATTTCGGCAGTCAGCTACTATACAGCGGAAAGTAAGGTAGTAGAGTTGGTCAGCCAGACCCAGGATCAGATTCTAAGTGACATCAAAGCTACTACGGATTCTTTTTTTGAAGAATATTTAGAAGTTGCCAAAAAGTATGCTTCAGATATAGCACAAACACCAAATAATGATGACTCGTACATGGAAAAAACAAAAATGCAAAAAGAAAATGTTAGTCATCTAGTTTCTAATATTTTTTATGGTCGCGAGAGTGATGGACATTTTTTCCAATCAGATGGAACTAAAACAACTCCAGCCGATAATTACGATCCTAGAACTAGAGGCTGGTATAAAGCAGCAAAGAGTGCAAATGGTGCTATCTATACCGAACCTTATAAAGCTGCTATGTTTAACGCTTTAGTAATTAGTTTTGCCGCTCCAGTAAATAAAAATGGAAATTTTGATGGTGTTTTGGGGCTTGATTTAAATATAGATGCTTTAAGTAAAAAAATTCTCGAAATGGGTAAAACAAAATACGGCTATGTCTATGTTATGAATAAAGATGGTGTAATGCTAATGCACTCAAATCCAGATAATGTTGGCAAAGCAGTCGAGTCTACACTATATCTCTCAAAACAATATGCAGAAAAGAAATATGACGAAAATGGACTTATCCCTTACACTAACTATAAAGGCGAAAACGTAACTGCCAAAATTCTTCCTATAAATGATCAAGGTTGGCTAGCCGTAGCCGCTATCGGAGCGGATACTTTTTCGTCTAATACCTTGCCTTTATTAAAAGCCCAAATAATCCTTGCCGTAGCTTTTATAGTCATACTTTCGGCTATCGTATTTACTCTTCTTAAAAAATCTCTTAGCCCTATTAGGACTATTCAAACCAAGCTTGAAGACGCGTTTAAATTTATCACCTACGAAACCCCTAACGCTCCGGAAAAGCTAGTAGTAACTACGCAAGACGAATTCGGCAGAATGAGCGAATCTATTAACGAAAATATAGAAAAAGTCCTTAACGGCGTTAAAAAAGACAGCGCCTTAATAGACGAGATGAACGGTATAGCAAATCTCATGATAAAAGGCCACATGGGAGCTAAGATTAACTCTACTCCGAATAACCCGGCTTTGGTTCAGTTAAAAGATCTGTTAAATAAATTCTTTACGTCAATTTCTGAAAATTTAAAAGGCATAGCCGTAGTTTTAGCTTCTTATAATAAAAACGACTATACTCCTAGGCTAGAGCTAAAACCCGAGCTTGAAAGCGATCTAAGAGATATGATAGTAGGCCTTCAAAGCGCGGGCGACGCCGTAAGCAATATGCTAAGGGAAAATTTAAAAGAAGCTCAGGTTCTAGAAGAAAAAGCTAAAATCCTAGCAGAATCTATGAGAACCCTAACCGACGGAGCCCATAAGCAAGCAGACTCTATCCAAGAAAGCGCGGCTGCTATAGAAGAGATGAGCAGTTCTATGAACGCCATTAGTCAAAAAGCTAGCGACGTAACAAGACAAAGCGAAGAGATTAAAAACATCATCGTTATTATTAGAGATATAGCCGATCAAACCAACCTACTTGCTCTAAACGCTGCTATCGAGGCAGCGCGTGCTGGTGAGCATGGACGAGGCTTTGCCGTAGTTGCCGACGAGGTTAGAAAACTAGCTGAGCGAACTCAAAAGTCACTTGGTGAGATCGAAGCTAATGCAAATGTTCTAGCTCAAAGTATCAATGAGATGAGTGAGAGCATCAGAGAGCAAAGCGAAGGTATAAATATGATAAATCAAAGTGTAAGTCAGATCGACAGTATTACAAAACAAAATATTAATATTGTTGGTACAACAAACGAGATTACTGACCAAATAGATGACATGGCTAAGACGATAGTAGCTGACGTTAGAAAGAATAAATTTTAATCTTAGACCGAATTTAGGGGTCTGTTTCCCCTAAATTCTAATTTTATCTCACTTACTTTAACTATCTAAAATGAAAAAATAATTCAAAATTATTATTTAATGTATACATCACTATTTTGTAATTAATATTATTAAATACTATTTAATATAAAAAATATACAATTGCACCTTAAAAATTTTTGTAAAAGGAAAGTAAATGCGATCAATTGCAAACAAAATATCTTTAATGCTTATACTGGCATTATTCATATCATTCTCGCTAATATCTTTAGCTAGCTATAACACAGCTCATGATAAAGCCATTGAGTTAGTAATACAAACTCAAAAGCAAATTTTAAAAGATGTGAAAATCGCACTAAATAGCTTTTTTACCAATAATCAGTATGCTATAGAGAAAATGGCTGAGACTCTTAGTAAGATAAGCGAGAAAAGTGATGGCTCGATGAATGCTGATGGTATAAATTTAGCTTTATCTCAAGCAAAAGCTATATCTGGAAAAGAGATCACTCTTGTTTACGCTGGATATGAGGATGGGGCTATGTTTAGATCAAATGGGCAAAATAAAGCTGGATATGATCCAAGAGTTAGAGGATGGTATAAACAAGCTAAAGCCGAGAATAAACCGATATATACTGATCCATACATGGCAGCTTCATTAAATGCGATGGTTATAACTTTTGCTGCACCTATTAAAAATATTGGAGTTACGGGCATAGATGCGTCTATTGAGGAATTGAGCAATAATATATCGCAAATTAGTAAAACTGAATACAGCTATGCTTTTGTTACAGATCAAAATGGCAACGTTATAATGCACCCAAATAAAGAATTAGTCGGCAAACCTCATGAGATCGCAAAGAGTCTAATAAAACAATATAATGAAAAGAAATTTGATGAAAATGGATTAATAGCATATAAAAATACAAAAGGCGAAGATGTCTATGCTTATATGTTAGAGATAAATGACAAAGGTTGGTTGGCAATAACAGCAATGGATCAAAATATCTTTAGCTCGCATACTTTGCCTATTTTAAAAGTTCAGATTATTTTAGCCTTTATATTTATAGTTGTCTTATCTTTGAGTGTATATTTCTTGTTAAAAAGATCGCTTAATCCTATTAAAACTATTACAGATGCTTTGGTTAGTTTCTTTAGATTTTTAAATTTTGAGATAAAAGAGCCAGTTGTTTCAAAGGTGGCAACAAAAGATGAATTTGGCGTAATGAGCAAACTAATAAATGATAATATTGCTAAAATTTTTGACAATGCCGATCAAGACTCTAGAGTGGTATCTCAATCTGTTGAGACTGCAAAGGCGATAGAAAATGGAAATTTAAAAGCAAGAATAGTAGATGTTCCAGCTAATCCAAAACTAATTGAATTAAAAGATGTCTTAAATAAAATGCTAGATGTTTTGGAAAAAAGAGTCGGTAGCGATTTAAATATGATCCAAAAAACTTTTAATGATTTTAGAAATTCTGATTTTACTTCAAGAATTTTGGATGCCAAAGGCAATGTCGAACTAGTAACAAACGAGCTTGGCGAAGAGATAGCTAATATGCTTGCGTTTAATCTAAAACAAGCACAATTCTTAGAAGAAAAAGCCAAGAATTTAGATGCATCAATGAAGCAAGTAACTCAAGGTGCTAGCACACAGGCAAATTCTCTCCAAGAAAGTGCTGCTGCGATCGAGCAAATGAGCAGCTCAATGAGTGCAATTAGTCAAAAGACTGTAGATGTTATAAAACAATCTGAAGAGATTAAAAACATCATCGTTATTATTAGAGATATAGCCGACCAAACCAATCTACTTGCTCTAAACGCTGCTATCGAAGCAGCACGTGCTGGTGAGCATGGACGAGGTTTTGCTGTAGTTGCGGATGAGGTTAGAAAACTAGCTGAGCGAACTCAAAAGTCACTTGGCGAGATCGAAACTAATGCAAATATACTTACTCAAAGTATCAATGAGATGAGTGAGAGCATCAGAGAGCAAAGCGAAGGCATAAATATGATAAATCAAAGTGTAAGCCAGATAGATAGCATTACAAAGCAAAATGTTGATATCGTGAGCTCAACGAACGAAATCACCGCCCAAATCGATGAAATGGCTAAGACAATAGTAGCTGATGTTAAAAAGAATAAATTTTAATCTTGTGGCTTGATATTTAAAATTTCATTAATATTTCATCCTCAAAATTTGAGGATGAAAATAACTCCTTTTTATCTCTAATCTTAAAATTATTTTTTGTTTTATAAATATAATAAAATTTTTAAAAATTATCTAATGTTTATAGCTTTATAGTGATATTGCTAGTTAAATTTTTA
>NZ_CABPUR010000002.1:416391-443076 GCF_902460665.1 Campylobacter concisus | reverse complement strand
CTTTGTTTTCTTTAGCTTTTTTGATAACTACTCTAAAATTTTTAAATTTTATTAAATGGTATTTTCTTTTAAAATCGTGCTTTGTGAGGAAATTAATACTTTTATGTAGAAAAATATTTACATTTTTGGCTTAAGTTTTTTGAAATTTTTGTAAATGTCAATCAGTTGTAAATAAGTTTTGCAAGGTTAATATCAATTAAATTTGTTTTAAATCTTTAAAGGAGAAAGAATGAATCGACGAGAATTCATAAAAAGTGCTGCAGCCAGTGCTGCTTGTGCTAGTGCTGGTATAGCCGTACCAAGCTCGCTAAGTGCAGCAAGCGAAGCCGAAAAAGGCTGGCGCTGGGATAAGGCCGCTTGTAGGTTTTGTGGGACAGGCTGTGGCATCATGGTCGCTACAAAAGAGGGCAAGATAGTAGCTGTAAAAGGAGATCCAGAAGCACCAGTAAACCGCGGTCTAAACTGCATTAAAGGCTATTTTAACGCTAAGATCATGTACGGCGAGGATAGGATCACTCATCCGCTTTTGCGTGTAAATGAAAAAGGCGAATTTGATAAAAAAGGTAAATTTAAGCAAGTAAGCTGGAAACAAGCATTTGATGTTATGGAGGCTCAGTTTAGAAAAGCATATGATGAGCTTGGCCCTCATGGTATCGGAGTTCTAGGCTCTGGTCAATATACAATTCCAGAAGGCTATGCTGCAGTTAAACTTATGAAAGGTGGCTTTAGAAGCAATAGCATTGATCCAAACGCAAGACACTGTATGGCAAGTGCGGTTCTTGGCTTTATGCAAGTTTTTGGTATAGATGAGCCATCAGGCTGTTTTGATGATATCGAGTTAACTGATACTATCGTAGCTTGGGGCGCAAATATGGCTGAGATGCACCCGATCCTTTGGGCACGCGTAAGCGATAGAAAGCTTAGCGATCCTGATAGAGTAAAGGTCGTAAATTTAAGTACCTACTCAACTAGAACATCAAATTTGGCTGATATAGAGATCATTTTTGCTCCGTCATCTGACCTAGCTATCTGGAACTACATCGCTCGTGAGATAGTTTATAACCACCCAGAGATGATCGATGAAGAATTTGTTAAAAAGCACTGTGTCTTCACAGCTGGCCCAGTTGATATCGGATATGGCCTGCGCCCAGACATTCATCACAAAAAATATGCTCCAAGCGAGCTAGATACTGCTGCGACTGAGAAGTCAAAGGTACTAAGCGAGGCTGAGGGCGTTACGCTTTCTTATCTTGGGCTAAAAGCTGGTGATACACTTGAAAATAAAAATGCTGCAAAAGCTGGTGATCACTGGCAAATAACATTTGAAGAATTTAAAAAAGCTCTTGATCCTTACACGCTTGACTTTACTGCAAAGGTGGCAAAGGGCGATCCAAACGAAGATATAGAAGAATTTAAGAAAAAACTAAAAGCACTTGCTGATCTTTATATCGAGAAAAACCGCAAAGTCGTAAGTTTCTGGACTATGGGCTTTAACCAACATCAACGCGGTACATGGGTAAATGAGCAAGCTTATATGGTTCACTTCTTACTTGGCAAACAAGCACTTCCAGGCTCAGGAGCATTTTCTCTAACTGGCCAACCAAGTGCATGTGGTACCGCAAGAGAGGTTGGAACATTCGTTCACCGCTTGCCAGCTGATATGGTTGTCGCCAATCCAAAACATAGAGAGACAACTGAAAAAATTTGGAAACTACCTACTGGCACACTAAATGCCGTTCCAGGCTCACACTACGTAAAAATGATGCGTGACGTTGAGGATGGCAAGGTTAAATTTATCTGGGTTCAGGTAAATAACCCATGGCAAAATACTGCAAATGCAAACCACTGGATCAAAGCAGCTCGCGAGATGGATAACTTCATCGTCGTAAGTGATCCTTATCCAGGAATTTCTGCAAAAGTTGCTGACCTTATCCTCCCAACTGCGATGATCTATGAAAAATGGGGCGCATACGGCAACGCTGAGAGAAGAACACAGCACTGGAGACAGCAAGTGCTTCCAGTTGGCGAAGCGATGCCTGATATTTGGCAAATGATGGAATTTAGCAAGCGCTTTAAGCTAAAAGACGTTTGGGGCGAGAAAAAACTAAACGATAAAGTGACACTTCCAAGCGTGCTTGAAGAGGCTAAAGCTATGGGATACAGCGAAGAAGATACGCTATTTGACGTGCTTTTTGCAAACGAAGAGGCTAAGAAATTTAGCGCAAACGATCCGATAATGGAAAACTACGACAATACAGAAGTATTTGGCGATAGCAGAAAGGTGATCGGCTCAGATGGCAAAGAATTTAAAGGATATGGATTTTTCATCCACAAATATCTTTGGGAAGAGTATAGAAAATTTGGCGTTGGACACGGCCACGACCTAGCAGATTTTGACACTTACCACAGAGTAAGAGGTCTAAGATGGCCAGTCGTTGATGGCAAAGAGACGCAGTGGAGATTTAATACTAAATTTGACCCATATGCTAAAAAAGCTGCTCCAAATGATAAATTTGCATTCTACGGCAACAAAAATGCAGCTCTTCCAACAGGCGATCTAAAAGGCGTACAAAATAAAGAGAAAACGTCTCTTGCAAATAAAGCAAAAATTTTCTTCCGTCCTTACATGGATCCATGCGAGATGCCAAGTAAAGATTATCCATTCTGGCTATGTACTGGCCGTGTGCTAGAGCACTGGCATACAGGCACGATGACTATGCGTGTTCCTGAGCTTTATAGAGCGGTTCCAGAGGCGCTTTGCTATATGCATGAAGATGATGCTAAAAATCTTGGCGTAATGCAAAATGAGATCGTTTGGGTCGAATCACGCCGCGGCAAGGTAAAAGCAAGAGTAGATCTAAAAGGTAGAAATAAGCCGCCAGTAGGTCTTGTTTATGTGCCTTTCTTTGATGAAAACGTATATATAAACAAAGTATGTCTTGACGCTACTTGCCCAATCTCAAAAGAGACTGATTATAAAAAGTGTGCGGTTAAAATTTACAAAGCATAGGTGAGCGATATGGGATTTTCAAGTAGGCGAGAGGCTTTAAAATTTGGAGCAAAAGTAGCGCTTTTAGCTCTTGGCGGAGGCTTTGTTTGGTCGCTTAGTGCCAAGGCTTCACCACTTATGCTTCTTAGGCCTCCTGGTGCAAAAGAAGAGAAGCAATTTTTACAAAGCTGCATTAGATGCGGGCTTTGCGTAGAGGCCTGTCCATTTGATACGCTAAAGCTATCATCGCTAGAGGATGGCATAAGCATTGGAACGCCTTATTTTGAGCCTAGAAAAATTCCTTGCTATATGTGTGAAAATATCCCATGTGTGCCAGCCTGTCCGACTGGAGCTTTGGACGTAAATTTAGTAAGCACAAAAGGCAAACTTGACATAAATAAGGCCAAAATGGGTGTTGCGGTGGTTGATATGAAAAACTGCGTGGCACACTGGGGTATACAGTGCGATGCTTGTTACAGGGCTTGTCCTCTTTTGGATAAAGCCTTATATCTTGAGTATCGCCGCAACGAAAGGACGCAAAAGCATGCCTTTTTACTTCCAGTGGTCGATAGTGACATTTGCACTGGATGTGGCCTATGTGAGCGAGCCTGTATCACTAAAAAAGCAGCCATTACCGTGCTAAATCGTGACGCGGTGCTTGGCAAAGTAGGCGATAACTACGTCAAAGGCTGGGTTAAAGAAGATGAAAGACGCATAGACGATGCAGACAGCAAAATAAAGCTTGACATTAAAAAAGCGACTGATTATCTAAATGGTGGTGAGCTATGAAATTTTTAATCTTAAGACGAATAACTCAAATTTCTATCCTAGCACTATTTATCCTAGGAAATTTTTATGGAGTTAAGATACTTAGCGGAAATTTAAGCTCATCTTTGCTTTTTGGAAAAATTCCACTAAGCGATCCATTTGCTTTGGTTCAAATTTTACTTGCAAGCTTTAGTGCCGGCATAAATGCAATTATTGGAGCTGGTATTATCTTTGCATTTTATGCACTGGTTGCTCCAAGAGCGTTTTGTTCGTGGATATGCCCGATAAATTTGCTAACTGATATCGCTTTTAAACTAAGAGAAAAATTTGGCTTTAAGGGCGAAAAAGTCTTAAATGTGAGTAAAAATTTACGTTATTACTTGCTGGCTCTTGCTCTTATATTAAGCCTTGCTTTATCTTATCCAGTATTTGAGAGCATTAGCTATATTGGCATTATTCAGCGTGGCATTATTTACGGCTCAGCTAGTGCTTTAGGCATAGCGGTTGCGATCATTGCTTTTGATATGTTTGTGTTAAAGCGTGGTATTTGCTCGCACGTTTGTCCGCTTGGTGCCTTTTACGCCATCATCTCAAAATTTGCCCTAATTAGAGTAAAACATGATGCCCAGGCTTGCACAAAATGTATGAAATGCAAGCTTATTTGTCCAGAGATGCAAGTGCTTGATATGATCGGTAAAGAGAGCCGCTCGGTAAGCTCAAGCGAGTGCATAAGCTGTGGCAGGTGCATTGATGTTTGTGGAGACGGGGCTTTGAAATTTAGTATTAGAAATTTAAGGAGAGAAAAATGAAAATAAAAATAATGATGCTTGGAGGATTGTGCGCTGCGTTTTTTGCGGCATGTGCTTTTAATAATCCAAGCATTAGTGATTCGCAAATCGGCTTTAGAAATATCGATTTGCTAGACGATAAAGACGTTGTATTAAAAGATGTGAACTACACAAAAGAGCCAGCTGGTATGTCAAAGAAATTTGATAGGTCTTTTGAAAATGCACCGCCATTTATCCCACACGATACTGAGGGTTTAGTGCCTATCACAAAGGATATGAATATGTGCGTAACCTGCCATATGCCTGAGTTTGCAAAAGATAGTGGAGCAACACCGATACCATCATCTCACCTTTATGACATCAGAAATAAAAAAGATCTTGCAGGCAAGCTTGATGATGAAAGATATAACTGCACAACATGCCACGTTGAGCAACAAACTGGCGTAACGCAGCTTGTTGGCAATAAATTTAAGCCTGATTTTAGAGACAAAAACGGCACTCATAAGTCAAACTTGCTAGATGTTTTAAACGATGGTGTTAAATAATGCAAAGCAGGCGAGAGCTTTTTAGTAAAATTTTGGGGGCAAAATCTGCTCCCAAATTTATAACTCCGCCATTTTTTAGCGGAGAGTTTGACTGCGGTGGATGCGATGCTAGCTGTGTAAATGCTTGTGAAAAAGAGCTTCTTAGCTTTGAAAATGAAAGGGTAGTTTTTAAAGTTAAAAAGCTGGGCTGTGACTTTTGCGAAGAGTGCGCAAAGGCTTGTGAGAGTCTTGGTAAAAAGACATTAAGCCTAAGCTCGCCAAAGAGTATAAATGCAAAAGTTAGCATCGATGTTTCTAGCTGTCTAGCATGGAACGATACAATCTGCTACAACTGCCTTGATGCTTGCAAATTTAAAGCAGTCGAATTTCTTGGCGTTTTTAGACCTATTGTTAATCAAAACTGCGTAAGTTGCGGCGAGTGCTTTGATGTTTGCTTTAAAAATTCACTTCAAATGGAGGCCTTATGAGAGCTTTGTTTTTTATTTTTTGTCTATTAAATTTTATCTTTGCAAGCGAGATCACCACTCCATACAAGCAAATAGAGGCTAGTGCAAATGTGCTAAGCACAACGCTAATAAATGGCAAACTCTTTATTGCAACTGATGGAGGGACGGTTGAAATTTATGATCCTAAAGAGTCTAAATTTGAAGAGATTATCAAAATGGATGATATAAAAACCTACGTTAGCGATTATGAAAGACCAAAAATTTTAAACGTTGATGAGTTAAATGGCAAGATACTCATCCTAAGTGAGGGTGACTATGCTACAAAGGTGCTTTATATAAGAGAAAATGGGCAGATGAAAAGCATAAAAATACCAAATCAAGCGATAAAAAAGGCATTATTTTTAGACGATGAGCATATTGCACTTGCTTCAATCAGCAATGAAATTTACTTTTTGAACTTAAAAAGTGGTGAAATTTATGATAGCTTTAAAATTTCAATTGCAATGCTCTCAGATATGGAGATAAACGAAGATAGAATCACTCTAGCTATCGCTTGCGAGAGCGGGAAGGTCTACTTTTATAATATAAAAGCTAAAAAAATGGATCAAATTTTAGATATTCATACAGACAATATCTACGACATCTCCTATAAAAATGGCGTTATGATCAGCGGAGGCACCGACAGGATCGTGGGGATATTTTCAGCTGGAAGCCTAAAAAAGATAAATACCGGCTTTTTGGTCTATGGCGTCGGCCTTAGCGATGATGGTAGAGTAGCGGCCTATATGAGTGATGAGATGAGTGATGTAAATTTAGTTGATAGCAAAAGCTTAGAAAATATCGCAATGCTAAAAACCGGGCAAAGTACGATAAATAGCATAGTTTTTATAAGCGACAATGAAATCGTAACTTCAGCCTATGAGAATAAAATTTTGTTTTGGAGAATTAAATGAATATTTCAAGTTTGATAGTTTATACGGACAATAAAAATGAAAGTGTAAAAAACGAAATAAAAAAGCTAAAAGAGTGTGAAATAATAACTGACGCAGACGATAGAATCGTAGTGGTAGTTAGCTCAGATGGTATTGAAGATGAGATAAAAAATTTTAAAAAAATAGAAGCTATCAGTGGAGTAGTGAGCGTTGCGATGGTTTATAGCTATCAAGAAGATGCCGAAGAAAATAGGAAAAAACTAGAAGAAAATGGCAAGATAAGTGAAATTTTAACAAGTGATGAGGTAAAGGCAGAGGATATTACTTATGGCGGCAGCGTGCATCATAGAGTGAAATAGTAAAACTAAATTTCTGGCTTTTGTATTGTGATTAAAATTTATAGTGCAAAAGCCTACCTTTCGTACAGATCTTCTTAATAAATTCGTTGCTAGTACTGCTTATATTTAATCAACTTTGTTTGGCTTGTAGATTAAATTTATGTTCAAGGGTTAATAGATTTTGGGTGAAAAAATCACTCAGCGAGCATTAAAATCAAAAGTATAGCAAGTGAATTAATTTTAGTTTAGAAGATCTTAAGATGATGCTTGTATAAACAATTTTATTAGGCCATTTTGGCTTACTAAAATTTCTAGCCCTAAGGTCTATCTTTGATCAAATTTAATAAATTTTCTCCAATATTTTCATTTGTTAGATTTGAAATTTCTTTATAAAAATTTCCTTTTTTGTCTATTAAATATATTGAAGAGCTGTGAGCAATAGAGTAGCCCATGGCTGAGTTTTCAAGACGGACTTTTTGAAATTTTACACCATAGGTTTTTGCCACTTCTTTTAAGGCATTTAGTTTTAATCCATCAGCATCTTTGTAGAAATTTTTTGCCATTAGAGTTAAATTTTCAGGAGTATCGCGTTCAGGATCAAGTGTAATAAAAAGCAACTCAAAGTCATCTCTTTTTAGCTTGTTTAGTTCATCGCCAATCAAAGAGAGCGCAGTAGGGCAGACATCGGGGCAAAAAAGATAACCAAAATATATAACTTTGTACTTTCCGTCGTAATTTTTAAGACTTACTTCACCATTTTGTGAAAGTGCCTTAAAATCATACTTGTTTGGCTTTATTAGCAAAAGTGCAACACCTATACAAATTAAGATTATTATTAAGCCCCAAAATGCCTTTTTCATCGTTACCCTCTATAATTTTAGATCAAGATCTACAAAAAAACCAGTTTCTTTTTCGTCATCAAGTACTTTAAATCTATATCTCATAAGCTCGACAACGCAAGCACTTAGCACTACTTGAGCAGTTAAGTTATCGCCTCTTGGCTCAAGTCTCGCTTTGATTGATCCCATATTCATATTTATGCCGTCTATCTCAAGACTAGGATTTTTTAGCCCTAAATTTTTACCGTTAATGATTTTAAAGCTAAAAGGTCTCATAGCATAAATAGGTCTTGGTGAGATGTCTATTTTTAGCTTTACGCCTTTAAATTCCATCTCACAAGATTTGTTGTTTAGATCACATTTTAAAGGATCTAGCGATGTGTTTACATCGGCAAATTCAGGTGGATCTTCCTTGCTTGTTGTCATAAGCTTATAGCCTATCGAAAAAGCACCTAGAACAATAAAGATAAATGAAAAAATAATTATGATTTTTTTCATTATTTAAAGTTTTTAGTTACTCCGATATTATCAAGCTTTATGCTCTCGCCATTGCTAAATTTTAGCTCTAAATCAACTTTATCACCATCTTTTAATGGTTTATTTAGATCCATAAGCATAATGTGTAAACCGCCAGGAGCTAGTTTTGTTTCACCATTTTTTGGGATCACTGCATCTTCGATTTGAACCATAGCCATCATGCCATCATTCATTTTATGTGTATGAATTTCTGTGCTTTTGCAAACGCTTGAATGAGCACCGATGAGCTTTACATCGGAATTTGAAGCATTTTTTATATCCATAAAAATTGCACTATTGTTTGTGCCAGGTTTTGTATCTCTAGCTCTAACATTTTCTAGGCTGATATCAGCCGCCATAAGAGCAGAAGCTGCAAGCATCGCACCAAAAACGATTTTTTTCATATTTTTCCTTTGTGGTAAAATTAATAATGGTTTTCACATTATACATTTAGAACTACTTAATTTACCTTTAAAATCTAAAAATATAAATTTTTTAGGATATAATTACGGACTAAATTTTACTTTTTGGGATATTTCACTTGAAAAAAATTATATTTTTCTTCATCGCGTTATCGCCTTGTCTTTTTGCCCAAAATTACGAAGAAATTTACTTAAAAAATGGCTCTGCTGCTGTTATTGACGCCATTGAAAAAAATATTTTAAGTAAGGATTACTGGCTAAAAAAGCTTGAGGGCAAGGATGTAAGATATGGGTATTATGACAACGAGATACTTCTAAGTGTAGTTGATAAAACAAAAAAGAAGCTTGAAGTGATCTCTTATAATGGCGGCATTACAAAAAAGCTTTTTAGCTCAAGCGTTATAGTTGGCAAAAATGGTGATAAGCTTCTTGAAGGTGATCTAAAAACACCGGTTGGAGTGTATCAGCTTACACGTAGATTTACGCCAAATGATAGATATCTTGGCCCACTTGCATTTTCGCTTTCATATCCAAATTTACTTGATAAGCTTGCAAAGCGAAATGGCGGTGGCATTTGGATACATGGCTATCCACTTGATGGTCAAAGGACAGATGAGCTAAAAACAAAAGGCTGCGTGGCTATGCAAAATGATACTTTGATGAAATTTGATGATGTGGTGGATCACAAAAAAACACTTGCATTTATTTATGAAGATAAGCGCCCAGAAGCTAGTGCAAAAGATATTGCAGCGATCATTTCTGGACTTTTGGGTTGGAAAAAGACATGGAGCGAGAGCGACATTGAAAACTATCTTAAATTTTATGATAAAAACTTTGAGCGATACGATGGTATGAGCTTGGAAAAATTTAAAAGTATGAAACGGGCTATTTTTTCTAAAAAAGAGAAAAAACGCATTAGTTTTTCAAATTTTCTCATCACGCCTTATCCAAATCTTAAAAACGATAGGCTTTTTCGTGTGAGTTTTTATGAGGATTATGTTTCAGATACACATAAATTTGCTGGCCAAAAGACGCTTTATGTGAAGCTTTATAACGATGATATGAAAATTTTTATAGAGGAGTAAAAGTGGAAAAATCTCAAGAAGTAAAAGAAAAAATCGAGAAAATTTTAGAGGCAAGAGCTGCTTTTTTTGCTGAGCTTGACCGCCAAGTTCCAAAGAAAAATGGTACTGACGTGTTTGATTTTAGCAAAGTAAAAGAGGCTGATCTGAAAGAAATTTACGCTAAATTTTATGCATTTGATTACAACGTAAGAAAACTTTTACCGGATGTTTATACTGCTTTTAATGTGAATTTTAATGTCTGAAATACGCCTGAATAAAGCTTCATATATTCATAACCTCACTCAAATTTGTGCTAAAGCTGGTGGCAAAGAGAAAGTAATAGTTGTATTAAAAGACAATGCTTATGGCCATGGCGCAAGGCTTATTGCTAGTGAGGCTAAAAAATTTGGCATAGAAATTTGTGCTGTAAAAAGTGAGTTTGAGGCAAATGAAATTTCTGACATATTTGAAAATATTCTCATTCTCTCACATATCCCAACCGGAAATGAAAGTAGTAAATTTATCTACGCGATAAACGATATAGAGGCACTTTTAAAGATAAAAGATGGCTCAAAAATCAACCTTGCAATCGATACTGGCATGCATAGAAATGGGCTTGATATAAGCGAGCTTGATTACGCCTTTGAAATTTTAACAAGAAGGAATTTAGAGCTTCTTGGAGCTTATACACATTTTCGTGCAAGTGATGAGCTAAATGCTGATTATTTTGTGCAAAGAGAAAATTTTAGGGCTGCAAAAGAGAAAATTTTAGCTCTTTGCGATGAGTTTGGTATGAAAAAACCGATCTTTCACTCTCACAACTCAGCCGCGCTTGAAAGAGCAAGTGAAATCGATGATGATATGGTGCGTGTTGGCATCGCTCAGTATGGATACACTCAGTTTGGTGATAGTTTGAACTTAAAGCCAGTACTTTCACTATGGGCAAGAAGAGTTAGCAGGCGCATTTTAAAAAGTGGTCAAGGTGTTGGATATGGCGCTAAATTTAGCGCAAAAGAAGATATAAATGTAGCCACCTATGATCTTGGATATGGCGATGGGTTACTAAGATACAATGGCTGTGGTGAGTTAAGACTTGCCAATAACGAGCCAATACTAGGCAAAATTTCTATGGATAGCTTTAGCTGTAAAGATGGCGGCGAATGGGTCTGTGTGCTTGAGAATGCAAATATTTGGGCGAAATTTTTTGATACGATAAGTTATGACATTTTAGTAAAGCTCTCGCCAAATATCACTAGAAAATTTATATAAAGGTAATATGTGAAAAAGATCGTTTTATTAGCTTTTGCTAGCCTTGCTTTTGGTGTGCAAGAGAGTGAGTTTAAAATTTATGAGCAGATATTAAATCAGCTTGACACTAAGCAGATCCCAGCTTTTGTCGTCCAAACTGCAAAGCCAAATTTACCAAGCAGAGTCGATGAGATGATTACGCTAAAAGATGTGAGTAGTAGCGGGCTAAACATACATGGCGAGTTTGTTTTAAACGAGACCAAGACAAAGAGAATAAAAGGCTACAACAAAGCTCAAATTTTAGCTTTAAAAGATGAGTTTTATAAAAATGGAAAAGATGCGCTTTGCAACTCAGGTATGGCAAGAGCTGTGCTAAATCGTGGCATCACTCTAAGTGGTAGTTACGGCTTTGAAGGTAGGCATTTTTTTGATATAAATTTGGATAAAAGTAGTTGCGAGTAGTCCTTTTTTTGATATTTTTTTGCTTGCATGCTCTGGCACTTACGCCAGATGTGGCAGCGAAAAATCACGCAACTTACTACAAAAAAAAGCTTCCATTTATCTGCACGCCAACACTGACACTTAATGATATCTTGAATGTCGGCGATACGCTCATTTATAGATATGCCATCAAACACGCAAGAAAGCAAGAGATCAAAAGGCTTGAAGAGAAAGAGCTTTTGGAATTTATCGAGGCTATCAAAAAAGAGAATTTGCGAACTGCTTGCAAAGATAAAGAGATCTTAAATATGCTAAGTATCGGTGTCACATTGGATGAGCTTTTTTATTCAGAAAATGGTGAGCTGATCTTTGAGTACACTATAGAAGATCGTGAGTGTAAGAAATTGCAGTGAAATTTGGGGCTAAATTTCTGTTTTTTGGTTGTAAATTTGATATTTTTGCAAATTTTAAAATTCCATTTACCCACAAGAATCTACTACTAATTTTAAGCCTCGCAAAGCTTGTCGCTAAAATCAGAGTCTAAATTACTCGCTCATAAAATTTAAAATTTCTTGTAAATGTCTAAATTTAAAGCCAAAAAAGATGGTAAAAAGAAGAAATTTAGCCCAAATTTAACTAAGGACTAAATTTTTACATACTTCTTTTTATCTCTTGTTCAAGTTTTTCAAGCTCAGCAATCCTATCGCTAGTGCTTGGATGCGTTCTAAAAAGTACGCCAAGCTTGTTAGTTAGCGAGCCAAATGGATTTACGATAAACATATGAGCACTTTGTTCGCTTGCATTTTGCATGATGTAAGAATTTGAGTAGCTCTCAAGCTTTCTTAGAGCACTTGCAAGCCACTCTGGATGTCCTGTTAGATAAGCTGCGCCCTTGTCTGCCTTGTACTCGCGCTCTCTTGAGATCGCCATTTGTATGATTGTGGCGGCTATTGGCATGAGTATAGCAAGTGCTAGCATAACGATGGCATTACCGCCACCTCTTCTTGAACCGCCACTCTGCCCAGCAATACCACCAACCTTAGCAAAATTTGCAAGCATCGCGATAGCTCCAGCTAGTATGGCAGCGATTGAACCAGTTAGGATGTCGTAGTGCCTTACGTGGCTTAGCTCGTGAGCTAGTACGCCCTCGATCTCGTTTTCATTTAAAATTTTTAAAAGCCCCTCGGTTACCGCGACAGCTGCGTGGCTTGGGTTTCTGCCTGTGGCAAAGGCGTTTGGTACCTTTTCTGGTATGATGTAAATTTTTGGCATAGGCAAATTCGCCTTTTGTGTGAGGCGAGATACGATCTCATAAAGCCCGTGAGCGTTGCTCTCATCAACTGGGATAGCGTTATATCTTTTAAGCACTATAGTATCACTAAAAAAATATGAAAAGATATTTGTGCCAGCTGCTATCAAAAAGGCGATCATCATGCCATGCTCACCTCCAATATATCCGCCAACAGCGATAAAAATCAGCATTAAAGCAACCATTAAAAAAGCAGTTTTAAAAATTTCCATTTTTGTCCTTATTCTTTTATAGCGTTTGGCAAGATCGCAGCGTCTATGTTAAATTTTGCAAGCTGTGCAAGCTCGCTTTCATCTTTTATCAAAACAGCTATAAGTGCGTCAAATAAATAACTCTCAGCAATCTTCGCTAGATCTTTTGCAATGTTAATATCTGCGATAATAAATTTTGCTCCAGCGGCGTTTGCGATGATAGCTTCGTTTATGTCATTTGCGATGATGCTAAAGTTTGCTTCAGTTTCTAGCGCTTTTTTTATCAAATTTCTATCAAATTTAAAGAGATTTTGCCTACCGTTTGAAATTTCATCTTCGCTTTTGCAAAGAAATAGTGGCTCAAATTTGATCAGCTCATCACCTAAAATTTTCATCTCTCACCCTTTATGCACTCTTTGCAGATGTATTTTCCGTCTCTTAGTACCATTTGATCGATATCGCTAAAGACACCGCATTTGCTGCACTCTTCGAAGTTGCTGGTGCTTATCTTGTCGCTATTTTTTCTATTTTTAAAAAATATGATGTAAATCGCAACCAAAATCGCTACAAAAAGCAAGTATTTCAATGTTTTTCTCCATGGTTTTTTAGATTAAAAAATATGTAATTTCTGTTTTTATCATTGTAAATTTGCGCGTCTATGCCTGAAATTTCCTCCATGACGCTAGAGCCCTTGTAGATGAGAAATTTAGTGCTCTCATCATAAAATCCCTCGCAAATTTTTATGAGCTCTTTTGTCTTACTAAGTGCCCTTGAGGTGATGAGATCAGCCGTAAATTTATCTGCAAGCTCTATCTTTTGGCTATGAACTTCTAAATTTTGTAAGTCAAGCTCGATCTTAGCGTAGCTTAGAAATGATGACTTTTTGGCTATCGGCTCAAAAAGGTGCCATTTAGTGCGCGGCATCGCAAGTGCTAAAAATATCGCTGGAAAGCCAGCCCCACTGCCTACATCTATCGCCGTTTTGGCACTTAGATCAAAAATTTCAAGCGGTCTAATGCTATCAAGCACCTGCTCGCTTATGTCTTTATAATTGCTTAAGTTATGAACTTTGTTAAATTTAGCAAAAATTTGAGCGTAAGCCTTTACTTTTTCGTTAAATTCAGCTGGCAAGCAAAGCTCATTTTTCATCACAGGATGTGCCCCATTTGCTCTTTTTTTACTTTCAAGTAGCCTTCGTTAAATTTGTTTGGTTTTATGATAATAGGCACACGTTTTACGATCTTTACTGAGCTTAGTCCGTGAAGTTTTAAAGGGTTATTTGTGAGTAAATTTACCTCTTTTATGCCGTAGTGATTTAGGATAAAATCAACCACTTCGTAAGTCCTCTCATCAGCCTTAAAACCTAGCTGGTGGTTGGCTTCAATGGTATCAAAGCCCTTATCTTGTAGGCTGTAAGCGTTTATTTTGTTTAAAAGCCCGATATTTCTGCCCTCTTGACGCAGGTAGATGACCATGCCGCCATTTTCTTCGATATATTTTAGGCTCGCTTCAAGTTGGTCGCGACAGTCGCACTTTAGGCTCCCGATCGCATCTCCAGTTAGGCATTCGGAGTGAATTCTAAGATTTACTACCTCGCTTAAAGGCTCTTTGTAGATCACGAGGTGCTCTTTTGCCCCTTCTTTGAAGGCTTGAACCTTATAAGTGCCAAATCTTGAAGGTAGATTTGCCGCGTTTGAAATTTCTATTTTCATTTTAAATTTACTCCAACTGTGCTAAACTAGCTAAAAATCACGCATTTTAACAAAGAAAAGGCAAAAATATGTTTAAACGTTTTAGAAGATTAAGAATAAATCCATCCCTAAGAGACATGGTGAGAGAGACTAGCCTTAGCGTAAATGACTTCATTTATCCACTCTTTGTAGTTGAGGGCAAAGGCGTTAAAAACGAGATCGCTTCGATGCCAGGCGTTTATCAAATGAGTATCGATGAAATTTTAAAAGAGTGCGAAGAGATAGTAAATTTAGGCATAAAATCTATCATTTTATTTGGCATACCAAGCCTAAAAGATAGTGTTGGCAGCGACGCACTAAGTAACGACGGCATCATCGCAACCGCGCTTAGAGCCATAAAAGATAAATTCCCAAATTTATTTGTCATCACAGATCTTTGCTTTTGCGAGTACACAGACCATGGTCACTGCGGTATAATCGATCATGTGCACAACACCATCGACAACGACGCAACGCTTGAAATTTCAACTAAACAAGCCTTGATACACGCTCAAAATGGCTCTGACATGATCGCACCAAGTGGCATGATGGATGGCATCATCGCAACGCTAAGAGAGACGCTTGATAGCAATGGCTTTGAGAATTTACCAGTGATGGCGTACTCAACCAAATTTGCCTCAGCATACTACGGGCCATTTCGTGACGTAGCGCAAAGCGCACCAAGCTTTGGCGATAGAAAGAGCTACCAAATGGACAGCGCAAACCGCTTGGAGGCGATCAACGAGAGCTTGCAAGACGAAGCGCAAGGCGCTGATATCTTGATGGTAAAGCCAGCGCTTGCTTATCTTGACATCGTTAGAGAGCTAAGAAATTTAACACTTCTGCCACTTTGCGTCTATAACGTAAGCGGCGAGTACGCACTACTAAAAGCTGGCGCAAAAGCTGGCATCATCGACTACGAGCGCGTCATGATGGAGACATTAATCGGCTTTAAAAGAGCAGGGGCAAATTTGATCATCACCTATCACGCAAAAGAAGCAGCCAAAATTTTAAGGGGCTAAGATGAAGCACTTTTTGACGCTAAATGACTTTAGCAAAGATGAAATCGAGCAGATGATAAATTTAGCCCGCAAGATCAAAAAAGAGGCGAAGGCTAGAGAATTTAAGCCATATCTTAAAGATCAAAAGCTTGCGATGATATTTGAAAAAAGTTCAACCAGAACTAGAGTGAGCTTTGATGTGGGCATGCATGAGCTTGGCGGATATGCGCTATTTTTAAGTAAAAATGATATACAAATAGGCCGCGGCGAGCCTATACGTGACACTGCCAGAGTAATAAGCAGGATGTGTGACATGGCTATGCTAAGGGTCGATAAACACGAGACGCTAGAAGAATTTGCTAAATTTTCAAGCGTGCCAGTGATAAACGGCTTAAGCGATAAATTTCACCCAGTGCAGCTAATGGCGGATTATCTTACGATGCTAGAATTTAGCGCAGGCGAGAAGGTCGCGTACGTAGGGGATGGCAATAATATGACTCACTCGTGGCTCATGCTAGCAAGCAAACTAGGACTTGAGCTAAGGGTCGCCACGCCAAAAGGCTACGAAGTGGATGCAGAAATTTTAAAAATGGCTAATGAAAACGCAAAAATTTCAGGTGCGAAAATTTTTATCACAAATGATATAAAAGAAGCGGTAAATGGTGCCGATGTAGTGACTACAGATACTTGGGTATCGATGGGGCAAGAGGCTGAGAAAGAAAAGAGACTAAAAGACTTTGCTGGATACTGCGTGGATGAAAATTTGATGAGCTTAGCTAAAAAAGACGCGATATTTTTGCACTGCTTGCCAGCTTATAGGGGCTACGAGGTGAGCGAGGCAGTTTTTGAGAAGCACGCAGATGAAATTTTTAGCGAGGCTGAAAACAGACTTCATGCCCAAAAAGGCGTGATGGTCTGGCTGGATGAGAGAAGAAGATGAGCAAAGAGAAAAATATATATGATGAGATAGATGAGATCGGTAATAGTCTTGGACTGAGTAGCCCTGAAAAGACGATCTTTGAGATAGTTTCAACCAAAAATCCAAATGAGCATATTTTAAATTTAAAAAGTGGCTCTTGGGACTCAAAAGAGCCGTGGTTTGGTATTGATGAAAATCAAAATTTACACACGGTAATCTCTGTAAAATCGCTTTCGGCTTTGATCGAGGCCTTAAAAGGGTCGCAAAAAGAGAATTTTGATCTAAGGCTTGAAAAGACGATCTGGCAAAACATACCAGTTGATTTTAGCGATGTTTGGGTAGTTGCTATGGATGAGATAAAAAAGATCGCAAGCGATAAAAAAAGTAGACAATTTAATATTGATCTTGACAAACTGGTAAAAAATATCAAAAAAGAGCACCCAAATTTATTTGTAGACATAAAAGAGGTGATTCAAATGGCAAGGAGTAGGGCAGATGATTGATTTTAGTGCTTATGTGAAGTATTCAAGGCCAGGGCCAAGATATACTAGCTATCCGACAGCACCAGAGTTTAGTGATAAATTTAGCTATGAAGCTTATATAAAAGAGATTGAAAATCGCGATAAAAAAAGACCGCTTTCGCTTTATTTACACTTGCCATTTTGCAGAAGTGCTTGTTATTTTTGTGGCTGTAATGTCATTTACACGAGCAAAGAGGATCGCAAAGAGAAATATATAAGATATATAGAAAAAGAGCTTGAAATTTTAGCTCACCACCTGGACACTAGCGCTGAAGTCTTACAGATGCACTTTGGTGGCGGTACCCCGACATTTTATAATGCCGCTCAGCTTGATGAGATTATCAAACTTATCAAAGCTAAATTTAAAAATTTCTCAAAAGAGGCTGAAATAAGCTGTGAGATAGATCCAAGATTTTTGACAAATGAGCAGCTTGACGTGCTTATATCTCATGGCTTTAACCGCATAAGCTACGGCGTGCAAGACTTTGATGAGAAGGTGCAAAAAGAAATTCATAGAATTCAGCCCTATGAGATCACTCAAAATGCTGTAAAGATGGCTAGGCAAAAGGGCATAAAATCAATCAATATGGACCTAATCTATGGCCTGCCGTATCAAAGCCTAGAGAGCTTTAAAAAGACGCTTGAGCTTGCTCTTACGCTTGATCCAGACAGACTTGCAGTATTTAACTACGCTCATGTGCCATGGATAAAAAAATCAATGCGTAAATTTGATGAGACAACTCTGCCAAATCCAGAAGTGAAGCTTGAAATTTTAAAATTTACGGCTGAGTTTTTAACTAAAAATGGCTATAAAATGATAGGCATGGATCACTTTGCAAAGCCAAATGATGAGCTTTTTGGTGCTCTTGCAAATGGTACTTTGCATAGAAATTTTCAAGGTTATACGACAAAGGGTGGCGCTGATCTTATCGGTATAGGCGTGACAAGTATCGGTGAGTGCAAAAGGCACTACGCACAAAATCATAAAGATATGGACGAGTATGAAAAGGCGATAGATAGTGGAAAGTTGCCATATGCAAAGGGAATTTATCTAAGCGATGAAGATTTGCTTAGAAAGAGTGTGATTATGAACTTAATGAGTAATTTTGGGCTTGATATCAAAGCCATCGAGAATGAATTCCATATAAATTTCTTTGAACACTTTAAGGATGAGCTTGAGGAGCTTAAAAATTTAAGCGAATTTGTCAATGTTACAGCAGATAAAATTAGCGTAAATGAAACTGGAACATTGATAATACGAAATATTGCAATGTGTTTTGATGAATATCTAAAGAAAATTCCCGAGAATTTAAGGCGTTTTTCTAAAACTATATAAAAATTATTTTTTTGTCATAATATATTTAAAATACGTTTAATATTTCTTGATGTATAATTCGTGTCAAAATTTAAGTAAAGACTTAGTAATAAAATAAGGTAATAAGATAAAAGGATCTTAGTTATGAAAAAGATATTGGCAATTAGTGCTTTGGCAGCAACTGTACTGTCAGCTCAAGATGTTCCTTATAGGATTTTTCTAGCTTCATTTGTACAAAGCGACAGCCAAGCTAGAATCGATAGTGCTATTAATAAAGTTAATAGTAAAATTTCTGACAGTAGGCTGACTACAGGTATCTATGAGGTTGATGGACGAAAATTTTTATATGTCGACACGACTCCAGTCTCTGAGGATGAAGCTAATAGTCTATTAGTTAAAGTTCAAAACGAATCAGGCTATAAGGATGCTTTAATGAGACCAAAAGCACCTGTAGCTGATACTCAAGTAACAAAAAAATCTAATATAGAACAAGCTATATCAACTGAAGTAAAACCAGTAGCACAAGTTGATGATGGAGTTTTGACTTTAGATCAAGTTATAAAGACTATTTTAAATGAAAATCCAAGTTTAAAAGCTACAGAATTTAACTATCTACAAGTTGGCAAAGATCTAAAAATAGCAAAAAATGCCTATTATCCAACACTTGACGCTGCTGCTAGAGTGGGATATGAGAAAAAACGCCTTGATGATGGAGTTTCTACAAGAAGAGGAGATGGAAGAATTTCTGGCACATCTCTAACCTTGGTTGAAAATTTATACAATGGTGGTGCTGATAAAAATAGAATAAATTCTCAAAGCGCAAGGCTTGATTCAGCTGCTTATTCGGTAGCACAAGCTGCAGATAGACTTACATTAAATGCTGCAAATGCTTACTTACAAGTTCTTCAAACTAAAAGAATTTTAGACATTGAAGAAGAAAACGTAAAGAGTCATGAGGAAATTTATAGCCAAATTAAAGATAGAGCAAGATCAGGTTATGGTGTAGCTTCTGAAGAGAGACAAGCTGGATCACGCTATACTTTAGCTCAATCAAACTATACAGCTGCTAAAAATAACTATGAAGATGCACTTTCTACATTTGAGAAATTATATGGAAAAAAAGTTGCAGCTAAAAATTTAGTAATGCCTGAGTTTAGCCTTCCTTTGCCTAGCACAAAAGAGGCTGTTTATAACAAAGCAATTCTTTGCAACCCATCACTTTTAGTTCAAAAATCAAATATTGCTATGGCAGAGTCAGTTGTAAAAGAGAAAAATGCGCCATTCTTACCAAAACTAGATCTTGTTGTATCTGGTGCGTATGATCATTCAAATGTCTTATATGACAATTATGAAGAACAAACATTCGACGCACTTTTGAGACTAAACTATAACCTTTACAATAAAGGCAATGATAAACTAGATAAAGAAAAAAGCCAACTTGCTGTTCAACAAGAGCAACAAACTTTGGATAATCTTGTAAGAGAGCTTAAAGAATCTTTGGAATTTTCATGGCAAAATTATGTTCTTAACCAAGAAAAAATGGGATACTTAAATCAACACGTTGAGTATGCTAAAGCTACACTTGATGCTTATCAGGATGAATTTAGAATCGGTCGTCGCGATCTTATAAACTTGCTTGATGCTGAAAATGAATATAACTCTGCGTTAAAAGAGATTGCTACAACTGAGACAGCACTATCTTATGCAAAATATAGACTATTAGATAATATGGGAATGATCTCAGATAGTTTTGAACCAGGTTTTGCGAAGAGGTACATTCAAGGTGCTTGCAGCATTCAAAACGATTTAAGATAAAAATGTAAAAAGTAATGACCATGAGGGTCAAGACAAATTTTTGGACGCTTATTGTAAGCGTCCTTTTTTTATTATTAGCAAGTGCTATTGGAGATTTTATAAAATCAACAACTATAGCAAAGGTAGCTAAAATTTATGGAGAAGATGCAAGAAGAAGGGCTTCTGCTTTAAATTCTTTAATGACTTCATTGCAAGATGCAACTGAACAAGAGAAATTAATAAAAGTAAATGACTTTTTTAACTCTTTTAGATGGGTTGATGATATGCAGCTTTGGCACAAAAAGGATTATTGGGCTACTAGAATGGAATTTATAGGAAAAGGTGCTGGTGACTGCGAAGACTACGTTATCGCAAAATATTTTACACTAAAGCAGCTAGGAATTCCAACTCAAAAATTATACTTCACATATGTTAAAGCCTTAAGATACAATCAAGCTCATATGGTTTTAGCATACTATGATACACCAAAATCTATTCCATTAATTTTAGATAACATAAATGGTAAAATAAAAATCGCAACTCAAAGAACGGACCTTGTTCCAGTTTATAGTTTTAATGGTGATTCACTATACTTGGCAAAACAAGAAGGTCTTGGTCAAGCAATACCAGGTGGAAATAAAAAACAAAATCCTAAGTGGATGGAACTAATAGATAGGATAGGAAAAGAGGATTTATGACGCTATTTAAACAAATTATGATCGCCGTGATAACTTTTGGTATCATGATTTTTATGGCTGTTGGCTACTTAAATTTTAAGAGCCTAAATGGATATATTAATGACCAGCTTGGTGAAAACGCAAGACATACAGCAAATTCGCTTGGACTTGCTTTAAAGCCTATTATCGATCCAGATGACATGTCCTTGGCTCAAACAATGATAAATTCTATGTTTGACAGCGGTAGATACAAGCTTATCAAGCTTGAAGATGTTGATGGTAAGGTTCTTATTGAAAATTCTCAACAAACAGTTGTTAAAGATATTCCTGAGTGGTTTTATAAAATAGCCAAGTTTGAAGCGCCAATAGCAGATAGCGAGATTATGACTGGCTGGGCAAAATTTGGCACGCTTTATGTTCAAGGCAGTACCGCACTTGCCTACAATGAGCTTTATACTAACTCAAAAAATATTTTTAATTTTCTTCTTCTAATGATAATTGTCACTCTCGTGGTGGCATATTTCGCTCTAAAGGCTATTTTTAGACCACTTATGAAAGTTCAAGATCAGGCTGAGGCCATACTTGATAATAAATTTATTATTCAGAAAAGAATTCCATTTACAGCTGATCTTAAAAAAATGGTTCTAGCTATGAACTCTATGGTTAGCAAGGTAAAAGACATTTTTGAGAGAGAGGCAGCCACACTTAGTAAGTATCAAGAGCTTTTATATAAAGATACAATGAGTGGTGCTAATAACAGAAGATTTTTTCAAACTAAATTTAGTGAGTATCTAGCTAGTGAAGAATATTCAAGTGGTGTTGCTTTGCTTGTTAGTTTTAAAGATCTAATAAATTTAAAAAGTACGCTTGGCTTTGAAAAATGGCAAAGCGTTATAATGAAAATAGCTCAAATTTTACAAGAAAAATCAATCCATAATGATAAAAATGCAATTGTTGCAAGACTTAACGATAATGATTTCATCGTACTTTCGTATGGTAGAAATTCGTCAAATTTCTTGGCTCTATGTGATGAAATTATGAACGAGTTTAAAAAGCTTTATACAAATTTTGCATTAAATGATAGCGAGTATCCAGTAAATGCTGCGATAGTTGAGTATTCACCAAATACTGATATCAAGACACTTCTTACTTCAGCTGACGTTACATTGGCTAGTTCAAGACTTGCTGGTAGCTTTACATATAAGGTATTTAATGAAAATCAAAATACTTTAGTGATTGGTAAAGAGAAGTACAAAGAGCTTATTTTTGACTCAATAAAAGAGGATGAATTTAAATTTGCAGCTCAAAAAGTGATTGATCTTGATTCAAATTTTGAGCAGTATGAGCTTTATTTGAGGCTTGTTGATAAAGATGGCGTATGGCGTATGGCCTCATATTTCATGCCGATGGTCAATGAGCTAAATTTAGGTGCGATGCTTGATCTTCATATCTTAAATAGGGTGGCTAGAATTTTACCAGAGAATATCTTACCAAGTGGCAACTTGGCAATAAATTTGGGTAAAGAGATATTAAACTCAGATGAGAATTTTTCAAAACTTGAAGCTACACTTAAAAAGATAAGCCAAATTTCTAAATATAAAAACTATATAGAAATTCCAAATAAAGACGATATTAGCATAGAAAGTATAGTTAAGCTTACTAAAAAATTAAAAGAGCTTGGCTTTGGATTTGGTTTTGACCACTTCGAGCTTAACGCAAAAGGTATTGAGAAACTAAAAGAATTTAACCCTGATTATGTAAAAATTCAGTCAAATGTCTTAATCGACTTCTTAAGTGATAAGTCAGGAGTAAACACAAAACAATCACTTGATGTTGTTTTAAGCTCAAAAGACATTATTTTGATCGCAATTGGTGTTGAAGGTGAAGAGCAGAAGAAAAAGTTAATCGATCTTGGCATTAAAAATATGCAAGGAATTTATATAGATGAAATTAAGAACATTGGATGATAGATGCATAGTGATAAGATAAAAGATGAGCTGCTTCAATGCTTGGTTATTTTTACCAAGCTTCATAATAATCCATACAGTGCCGATGCTTTAACTATTGGCTTGCCAGTAAAAGATGGCGATGAGATTGAGCTTTTTTCACTTAAAAGCTCAAGGTCTTTATTTTCTCGTGCTGCTTCTCGTGCTGGTTTTGCTTCTACCCTTGTAAGAAAAGATCTCGAACAAATCTCTCCTTTAGTTTTACCTTGCATTTTAATGCTTAGAGGCAAAAAAGCTTGCATCTTACAATCTTTTAGTAAAGATAAAAAGACGGCAAATATCATAACGCCAGAACTTTCAACTGGTACTAGCACGATAGAAATAAGTAAATTAAAAGAAGAATATTTAGGCTATGCATACTATCTAAAGCGCGAGTTTGTTCCAGAGGATACTAGCTCAACAAAGCTAATTGATGCGGGCAATGACCATTGGTTTTGGGGAACTCTAAAACGTTCAAAAAAGATTTATTTTGATGTTGTTCTTGCAAGTTTTATTATAAATTTATTTGTTCTTGCTAGTCCGCTTTTTACGATGAACGTATATGACCGTGTCGTGCCAAATAATGCGGTTGAGACACTTTGGGTCTTGGCGCTTGGTGTAAGTGTAGTTTATGGCATAGATCTTTTCTTAAAATTTGTAAGATCATATTTTCTTGAGATCGCCGGCAAAAAGAGCGACATCATAATGAGTTCAATTTTATTTGAACGTGTTATGGATATGAAATTTAGCAATAAACCAAAATCTGTTGGCTCATTTGCTAGCAACCTAAAAGAGTTTGATACGGTTAGAAATTTCTTCTCGTCAGCCTCATTAGCAGCCATTGTCGATCTTCCATTTGCGATCATTTTCTTGATAGTTACTTATTTTATAGGAAGTTATATCGTACTCGTACCAATTGTTATTATGATAGCTATTTTATGTTATACATTTTTTATAAAAGATCCACTTCAAAATGCTATTAAAAGTACATTTGAGGCTTCGGCTATAAAAAATGGAATTTTAATAGAGAGCCTTAGTAGTCTTGAGACCATCAAAACTCTTGGCGCTAGCGGACATATACAGTGGAACTGGGAAGAGGCAACCGGTGAGATAGCAAATAGAAGCATTAAATCAAAAATTATTACAACTTCGATAACGACTGTTACATCTTTTTTAGTGCAATTAAATACTATTGCCATCATCGTTCTTGGCGTCTATATGATACAAGATACGCATCTTACAATGGGTGGTCTTATCGCTGCGGTTATGCTTAGCTCTCGCGCTATCGCTCCTATGGGACAGGTAGCTTCACTAGCTGCAAATTTTGAGCAGACAAAAACAGCATATCAAAGTCTTAGTAAGATTATGCAAATGCCTGTTGAAAGGCCAGAGGGTAAAAAATTTGTTAGAAGAAATTCTTTTGATGGAAAGATCGAGTTTAAAAATGTAAGCTTTACATATCCAGATACCACAAAAGGTTCGCTTGATAGGATAAATTTTGTTATTCAGCCAGGTGAAAAAGTTGGCATTATAGGCAAAAATGGCTCTGGAAAAACTACTTTGCAAAAGCTCATTTTGGGACTTTACGCACCAACTGAAGGCTCAGTGCTAATTGATGGTATTGATATTAATCAAATCGATCCAGCCGATCTTAGGCGAAACATCGGCTATGTTCCGCAAGATGTTGTGCTCTTTAAAGGAACGGTTAGAGAAAATATTGTTCAAAAAGCACCATATGTTGATGATATTCAGATTATAAAAGCAGCTAAAGTAAGCGGAGTTGATGAATATGTAAATGCCCATCCACTTGGATTTGACATGCCAGTCTTTGAAAGAGGTGACGGCATAAGTGGCGGACAGCGTCAAAGTATAGCTGTGGCTAGGGCATTTTTGCTAGATAGTCCTATTATTTTGCTTGATGAGCCAACAAATTCTCTTGATAATACAGTTGAAAATAAGTTAAAAATAAATTTAAAGACAAATACAGCAAATAAAACGATGCTGCTTGTTACACATAGGACGTCGATGCTAGATCTTGTTGATAGACTTATAGTTATGGATAATGGCAAAATTTTATTGGACGGACCAAGAGATGAAGTTTTAGCAAGACTTAGTGGGAAGTGATCATGCAAGAAGATATCAAGAATAAACAAAATGAAAATCCAAAAACTGAAAAAAGATTAATTTCTGAAAATAACATAAAAGAACAAGAGGAAGCTAGTAATAAAATTTTAAATAGTGTAGATGACATAAAGTCTAATCTTCAAACAAAAAATTATGATGCTTATGATTTGAAATTTATGTCAAGTCTTTCTGAGGCTGTTTTGGCTAAAGCCCCATCTACATCTAAAAAGATACTCTATACGGTTGCTATAACTATGTTTTGGCTTCTTGTTTGGGCCTCTTGGGCACAAATAGATGAGATCACAAGAGGTAGTGGCAAGATCATCCCTTCAGGTAAAAACCAAGCGATACAAAACCTTGAGGGTGGTATCGTGGATCAAATTTTTGTAAAAGAGGGCGATGAGGTTAAAAAAGATCAAATTCTAATAAGGCTAGATAATAAAAATTTTACGAGTAGCTACGGCGAGTCAAAGCTAAGGCTTGATGAGCTTCAGGCTAAATTTATGAGGCTTGACGCTGAAGCCAATGATAAAGAATTTGACTATAACGAAACAAGAGATGCCAACAATAGCAAGGCCGTAAGATACGAGATAAGCTTGCACAACTCAAACATCGATCACTTAAATGAGCAAATAGGAATTCTAACAGAGCAGATCCATCAACGCCAAAGTGAGCTAAATGAGCTTAGAAATAAAATTTCTCAAACTCAAAATAGCTACAACCTTGTTTTAAAAGAAAAAGCTATCATGGAGCCTATCTTTAAAAAAGGTCTTGTTAGTGAGGTCGAGTATATCCAGCTTCAAAGACGCGTAAATGACCTAAAAGGCGAGCTTGACGCATCTGTGCTTGCCGTGCCAAGGGTCGAATCGACCATAAAAGAGGCAAAAAATAAGATAGAAGAGGCAAAGCTGGCATTTAAAAATAATGCAAAAAAAGAGCTTAACGAAGTTTCGGCAGAGATTGCAAGGATAAATGAGTCACAAATCAGCCTAAGTGATAGAGTAGAAAGAACATATGTAAGATCTCCAGTAAACGGTATTGTTAGTAAAATGATGGTTCATACAGTATCAGGAGTTATCAAGCCTGGAGAAAATATTGCTGAGATTGTTCCTCTTGAGGATAAGCTAGTAGCTGAAGTAAAAGTAAAGCCAGCTGATGTTGCATTTTTGAGGCCTGGGCTTGATACGATGGTTAAATTTACGGCCTATGATTTTAGTATTTACGGTGGTTTAAAAGGCAAAGTAACGCAGATTAGTGCCGATACAGAGACTAATGAAAAAACTGGCGAGAGCTATTATTTGGTCAGGATAGAAACTGAGAAAAATTATCTTGGTATCGAAGAAAAGCCACTTAGGATAAAAGTTGGTATGATAGTCTCAGCTGATATCATTACCGGCAAAAAGACAATACTTGATTATTTATTAAAGCCTATTTTAAAGGCAAAACAAAATGCCTTAACGGAGAGGTAATGGGCAAGATCGCTTTTTATGATAAGAAATTTGGTGAATACGATATTGAAAAATTTCAAAATTTACAAAATTTCTATCTCATAAAAGATGATCATTGCTGCGATATAGTTAATGATGAAATTGAACGATTTAAATTTAGTGATTGTGAAATGGATTTTTTACAATTAGTAGATGTTGCTAGTAGACATAAAAAGCTATTTAAAAATCTAAAAATTTACGATGATATAGTAAGAAGTATTAAAATTTTAATAAAAGGCTATGACCAGAGTTTGGATAAATTTGACTTTGATCCTGGAATTTTAAATTTAAATACC
>NZ_CABPUR010000002.1:396362-414844 GCF_902460665.1 Campylobacter concisus | reverse complement strand
CAACTTTTACTGGCTAAAGAATACAATAAATATAAAATTTCAAATAAAAAATAATTTGCTAAAATCTTAAATAAAAAATTCTAGCAAATTTATTAATAGCCTAGATAAGAAATCAAAAACTTTAGTCTTCCAAATCGATATCTACTTTTTCAACATTTGTTATGATGTCTTTTGTATTTTTTTCGATATCGTGTTTATTTTTTTCAATAAGTGATCTATTTTGTCCAATCAAATCCCTATTTTCTTTAATGCCATCGCTATTTTGTTCAATTAATTTGCTAAGAGTCGATATTCTTTTCTCGTAACGTATCATTAGAAAATAAATTACATAAATTAGTAATAAAATTATCGCCCAAGGTAAAAATTGCATATTAAGTCCTTATATATTTTTTAGTAATTATAGGAATTTTAGCTTTTAAAAAAAATAAAACTATAAAAATTATACATTTTTCATAAATGCTTAATGATGTATTATGGATTTAAATCTAATAAAAATTTGTATTCTTAAATGGCTATATTTTATGATTTTAATTTTTACGAATAATTTTTTAAATTTCCCTTGACTTTTACCTTGTTTTGATATATAATTGCCACTTCACAAAACAGGTGCTGGTGTAGCTCAGTTGGTAGAGCTACTGCCTTGTAAGCAGTGGGTCGGCGGTTCAAGTCCGTTCACCAGCTCCATTTTTGTAACAGTGTTTGACCAGAAAATACCAAAATAGTTTATTAATGTTTAAGGTGAGATACTCAAGCGGCCAACGAGGGCAGACTGTAAATCTGCTGACTATGTCTTCCGTGGTTCGAATCCACGTCTCACCACCATTGTTATGCGGGAGTAGCTCAGTTGGCTAGAGCATCAGCCTTCCAAGCTGAGGGTCGCGGGTTCGAGCCCCGTTTCCCGCTCCAAAATTTGGGAAAATAAACTGGGAGCTGTATCTAGATTTTACTAAACACAGTTATTCCTTACTTTATTTTCAAAATTTTTAGTTGTTTGTATTATTTAATTGGAATCATCTCTGCCAAGCGTTTTTCGCTCATATGGCTCAGAGGTAGAGCACTTCCTTGGTAAGGAAGAGGTCGCGGGTTCAAGTCCCGCTATGAGCTCCACTGGTTAATATGATTTTATTATGATTATACAAATTTGGTAAGAAAAAAGACATATATCACATACGGAGGAAAAGATGGCTAAAGAAAAATTTTCACGTAACAAGCCGCACGTAAACATAGGTACTATTGGTCACGTAGATCATGGTAAAACTACATTAACAGCTGCAATATCTGCTGTTCTTTCACGCAAAGGACTTGCTGAGCTAAAAGATTATGATAATATTGATAATGCTCCAGAAGAAAAAGAGCGTGGTATTACAATTGCTACTTCACATATTGAGTACGAGACAGAGAAACGCCACTATGCCCACGTTGACTGCCCTGGTCACGCCGACTATGTAAAAAATATGATTACAGGTGCTGCGCAAATGGATGGAGCTATTCTGGTTGTTTCTGCAGCTGATGGCCCAATGCCACAAACTAGAGAGCATATTTTGTTATCACGCCAAGTTGGTGTTCCATACATTGTTGTTTTTATGAATAAAGCTGATATGGTTGATGATGCTGAGCTACTTGAATTGGTTGAAATGGAAATCCGCGAATTGCTTAATGAGTATAATTTCCCGGGTGATGATACACCTATTGTTTCTGGTTCAGCGCTTAAAGCTCTTGAAGAAGCAAAAGCTGGTCAAGATGGTGAATGGTCGGCAAAAATTATGGAATTAATGGACGCGGTTGATAGCTATATCCCAACTCCAGTTCGTGCGACAGATAAAGATCTTCTTATGCCAATCGAAGATGTTTTTTCGATTTCAGGTCGTGGTACAGTTGTAACTGGTAGAATTGAAAAAGGTGTTATAAAAGTTGGTGACACAATTGAAATTGTCGGTATTAAGCCAACTCAAACAACAACAGTTACTGGTGTTGAAATGTTTAGAAAAGAGATGGATCAAGGCGAAGCTGGTGATAATGTCGGCGTTCTTCTCCGTGGTACCAAGAAAGAGGATGTTGAGCGTGGTATGGTTCTTTGTAAACCTAAATCAATTACCCCTCATACAAAATTTGAAGGCGAAGTCTATATCTTAACAAAAGAAGAAGGTGGTCGCCATACTCCTTTCTTTAATAACTATAGACCACAGTTCTATGTAAGAACAACTGATGTTACTGGTTCAATTACGCTCCCAGAAGGAACAGAGATGGTTATGCCAGGTGATAATGTAAGAATTTCTGTTGAATTGATTGCTCCAGTAGCACTTGAGGAAGGTACTCGTTTTGCTATCCGTGAAGGTGGTAGGACTGTTGGTTCAGGTGTTGTTTCAAAAATACTTGGTTAATTTATAAAAATTTGTCAAAGGGAGGATATCCCTTTGATATCTTAATAAGGACTTATATGAGAATTAAAATTGGTTTAAAATGCTCTGAAAGTGGTGATATAAATTATACAACAACTAAAAATAGTAAAACTACTACGGATAAAGTTGAACTTAAAAAGTATTGCCCAAGATTAAAAAAACATACTATTCATAAAGAAGTTAAATTAAAAAGTTAATTAAGAAGCTATTAGGGCAATAGCTCCAACGGTAGAGCGCTGGATTCCAAATCCAATGGTTGGGGGTTCGAATCCCTCTTGCCCTGCCACGACTAAGGTTAAGATTATGGAAAAAATTATAAATTATATTAGGCTTTCTAAATTGGAAATAATGAAGGTTATTTATCCCACAAAAGAACAAATTAGAAATGCTTTTTTTGCAGTTTTTATCGTAGTTGCTGTTGTATCACTTTTTTTAGCTCTTGTCGATGTTATTATGTCCTTTGTTCTATCTAAAGTTATATGATATAAGGAAAAGTAATGTCACATAAATGGTATGCTATACAGACTTACGCTGGAAGCGAAATGGCAGTAAAAAGAGGAATTGAAAATTTAGTAAAAGATCATGGAATAGAAGATCAGCTAAAAGAAGTTATAGTTCCTACAGAAGACGTAATTGAAATAAAAAATGGCAAGCAAAAAATCAACGAAAGAACTCTTTATCCAGGTTATGCTTTTGCATGCTTAGACCTTGATACAGCTCTTTGGCACAGGATTCAATCTTTACCAAAAGTTGGACGTTTTATTGGTGAAGCTAAAAAACCTACACCATTATCTGAAAAGGATATTAATACTATTTTGGAAAAAGTTCAAAAAAGAGCTGCGCCAAAACCTAAGATATTTTTTGAGGATGGTGAGAGTGTTCGTATAACAGAAGGTCCTTTTGCTAACTTTACAGGTATTGTTGAAGAATATGACATGATACATGGAAAACTTAGGCTTAATGTTTCTATTTTTGGTAGAAGCACCCCTGTTGATATTTTGTATTCACAAGTTGAGAAGATAATTTAAGGAGCAAGAAATGGCTAAAAAAGTTATAGGTGAAATAAAATTACAAATTGCTGCAACAAAAGCAAACCCTAGTCCGCCGGTTGGTCCAGCTCTTGGACAAAAAGGTGTTAATATTATGGAATTTTGTAAAGCCTTTAATGAGAGAACAAAAGATATGGTTGGGTTTAATATTCCAGTTGTTATAACTGTTTATGCTGATAAAAGTTTTACATTTATCACAAAACAGCCTCCTGCTACAGATCTTATTAAAAAGGCTGCAGGTATAACAAAAGGAACTGATAATCCTTTAAAAAATAAAGTAGGCAAATTGACAAAAGCTCAAGTTCTAGAAATAGTTGAGAAAAAACTTGTTGATTTGAATACAAATGATAAAGAGCAAGCAGCCAAGATTATTGCTGGTTCAGCTCGCTCAATGGGTGTCGAAGTAGTAGACTAAAGCCTTTACCGTCAGGTTGATTAGCAAAAGACGGAAGCAATATATATGCGGAGAAATTTATGGGAAAAACTAGCAAGAGATTTCAAGAATTGCTCAAAAAAGTAGAGCAAGATAAAATTTATAACCTTAGCGAGGCTATTGACACAGTTAAAACTCTGGCTTCTGCTAAATTTAATGAAACAGTTGAGATCGCATTAAAATTAAATGTTGATCCAAGACATGCCGATCAAATGGTTCGTGGTTCAGTCGTTTTGCCGGCCGGTACAGGTAAGACTGTAAGAGTTGCTGTTATTGCTAAAGATGCTAAAGCTGATGAGGCAAAAGCAGCTGGTGCTGATATTATTGGCGCAGATGATTTAGTTGAAGATATACAAAAAGGTATAATGAATTTTGATGTTCTTATAGCTACTCCAAACTTAATGGGTCTTGTAGGTAAGGTTGGTAGAATTTTAGGACCAAAAGGATTAATGCCAAATCCAAAAACTGGTACAGTCACAATGGATGTTGCACAAGCTGTTAATAATGCAAAAAGCGGTCAAGTAAATTTCCGTGTTGATAAGCAAGGAAATATACATGCAGGTCTTGGTAAAGTTAATTTTACTAAAGAACAATTAAATGAAAATATTTCAACATTTATTAAAGCGATCAATAAACATAAGCCTGCAACCGCAAAGGGTAGATATGTTAAAAATGCTTCGTTGTCTTTGACAATGAGCCCATCTATAGCTCTTGATACTCAAGAAGTTATGGACTTAAAATAAAACTAAAAATTAAAATTTATATCTTAGATTGGAGATAGCCGAGGCCATTGGGCTTAATTGATTCGACCCGCTCTGCTTGAAATTACCGGTCGGAAAGGAGAAAAAGTGACACGTAACGAAAAAACTGAAGTTGTTGCAAAATTAGAGAGCGAATTTAAGACTGCAGAAGCTATCGTAGTTTGTGACTATCGTGGTCTTTCAGTCAAGAAGCTTGAAGTTTTAAGAAATTCTGCTAAAGAACAAAATGTAAAAGTTCAGGTTATTAAAAATACTCTTGCAAATATTGCTCTTAAAAATTCTGATAAAGTCGGAATGGAACTCAAAGATACAAATATCTATCTTTGGAGTGAAGATCAATTAGCAGTAACTAAAGTAGCCGCAAAATTTGAAGAGTCTAATGCTGATCTTTTCAAAATAAAAACAGCTTATATTGATGGCGAAGTTGCTAGCGTTGATAAAGTTAAAGCTCTATCTAAAATGCCTAGCCGTGATGAGCTTATTGCGATGCTTTTACAAGTTTGGAATGCGCCGATTCAAAATTTCACAATTGGTTTGAATGCGCTTAAAGAGAAAAAAGAACAATCAGCTTAATTAAAATTAAAAAATAATAAGGATTAAAAATGGCAATTACTAAAGAAGATGTATTAGAGTTTATATCTAATCTTTCTGTACTTGAGCTTAGTGAACTTGTAAAAGAGTTCGAAGAGAAATTTGGTGTTAGCGCTGCTCCTGTAATGGTAGCTGGTGGCGCTGTTGCGGCAGGTGGTGCAGCAGCTGCAGCAGAGGAAAAAACAGAATTTAACATTGTTTTGGTTGATTCTGGTGATAAGAAAATCAACGTTATTAAAGTTGTTAGAGCGCTTACTGGTCTTGGTCTTAAAGAAGCTAAAGATGCAGTTGAGGGAACACCATCTGTTCTTAAAGAAGGCGTTAGCAAAGATGAGGCTGAGGCAGCTAAAAAAGAGCTTGAAGAAGCTGGTGCTAAGGTTGAACTTAAATAATTTTTTATTATTTGAGCTTAATATTTCAAGAGAGGGCACAGTCTCTCTCTTTTTTAAATTTTAGATGCCTTGTTAAAAGGCTATACTTTTCTTTCAAAATTACCACGAGGTAGATGCAATGTTAAATAGCTTATACTCAGGAAATCGTCTTAGGGTTGACTTCTCTAATGTCGTTAAGGAGATAGACGTTCCGAACCTACTACAACTACAAAAAAAGAGCTTTGATAATTTTTTAAATCTAAATAACAACCAAACAGAAAGCGGTATAGAAAAAGTTTTCAAATCAATCTTCCCAATACATGATCCACAAAATCGTTTGACTTTAGAATATGTTGGCTCAGAAATTGGAAAACCAAAATATACGATCAGAGAGTGTATAGAAAGAGGTCTTACATACTCTGTAAATTTAAAGATGAAAATACGTCTTATCGTTCATGAGAAAGATGATAAGACAGGCGATAAAGTCGGTGTTAAAGATATAAAAGAACAAGAAATTTTTATACGTGAAATTCCACTAATGACTGATAGAATTTCATTTATTATAAATGGTGTTGAGCGTGTTGTTGTAAATCAACTCCATAGAAGTCCAGGTGTTATTTTTAAACAAGAAGAGAGCGCGACTGTTGCAAATAAATTAATTTATACAGCTCAAATAATACCTGATCGTGGCTCTTGGCTACATTTCGAATATGACACAAAAGATATTTTATATGTTAGGATAAATAAACGTAGAAAAGTGCCAGTAACTATATTATTTAGGGCGCTTGGATATAAAAAACAAGACATTATTAAGTTGTTTTATCCAATACAAAATTTAATTATTAAAAATAACAAATTCTTAACTCTTTTTAATCCTGAAGATTATTTGGGAAGAGTTGAATATGATATAAAAAACGAAGATGGAGAAATTCTTCACCAGGCAGGCAAACGTCTAACTAAGAAAAAAGCTGATAAGTTGATTGAAGATGGCGTAAAATTTGTTGAATACCCAGTTGAAGCACTTATCGGTAGATATTTGGCAAATCCTGTAATAAATACAGAGAGTGGAGAAATTTTATATGATACACTATCTGCTCTTGATGAGAATAAACTTGCAAAAATTTTAGCTGAGCATGAAAGTATTGAGATTATAAATAACTCTGCTGCTGGTGTTGATGATGCAATTATAAATTCTTTCATAGCTGATAACGATATGCTTAAGGTTTTAAAACAAACTGAGGGTGTGGATGATGAAAATGATCTTGCGGCTATTAGAATTTATAAGGTCATGAGACCAGGAGAGCCGGTTGTAAAAGAGGCTGCAAAGAGTTTTGTAAATGATATGTTATTTAATCCTGAGAGATACGATTTAACAAAAGTTGGTCGTATGAAAATGAATCATAAGCTCTCTCTTGATGTGCCAGAATACGTTACTTTACTAACAAGTGAAGATATCATAAAAACTGCAAAATATCTTATAAAAGTTAAAAATGGACAAGGTCACATTGATGACCGCGACCATCTTGGCAACCGCCGTATAAGGTCAATCGGTGAGCTACTTGCTAGCGAACTTCACCTTGGTTTCGTAAAGATGCAAAAGGCAATTCGCGACAAATTTACAAGCTTAAGCAATAATACTGAAGAGATTATGCCATACGACCTTATTAATCCAAAAATGATCACAGCTACAATTATGGAATTTTTTACGGGTGGTCAGCTAAGCCAGTTTATGGATCAGACAAACCCACTTAGTGAAGTTACTCACAAGCGCCGTCTATCTGCGCTTGGCGAGGGCGGCTTAGTAAAAGAGCGTGCTGGCTTTGAGGTGCGCGACGTTCACCCAACCCACTACGGCAGAATTTGTCCGGTTGAGACTCCAGAAGGTCAAAATATTGGTCTTATCAATACGCTTTCAACCTATGCAAAAGTGAACGATCTTGGCTTTGTTGAAGCGCCTTACAAAAAAGTTATAGATGGCAAAGTGACTGATGAGATAGTTTACTTAACCGCAACTCAAGAAGAGGGTAATGTTATAGCTCCAGCATCAACTAAACTTGATGAAAATGGACACATCGTTGAGGACTTGATTGAGGTTAGAAAAGATGGCGAGATGATGCTTGCCCGTAGAGAAGATGTTGCTTTGATCGACCTTTGTTCTGGTATGATAGCTGGTGTTGCGGCTTCACTTATTCCATTCCTAGAGCATGATGATGCTAACCGTGCTCTCATGGGTTCAAACATGCAACGTCAGGCAGTACCACTACTTCGCTCAACTGCTCCTATTGTTGGAACAGGTATGGAAAGCGTTATTGCAAGAGATGCATGGGAAAGCGTAAAAGCAAGACGTAGTGGTGTGGTTGAAAAGGTTGACAATAAAAATATATTCATTTTAGGCGAAGACGAAGCTGGTCCATATATTGATCACTACTCTTTGGAGAAAAATTTAAGAACAAACCAAAATACGACTTTTTCTCAACATCCGATAGTTAAAAAAGGTGATGAGATTATTGCTGGCCAAATCATAGCTGACGGCCCAAGCATGGAAAAAGGCGAGCTAGCTATCGGTAAAAATGCACTAATCGCATTTATGCCTTGGAATGGCTATAACTACGAGGACGCGATCGTTATTAGTGAAAAAATGATACGTGAAGATGCTTTTACAAGTGTCCATATCTATGAAAAAGAGATCGAGGCTCGTGAGTTAAAAGATGGGGTTGAGGAGATAACAAAAGATATACCAAACGTCAAAGAAGAGGAGCTTATGCACCTTGATGAGAGTGGTATTGTCAAAATTGGTACAGAGATTAAGCCTGGTATGATCCTTGTTGGTAAAGTATCTCCAAAAGGCGAAGTTAAGCCAACTCCAGAAGAGAGGTTGCTTCGTGCGATCTTTGGTGAAAAGGCCGGTCATGTTGTAAACAAATCGCTCTACGCTTCAGCTTCAATGGAAGGCGTGGTTGTTGATGTTAAAATTTTCACCAAAAAAGGATATGAAAAAGATAGTAGAACAAATAAAGCTTACGAAGAAGAGAAGACTCTTTTAGAAAAAGAACATCACGATAGACTACTTATGCTAGACCGCGAAGAGATGCTAAAAGTTACAGCACTTCTTTCTAAAAATCCACTAGCAAGTGATCAAGAGGTAAATAAAAAAGAGTATAAGAAAGGCTCAAATATCAATAAGGCTGATCTTGAAAATATAAATAGGTTTACTCTAAATGCTATCGTTAAAAGCTTTTCAAAAGATATCCAAAAGAAATATGACGAGCTAAAAAATTACTTCCAAAACGAAAAGAAAAAGCTCAAAGAAGAGCACGATGCTAAGATAGAAATTTTAGAAAAAGATGACATTTTACCAAGCGGCGTTGTAAAACTTGTAAAAGTTTATATAGCTACAAAACGCAAACTAAAAGTCGGCGATAAGATGGCTGGACGTCACGGTAATAAAGGTATCGTTTCAAATATAGTAAGAGAAGTCGATATGCCTTATCTTCCAAGCGGTCAGATTGTAGACATCGTGCTAAACCCACTTGGCGTTCCAAGCCGTATGAACATCGGTCAAATTTTAGAGAGCCACCTTGGTCTTGTTGGCTACCGCTTAGGCGAGCAGATAAATGAAATTTTTGAGACCAAAAAAGGCGAGTGGATAAAAGAGCTAAGAGCTAAGATGATAGAAATAGCAGGTGTTGCTAAGCTAATGGATGCTAAAAAAGCTCTTGGCAAGATGAGTGATGAGAAGCTTCTTGCGTATGCAAAAGATTGGAGTAATGGCGTAAGATTTGCAACTCCGATTTTTGAAGGCGTTAAGGCTGACGAATTTGCAAAACTATTTGAGATGGCAAAGATAGATAGCGATGGTAAAACTGAGCTATACGATGGACGCACAGGCTCAAAGATAAGAGAACGTGTTAATGTTGGTTGTATGTATATGCTAAAACTTCACCACTTGGTTGATGAAAAAGTTCACGCAAGAAGCACTGGACCATATAGCCTTGTTACACAGCAACCTGTCGGCGGTAAGGCGCTATTTGGTGGTCAAAGGTTTGGTGAGATGGAGGTTTGGGCACTTGAGGCTTATGGTGCCGCTCATACACTAAGAGAGATGCTAACTGTAAAATCAGATGATGTTGAGGGAAGACTTTCTGCTTATAAGGCTTTAACAAGAGGTGAAAACGTTCCTGAGACTGGCATCCCTGAGACGTTCTTTGTTCTAACAAACGAGCTAAAATCACTAGCTCTTGATGTAGAAGTATATGATGAGGATGAGACAAATGAAACTAACTAATTTAAAACCAGTTGAGATAAAAGAAGAGCATAGACCTCGTGATTTTGAAGCTTTTCAACTTCGTTTAGCAAGTCCTGAGAAGATAAAATCTTGGAGTTATGGCGAAGTTAAAAAACCAGAAACTATCAACTACCGTACGCTAAAACCTGAGCGTGACGGCTTGTTTTGTGCGAAAATTTTTGGACCGATCCGTGATTACGAGTGCCTTTGTGGCAAATATAAAAAGATGCGTTATAAAGGTATAAAGTGCGAAAAGTGCGGCGTTGAAGTAACAACATCTAAGGTTCGCCGCTCTCGCATGGGTCACATTGAGCTTGTAACTCCAGTGGCTCACATTTGGTATGTAAATTTCTTGCCAAGCCGTATTGGTGCACTTCTTGGTATTAAGATGAAGGATCTTGAGCGCGTACTTTACTATGAGGCATACATTGTTGATAATGCTGGCGAGGCTTATTACGACAATGAAAATTCTAAAAAAGTTGAAAAATACGACGTTTTAAATGAAGAGCAATATCAAAGCCTAGCTTCAAGATATGAAGAGACTGGTTTTACAGCTAGAATGGGTGGTGAGGTCATCTATGACATGCTAGCCGAGCTTGATTTGATGGAAATTTTAAATCAACTAAAAGAAGAGATGGAGTCTACAAATTCTGAGGCCAAGAAAAAGACTATCGTAAAACGCCTAAAAGTTATCGAGAGCTTTTTAAATTCAGGCAACCGCCCAGAGTGGATGATGATAACAAATTTACCAGTTCTTCCACCTGATCTTAGACCGCTAGTCAGCCTTGATGGTGGTAAATTTGCTGTTTCAGACGTAAACGACCTATATCGCCGCGTAATAAATAGAAATAGTCGTCTAAAACGTCTACTTGAGCTTGACGCACCTGAGATCATTATAAGAAATGAAAAGAGAATGCTTCAAGAAGCAGTTGATGCGCTATTTGACAATGGTCGCAGAGCAAATGCAGTAAAAGGTGCAAATAAGCGCCCACTAAAATCACTAAGCGAGATCATCAAAGGTAAGCAAGGCCGCTTCCGTCAGAATTTGCTAGGTAAGCGTGTTGACTTCTCTGGACGTTCTGTTATTGTTGTTGGTCCAAAGCTAAAGATGGATCAGTGCGGTCTTCCAAAGAAGATGGCTCTAGAGCTATTTAAGCCACATTTACTTGCTCGCCTTGAAGAAAAAGGCTATGCGACAACTGTTAAGCAAGCTAAAAAAATGATAGAAGATAAGACAAATGAGGTTTGGGAGTGCCTAGAAGAGGTTGTTAAAGACTATCCGGTTATGCTAAACCGTGCTCCGACACTTCACAAACTTTCTATCCAGGCGTTTCACCCAGTGCTTGTTGAAGGCAAGGCGATCCAACTTCACCCACTAGTTTGTGCGGCGTTCAACGCAGACTTTGACGGTGACCAAATGGCTGTTCACGTGCCACTATCACAAGAGGCTATCGCTGAGTGCAAAATTTTAATGCTTAGCTCAATGAACATCTTGCTTCCTGCAAGTGGTAAGGCTATCACAGTTCCTTCACAAGATATGGTTTTAGGAATTTATTATTTAAGCCTAGAGAGAAATGATGAAAAAGGTGCAAATAAAATTTTCTCAAGCGTTGATGAAGTAATGATCGCTGAAGAGGCTAATACCCTTGGTCTTCATGCAAAAATTAAGACAATGGTTGATAACAAGATCATCTTTACGACGGCTGGTCGCTTGATTTTAAGAGCGATACTTCCTGATTTTGTTCCTGAAAATATGTGGAATAAGATTATGAAGAAAAAAGATATTGCAAATTTGGTTGATTACATTTATAGAAATGGCGGTCTTGAAGTAACGGCCGACTTCCTTGATAAGCTTAAAAATTTAGGCTTTAGATATGCTACAAAAGCTGGAATTTCTATCTCTATTGCTGATATTATCGTGCCTGATAGCAAGCAAAAATATATCGACGAAGCCAAGAAAAAAGTTCGCGAAATTCAAAAGCAATACGGCGCTGGTCTTTTAACAGATAGTGAGAGATACAACAAGATCATTGATATCTGGACAGATACAAACAACAGCGTTGCAAGCGAGATGATGAAACTTATCCAAAACGATAAAGGTGGATTTAACTCAATTTATATGATGGCAGACTCAGGTGCGAGAGGTAGTGCAGCACAAATTCGCCAGCTAGCTGGTATGCGTGGTCTTATGGCAAAACCTGATGGCTCAATTATTGAAACACCTATCATTTCAAACTTCCGTGAAGGTCTAAACATAATGGAGTACTTCAACTCTACCCACGGAGCTAGAAAAGGTCTTGCGGATACTGCGTTAAAAACAGCTAACGCTGGTTACTTAACAAGAAAGCTAATCGACGTTGCTCAAAACGTTAAGGTTACAATGCATGACTGTGGTACACACGAGGGTGTTGAGATCACAGATATTACAGAGAGTGGCGAGCTAATAGAGAGCCTTGAAGAAAGAGTCTTGGGTCGTGTTTTAGCAGATGATGTGATCGATCCTATAACTAATGAAATTTTATTTAGCGAAGGCACATTACTTGATGAAGAAAAAGCTAGAGCTATAACCGAGGCTGGCATAAAAGCAGTAAGCATTAGAACACCTATCACGTGCAAAGCACCAAAAGGCGTTTGTGCAAAATGCTACGGCTTAAATTTGGGTGAAGGTAAACTTGTAAAACCAGGTGAAGCAGTTGGTATCATTTCAGCCCAATCTATCGGTGAGCCAGGTACGCAGCTAACACTAAGAACATTCCACATCGGTGGTACGGCTTCTACTGAACAACAAGATCGCCAAGTAATCGCTCAAAAAGAAGGTTTTATTAGATATTACAACCTTAATACTTATGATAATGGCGATAAGAAGATCGTTGCAAATAGAAGAAGCGCGGCTGTGCTGCTTGTTGAGCCAAAGATTAAATCAACGATTGACGGCAAAATAGAGATCGAATATGCCCACGAAGATGTAAATATCGTGATAAAAGGTAAAAAAGAAGAGGTTAAATATACAATTAGAAGAAATGATCTTGCTAAGCCAAATGAATTAGCTGGTGTTAGCGGAAAGATCGAAGGAAAGATGTATATACCTTATGTAAGTGGCGATAAGGTAAAAGAGAATGAAAGTATCGTTGAGATCATAAAAGAGGGTTGGAATATCCCAAATCGTATCCCATACGCTAGTGAACTTAAAATTTCAGACGGAGATCCGGTAACTCGTAAAATTTTAGCTGACGCAAATGGTGTGGTTAAATTTTTCATATTAAAAGGTGATTATCTTGATAGGGTTAAAGATATCAAAAAAGGTCACAAAGTAACTGAAAAAGGTTTCTTTGTAGTTGTTTCTGATAAAGATGGACGTGAGGCGGTTCGCCACTATATCCCAAGAAATTCTATCATCCAAGTTTCTGATAATGATGCAGTTGAGAGAGCGACAGTAGTCTCATTGCCTGAAAAAGATGATAAGTTAATTATTGCTGAGTGGGACCCATACTCAACTCCAACTATTGCTGAAGAAGCTGGTGTGGTTAGCTTTGAGGATGTCGAGCCAGGATATAGTGCGACTGAGCAAGCTGACGAGGCAACTGGTCAAAGACGTCTTGTCATCAACGAATATTTGCCAAGTGGCGTAAAACCAGCGATCATTATCACTACAAAGAGCGGACATTTGATCAAGTATCCACTTGATCCAAAAACTGCGATCTTTGTTTCAAGTGGCGATGAAGTGGCCCAAGCTGACATTTTGGCTAAGACTCCAAAAGCTGTTGCTAAGTCAAAAGATATCACTGGTGGTCTTCCAAGAGTTAGTGAGCTATTTGAGGCAAGACGCCCTAAAAATACAGCTATCGTTGCAGAGATCGATGGTGTTGTTAGATTTGACAAGCCACTTCGCTCAAAAGAGCGCGTCATCATCCAAGCAGAAGATGGCACGACAGCTGAGTATTTGATCGAGAAGAGCCGCCAGATCCAAGTAAGAGACGGCGAATTTGTTCATGCTGGTGAGAAACTAACAGACGGACTTATCTCAAGCCACGATATCTTAAGAATTCTTGGCGAAAAGGCACTTCACTACTATTTGATCAGTGAAATTCAGCAAGTTTATCGTCGCCAAGGTGTTGCGATCGCTGATAAGCACATCGAGATCATCGTCTCTCAAATGCTTCGCCAAGTCAAAATCGTGGATAGTGGAAATACAAATTTCATCGTTGGCGACATGGTTTCAAGAAACAAATTTAAAGAAGAGAACGAGCGCATCATGAAAATGGGTGGCGAGCCAGCTATCGCTGAGCCGATCCTTCTCGGTGTTACAAGAGCGGCTATCGGAAGTGATAGTGTGATCTCTGCTGCGTCATTCCAAGAGACAACTAAGGTCTTAACAGAAGCGTCAATCGCTGCTAAATTTGACTATCTTGAAGATCTAAAAGAGAACGTCATCCTTGGACGTATGATCCCAGTTGGTACTGGTTTTTATAAGGATAAAAAAGTAAAAATCAAAGAAAACTAATACTTCAAGCCCCTATTTTCGGGGCTTAATCTCTTTATAAAATTAAATCAATTAAAAATTTACAAGCTATTAACTGTCACCTAATAAAATCCTTATCTTTAAATCACATCATGGAGAATTTATGAAAAACGTTGATCTTGGACTTTTATTTATACGTTTAGGACTTGGTATCTGCCTTTTTATGCATGGTTTTGGTAAAATTTTACATGGGCTTAGCGGGGTAAAAGGTATATTAGTAAATGCTGGTTTACCTGGATTTTTGGCATATTTTTCTTACCTTGGAGAGGTCTTAGCACCCATCATGTTAATTATTGGTTTTTACTCAAGGGTAGGCGCTATCCTAGTTTTAGGTACCAGTATTACTATTTTATACTCCTACTATGGATTTGCAAATTTATTTGCATTAAATGAGGTTAATGGCTTTAAATCAGAGCTTATTTACCTTTATATTGCTATTTCACTTTGTATTCTTTTGATAGGTAGCGGCAAATATGCTGTCAAGCAAGACTAATACAAAATAAAGACAACAGAGTTTTTATAAAATCAAGAATCATATGAGTAAGTCTAACTTATTAACCGTTATTTAAGTTTATTTTAAATAAAATTAGGTCTTTTTAATAAATTTAGTTGAAAGGAATTATTGTGCCAACCATAAATCAATTGGTCAGAAAAGAACGCAAGAAAGTGACTGTTAAGTCAAAATCTCCAGCGTTAAAAGAGTGCCCTCAAAGAAGAGGAGTTTGCACTAGGGTTTATACTACAACTCCTAAAAAACCAAACTCAGCTTTGAGGAAAGTTGCCAAAGTTAGGCTAACAAGTGGTTTTGAAGTCATCAGCTATATCGGCGGTGAAGGTCATAACCTACAAGAACACAGTATCGTTTTAGTTCGCGGCGGTAGGGTTAAAGACTTACCAGGTGTTAAATATCACATCGTTCGTGGTGCACTTGATACTGCTGGTGTTGCAAAAAGAACAGTTTCTCGTTCTAAATATGGTGCTAAACGCCCTAAAGCTGGCGCTGCAGCTGCAACAAAAAAGTAAAAATTTAGGTTCGCAGACGTTGCTAAAATTTGCAAACGTTTGAGTAAAATTTCATAAAAATTTGAAGGAAAGATCAAAATGAGAAGAAGAAAAGCCCCTGTAAGGGAAGTCTTACCTGATCCGATTTACGGAAATAAAATAATCACTAAATTTATTAACTCTCTTATGTATGATGGCAAAAAAAGCGTCGCTACTGAGATAATGTATGGTGCTATTAAAGCCATAGAAAAGAAAAATGCTGAGGTTAAAGGCATCGACGTTTTTAACGATGCTATTGAAAATGTAAAACCTATTTTAGAAGTTAAATCACGCCGTGTTGGTGGTGCTACCTATCAAGTACCAGTTGAGGTTCGCCCAGCTCGCCAACAAGCTCTTGCTATCCGCTGGCTTATAACTTACGCTAGAAAAAGAAGCGAAAGAACTATGATAGATAAACTAGCGAATGAGCTCTTAGATGCGGCAAACTCAAAAGGTGCATCTTTCAAGAAGAAGGAAGATACTTACAAGATGGCAGAGGCTAATAAAGCATTTGCTCACTACCGCTGGTAAGAAAGAATTAATATGGCAGAGAGAAAAACGCCTTTACATAAGGTAAGAAATATCGGTATTGCGGCTCACATTGATGCTGGAAAGACAACTACTAGCGAGAGAATTTTATTCTTTACTGGCATGAGCCATAAAATAGGTGAGGTTCATGATGGTGCTGCTACCATGGACTGGATGGAACAAGAAAAAGAGCGTGGTATTACTATTACTTCAGCTGCAACTACGGCATTTTGGAAGGGTTATCAAATAAACCTAATCGACACTCCGGGACACGTTGACTTTACTATCGAAGTTGAGCGTTCTATGCGTGTTCTTGACGGTGCTGTTTCAGTATTTTGTTCTGTTGGTGGTGTTCAACCACAATCGGAAACTGTTTGGAGACAAGCAAATAAATATCACGTACCAAGAATCGTTTTTGTTAATAAAATGGATAGAATAGGTGCAAATTTCTTTAGAGTTGAAGAGCAGATTAGGGAAAGACTAAAAGCAAACCCAATTCCTATTCAAATTCCTATAGGTGCTGAGGATAACTTTAGAGGTGTGGTTGACCTTGTAAGAATGAAAGCTTACGTTTGGAATGATGAGAAAAAACCAACTGACTATGTTGAAGAAGAAATTCCAGCTGAAGTTAAAGATAAAGCAGAAGAATATCGCGCGAAACTAATCGAAGCTGTTTCAGAGACAGATGATAGCTTGATGGAGAAATTTTTTGCTGGTGAAGAGCTAAGTGAAGAAGAGATTAAAAAAGGCATAAAAGCAGGCTGCTTGAGAATGACTATTACACCTATGCTTTGTGGAACCGCGTTTAAAAACAAGGGTATTCAACCTCTACTTGATGCTGTTGTTGATTACTTGCCAGCTCCAGATGAAATTGAAGCTATTAAGGGCGTATATGATGATGGCACTGAAGTAACTGTTGAAAGCACTGATAATGGTGAATTTGCAGCTCTTGCATTTAAGATTATGACTGACCCATTTGTCGGACAGCTAACATTTATTCGTGTTTATAGAGGAAGCTTGGAAAGCGGTAGCTATGCTTATAATACCGTTCAAGATAGTAAAGAGAGAATCGGTCGCTTACTAAAAATGCACTCAAATAAACGTGAAGAGATTACTGAGCTTTTCGCTGGTGAGATCGGCGCTGTTGTTGGTCTAAAAAATACTCTAACAGGTGATACTCTAGCTAGTGAAAAAGATAAAGTTATTCTCGAAAGAATGGACTTTCCAGAGCCAGTTATTAGTGTTGCAGTTGAACCAAAAACAAAAGCAGATCAAGAAAAAATGGCGATCGCTCTTCAAAAACTAGCTCAAGAAGATCCAAGTTTTAGAGTTAGCACAGACGAAGAGAGCGGTCAAACTATTATTAGTGGTATGGGTGAGCTTCACCTTGAGATCATTGTTGATCGTATGCTTCGTGAATTTAAAGTTGATGCTGAAGTTGGTCAACCACAAGTTGCTTATCGCGAAACTATTCGTAAGACAGTTGAGCAGGAATATAAGTATGCTAAACAATCAGGCGGTCGTGGTCAATATGGTCACGTATTTTTACGTATTGAACCGCTTCCAGCTGCTAGTGGATTTGAGTTTGTTAATGATATCAAAGGTGGTGTTGTTCCAAAAGAATATATTCCAGCTGTTGAAAAAGGTTGCAAAGAAGCACTTCAAAGCGGTGTTCTTGCTGGTTATCCAGTTGAAGATGTTAAAGTTACCCTTTTTGATGGTAGCTACCATGAAGTTGACTCGTCTGAAATGGCATTTAAACTTGCTGCTTCAATGGGCTTTAAGGAAGGTGCTAGAAAAGCAGGTGCTGTTATTCTTGAGCCTATGATGAAGGTTGAAGTTGAAACTCCAGAAGAGTATATGGGTGATGTTATAGGTGACCTTAACAAACGCCGTGGCCAAGTAAATTCAATGGATGATAGAAATGGTGTGAAGATCATTGCAGCTTATTGTCCATTAGCTCAAATGTTTGGCTATTCAACAGATCTTCGCTCAATGACTCAAGGGCGTGCAACTTATTCAATGGAATTCGATCACTACGAAGAAGTTCCTAAAAATGTAAGTGATGAGATCATTAAAAAGAGAAATGGCTAATTAACCAAAGAAGGGCAGAGTAATCTGTCCTTCAAAAATTATTTATTCTGATAAAATCTATCTACAAAATATATAAATTGTCCTCATAGCTCAGCTGGATAGAGCGTAGAATTCCTAATTCTAAGGCCACAGGTTCGAACCCTGTTGGGGACACCATCATACAATCGCCTTTGTAAATTACAAAGCACCCAAACAAGTGTTTTTTAAATATACTAAAACGTATAACAAGATATAACAATTTATAAAAAATATTCTTATGCTGATCAGCAAATAGAGTAAAAGAAAAAAATACAAAGAATGGACTTTATAAAAAAGATTATAAGTGATATGCAAACAAGATCACTAATATCAAAGAGAAATTTTATAAAAAGCATAATGGTAAATGACTATTTTTTGTCAATCTAGTTGGTT
>NZ_CABPUR010000002.1:277306-396273 GCF_902460665.1 Campylobacter concisus | reverse complement strand
TTTTTATCTAAACTAATAAATTTTATCAACAAAATTTTTTATATATTTAATAATTCGTGCTAACATTTCAAAAATTTATTTAAGGAGAGTAGATGAAAAAAATTTTACTTTTAGGAGCTGTTTGTTGTATGTTGTCAGCTGATGTTAAAACCGTTAATATAAGCCCAGATGAGATCAAAAAATATGATCAGATTATCGATATAAGAACTCCATCTGAGTGGCAAGAGACTGGTGTTATCGCAGGTGCAAAGACTATAACTTTTAATCCAAACGATAAGAGTGCATTTTTAGAGGAGCTTTCAAAGGCAGTTGATATTAAAAAACCTATTGCTCTTGTTTGTAGAAGTGGCAGAAGAAGCACAGCAGCAGCCGCAGCGATAGATAGCTCAGATCTTAAGATAATAAATTTAGATGGAGGTATGAGTAGCTTGATCGAGCAAGGCTATAAAACTACGCCTTATAAAAAATAAACAAATTTTGTAATCCTATATTTGACTATAAGATAAATTTATTTTGTAGTCAAATTTTATATCAAATAATAAAATTTATTATTTGATTAACTACCGATTAACTCTAACTATATATAATTTCATCATATTTATAATAAAAAAGGAGACAAAATGTCAAAAGTTATTTTACAATTAAATGTTATTCAGGCTGATGCAAATGCACTTTATATTAAATTTCACGATCTTCACTGGAATGTAAAAGGTATTCAATTTTTTAGCGTTCATGAATACACAGAAAAAGCTTACGAAGATATGAGTGAGATATTTGACGATGCAGCTGAGAGAGCTCTCATGCTTGGTGGCAGACCTATCGTCAAGGCTGAGGAGCTAGCAAAAGTTACTCACATCAAACACGAGCCAAAAGAAATTTACACTCCAACTGAGGTTTTAGAGATTGTCTTGGCTGATTATAAACACCTTTTGGGCGAGTTTAAAAAGCTTGACGAGCTTGCAGAAGGCGATACAACAACTCAAATGTATGCACAAGATCAAATCGCAAAATTTGAAAAAGCGATCTGGATGCTAAACGCAACACTTAGCAAATAACTACTAGCGGGAGTTTTCCCGCTCTATCTAAATAAATTCTACTTTTTGGCGATATTGATTTTATAAATTCTAAGGAGCCAAAATGAAAATTTCTCAAATTACAAACTCATATAATAATTCAAGCTTAAAAGAAAATGTAAAATCAGAAATTTCACTTCATAAAGATAAAAAGGATATCTCTAAAAAAGAGTCTGAAATTACAAATTTAACAGCCAAAGATATTTCAAATAGCTACTTTTTGCAGTATCAAAAAGAGATTGTTAAAAATAGTAGTTCAAATTTATTAGCTCAAGGTGGCTTAAGCTTTAATGTGCCTAAAAATTTATCAGAAATTTTATCAGGACTTGATCTTGTAAGTACCGGCTATAACGGTAAATCTTTAAACGAGCTAAGTAGTGACGAGGCAAATGATCTTATTAGTGAGAATGGATTTTTTGGTATCGCAAATACGGCTGATAGGATAGCTAGCTTTGTGCTAAATAGTGCAGGCGATGACGTGGAAAAACTAAAAGCTGGTAGAGAGGGTGTGGCAAAGGGTTTTGAGGATGCGAAGAAAATTTGGAGAGGTGAGCTTCCTGAAATTTCACAAAAGACTATTGAAAAGACCCTTGAGACACTTGATAAAAAGATCGCCGAGCTTGGCGGTAACGTTTTAAATGTTTCAGCTTAACTATCTTAGGCAGGCTCGCCTAAGATAAATTTGTATGATCGTGTATATAAATTTAGATACGAGCCTTTAATTTTCCGCAAAATTTATTTAATCTTAAAAGTTATACTTCGCCATTTTACGCTAAGGAGAAGAGATGAAAGCTAAAATTTTACTTCCACTGGCAACTGCTATCATGTTTTTGGGTTGCTCATTTTTTGAGGACAACCCACCAGTGCGAAAACAGCCAAGACAGGTCATGCAAAATACACCAGCAAAAAGCTCGATCAAAGGTTTTATAAAAGAGGTTACATATAAAGATTCAAAATACTGCTATGAAATAGTGGCGAGCGATACAAAAAACCACAAACTCAATAAAGCAAATTTTTGTGCAAATAGATACTATTATGATAAAGGCGACTTGGTCTATGCGACCTTTTATGCAGATAAACTTATAGATATGCTTCTTATAAAAGAGGGCGGCTCTCGTGGCTTATATAATGGTATAAAAAAGCCGCAAAATGAAGTGGTTATTAAAAGAAAAAATGTAAAAACAAATATCGAAGTACCAAAAGAGGAAAAAATTTCTTTTTAATTACCGTTGATTTACTGCTTGCTTATATAATTTCAACAGCAATCAAAACTAGAACTCCTTTTAAGGGGCAAAGCAATAGCCCCTTTTTCTTTTTACTCATTTTAATTTTTATCCTTAGTCTGTTTAAAATTATCAACTTTTATCTATTCTTGATTAATTACGGTAAACGATCGGTAACTGAAATTAAAAATTTTAAGCTTCATATTAAATTTTATTGATTATAATCGTCAGCACAAAAACCTTAAAAGGAGAAAAAATGAAACTAACAAAAATTAGTTTAGCCGCTTTGGTTGCTTTAGGTGCGTTTTCAAGCGTAGCAAGTGCTACTCCACTTGAAGAAGCTATAAAAAATGTAGATCTTTCAGGATTTGCAAGATATAGATATACAAATACTAGAGATAAAAGTGCTGATGCTTCAGCAACTCCTTCAGAAAATAGAAGTGATGCAAAACATAACTTTAAAATGATTACAAATTTTAAAGCTGCCATCGATGATAACTTCTTTGGTGTTATCGGCCTAAGATATAATGCAAATGACGGTTCAGGCGATAATGCTAAAGCTGGAACAGATAAAACAAATACAACTGATTCATTTAAAGTTTATCAATTTTATCTAGGCTACAAAGTAGGTGCTACTACTATAACAGCTGGTAAACAAGTTATAGGTTCATACTTTACTGATGATGCTGTCGGTACTGGTGTAAGAATAGTAAATGAAGATATCGAAGGTCTTACTTTAACAGCTCTAGCTTTTGATGCTATTGAAGGTGATGATACAGAAAGTGATGGTGATTTCTATGCGGCTAAAAATTCAAACAATGAAGATGTGAATAGACTAGATGTTTATGATGTTGGTAATTTATATGCAGTTGGCATCGCTGGTTCATATGATCCTATCAATTTCCAACTATGGTATGCTAGCCTAACAAATCTAGCTGATCTACTTGCAGCTGATGTTTCAGCAAATTTTGCTATTAATGATGATGTTAGCTTAGGCGGTAGAGTTAACTATATAAATACCACTGTAGATAAAAGTGCAAAAGCACATCTTTCTAAAGGTATAGATGAATCTAATGGCGTTGCAAACTATAATGATGGTAACTTCTATGCTGGCGAACTTACAGCTTCACTATTTGGCTTTGATTTGAGAGCTGGTTATATGGGTTGGAAAGTTGATAATAAAGGTGTAACATCATTTGCTCTTGAAGATAAAGGCAGTCTAATAGATGTTGGCGAGCTTACACTTGATCCAACTTGGGCTGATGGAAAAGCAAACCTAGTATATGGAACAGCTGGATATACATTTGATAAATTTACAGTTGGTGTTGATTACATAAAAGGCCACATTAAACACGCTGCAGCTCCTGGCAAAAATGGCAAAGAAAAAGTTGAAGAGGTTACCCCAAGATTTGCATATGAATATAGCAAAAAGCTAACATTTAGCTCATACTATGCATTCAAAACTTCAAAATTTGCTGATGAGGCTAAAAACAAAGAAGATCAATTCAGATTTGAAGCTAAATACTCATTCTAATCGTAGCTAATTAATCAACTTATGATATAATCCCGGGTCGGAAGCAATCTGATCCGGGATTTTTAAATTTAGAGCAAAATTTCAAGGAAAGTTATGAAAAGTATTAAAATTTCTTTTTTGGCGTGTTTTTTGGTGGCAAATGCCTTTGCAGCTTCACAAGTCTACTATATAGAAGCTCGTGGTGAGTTTGGTAAAGAACTTGCTGAAATGGCAAAAAAGCAGGCTAATGATAGAAATGAAAAAGTAAATGTCTATGTTGATGAAGATCCAAGACGCTATAAAGATAATAGAATTTTAAAATTGGGCGTTGATAGAAAGGGTAGATATAGTGTTTCTTTGGGTAAGGAGCTTTATGAAAAGCAATGTGCTAGCTGTCATGGCGAGAATGCTGATAAAAGGCCATTTGGTTCAACACCTCTAAAAAATATGGATGCTAAAGATATTGAAGATAGCATCATCTCTTATAGAAGTGACTCAAGTTTTGGCGGAAGTGGCAAAAATGTAATGCAAAACCAAGCTAAAATTATTTCAAATAATGATCTTGGCGCGATTCTCGCCTATCTAAAAGGTAAAGATGCATTTGCTGAACAAGACACAAATGAGAACAAGCCGGTCTCTACTCAAACAAAGCAAGGCAGTTATTTAAGATAAGTTTCACTTTGATAGCTTTGTCATAATATAAATAAAAGGAAGCAGATGTTAAATCCAAAATCATTATTTTTAAGTATGGGCTCAGCTATCATTTTGATGATAATCTTTGCCATAGCTAGCGGAGCCGCTACGATAATAGAAAGTAAAACTAGCACAGAAGCTGCATGGTACTATGTTTATGGTGCCAGCTGGTTTGCACTCATTCAACTACTTCTTGGTATAAATTTGGCCTATAATATCTTTAGATATAACTTAATAGATCCCAAAAAACTCCCTTCGCTTATCTTTCACCTTGGTTTTATCGTTATCTTAATCGGTGCCGGAATAACAAGATATCTTGGCTTTGAGGCTGATATGCATATAAGAGAAAAAACTCAGTCAAATATCGTTACGACAAAAATATCCTATTTAAATTTAACCGCATTAAACGATAATGGAGAAGAGATAAACGCTGCTTTGCCACTAGGAATTTCTGATGCAAAAAAAGGTTTTGACTTAAAGCTAAAGATAGCAGATAATGAAGCTAATTTAAAATTTAAAGAATTTGTGCCAAATGCAAGTTATAAGTTTGTGGATGATAAAAACGGGCAACCAGTAGTGGAATTTGTGGTTTCAAACGAGAGTGAAAGTGAAGAAATCTTCTTGTTAGAAGAAGAGGAAGCAAGAGTTGCAGATATTAGTTTTATCTTTAATGCTAAGCCAGATGAGAGTAAAAAATATGTGCTTTTTAAATTAGTGGACGGAAATTTCACAGTTACTTCAAATACTGATCTTTCAAAATTTACAATGAGTGATAGCTCAAAAACTGAGTTAAAAGCTGGTAGTGTAAATGATTTTGGCATGGGCAGTCTTTATACTATTTCAAATATAAATTTTGCTCCAAGATTAGTTTCGACTCATGCTTTAAGAAAGCTAGTTAGCACAAAAGATAGCGAATTTAACGCCTTGATAGCTGAATTAAATTATAAAGGCGAGAGTAAAGAGATGCATATTTTTTATAACCTAACAGAGCCTTCACGCTTAGCTGTGGCTGGACAAAAATTTAACGCTTCATGGGGTGCGCAGCAAGTTAAACTCCCGTTTAGCTTATACTTAAAAGACTTTGAGCTTAAAAGATATCCTGGCTCAAATTCTCCTATGAGCTATTCAAGTGAAGTTATCGTAAAAGATGATACAAACATGTCAGGGCTTGACTATAAAATTTATATGAATCACGTGCTTGACTATGATGGTTATAGATTTTTCCAAAGTTCATACGATACAGATGAAAAAGGAACCATTCTCTCTGTAAATAAAGATCCAGGCAAGATACCAACTTATATCGGCTACTTTCTACTTGGACTTGGCTTTGTGTTAAATGTTGTAAATCCTGGTAGCCGCTTTAGAAAGCTAGCTAAGTTAATAGACAATGAATCAACAAAAGGTGGTAAAAAGGTTGTTGCTCTTATTGCCATGATGCTTTTAAGTTTAAATTTTAGCTCATTAAAGGCTGAAGACTTTTTGCCTAATATCAGCAAAGAGCACACACAAAAGCTTTCTAGACTTATTGTGCAAAGCTCAGATGGTAGAATGAAGCCATTTGACACTCTTAGTAAAGAAATTTTAAATAAAATACATAGAAGCGAGAACATAAATAGCCTAAACTCTAATCAAGCTATGCTTTCAATAATGGTAACGCCTGATTTTTGGCGAAATGAAAAAATTATCTCACTTGGACAAAGCAAGGAGCTAAAAAAAGAGCTTGGCATAGATGAAAATGCAAAGTATGCAAGTTTTAATGATTTTTTTAGAGCCACAAAAGATGGCGGAAGTGAATATAAACTCACAAAATTTGCTGAAATTGCTAATCGTAAGCATCCTGGATCACGCAATACATTTGATAAAGATGTGATCAAGATCGATGAGAGATTGAATGTTTTTTATATGATATTTATTGGTGAAATTTTTAAAATTTTTCCAAAACAAGATGACCCATCAAACTCTTGGTATTCGCCTGCTAGTGCAATGATGTACTTTCCGCCTAAGGAGGCCAATCTAGTCATTAATATGATGAGAGAGTATTTTGCAGCAGTTGATGCAGCAACAAAAGATAATGATTGGAGCAAGGCTGATGCCGCACTTGATAAAATTTCAGCCTATCAGCAAAAGTATGGTTCTGCTGTAATGCCAAGTGAAGAAAAGATAAATATAGAAATTTTGTTTAATAAAATTCAAATTTTTGAGCGATTGACGCCGGTTTATCTTTTGGCTGGCCTTGCGCTTTTATTTTTTGTTTTTGTCAAAATGCTAGCTCCAAAGGTTCAGATAAATGGCATTGTAAAGATTGTGTATATTATAAATTTACTAGCTTTTCTTGCTCATACTGTCGGACTTGGACTTCGTTGGTACATTGCTGAGCATGCGCCTTGGAGTAATGCTTATGAATCAATGGTCTATATCGCTTGGGCTTTAGGATTTTCTGGTATCGTCTTTGCAAAACGTAGCCCTATCGCTCTTGCTCTTACGTCTATATTGGCTGGTGTTACATTGTTTGTTGCGCACCTTAGCTGGATGGATCCACAGATCACTACACTTGTGCCAGTGCTTCAAAGCTACTGGCTAACAATACATGTTTCCGTCATTACTGCAAGTTATGGATTTTTAGGGCTTTGCGCGTTACTTGGTGGCTTTACACTATTGCTTATCATTTTGCAAAATAAGAAAAAGCCAAATGCAGAAATTTCTCGCAATATCCTCGAAGCTACCCGTATAAATGAGATGGCTATGATACTAGGACTTAGCTTGCTTACTCTTGGAAATTTCCTAGGCGGTGTCTGGGCGAACGAGAGTTGGGGCAGATATTGGGGCTGGGACAGCAAGGAGACTTGGGCGCTAGTTTCGATACTTGTTTATGCTGCAGTTCTTCATATAAGATTTATTCCAAAGCTAAACAATCAATATGCATTTGCAGTTGCTTCGTTCTTTGCTTATTGGTCGATTATTATGACTTATTTTGGTGTAAATTTTTATTTAGCTGGCATGCACTCGTATGCAGCTGGCGATCCATTACCAGTACCTGATTTTGTCTGGATTAGTATTGTAATAATGGTGCTTATGAGTGTTTTAGCATTTACAAAGCGATCACTTTGCTCAAGGCTTTAGATGCTAATAAAAGGTCTAATAGTTTTCTTTATTGTATTGCTATTAATTGCAATTTGCGCGTTAATCTATCTACTTTTAAGAAATAGAGATTATAGCGCCGAAATAAAGGACCTTGCATTAGAAAAAGAAGAGATAACGATCGAAAAGCTTGAAAAGCTTGCCGGTGATAATAGCCTAAGTAAAAACGAGCTTTTCGAACTTATTCAAATTTTTGTAGGAAATTTTAGTATACCAGCTAAAAATAACCAAGTCATGCCAAAAGAGGCAAACAACTATATAAATTTTATAATTTTAATCTGCTCTCATAAAAATTCTGATGCAAAGCTCATTAGTTTTTTAGACAAAGAGGCTAAAAAGAAAAACCCAAGCTACATTGTCGAAATAGAAGAGAGTGAGAAAATCGGCATAGAAAATCGCAAAAATCGTAGATAAATTTATTCAAAAAAGTGTAGTTAAAATATCTTAAAATTAAGTTTGGTATAAAATGAGTTCTTATGATATTGATTCTATGTATGTGATATTTCTTATTCTCTTTTCAATCGTATTGCCTATATTTTTAATAATTCCTTCAGGTAGATATAACATAAAGGTTTATGCGAGTAAATTTGATCTAATTGGACTTCATATAATTTTTCCAATCATTATATTACCTACTTTGGTAAGTGCTTTTATTTTAGTTTGTAGCTTTTTAAATATTTCAGATTATACTGGTTTAAGCTTTGTATTCTATGCTTTTTTAATTTTAATGATAGCCTATATAATTTATGGCTTTTATGTTTGTATCAGATATAACTACGGCTTTTTTCATTGTATCGTAGCGCTTTTCTTAAGATTTAATTATATTATGCCGCTTATTTATCTGCTCTTTTTAGGCGGAAAAAACTACAAAGATGACAAAGAGGTAACCTCTAAAAATATGAGAGGCTTAAATCTTTTTGATCAGTTTAGATTTTCTATTTATAATTTAATTGCTATTAGAAACTAAAAGTATTTTAAGAGCATTAAAGATTTTGCAATTAGAGAAAATGCCAAAAAGCAAGAGAAATTTTTATATTTAGCTTTTGCTTAGTTTTTATATCTTTCTTATCCTTAAATTTTAGTCTAAAGCAGGTTTTTGTTTTGTCTTATCGTTTTTAAGCTTATCTTTTTTGGCTTCAAACTCAGCTATTACATTTGCATCAGGAAATAAATATCCATCCTCAATCATCAGATCAACTGCTTTTTTAAACATAGGTAAGGCACTTTGAGCACCGAAGTAGTAGTAAGGTCTTTTAGGATCCCTTGCTAAAACGCCTATTGTGTAGCTATTGCCTCTTGTGTCATTTGCAAAGCCAAAAAATGAGCCATTGTATGTATTGCTGTATCCACCACTACCTGAAGCAATGTGTGCAGTTCCAGTCTTGCCACCTATCTCAAGCCCTGGCGTAAAGGCTTTTAGTCCAGTACCTTTCTCAACCGTTTTTATTAAAATTCTCTTCATTATCTTTGCGGTTTCTTGTGATATAACTTGAGCTGGCTCGGACTTTGGCAAATCGTATCTTTTTCCATTTCTCTCTAAGTAGGCAACCATGTGAGGAGTAACTTCAATGCCTTTATTATTAAATGTATTATAGGCTTTTAAAAGCTGCATAAATGTAGCTTGCAAGCCGTATCCGTAGCTCACAGTCGCCTTATATGTCGATGAGTTTAGCTTTGTAACTGTTGGCATCATACCTACTTGCTCGTAAGGTAGATCTATGCCAGTCTTTCTTGAAAAGCCAAAATTTAAAAGTCCTTGATAAATTTGTGGCCCATTTAAACGCTCAACAAGCTGAATCATGCCGATGTTTGAACTGTGTACGATTATATCTTCAGCGCTCATAAAAGGCTCTGGATGGGTATCTTTGATTATCCTTTTGCCAAGTTGGTATCGGCCATTATAGGTATTTACAAGCTCAAATGGATTTACTTTCTTCTCTTGAAGTAAGATAGAAAATATAAATGGCTTAAAAACCGAGCCAACTTCATAAGCATATTCACTAACGGTAGAGTTTAGAGCGCTATAATCTTGCTTTCTTATATTCGAAGGATCATATCTTGAGCTAGAGGCTAGGGCTAAAATTTCTCCATTTTTGCTATTCATTATGCATATAACTAACTCTTTTGCATCTAGAAATTCACGCTTTTCATCTAAAATTTGCTCTAGTTTGGTTTGAAATTTAAGCGGTATAGAAAGCACCGCATTGTAGCCATCTACTCTTGTTGCTAAATTTGAGTCACTTGTTAAAATGATATTATTTCCAATATCACGAGGCCCTAAAATTTTTGCATTTTGTATAGGGGCTAAATAATCTTCATAATATCTCTCAAGACCTTTTACGCCTTTGCTTTTTGTAAGTGTATCACTTTCAGTTTTGCTCACGTAGCCAATAGCTGGTGTGAGGGCATCTTTTGACATAAATTTACGATTTTGGCCGCTCTCCATTACTCTCATGCCCTGAAATGAAGCAAGTCCTGTTTTTGGATCAAGGTATGAAACCAAAATGCTCTTGCGATTTAGCTTTCTTGAGAGCTCTTGAAGGTAGGTAGCACCCTTTGCATCAATACTGTATGAGAGCGTAACGATACCTTTTGTGCCATTTATGATCTTTCTTACTTTGTTTGGATCGTCGCCGCTGTAAAGCGAATATAGCTTGATAAACATCTCTTTTTTATTAGGATCAATATTTCTAGTATCAAGCATCACTTTGTAAAGCTTTTGACTTGAAGAGATGCTAAAGCCATCTTTTGTGATTATGTTACCACGAATTGCTGTATTTATATCGCTTGTTTGAAGCCTAGGAAGCTTTCGCTCGATACTTGCTCTATAAAATATGACAAGTACGAATATTGAAATTCCAAAAGTAATTAATAAAAAAAGTATGGTTATTTTTGATTTTCTGGAATTCATTAATGACTTAAATTTGTGTTCTAGAAATTTCTTTATAAGCACTTAGTGCTTTGTTGCGAATTTCTAGCATAAGCTTCATGCTAGTCTCTGCTTTGCCTATCGCAATAGCAGCTTGGTGAAGATCTTTTACCTCGCCAGTTGCAAGATCAGCTATGGCTTTATCAGCGTTTATTTGAACCTTGTTTAGCTCTTTTAAAGAGTCGTTTAGAGCATTTTCGAAGTCGCCTTCTTCGCCTGCTTTTGCTATTTTATTTGAATTTTCATTTTTATTTATTTTGTCTAAATTTATACTATTTATCATTATGCTTGTCCTGAAATAAGTGATATCGCACTTTGTGCTATTGTTTTTGCGTTTTGAAAGGCTGCCACGTTTGCTTGGTATGCCCTTGTTGCTTCAAGCAGGTCAGACATCTCAATGACCGGATTTATATTTGGAAATGCGACGTAGCCATTTGCGTTTGCATCTGGATGGCTCGGGTCGTATTTTAGCTGAAAGTCCTTATCGTCACGCACCACTTTATCTACGATCACACTAGTTAGGGCAGGGTGAGCGTTTCTTGGTGAGCTTGGGTCGTCGAGTGGATTTTCATACTCGAGTAGACTTTGTGAGCTTTTAAGCTGATCGTTTAAAATTTTATCAAAATTCATCTCTTTAAAGATCACCTCTTGTCTTCTATATGGTCCACCTTCAGCCGTTCTTGTGGTTTGAGCATTTGCTATGTTTGAGCTGATGACGTTCATCCTGAAGCGTTGCGCACTTAGTCCGTATCCACTAATATCAAAATCATTTAAGTATGACATCATCTCTCCTAGTTCTTAGCACTTGCGTCTATTACGCTTTTAAAGATATTGCTTTGAGCCTTGTAGGCGTTATCAAGGGCGTTTATCATAACTGTATTTTTGCCCATTTCTGTTGTTTCCACGTCAAGGTCGACTGTATTTGCGTCATTTCTAGCCATATGACCATCACGCAAGAAAATTTGAGCTGTGTCGCTTTTTGGAAAATCAACTGCAGCCATATGCGCTTCGTTTGTCTTAGCAAGTTGTAGTTTTTTTTGGCTTGAAGTGTTATAAATTTCATTTGCTTTTTCTTTTAAAACATCTTCAAATCTTATATCTCTAGCTTTATAAAATGGTGTATCAACGTTTGCAAGATTGCCAGAGATTAGTTTTTGGCGTAGTTCTCTGCCTGCAAGAGCTGATTCAACAAGTGGGCTAGATTTTGATTTATCTAAAACAAACATTTAAAATCCTTATGAAATTTCACACTTTTATAAGCAAACTATGTTCCAAATATAGAGCAAATTTATTTTGTCTCATAAATTTTTGCCAGATCTTCTTTCATTTTTGTGACTTTTATACCACCAAGATAGTATTTTACCCCGTATTGTCCGCTATCTACGTCTGTTAAAATTTGATATTCGCCATTTTTTATCACTACTTTAAAAGGTAGTGCGATCTCGTGTTTATATTCGATGTCTCTTACGATCTGCTCGGCAAGTCTATCATTTATCTTTTGATCGTTTGTTATGAAATAGTAGGCGTTAAATTTTTGCATAAATTCGTGCAAAACATACTCATTTGTGACGTTTTCAAAGTGAGTTAGTCCAACTAGCGTAAATTTATCTTTGTTTTCAAGCTGATATTTTGTAAGTTCAGCTGCCTCTTTTTGGCAAGGCGGGCAAAATGTGCCAAAAATGTCGATCATTAAAACCTTATTTTCATCATTTTTGATAGCAAAGCCGTGATCTTTTCTAACTAAAGTAAGCTCCTTGCCGCTTACGTCTATAAGCTTAACCTCTTCATTTGGGCTAAATTCTTTAAAATTTGTACTGCTGCTCTCGTCCTCACCGCAACCAAAAAAAGTAAATAAAGCGATTATTAAAACAATTAATTTCTTCATCTTATCCCTTAAACATATCTTTTTATGGCAGCTCTTGCCTCTTTGTCTGCCTCGCGTCTTTTTAGAGTCTCGCGTTTATCGTGTAAATTTTTACCTTTTGCAAGGGCAAGCCTTGCTTTTACGATGTTTTTATCACTTAGATAAAGTGCTAAAACAACCAAAGTAAGACCATCTTGTGAGACTTGACCGAAAATTTTATCGATCTGCTTTCTATGCATCAAAAGTTTTCTGGCTGCTCGCTCATTTGGACGAAATGCGCTATGTGTGGTCTCAAGATAGCTGATATGGGCGTTTAGTAAGAAAAGTTCGCCTTTTATGACACGTACAAAGCTATCTTTTAGATTTGCTCTACCAGCCCTTAGAGCTTTGACTTCGCTGCCTTTTAAAACGATGCCAGCCTCGAAGGTCTCAAGTATGCTAAAGTCGTGCAAAGCTTTCTTGTTTTTTGCTAGATCTTTTATCAAAATTTTACCTTTTATTTTACGCTAAATACGCTACTGCCGCTGCCGCTTAGAAATTTATCCCTAAACTCATTCATTTGTGGATAGAGCTTAAAGCATGGGGCAAAAAGATCGTTTAGCTCCTCGTTTTTATAAATTTCAAGTAGCTCTTTGCTCTTTAAATTTTGCATCTTTTTTGCAGCATTAACGTCTATGTATTGTAAGAAATTGCTTCTAAATTCTTGATAAACCATCGGTGTGGAGCAAAAAACATTTGGCGTGAAGATACTTAAATTTGGCACTTCATCGTCAAATTCTTCTATGATCTCGCCTATGCCGCTTACATTTGCTGCCTTGTAACCACTTACAAAAAAGGCCACATCTGCGCCGATTTTAGAGGCTATTTGCATCAAATTTTCGCGTTTTATATTTAAATTTAGCTCGTCATTTACCATTAGTAAAAAGGTGGCAGCGTTTGAACTGCCTCCTCCTAGACCAGCACCTATTGGGATTTGTTTGTTGATGATGATTTTGTGAGAGCTAAAAAACTCATCTAGCTCGTTTGAAAAGCCAGCTCTTTTTAGCTCGTCTATCGCTTTTTGGATGATGTTATCTTTTATATCGTGGTTGTTACATTCTATGGCAAACGAATCTGACTTTTTAAAATAAATTTCGTCAAAAAGCTGCTCACAGAGGATAAAGCGCGATAAAATTTCGTGGTAGCTGCCTCTAGTACCAACTATCTTTAAAAATACATTTATCTTTGCAAAGCTTTTCATTTCTCGATTTTTTTGGCTAGCTCGTAGATATCGGCTTCACTTGCAGTTTTTGTGGCATGGATATTTTCGTTTTTGATATCGTTTGCCAGTTCGCTTCTTAGTATCATTGTATTTCGTGGCGCTTCTATACCGAGTTTAACGGTATTTTTTGAAATATTTACTATGACAACTTTTATGTCATTTCCTATTAAAATTTCTTCATTTTCTTTTCTTGCTAGGATTAACATTTTTCAACCTTATTTAGAGTGTAATTTATAGTATCATCCGTGATTTGGATTACGCTCATAAATTTATCATAATTTAGCAAATAAATTCCTTGCTTTTGTGTTTCAAAATCGTTAATTTTTAATTTCTTACCATCAAGAATATCATTTATGTCCCCAAAGTATGTATTTTTCTGAATATTTAAAAAATCACAAATATTCAAAAATTTTTCATTTTCGTAGCAAAATTTGCCTTCACTTATCCTTTTTAATGAGCTTAAAGTTACATTATAACCAAGTCTTTTCCCAAAAATTTCTGCATACGAACGGATATAACTTCCTTCACTTACGCTTAGACGGATAGCTAAAAATGGGTGCGAGTAGTTTAAAATTTGGCTATCAAAAATTTCCATCGTTTCTGTCTTTAGCTCAAATTCTTCGCCGTTTCTAGCTAGCTTGTAGGCTCTTGTACCATTTACATGCTTGGCACTAAATTTTGGTGGGATGTAGCTTATTCTGCCAGTCAGTTCGCCTCTTATGGCTTCAAGTTTTTCTAAATTTATCTCTTTTACATTTGAAATTTCAGTGATATTTTCATTATCCATGCTAGGACTACTTGCCCCTAGCCAGATCGTCGCTTCATAGACTTTTGGACTTTTGTCTAAAAATCTAAAAAATTTCGTATACGAGCCAAAAGCGACTATTAAACAACCGCTTGCAAATGGATCAAGTGTGCCTGAAAACCCAGCCTTTTTAACGCCGTATTTTCTCTTTAGTCGCCCTAAAAAGTGGTTTGAGCTCATGCCAGCTGGCTTATTTGCCACGAAGATGGCGTTCATACGGCCTTTTCCACGAAGCTTGACATTATTTCTCTTACATTGCCACCAAAATTTATGGTCAGTTTAAACTCTTTTTTGATCTTGCTAACCGCGCTCACTCTGCCGATACCAAAAATTTTATGTTTAACAAGGTCACCTTTTTTAAATTCATTACTCTGTTCGATGACTAGCGAGCCATGCGTGATACCGCTCTCACTTAAAAATCTGCTTTTATTTAGCCTCGTGCGCTGACCTTTGTAAAAGCGCGAATTTGCAAAGCTTAGACTAAGTGTTTTTTTGGCTCTTGTTATCGCCACATAAGCAAGTCTGCGCTCCTCTTCGATGTCGCTTCCATCGCCAATGAGCGGAAAAAATCCCTCTTCAAGGCCGATAACAAAAAGGTGCTCAAACTCAAGTCCCTTGCTCGCATGCACGCTCATGATACTAATAGCCTCATCGCTGATGCCGTCTTGCTCACTTGTTAGCGTGATCTCGTTTAGAAATTCCTCCAGATCAAAGCTTGGATTTTGCTTGATCTGATCTCTTAAAACAGCGTAAAACTCATCGATGTTCGCCGCTCTTTCAGCACCATCTGGCAAGCTCTCGTAGTATTTTTTCACGCCAAATTTAGCTTCAAATTTATCTATCAGGTCAAAAACCGAGCTGCTTTCTTGAAGCTCTTTTAGGTTGTTTGCAAACTCAACAAGAGCTGATTTCACCTTTTTGCTAAAGGCTTCGTCGTTATCAGAGATGTTTGAGATCGCCTCGTAAATGGAAATTTTGCCATCAAATGCCATTTTTTCAAGCTTATCAAGGCTCACTTTGCCCAGTCCTCGTTTTGGGCGGTTGATGATGCGTCTTATTGAAAAGTCATCGTTTGGATTATTTATCAGCCTTAAGTAGCTTATGATATCTTTGATCTCGGCTCGTTCGTAAAATTTAACTCCGCCGACCATTTTATAGGCGATTTGCTCTTTGTTTAGCCCATCTTCAAGCGAGCGAGAGAGCGCGTTTATGCGGTATAAGATCGCAATATCTTTTGCCTGCACACCTTTGCTTAAAAGCTCTTTTATGCATTTTGCGATCTTGCCAGCCTCGACGCTCTCATCAAAGCTCTCTATCAGATTTACGGCCTCGCCTTCGCCTTTTGTGCCCACGAGCTTCTTGCCAAGGCGGTTGCGGTTGTGATCTATTAGTTCGTTTGCAGCCTTTAGTATCGCCTCGCTCGAGCGGTAGTTTTTCTCAAGCCTGATAATCTTTACATCTTTAAACTGATCTTTAAAATTTAAGATATTATCGATCTTTGCGCCGCGCCAGCCGTAGATACTTTGATCATCATCGCCTACGACGCAGATGTTTTCGTGACATAGACAGAGCTTTTTTAGCAGTTTATACTGAAGGTCGTTTGTGTCTTGATACTCATCGACCATTATGTATTTGTATCGGTTTGAAATTTCTCTAGCAAGCTCTTCGTTTTCGTCTAAAATTTTGTATGTGAGCCCGAGCAGATCGTCAAAATCAACAAGGTTGTTTGCCTTTAAATAGTCCTCATATTTTTCATAAATTTGAGCAGCTTGTTTGTAAAAGTTATCCTTGCTCTTGTCAAATGAAGAGAAATTTGCGTTTTTATAGACCTCTTCGACGCTTAAAAGTGAGTTTTTATAGTTTGAAATTTCGCTTGACAAAATTGCAGTTGCGACCGGACTTTCAAAGCTTTTGATGATACGTTTTTTATCGTCTGTGTCGATTATGACGAAGTTATTTTTTCTGCCAAGCTTTTCAATGTAAAGCTTTAAAAATAAAAGTCCGAATTTATGAAATGTGCAAAGCAGTGGCGAGTAGTTTTTGCCACTTTGGCTTAGCATCGTCATGGCTCTACTACGCATCTCGTTGGCGGCTTTGTTTGTAAAAGTAAGAGTTAGTGTATTTGCCGCGTCTATACCGACCTCGCCGATGAGGTAGGCAAGCCTAGTTGTGATGGTCTTTGTCTTGCCGCTGCCAGCTCCTGCAAGTATGAGCATCGGACCATCTATATGAGTAGCTGCTTCGCGCTGAGATTCGTTTAAATTTGATAGTAATTTTTCCATTTTTTGCTTTTTAAATTTTCTTTTGATTTTAGCCAAAAATGCTTAAAATTACTATTTTTTCTTAAATATATCTTTATTTTTAGGATTTTGTAAAAAGACTGAAACCGATTTTTTTGTGTGGTCCGCTTGCTTCTCTTTTGGCTTATGAATAGAAAAATTTACAAGGATCGGGCTATTTTCAACCAAAATTTGAACCACTGCACCGAGTGGAAAGGAGACCACAGAGGCAAAATTTTCACTACCAAATCCAGCCTCGAAGCTAAGCTCATCCTGCGTTAACTTCGCACTCTCAAGCGTGTAGCCACCAAGTGAAAACATAATGACTGGCATATTAAAGCTTCTACTTATCTCATCTGGTAAGCTTGGCTCAAAGCTAACTAGCGGTAAATTTGCCATAACTGAGAAATTTACCCCTTTTTCAAGCAAAAAATCAATGCACTCATAGACGTGCATTTTCATCAAAAGTGAAAATTTCTCATCATCTAAAATTTCGTCTAACATCTTAATCCTTTGAAATTTCTAAAAACTCATCTACTAGCTTTTTAACCTCGTTTATACCGATCTGCCAAAAATTTTTATCATCTATGTCAAAGCCAAATTTAGCCACAAGCTCCTTTGGACTAAGGCTGCCGCCAAGACTCAAAAACTTGGTGTAAATTTCAACGAAATTTTTGCATTTGCCGCTTTTATAAAGTCCAAAAAGTGCAAGTACAAGGAGCTGCGCGTAAGAGTAGGCGTAGCAGTAAAATGGCGTGTGGATGAAGTGCGGGATGTAGCTCCACCAAATTTTGTAGTAGTCATTTAGTGTGACGCTTTTGCCAAACATCTTTTTGCTCTCTCTTAGCCAAATTTTATTTAGCTCATCTAGGCTGATCTCGCCCTCATGTGCGTGCACGGCTCGCTCAAATGTGGTGAAATTTATCTGGCGATAAAGCGTGGCAAATATATCCTCGATCTTGCCAGCAAGCAGTGAAATTTTCTCTTTTTTGCTAAGGCTGTCTTTAATGTGATCAAAAACTAGCATCTCGCAAAAGACTGAAGCCGTCTCAGCCGTGGTTAGTGGCGTGTCCGAGTTTAAGTAGCTTACATTATAAGAGAGCTTTTGATGCACGGCATGGCCAAGCTCGTGAGCAAGCGTGAAAAGGTCTCTACGTTGGTTTGTGTGATTTAGCAAAACATAAGGGTGAGTGTCGCTTGATCCTGAGTGAGAAAACGCACCGCCTCGCTTGTTTGGCGCTGGATAAACGTCGATCCAACCGTTATTAAAGGCGCTTTTAGCTATATTGCCAAATTCGCTTGAGAAATTTGAAAATGCTTTTAAAACTATCTTTTTGCACTCATCAAATTTATACTCGCCCTCGCTGCTAAGAGGCGCGTATCTATCGTAGTCATAAAGCTTTTTAAGGCCTAAAATTTCTCTTTTACGCTCGTAAAATTTAGCAACTAGATCAAAATTTTTCTCAGTTACAGCAATGAGCGAATCAACGCTTTTTTTACTGATTTGATTTTCAAGGTGTCTTGGCTCTTCAGGAAGCTTGAAATTTCTAAGCTCGCAGCTTGTTTTTAGATCAGTTTTTATCATATTGTATATGTAGCCAAGAAGGTGCTGGTGCTTGCTAAGCTCGTTTGAGAGGCTTTTGGCGGCTAGTTTTCGCACGTTTTGGTCGTTATCATGAAGCTTGGCTAAAATTTCCTCTTCATTTAAAAGCTCACCTTTAAATTTAAACCTCATCTTGCTCATGCTCTCATCAAAAAGCCTCGAAAAGCCCTCAGCTCCAGTGCTAGCAGTGCGAAGTAGTACCCTCTCTTCAGCAACACTAAGTTGGTGCGGTTTTGCTTTGGCGAGGTTGCTTAGATAGTAGCCGTATTTTTTAGAGTTTTTTATGATCTCTTCTTGTTTTTTAGGGCTAAACTCATTAAATTTGATCTCAAAAAATATCAAATTTTCATTTGCTTTTGTCGCTATCTCATCGATCTTTGCATAAAATGCACCTTTGCTTGTATCTTTGGCAAAATTTAAAAAAGCGTAAGTCATTACTTTTGAAATTTTAGCGATTAAATTTTCATATTCGCCAAATGCCTTTAAAAACTCGTCTGTTTTTAAATTTTCATAATTTTCTAGGTATTTATCTTTAAATTTCTCGCACTCTTTTTGTAAATTTAGTGCGTTTTGCTCGCATTCTTTTTCGTTTGCAAAAAGTGCTTTTAGATCCCAAATTTGCATATTTATCCTTTAAATTTTTGGGACATTTTACAAAAAAATGGATAAAAGTAAAATTTCAGCCAAAATTTAGCTGAAATTTTATGAAGATTAGTTTGAAGTCTCTGAAGCTACTGCTGTAAAAAGCACATCTGATGAGCTATTTAGCGCAGTTTCAACTGAGTCTTGGATGACGCCAATGGTAAAACCAACTGTTACAAACTGCATTGCGATGTCATTACTGATACCAAAAAGACCGCACGCTAATGGCACTAGAAGCAAAGAGCCACCAGCCACGCCAGATGCGCCGCATGCACCAAGAGCTGAGATGAAACAAAGAAGTAGCGCATCGCCAAATGTAACTGTGATAGATGGGATAGAATTTACCGCAGTAAGTGCTAGGATACTAATGGTAACTGCCGCACCGCCCATGTTTATGGTAGCTCCAAGTGGGATCGAGATCGAGTAAAGCTCCTCTTTTAAACCAAGCTTTTTGCAAAGTGCCATATTTACAGGGATATTTGCAGCTGAGCTTCTTGTAAAAAATGCCGAAATAGCACTCTCTTTTAGGCAGATCATGACAAGCGGATAAGGATTTTTTCTGGTTAATACAAAAACCATGGCTGGATAGATGATAAATGCGACAACAAGCATTGCCCCAACAAGAACTAAAATTAGTTTTAGATATCCTGCAAGTACCTCAAATCCAGTTTCATGAATGCTAATAGCTACCATGCCAAAAATACCAAATGGAGCTAGTCTAATGATAAATTTAACAATATGAGTTACACCATCGCTTATGTCTTTAAATACTTTTTTGGTCTCAGCTGTGGAATTTCTAAGTGCTATACCGCTACCAACTGCCCAGGTGATGATGCCTATATAGTTGCCATTTGCAAGGGCGTTTATTGGATTTTCGACCATTTTATAAATGAGATCTTTTAAAACATTGGTAATTCCCTGAGGCGCTGACATATCAGCACTTGAAAGACCTTTTAAAGAAAGCTCCACTGGGAATAAGAAACTAGCAATAACTGCAACAACGGCTGCTAAAAATGTACCAATTAGATAGAGTGTAATGATCTTTTGCATACCTTTTGTATGACCAAAATCTCTTAAAATGATGGATGTCGCTACTAAAACAAAGACAAGAATTGGTGCGATAGCTTTTAAAGCACCTTTGAATAAATCGCCTAAAACTGAAGCTGAAGCTGCGATAGAATCGGCTGAACTAGCTTTTTCTTTGGCTTCATTTAGCTGCTTGGCTTCATCTTGACTAAGGCGAGTTTTTATAACTTCATCTACGCTCAAACCACTTTCGTTTTGAATAGTTTGAATTTTAGCCGAGATCTTGTTATAAGGAGCTGCTTCGTAGTGTGTGTAAAAGCCAACTAGGGCACCTAGGATGATACCAACTAAAATTTGAATTATCAAATTTCCATCGGCGTATCTTCTTGCTATGTTTTTAAGTATATTCATTTGACACCTTAATAAATTAGTTTTTTGTTGATTTTAGCTAAACAATTTTTAAATATAAAGAATTTGATAAAGATTAATTAGCCTTTTAAATAGATTTGTTACAATTGCACAAAATTTAGTCAAGAAAAAGGATGAAAATGTATCTATTTACCTCTGAAGTTGTAAGTCCAGGTCATCCAGATAAATGCGCTGATATAATCGCTGATAGCATAGTGGATACTATTTTAACACAAGATCCAAATGGTCGTGTCGCAAGCGAAGTCTTTGTGGCTGGAAAAAATATAGTAATAGGTGGAGAGATAAACTCAAAGGTAAAACTCTCTTTTAAAGATTACGAAAAGATCGTAAAAGATGCTCTTGCACATATCGGATATGATGGAAAGAGCAACTTTACAAAAGAGCAGTGCTTACACCCAGATGATATTGAGGTCAAAGTTTGTTTAAATCAACAAAGTCCAGATATAAATCAAGGCGTTGATCAAAGTAGTGGTGAGATCGGAGCGGGTGATCAAGGCATCATGTTTGGTTTTGCGAGCTGCGAAGCGAAAGAATTTATGCCAGCAGCCATAACTTACGCAAGAATGTTATGTGAAAAAGTCTATAAATTTGCTAAAGCAAACCCTGATAAGCTTGGTGTTGATATAAAAACACAAGTTACGATTGATTACGGTAGCAAAGATAATTTTGAAAACTGCAAACCTCAAAGTATCCACACTATCGTCGTCTCTGCGCCTTGCGTGGAGAGCATGAAGATAGAAGAGCTTCGCACACTAATTCAAAATTTAATAGACGAAACTGGTCTTCCAAAAGAACTGTATAATAAAGAAAAAACGATCATTTACATAAACCCAACAGGTAGATATGTAAATCACAGCTCACTTCATGATAGCGGTCTAACAGGCAGAAAACTAATCGTTGATAGCTTTGGCGGATATAGCCCAATAGGTGGTGGCGCTCAGTCAAGTAAGGACTACACAAAGGTTGATCGCAGTGGTCTTTACGCAGCGCGCTGGATAGCCAAAAATATCGTCGCAGCTGGCCTTGCTAAAAAATGTATCGTTCAGATAAGCTATGCTATCGGCGTTGCAAAGCCAACTTCAGTTAGTGTTGATACCATGGGAACTCATGCAAATGGCGTAAATGACGATATGCTTTCAAATTTTGTAAGCGAGCATTTCGCTCTAACGCCTCGCTGGATAACAAATAAATTTGGTCTTGATAAACCAAGCAAAGATACGTTTTTATACGCAAAAGTAGCTGCAAAAGGTCAAGTAGGAAATGCAAAATACCCTTGGGAAAAGCTTGATGCAGTTGATACCTTCAAGGCTTTACTAAAAAAATAATCATATCAAAGTGGTTTTATCTAAAAGCCACTTTGAATTTCTCTTTTTAAAACTCATCCCAAAATACTTTTTTAGGTTTTATGATCTCACTTTTTGAGCCATTTACGCTGTGATAGACCGTTTTATTGTATTTTGTGGCAAGGTGTTTTATAAGCAGCCTTTGAAGCACAGGTTCGCTACTTGGTATAAACCAGCCATTGTTTGTGATAGCTACAACCACGTCAAATTCGCCCTTGTAAAGCTCCTCTTTTGTCGCTTCATAGCAGATAGCATTTCTGATCTTTACTCCGTCTATCTCATAGTCGCTAAAATTTTCAGCCTTTTTAAAGTCACTAGCTCCGCCAAAAAATAGCTTATTTACTGCATCTTGCATAAATTTTGGCAAAGGAATTTCTTCGCCAAATGGCACTAAAAATTTCTTATCCATTCGCCTAAGATTGCCATCTTGAAACAAAAATGCAGAGTTATAAATTTGCTTATTTTCATAGGCAAGCGCGCCAGCTACGATGGTTATCTTTTTTGAAAGCTCTTTTAGCTCATCGACAAGCAGTGGCTCATTTGTCATAAATAGTGGAAATGCGCTCTCTGGTAGTACGATAAGGCGTTTTTGCTCGGCTATGGCGTTATTTATCATGTCTAAATTTTCATTTGTAAATTTCATGCGTAAGCTTTTATCCCAGCGCACCCTTTGAGCGATATCGGTGTTTATTAACTCCACGTCAAATGGCAAGGTTTTTGCCTCGCTACTTTTAAACTGTAAAGCGGCGATGAGGCAGATAAAAGTTGGGATAAATTTTAAAATTTTACCCTTTAGGCTTAAAAAAATGGCTGCTAAAAATATAAATATAAGCCCTCTTGTGCTTGGCTCAAAAGCGCCCAAAACAAGTGTTGCTTCAAGATTAAACCAGTTAAAGCCAAATGGATGAACGTAGCTTACTAAAAATAGTAAAACAGCTCTTAGCACGACAAAACTGGGAAAAGAAGCCACCCAAAACATAAATCCGTAAACAATGGCTACAAAGAGAATGACAAACGGTATAAGCCAAACAAGCTCATAGTAGATAAAACTAAAGCTGATCCAATAAAACCATAAAATTCCTGTGAAAAATCCAGCCACAAAAAAACCAGCTCTGTTTAAATTTATAATGATGTAAATTCCAGTCAAAGTTAGAAACGGTGAGATAAAATTTAAGAGCAAATTCTCGAAGAAACTTAAAAAAATAAAGTTAGAAAGCAAAAAAGCACCGACAAAGGCTTTTATTATAATTTTAGTGCTAAAATGCCCATTTAAAAATCTTACAAATAAGGAAATCCATGCAAAACGCTGATTTTTTAACATCATTACTACCTCTTGTTGTGCTTTTCGCCATATTTTACTTTTTGGTTATTAGACCTCAACAAAAACAACAAAAAGCCCATGCAGCAATGCTCGCAGCTCTTGATAAAGGTGATAAGATAATAACTAATGGCGGACTTATCTGCGAAGTGATTAAAGCCGAAAATGATTTTATCAAAGTTAAACTTAACGATGATGTAATCGTTCGCATAGCACGCGAGTTTGTAGCTAAAAAGATCGAAGATAAATAATGCGTAACGCAAGAGTCACATATAGGCTAATTATCTTAATATTAGCCTTGATTTTTGGTTTTGGCTTTTCGGTGCCATCTTTTTTTCAGACTCAAAATGGGGCTAAAATTTCACTTGGCCTTGATCTTCAAGGTGGCCTTCATATGCTACTTGGTGTTGAAACGAGCGAAGCTATCCACTCAAAAATAAAATCAATAGCTGGAAGTATAAATTATTATGCTAAAAAAGAAGATGTGTTAATTGATAAATTTAAGATTAAAGAAGAGAATATTGACTTTACTCTTCTTGATGGCGACGAAGCTCCAAAAGTAGATAAAGCACTAGCTGAGATAAAGGGGCTTGATATTAAAAAAGATGGTTTAAATTACAGCATATCTTTAACAGAGCAAGAAAGAACGGATACGATCGAATATGCGATCTCGCAAGCTGTTGAAACTATTAGAAATAGACTCGATCAGTTTGGTCTAGCTGAGCCAACTGTTGCCAGACAAGGCAAAGACAATATCCTAGTTGAGCTTCCTGGTATAAAGACTGAAGAGGATGAGCAAAGAGCAAGAGATCTTATCGCAAAGGCTGCTCACTTGCAGCTTATGGCAGTTGATGATAAAAGACAAGATCAGGCTAATACCATGAGCGAGGCAGAGGCTGAAAGCTATGGTGACGTGATCTTTAAAGATGCTAAAAATGACCGTGTAAAATATGTCGTTAAAAATATCCCAGTGCTTGACGGCTCGATGCTAACTGATGCAAAGGTTGCATTTTCTCAGCAAAATAACCTACCGATCATAAATTTCACTCTTAACTCAGAAGGCGCTAGAATTTTTGGTGATTTTACTGGTGCAAATGTCGGAAAAAGGCTTGCCATCGTGCTTGACGGTAAGGTTTATTCAGCTCCAGTTATAAATGAAAGAATAGGTGGCGGTAGCGGTCAGATCAGCGGTGGCTTTACTCTTGATGAGGCTCACGACGTAGCGATCGCGCTTAGAAGTGGCGCACTTTTAGCCCCTGTTAAGATGCTAGAAAAAAGAAGCGTTGGCCCATCTTTAGGACAAGAGAGCATCAATCAAAGTATGGTAGCGCTTGCTGCTGGATCTATCTTAGTCGTGTTATTTATGCTAGTTTATTATGGAATTTCTGGAATTTTTGCAAATATCGCACTAGTTGCAGACGTCGTTATATTAGTTGCTGTCATGGCGCTTTTTGGAGCGACGCTTACTTTGCCAGGTATGGCTGGTATCGTGCTAACGATTGGTATGGCGGTCGATGCAAATGTCATTATAAACGAACGTATTCGCGAGCTTTTACGTGAAGGTGTAGCGATAAGAACAGCTGTGCAAAAGGGTTATGAGCACGCTATGAGCGCAATTATCGACTCAAATTTAACTACTATCATCACAGTTGCGGTGCTTTACGCTTATGGCACTGGCCCAGTTAAAGGCTTTGCAGTAACAATGGCAATAGGTATCATGGCTTCGATGCTAACAGCTATACTTGGCACCCATGGTATGTTTGATGCTACTATGGATAAGATAGAAAAAAGCGGAAATACCAGACTTTGGTTTGGTTATAAAAGGAGCTAGGGATGCAAATTTTTACTAAGGCAAAAGTTTATGATTTTATGCGGTTTAGATTTGTGTCACTCGCACTTTCTATATTTTTATTTGTTGGTTCGATCTTTTTACTTGCAACAAAGGGTCTAAACTACGGCATCGATTTTTCTGGTGGTACGCTTATACAGTTAAAATACGACACCAAAGCGCCACTTGATAAAATTCGCGACGCTTTTGGCACAAATGAAGTGCTTAAAAATGCCTCTGTTACTGAGTTTGGAAGTGAAGATGAGGCTGTTATTAGATTTTCAGGATCAAGCTCAAATTTAACTGGTGACATCGGCACTGAGATAAAGCAAATTTTAAAAGATACTGGAAATTTTGAAGTAAGACGTGTTGATATCGTTGGTCCAAAGGTTGGTGACGAGCTTAGAGAAAAAGGTCTAATGGCTCTTGGAATTTCACTAATTGGCATATTGATCTATATCACATTTAGATTTGAGTGGAGATTTGCGCTTGCTGCGATCGCAACTGAAATTCACGATATAGTCATAACCGTCGGTGCTATTTCACTATTTAATATTGATGTAAATTTGGATACGCTAGCTGCCGTTTTAACGGTGCTTGGCTACTCTCTAAATGATACGATTATTATCTTTGATAGGATCAGAGAAGGTATCAAAGAGAGCAAGCGAACTGATATCGAAGGCGTTATCAACGAGTCAGTTTCTGCTACGCTTTCAAGAACTATCTTAACTTCAGCCACTACGATGATGACAGTTCTTGTATTATTTTTATTTGGTGGAGATATGATACATGGATTTTCATTTATTCTTATCGTTGGTATTGTCATAGGAACGATCAGTTCAATCTACATCTCTTCGCCGTTTCTTATCTGGTTTAAATTTAGCATTGAGCATTTTAGAAGTAGAGAGACTGAAAAGCAAAAGATAAAAAAAGAGCGCGAAAAAGAGCGTGCTATGTTTGAGAAAGGCGTTGTGTAAGGAGGGATAATGAACTGGGGAAAAGTTATCTACATATTTTTTGCATTGATGAGTCTTACGACTACGGCAGAATTTTTATATGATAAAAACGAGATTGCACTCTTTGTGGCGGCTAGTATAAATTTGGTTTCAACGCTACTTAAGATCGGTGTTAAAAATTTACTCTCTGCTGAGCTTTTTGCAAGCTCGCTGGTTGCTGATTTACACCTTATACCAGCTTTTGTTATTTTGCAAGTCTCTGAAAATATAACACTTAGCTATTCACTAGCTATTGGCGCAGTCATTGCAAATATATTTTCACTAGCCTTGGTTTTAATAGAATCAAGTAAAGCTCAAGAAGAATTTTAGGAGAAAAAATGGCTGAAAAGAGAAAATATGAGCCTTTAAAGATAGAAAAAAAATGGCAAGAAATTTGGGATAAAAATGAAGAATTTGAACCAAAAGACGATCTAAGCTTGCCAAAAAAATATATCCTAAGTATGTTTCCGTATCCAAGCGGACGCATACACATGGGGCATGTGAGAAACTACTCTATCGGCGATGCGCTGGCTAGATCATATAGAAAAAGCGGTTTTAACGTGCTTCATCCTATCGGCTTTGATAGCTTTGGTATGCCAGCTGAAAACGCAGCCATAAAACATAAAATTCACCCTAAAATTTGGACTTACGAAAACATCGACTATATGAAAAAGGAGCTTGCAAGCCTTGGCTTTTCATTCTCTAAAAAGAGAATTTTAGCCACATCTGACCCGCTTTACACAAAGTGGGAGCAAAGCTTTTTTATAAAGATGTTTGAAAAAGGGCTTGTTTATAGAAAAAATGCCATCGTAAACTGGTGTGAGTACGATCAAACCGTGCTTGCAAACGAGCAGGTTGAAGACGGAAAATGCTGGAGATGCGGTAATGATGTTGTGCAAAAAGAGCTTCCAGGATACTACTTCAACATCACAAAATACGCTAGCGAGCTACTTGAAGATCTAAAACTTCTTGAAGGTAAATGGCCAAATCAAGTCATCACAATGCAAGAAAACTGGATCGGCAGAAGCTATGGCTTGGAGTTTAAATTTAGCCTTGATGAGGCTTCAAAAGAGACTTTAGGTGGTAAATTTGACGGCTTTGAGGTATTTACAACAAGACCTGATACGATTTATGGCGTTAGCTACACAGCTCTTGCGCCTGAGCATCCTATTGTAAAAGCATTGCTTGTGAGTGATAAAATCGATGAAAGCAAAAAGACAAAGATAAAAACAATCCTAAATCAAAGCCCAAGAGAGCGTCAAGCGAGCGAAAAAGATGGAGAATTTTTAGGAATTTACGTCGTTCACCCACTCACAAATGAAAAGATCCCAGTTTGGGTTGCAAATTTCATCCTAGCTGACTATGGTCGTGGCGCTATCATGGCTGTTCCTGCACATGACCAAAGAGACTTCGAGTTTGCAAGTAAATTTAATCTACCTATAAAACCAGTCGTAAAGCCACTTGAGGGCGAGAGTGACGGCTCTAAAGCATACTCTGAGTATGGAATTTCTATAAATTCTGAGCTTATAAACGGCCTTAGCTCAGAGGATGCCAAAAGCTTTATAATAGAGAAATTTGAAAAAGATGGTCTTGGCAAAAGGATCACAAACTACAAGCTAAGAGACTGGGGAATTTCTCGCCAAAGATACTGGGGTGCGCCGATACCAGTAGTGCACTGCAAATGTTGCGGCGTAGTGCCTGAAAAAGAGGAAAATTTACCTATCGCGCTACCTGAAGATGTAAAGATCACAGGCGAGGGCAATCCTTTGGACAAACATCCAACTTGGAAATTTACAAAGTGTCCAAAATGCGGCCAAGACGCTATCAGAGAGACTGATACTATGGATACATTCGTAGAGAGTAGCTGGTATTTTGCTAGATTTGCAAGTGATGAGAAGAGTTGGGAGCAAAAAGCACTTGATGAAAAGAGCGTGAATTATTGGATGAACGTAGATCAGTATATCGGCGGTATCGAGCATGCGATCTTGCACCTTTTATACGCTAGATTTTTCCAAAAGGTCTTAAGAGACCTTGGCTATCTAAGAGACGATGAGCCGTTTGAAAATTTACTAACTCAAGGCATGGTTTTAAAAGATGGCAAAAAGATGAGTAAAAGCAAGGGCAACGTCGTAGATCCTGATGATATCATAAATAGATACGGCGCTGATACAGCAAGGCTCTTTATCCTTTTTGCTGCTCCTCCTCAAAAAGAGCTTGAGTGGAACGATAGTGCAGTTGAGGGTGCATTTAGGTTTTTAAATAGGCTTTGGGAGAAGGCACAAACTATCAAAAAGATAGATAAATTGCCTGAGATAGATCACGAAAGCTTAAATAAAGATGAGAAATTTGCAAGGCTAAAAATTTATGAAGCGCTTAAAAAATCAACCGAGGTTTTTGGCGATACATTTGCTTTTAATACACTAATTGCTGCTTGCATGGAGGCACTAAATGCCATAAATGCGCAGGATAATGAGAATGTAAATGCTGAGGGCTTTTTCATCATCTTAAATTTACTAGAGCCTATCGTGCCACATATCGCAAATGAGCTTAGCGAAGAGCTTTTTGGCAGAAAAAATTTCACAAAGATAGCTGTAAAAGAAGAGGTCTTTGTAAAAGATAGCATCGCTCTTGCAGTTACAGTCAATGGCAAAAAAAGGGCTGAGTTTGAAGTGACAGCAAGCGAGAGCGAGAGTGAAATTTTAAAACAAGCTAAGCAAAACGTAGCTAAGTGGCTTGAGGGAAAAGAAATTTTAAAAGAGATTTATATAAAAGGCAAATTAGTAAATTTTGTCATTAAAGGATAAATTTTGAGATATTTTTTAGCGTTTTTTATTGCGTTTTTTATCTGCGGGTGTGGGTATAAACCAGTTTCAAAGATCACACATGATCTAGTGGGCGATAAAATTTACGTTGATGTGATTATTAGTAAAGAAGAGCCAAAAAATAGTGTTTGGATAAAGGATGCTGTAAAAGAGGGCATGGTCGCAAGGCTAAATAAAAATTTATCAAGCAAAGAGAGTGCTGATACTTCGATAATTATTTCGGTAAAAGATTTAAATTACGAAGCAATTATTTATGACGAATTTGGCTACATTACGTCATACAAAGCACATTTAAGCTTAAATTATAAGACTAAATTTAAAGATGGTAGCGTGGTTGATATTCCAGCCACTGGCGAGTATGACTTTAGTGTCGCAAGACGTCAAAAAGATGTAAGATTTGCTGACAGCATTCTTAGTGATACTCAAAAATACGAAGCTATCAAAGAGGCATCAAAAGAAGCCTTTGATGAGTATATCGCAAGTTTAGCGGTAAAAGGATATAGAAATGGCAGCAGTAACCGTTAGTCAAATAGTCAAGGAAGCCTTAAATGAGATCAAAGATCGCCATTTGATGCTAACGCCAGAGAATTACACTGAAGTCTATAATGAAATTTCTAAAAAATACGGCTTTACGACAGAAGAGAGTAAAAAGATAGAAAAATATATCTCAAGACTTGGTGATGAATATAAAAATCAAGCCCTAAGCCTTCATATAAAGACGGTCGATGAGTTTGTCGCTTTTATGACTGCCAGGCTCTCTAGAGGTGCTCAACAAGGAGCGGGACTTGCGACTGACGATAAAAAACTACAATCACTAAACGCATTTGCTAGAAGAATTCTACAAGCTATCTCAATGCTTCACAATAAAGATGCAAAAAGCTTAGCAGAGCAAAGTATGCAACTGCTTGCCAGAAGATATGATGAGAAAAACCTTGAAGAGATGTGCCTTAGATGGTTTGATTTTGTTAGCTCGTATGACACTGAATTTTTAGAATTTTTGAAATATTATGGTGTTAGAAATTTTGATGATTTAAAGACAATGAGTTCTGAACTTGAGAAATTTCTTACACAAAAAGACGAAAATGGCGAAGAGGATGTTTTGATTCAGCTTTTAAGCCTTACTCTTGAGCCTTCTATTACAAAGGATCTTGATGAAGAGCTTAGCACGATAAGAAGTACTTTGAAGCAAAATCCTAAAACCTTAAATAGCAAAGAATTTCAAGAAAAGGTAAAGGCATTTGTTGATCGCAGAATAGAAGAAGATAGAACGGAGATCATAGAAAAAGTTGGTTCGTTAAATAATGTCTTACAAAATATAAGCGAGAGAATTTCTGATATCGCGGTTAGTTCGCAAAGTAGTTCCGATAAAGTAAAAAGCATTAAAAATGATCTTAAAAATGTAAATTTAAATACAAATAGCATTGATCAAGTAAGAAGCATGCTTATTGAGATCGCTGGTGCTTTGGAGATCGAGAGCAAAGAGCTTGGTATCGAGATGCACAATAGACAAGCTACTATTTTAGAGCTTCAAAATAGAGTGAACAGCCTTGAAAAAGAGCTTGAGGAAGCTAAACTGGAGAGCAAAGAGGACTTTTTGACAAAGGTATCTACTAAGCGTGCTTTGATGAACGAGATTCAACGCATTGAAGAAGCGTATAAACGCTATGGGACTGATTATTCTATCTGCTTTATTGATATTGACTTTTTTAAAAGCATAAACGATACTTATGGGCATGAGGCTGGAGATGTTATTCTTTCAGCAGTGGCTCAAGTGCTTAAGAAAAACGCTAGAAAGGTTGATTTTGTTGGTAGATATGGCGGTGAAGAATTTGTAATCTTGCTTCCAAGTACTGGCTTAAAAGATAGTGTTAAATTTGGGGATAAGCTAAGAAGTATGATAGAAAATTTCAAATTTATCTATAAAAATGAGCGTATTAAGGTTACTATCAGCTCTGGTATAGCGACAAGAAGTGCAAATTTAAGTGAGACAATGACGCTTGAGGCTGCTGATAAGATGCTTTATCTCTCAAAAGAAAATGGTAGAAATCAAGTAATGCCAAAGATAATCGAGGAAAAATGAGCCTAGCTAAATTTCTTGATGGCAAACCACTTTATTACAAAGAGATCGACTATGGCAGGATCATAAGGGCTTATGATACGATCAAAGGCCATCTAAAGCCTTTTAAGATAATCCACATCATCGGCACAAATGGCAAGGGTAGCACCGGCCGCTTTTTAGCGCAAATTTTAAGCCAAAATGGCGCAAAAGTAGGGCACTACACGAGCCCTCATATATTTAAATTTAATGAGCGATTTTGGCTAAATGGTGAGGTCGCTAGTGATGAAATTTTAGAGGCAGCTCACGAGCATTTGCAAGGACTTCTAAGCGATGAATACAAGATAAAAACGAGCTATTTTGAGTATATGACACTGCTTTCAGCTGTACTTTTTGAGGGTTGCGACTACTTTGTCTGCGAAGCTGGTATGGGTGGTGTGCTTGATGCGACAAATGTCTTTGAAAAAGAGTTAAGCATTTTTACGCCCATCGGTCTTGATCATACGGCGGTTCTTGGAGATAGTTTGGAAGAAATCTCACGTACGAAATTTGAGGCTATGGGCAAAAGAGCTATTTTAAATGATGAGATGAACGAGATAAGCGTTGCTATCGCAAAAGGGATCGCAAACGAGAAGAGTACAACTCTGAGCTTTCCAAGAGAAATTTTGACCAAAGAAAATTTAAACGAGATCGCAAACTACGCAGATAAATTTAATCTACCAGAGTTTTTGCGATCAAATTTAACTCTAGCCTACGCTGTGGCTAAAATTTTAGATAGCAGCATAGACATAAAAAAGCTTGGTGCTCTTACACTTCGAGGTAGATGCGAAAAAATCGCTTCAAATTTATACGTTGATGTCGGTCATAACGAGCTTGGCGCAAAGGCTGTGGCTAAGAAATTTAGCTCTAAAGAGTTTAGTGACAAGAAGCTAACTCTAGTTTATAACTCATTTTTAGATAAAGATTTCAAGGCGGTTTTGGCAGCTTTAAAGCCAGTCGTTGAGGAGGTACTACTTTATCACTACCACTGCGAGGGCAGGGAGCTTGGCGGAGAGCTTATAAATAAAGCACTAAACGAGCTTGGAATTTCGCATAGAGAGTTTGAGCCAAGCGATATGAACGATATAAAAGAGGCAAAAAACGGCAAAATTTACCTAGTATTTGGCTCGTTTCACCTGGTCGAAGCCTTTTTAAAAGAGTACTATGCAAGCAAAGGTCTATGAGTATCTTTTAGCGCACGCCACACAAATTCTCATCTGCGAAGATGACAAAGAGGCCGCACTTTGTGCGGATGCGGCCAGTTTTGCTGGCTTTAGCGCATTTAAATTACCTGATTTTAGAGCCAAAAAGGGAGATGATCTAAGAAGCTTCAATGAAGAGCTTTTTGAAATTTCATCGGTACTTAGCAAATACTATAAATTTGATGGCAAAAAGATCATCATAAGCCCATTTAGTACGCTTTTAAATCCACTTCCAACGCAAAAAAACCTAGAAAGCTCAACTGTTAAGCTAAAAGATAATCTAAATTTAAGCGAATTTGCCGACTTGCTCATACGCTTTGGCTACGAGTGCGTCGATATCGTTGAGAGCGTTGGCGAGTTTAGTATTCGTGGCGAAGTCATTGACATTTACGGCGTAAATATGGATGATCCTGTTAGAATTTTACTCTTTGGCGATGAGGTGGAGAGCATCAGAAACTACAACACCGCCACGCAAATTAGCAACAAAAATGAGCTAAGCGAAGCCGAGATCGTGCCATTTATCGCAAATTTGAGCAAAGATGAGTTTGAAAAAGTTAGCCAAAAGATCGAGGATATGCAAAGCGATGCTTTGGTGAATGATCTAAATTCGCTTGGATTTTGGGCGATAGATAGCTTTAGTGACTACTTAAAAGTTTTTGACTCAAGGCTTGTTAAAAAAATCGATTTTGAAATTTATGATGTGTCTGAGGAGAAATTCAAGGGCATTGAAATTTTGCCTGAGCCAAAGGTCTATAAAGACTTAGAAGTTACTTTAAATTTTGACTTTTTTGAGCTAAATAAGAGCAAAAGCATAACCGTTCTTTCAAGAAATGAGGGACTTTTTAAGGGTTATGAGCTTGATGGCTTTACAAATGTCAAACTTGAAATTTCGCCCCTTGTGGTAAATTTAACCTCAAGCGACAAGATCGTAGTCTCTCTAAATAAATTTGAAAAAAAAAGGCGAGTTAAACGCTCAAGCCTTGTGGTCGATGAGCTAAAAGTAAATGACTACGTCGTGCATGAAGATTATGGTATAGGCAGATTTTTGGGGCTTGAAAAGATCAAGGTTTTGGGCGCGACGAAGGAATTTGTGGTTATTGCCTACCAAAATGATGACAAACTTCTTTTGCCAGTTGAACATCTAAATTTGATAGATCGCTACATCGCGCAAAATGGCTCTATGGCGGTGCTTGATCGCTTAGGCAAGGCAAATTTTGCCAAGATAAAAGAGAAGGTTAGAGAAAAACTCTTCGCGATCGCCTCAAAGATCGTAGCAATGGCTGCAAAAAGGGAGCTAATCGCAGGCAAAATTTTGCAAAAAGAGGATATCTCTTATCTAAATTTCGTCCAAGATGCTGGCTTTTCATACACGAATGATCAGCAAAAAGCGGTAAATGATATAAAAGATGAGCTAAAAAGCGGCAAGGTGATGGATAGGCTGCTTAGTGGCGACGTAGGCTTTGGCAAGACCGAAGTTGCGATGAATGCCATATTTACCTGCATAAAATCAGGCTTTAGCGCATTTTTCTTTGTGCCAACGACGCTTCTTAGCTCGCAGCACTACAAGACGTTAAGCCAGAGATTTAGCAAATTTGGCATAAAGGTCTTTAGGCTGGACCGCTTCTCAAGCGCCAAAGAAAAAACAAGCCTGCAAAAAGCGCTAAAAGAAAATGAGTCCATAGTTTGCGTGGGTACGCATGCGCTTCTTAGCGTAAAGGCTGAAAATTTAGGCCTTATAGTGGTTGATGAGGAGCATAAATTTGGCGTTAAACAAAAAGAGCAGTTAAAAGAAATTTCTCAAAATTCACACATCTTAAGTATGAGTGCCACTCCTATACCAAGAAGCCTAAATATGGCGCTTAGCAAGATAAAAACATATAGTATTTTAGCCACTCCGCCAAGCTCAAGGCTGGATGTGAGAACAAGCGTGAGAGAGTGGGACGAGAAGGTCATCAAAGAGGCGATCATGCGTGAGCTAAGACGTGGTGGGCAGACCTTTTACATCCACAACCACATCGCAGACATAGAGCAGACAGCAAATGATCTAAGAAAAATTTTGCCAAAGCTTAGAATTTTGATACTTCACTCAAAGGTAAATGCGAAAGTTACTGAAGATGAGATGATGAAATTTGAGCGGGGCGAGTACGACTTGCTGCTTTGTACTAGCATCGTTGAAAGCGGCATCCACTTGCCAAATGCAAACACCATAATCGTAGAAAATGCCAATAAATTTGGCATGGCTGACCTGCATCAGCTCCGCGGTCGCGTGGGCAGAAGTGACAAGCAGGCCTACTGCTACTTTTTGGTAGAAGATAAAAACGCCATTAGTAAAGACGCATTAAAACGCCTTGTCGCACTTGAGGGCAACTCATTTTTGGGCGCTGGCTCAGTGCTAGCGTATCACGACCTTGAGATAAGAGGTGGTGGTAACATCATCGGCGAGGCGCAAAGCGGCCATATCGAGGCTATCGGCTACTCGCTATATCTAAAGATGCTAGAAGATGAGATAAATAAGCTTCTTAATCAAGACTCCGCAAAGCTTGACAAGATCGATCTAAAGCTTAGTGTGAGCGCCTTTTTAAATCAAGAATTTATAAGAGAAGATAGGCTAAGGCTTGAGATTTACAGGCGTCTTAGCAAGTGCAAAGAGGTTGGCGAGGTCTATGAGATACAAAGCGAGCTTGAGGATAGATTTGGCAAGATAGATACGTTTACAAAGCAGTTTTTAGATGTCATCATCATTAAAATTTTAGCTCTAAAAGCTGGTATAAAAACGATCTCAAACAGCGAACAAAATATACTAATAACAAAAAATGATGATGAGAAGATCAGGCTAAAGTCACGTAGCAAGGATGATGACGATGTTTTGGCTGAAATTTTGGTCTATCTAAGAAAGGATAAGAAGTGATAGATTGGGGCGTGAAGTATGCAGCGATTTATAGAAGTACAAAAGGGATGTTAAAGCCGGTTGAGGATATCGATTTTGTCGATATCGACTCACTTTATGGGCTAGAGAAACAAAAAGAAATTTTACTAAAAAATACTCTAAATTTTATAGAAGGTAAGGATGCAAATCACGTGCTTCTTTGGGGAGAGAGAGGATGTGGCAAATCAAGCCTTGTAAGGGCTGTTTTTACTAAATTTTATAAAGCTGGGCTTCGCATCATTGAGATCGGCTGCGAGGATCTAAAATACCTTGGTGATATCATCGATGAGATCAGAAAAAGCGAGTTTAAATTTATCATTTTCTGCGATGATCTAAGCTTTGAAAATGGCAGCAATGAGTATAAATTTCTAAAACCTATAATGGATGGCTCTATCCAAAAGCCGCCAAAAAACGTTCTTTTATACGCTACGTCAAACCGCAGACATCTAATAAGCGAGTTTAAAAGCGAAAATGAAAACTCAGAGCTAATAGACGGCGAAATCCACTACAGCGACGCAGCTCAGGAGAAAATTTCTCTATCCGATCGCTTTGGTCTTTGGATCAGCTTTTATCAAGGCAACTACGACGAGTACCTAAAAATGGTTGATTTTTACTTTAAAGACTACGCAGGTAACAAAGATGAGCTTCACACACTTGCTAAAAATTTTGCTACGCTAAGAGCTAGTAGAAGTGGCAGGACAGCAAAGCAGTTTTATCTTACTTTTAAAGAAAATTTAAAATGACTTCAACCGATCTATTTTTAACCTTGTTTAACCACAAAAGCAAAAAATTTGATGAGCTAAAGTGGCCAGGTGAGGGTACTTTTGAGGTTGTTTTGGGTGCTATTTTAGTGCAAAATACTAATTGGAAAAACGTAGAAAAAGCGCTAAATAATCTAAAAAATGCAGGTAAAGATAGCCTAAATGGCATCTGTTCTCTTGAAAACAGTGAGCTTGCCACGCTTATAAAGCCAAGTGGCTTTTATAATACAAAGGCTAAACGACTAAAGACGCTTTGTCTGGCTATAAAAAATGAATTCGAGAGCTTTGAAAATTTCAAAGAAAATGTAAGTCGTGAGTGGCTCATAAGCGTAAAAGGTGTTGGAGCCGAGACTTGTGATGCAATACTTGCTTATGCTTGCGGTAAGCCATATATGGTCGTTGATGCTTACGCACTTAGGATAATGGCATATTTTGACTATACTTTTGAGAGCTACGACGAGGCTGCTGAGTGGTTTAGTTCGCTTGATTATGATAAAATTTATAAATTTCTTGATAGTGAGGAATTTGATGAGGTTGAAATTTTAAAACTCTATCACGCTCTTATTTTGGAGTTTTGCAAGGAAAATTTCAAAGGTAAAATCTTAAGCCAAAATGGTCAAAAAATATTAAGCAGCATTAAAAATTAAACTACTAATATGTAACAACTATTTATAAATTTACCAAAGATTGGGGCTTTTTATAATCTATTTTAAAATTCTGTGCTAAATTTACACAAAATTTATCTTATTTAATTTAGGAGGATTGATGATTTACGATAACATCGTTAAAACGATTGGTAATACACCTATTGTAAAGATAAAAACAGGTGCTGATGAAGCCGAAATTTACGTAAAATTAGAGTTTTTTAACCCAGGTGGCTCTGTAAAAGATAGGATCGCATTTAATATGATAACCAAAATGCTAGCTGACGGTACGCTAAAATATGGCGATACGATCGTTGAGCCAACGAGCGGAAATACTGGCATTGGTGTAGCGATGTGCGGTGCTGCACTTGGCTTTAAAGTGATCCTTTGCATGCCTGAGAGCATGAGTATCGAAAGACGCAAGATCGTTGCTGCATATGGCGCTCATCTTGAGCTAACTCCTGCAGCTGGTGGCATGAAAGCAGCGATCGCAAGAGCTACAGAACTAGCAGCTCAGCCAAATCACGTAATGCTAAGTCAGTTTGAAAACAAGTATAACCCACAAGCTCACGAACTAACAACAGCAGCTGAAATTGTGGCTGATTTTAGTAAGCTTGATGCATTTGTAGCTGGTGTTGGCACAGGTGGCACAATAAGTGGCGTAGCAAAAATTTTAAAAGAAAAAGGCTATGACACCAAGATCATTGCAGTTGAGCCTGAAGCATCGCCGGTTTTAAGTGGTGGCAACCCAGGACCTCATAAAATTCAAGGCATTGGAGCCGGATTTTTACCAAATACTATGAATATGAGCCTAGTTAGCGAGGTAGAAAAAGTAAGCAACGATGACGCACTAAACGCGGCTAGAGCAATCGCAAAAAGTGATGGACTCATGATAGGCATAAGCGGTGGTGCTGCTTACGTGGCTGCAAAAAGAGTGGCTAAAAGACTTGGTGCTGGCAAAAAAGTACTTTTCATAGCTCCAGATAACGGCGAGAGATACCTAAGTACAGAGCTTTACGGAGCATAAAATATGTGGGATAGTCTAAAGGAGCTAGTTCAAACTGTTCGTGAGAAAGACCCATCAGTACATAAGTGTTGCTTTTTGGCAATACTTATAAATACCCCTGGTATTCATGCGGTTTTGTTTCATAAAATTTCTCATTTTTTATATAAAAAAGGGTATTTTTTTCTAGCTAGGCTCATCTCGCAAATTGCAAGATTTTTAACAGGCATTGAGATCCACCCGGGTGCGAAGATCGGCAGGAGATTTTTTATAGATCATGGCATGGGTGTGGTTATCGGTGAGACAGCTGAGATAGGCGATGATGTAATGATGTATCATCAAGTAACACTTGGAGGTACTGGAAAAGAGTGTGGCAAAAGGCACCCGACTGTAAAAAATGGTGTGACTATCGCAGCTGGCTCAAAGATACTAGGTGCCATAACGATTGGTGAAAATGCTAAGATCGGCGCAAACTCAGTCGTGTTAAAAAATGTCCCAGCAAACGCGACAGTCGTTGGTATACCAGCGAGAATAGTTCGAGTAAATGGGACAAAATTTGAACCAGAGTTTATTATCTAATCTCAAAGATTAGATAAATTTATTCTTATTTTTTATGCTTTAAAATTTGAGCATAAATTTCGTCTTTTAGTTTTAACTTTTCTTTCTTTAAATTATCGATTTCAGATGGTTTTGCTAGATTCTCATCTATTTTTTTATTTAGCTCATCATGTTTTTTGCAAAGAGTAGCAAAACGAGCATCGGTTTTCTTTAGCTCATTTATAAGGTCTGTATATTCATGTAACATATCGGCTCCTATAAAAATTTGAGAAATTTTATCAAGACTTTGTAAATGCTTGGATATAAAAAAGGTGCCAAGCCATTGCTTAAATTTTTAAAAAGAATGAGTAGAAAAATTTATTTTATACGTATTTAAATTCTTCAGGTTTGTGTTTGCTTTTTACAACACGCTTGGTTAGACGTATTCCATCAACGGTACCGATGACTAAAAGCTTTGATCCTGTTCCTACTAATGTGTCACCATTTGGCATTGGTACAAAATTATTATTTATATCTCTAATACCTACTATGTCTGCATTTGTAATATTTCGTAGATGAGTCTCTTTTAATCTTTTAAATCTTATCCAAGAGTAATCAGGCACAAGAATTTCTTCTATATCGATAGGTGAATTTTTTGTATACAAAAACTGCTCTAACAAATTTTCCATGTCCGGCCTTACGCTCATGGCACTTAACCGCTGCGCGACTAAGCGAGATGGGCTTACTACATTGTCAGCGCCTAATTTTTTTAATCTTTGCGTATCGTCTTCTGTCTCTGCATTTGTGATGATATGATAAGGCTTCCTACGACCTATCTCTTTTTCATAAAGTCTTACAGATGCTATAAGGGCGATGTTATCAGCAATATTTGAGCTAAGAGTTATAAGTCCTTTTGCGCTTGATAGATGTGTTTTTAAAAAGGCAATTTGTGTATGTGGCTGAGCTTTTATGAAATATGGGTATTTATAAATTTGAGCTAGCTCTGCGATATCTTCTCTATCATCGACCACTACAAAAGGTATATGATTTTCGCGAAATTGAGCACTAAGTTCGATTGTGTATAGATTGTGATAACAAATAACGAAGTGATTTTTTAGTCTTGCGATCCTATAAAGCATGCGTCGTTCCTTTAAAATGCTAATTAATGTGCCTCTTTTTAAAACCTCAACCACAATACCGATCGATAGTGTAAATATAATAAAACCAATAAGTATAAATGTGATAGTAAAAATTCTGCCCTTTGGAGTTATTGGAGCAACTTCGGTAAAACCAACTGTTGTAAAAGTCATACCAGCTTGGTAAAAGGCATCTATTAGCGAGAAATTATCTATTAAGACGTAACCTAATGTTCCAAAAAGTAACAGTAATACGACTGAAATTAGTGGAAATCTAAAAGGTTTTAATTGTTCGTAAAGCTCAGTATCTAGGCTTATTTCTGGTTTTGTAGAGTTTGACCAGTTGAGGAATTTTAAAAGTCTTGAGAGAAAAGACATAAATTCCTCTTCATTTTATATTCTTAGTTTGATTGTTTCTTCATCGTTCTTAGAGTAGAAGCAGCAACTTTTATCTTTCTTGTAGTACCATCTTCTAGTGTAACGCGAATCGTTCTAAGATTTGGCAAGAATCTTCTTTTAGTTTTATTGTTAGCGTGGCTCACATTGTTGCCTATCATCGGTCCTTTACCTGTTATCGCACATCTTTTTGACATTTTTTTTCCTTATAAACAAAAATTTCTGCTGATTTTATCTAAAACAAACAAAAGTAATGCTTAAATAGATTCTTTTTTAAAAGAATTGATTTTTATTAATAATCTAGATAAAATAACGCCTTTGTCTATAAATTATAAATAGCAAAAAATATTTAGAAATCTTGAGTGATACAAAATGCTTAGTAAAGAGTTGATCGAAAAAAATGTTGATTTTGTTTTACAGATGCCAACTCTTTTTGAAAAGGTCGAGCACTTTTTATTAGCTGGTAATGTAACTGAGGCAGTTGCTACTTTACAAAATATTGCATCTTTTAAAACTTATTTTAGCTCCATTTTTAAGCGTGCAAAATTTGATATTCCTTATGATGGCAACGATTTGGTAGTAATAGCAAATATGCTTGGCATTGATACTTTTAGAGCGATAGTACTTTCTTATTTTATATTTTTAAAATCTCCAAAAATTTATAAGGTATTTAATTTTAAAATCGTTGATTTGATCGAGCTTAATGCTAAAATTTTATCAGATTGGCTAAAAGTATTAAATTCTTTTAAAGAAAAACAATACAGCTATTTATCACTTGCTCCGTATTCTATTGCCTGTATTATAGTGTGTGAGAATTTATTTTCGAAATTTCCATCTTGTATGTCAGATGTTATTTCGTATTCTGACGTAAGCTATAATAAAATTTTGCAAAAAAAATATGGCTTTAGTCTTTGGGATATTTTTTTAAAAGCAATGAATATGAGTAAGCAATCATTAAGCAAGATTGATAAAGAGATGCTTTGTTTTTTTGAAATTTTGCTCTCTTATGAGTCTAGCAGGCCTGAATTTTATGATTTTGGAGTTGATAAAATTTTAGATATCAATGTTTATCCAGAGATGCAAACCATTATATTTATTAAAAAAGCTCTGCAAAAATGAAATTAACTTTTAATGGTTCTATGGCAATTATAAGGCCTTTTGGTTTTTTGGAAGCAGAGAATGTTTCATTAAAATTAAGTGAAAAATATATAAACCAAATTTCATCGCGCGACATCAGCGCTATACTGCTTTCACTAAAAAATGTTACATTTTTTAGCCCTATTTGGCTTGGTAGAGTAATTGAAAATTTAAGCGAAGAAGCGCAAAAGCTTGGCGTGGTATTTGCGATTTGCGATTACAATGAAATTTTTTATGAATTGATGATGAAAACAGTTAAGAATATTTTAAATATCTCGATGTTTGAAAGTGAAAATATCGCAAGCTTGTTTTTAAATAAATTTCTAAATAACGCAAATGGTAAAGTATTCATTTATAACTCAACTGAGCAGTACAAGCACTATTTAGCTAATTATCTCAAAAATCGCTCATTTGATGTGATTGAGGCTAGAGATGCAACCGAGTTTAATAAAAAAAAGAATTTATATAGTCATGCAGTATCGCAGCTAAATCATGTGAGATTAATACAAAATCAGATAGATACTTTTATAAAAGATGGTGTCGTTGTTTATGCCATAAAAAGTTTTATGGACTCAGATTTTATTGAAGATTTTGATATGTCAGCTCATGATATTATGCTAAAAATCGGATATAAATTTTTTCTTTTATGGGTAAATATTTCTGGTGCTTTAAATATAAGAGGCGCAAAATTTCTAATCAAACTTGCTAGCATTAGCAAAAGATCAGGTGCATTTATTTCGCTTTGTGGCATAAACGAATCAAATTTATCTATTGAATTAATAACGTACCTTAAAGATGCAAATATATTTATCTATAAAAATTTAAATGACTTTTACAAAGACGACACTATTTTTTATCTTAAAAAAAGAGAGTTTGATGCAGAGCCAGTAGATATCAACAAGAGCGTTGCTCAAATTTCATCTTATGTGACGCAAATTGCGAGCAAAATTATCTCACAGTTAGCAGAAGAAGAAATTTTGTGCGTTGATACCAAAGTTAGTGCGCTTGATATGGAGAATGAGTGCGATTATTTACGTATTTGTGTTCAGTATTATGGTGATATTTACGCAAGAGTGCTATTTGGAGTAAAAAAAGATAAATTAGACAAAATTTGCTCTATTTTTATGCCTGAAAGCGATGATTCAAATGATTATTTAAGTGGATATTCTCAAATTTTTAGTATCATTACGGATAAATTTTTGACTCATCTTTGGCAAAAAGGCATAAAAGTAAAAGTTAGCTTGCCTAAAATTTTATCCGATGATGTTTTTTTCGATCACAATAGCGTAGGCATCATGAATAGACTAGATGTAAAAGATGACGAAATAGGCTTTGTATTTGTAACCAAGTAAGGAGAAGAAATGTATGTTGCACCTAGTATTTTATCGGCTGATTTTGGAAATTTGGCAGCTGAGATAAGAGCCATTTGCGAGGCTGGGTGCGATCTGGTGCATGTTGATGTTATGGATGGACATTTTGTGCCAAATTTAACCATCGGACCAGTTGTGGTAAATGCCGTTGCAAAAGCAGCCACGAAGCCACTTGATATACATTTGATGGTTGAAAATAACTCATTTTTTGCTGATCTTTTCTTGCCACTAAAGCCAAAATTTCTAACCTTTCATATCGAAGAAGAGAAGCATCCATTAAGGCTCATCGATCACATCAGAAAAAATGGCGTTGGCCCTGGTATCGTGCTAAATCCGCATACGCCAGTTAGTGCGATCGAACACATTATCGATGAAGTTGATATGGTACTTTTGATGAGCGTAAATCCTGGCTTTGGCGGTCAGAAATTTATGCCAGTCGTGCTTGAGAAAACAAGGGCGCTAAGAGAGCTTATAGAGCGTAAAAACGCTAAGTGTCTGATCGAAGTAGATGGTGGCGTAAACGGATTAAATGCGCCTGATCTTGAAGAGGCTGGAGCTGATATTTTGGTGGCTGGCAACTACATCTTCTCATCAAATTCTTACGAACAAGCCATCCGCGCCATAAAGCTTGAGTTTTGAAACCAAAAAAACAGCGTTTAGAAAATAGCATTGAAATTTTAGCTAGGCAAAATTTAAGCTATCATGAGTTTATTTTAAGATTTAGTGATATCGAAGAAATTTCGTCGCTCATTGACGTGCGAGACCTTGATATGTGGCGAACTCTTGGGATTGACATCACTAGAAACGAAGAGAATGAGATCGAGCTTGGCACAAGATTTAGAGATATTAGCGAGCAGGAATTTTGTGTGGTTGATATCGAAACGACTGGCGGTACGACGAGCGGACAGATCATTGAAATCGGTGCAATAAAAATGAAAAATGGCATTGAGATAGGGCGTTTTGAAAGCTTTGTGGCAGCTGATGTGGTGCCTGAAAATATCACCGAGCTAACCGGCATAAAGGCGAGCGATCTAGTTGGTGCGCCAAATTTACTAAATGTACTTGAGCGGTTTAAAATTTTTCTTGGAACTAGCGTCTTTATCGCTCATAACGTAAATTTTGACTATGGTTTTATCTCTCATAGCCTGAATGAGATCGGCCTTGGTATGCTGCTAAATAGGAAGCTTTGTACCATCGATCTTAGTCGCCGCACTATCGCTTCACAAAAATACGGACTTGGCTCGCTAAAAGAGCTTCTTGGCATAAATAATACCCACCACAGAGCCCTAAATGATGCAATAGCAGCAGCTGAAATTTTTAAAGTCTGCCTCACACGCCTGCCTTTTAGTATCCAAACGACAGAGGATCTCATAAGCTTTAGCAAAACAGCTCCAAGCGTGAAGCTAAAACCTGAACCAGTTTTGTGTGCGAATTAGCGATAAAAAATTATCCATAATCCTAAATTTAATCATTAATTTTTATGCGATCTTTGTTTTTAAAGGATTGTGGGCAGTTTGCTAAATTTTACAAAAAAGGAGGCAAATGAGTCAGAAAAATTTAGTTTCAAATTTTATCTCAGCTGACGATGAGATGCTCGCTTTTTTATCAAATTTTAGCAATAAGTGGTGCGTGAGTAACGATGGGGCGAAATTTATAGAGCAAAATTTTACCTTCATTGGCTCAAAGCCAGTTTTGCAAAATTTAAAAGATTACAAAACGGCTGAATATAAAAAATTTACCGACATTAAAAAATTTCTCAGCTCAAATCCAAGTATCAAAAGTAAAATTTTTAAGTGGTGATATAAGCTACATCGGCGACAACTTAACAAATATAGAAGTTAAATTTGCGCCTGAGTATTTTTATGATTTTTTAAAATTTGTAGTTGAAAATATCCCAGAACATCACTATTTTTGCTGTTCTAAGGAGGGCTGGATATTATTCATTGCGATGGAGGGATATGTGGAATTTGGTGTTTTACACTAATAAATTTATTTTTAAGCAGTTGTCTAAAATTGTCCATAAAAACAAAACGTGAAAGAAAAATTATTCGTAAAAATTCTTAAAATTAACAAAAAACCGGGCTTGCATCCTAACACCGCTTGTTGCTAGCAAAATTTAATCAATTTTTTTATATAATCCCTATTTTTCACAAAGGCAAAAAGATGGATAAAAGGCAAAAAGATGGATAGAAAATCTTGGAGTTCAAGGCTCACATACATTTTAGCTGTTGCAGGAGCTACGGTCGGCTTTGGTGCGACGTGGCGTTTTCCGTATTTGGTCGGGCAAAACGGCGGTGGTGCTTATGTTTTGATATTTTGCATAGCAATGATTGTTATAGGGATTCCTATGATTTTAGCCGAAAACGCGATCGGCAGACGCCTAAAATGCAACGCTGTGGATGCTTTTGGTGGATCGATAAATGGCAAAAAGATCAGCAAAAAGTGGCAGATCGTTGGCTGGATGGGACTTATTGGTGCATTTGGCATTATGGCTTACTATATGGTTATTGGTGGCTGGGTGTTAAACTATATCGCCCAAATTTCATTTGGCTTGCTTGACCTATCACATGTGGTTAGTTTTGAGGAGACAAGTGTGTTTTATGAACAAAATATCGTAAGTAATCCACTTGCTATAAGCTTTGCGACACTTGTTTTTGTGCTGGTTAATTACGCTATTTTGGTGCAAGGTGCGGTCGGCGGTATCGAGCGATCAGCGAAATTTTTAATGCCACTACTTTTTATTTTAATGCTTATTATGATCGCTAAAAATATCACGCTTGATGGTGCAATAGAGGGCGTAAAATTTTACTTGACACCTAACTTTTCAAAGATAAACTTAAAGCTTTTCGTTGATGTTTTGGGGCAAGTATTTTTTGCACTCTCGCTTGGATTTGGTGTGATGATCACTCTTTCTAGCTTTGTGAAAAAGGATGAGGGTTTGGTTAAAATTTCTATCATTACAGGCATTTTAAATACGGTAATCGCCGTGCTTGCAGGATTTATGATTTTTCCTTCTCTTTTTAGCTATGGTGTATCGCCAGATAGTGGCCCAAGTTTGGTGTTTAAATCACTACCAATTGTTTTTTCTCACATGCCATTTGGTGGTTTTTTCGCGGTTGCATTTTTTACACTATTAATGATCGCTGCACTTACGACATCGCTACCAATATATGAGGTAATAATCACGACACTTCAAGAAAAATTTAAGATAAAACGCAAAAAAGCAATATTTTTAGTCCTTGGCGGTATATTTGTTTTAGGAAATTTACCTTCGTTAATGGCCACAAACATACTAAGTCATGTAAGCATTTTTGGTAAGAATATTTTTGATGCATATGATGCAATAAGCGCAACGATATTTTTTGTATTTACATCATTTGGTTGTGCAATATTCGTAGGCTGGGTGCTAAAAGATGATGCAAAAAAAGAAATTTTGCAAGGTAGTGAAAAACATGCAAAACTAATAAATGTCTGGTTTTGGTATATCAAATTTGTCGTACCGTTTATCATTTTGGTGCTTTTTATCAGCTCGTTTTATGATAATTTTTTAAAATAGGGCGTAAAAATATGTTTTATTTTTTACTCGGTATTTACTTTTTTTACGTTGCCGCAAAGGCGTGGCTGGCAATTTTGCAGATAGACTTTATCCGTGCAGAGGCTAAAAAGCCTGCTGTCGTTTTATCGCAGAGCGAGTACAAAACCGCCGCCGCCGCAGCGATAAGCAATCAAAAATTTGAGATAGCAAGCCTTTTTTATCACGCCGTGATATTTATGATGTGGGCGTGCTGGGGGCTTGGTGCGATATCGGGGCATGCTTATAAAACGGGAGATATAGGTGACAACGTCTTTATGGTTATGGTATTTTTGCTCGTTTCGTCGCTGCTAGAACTGCCGCTAAATATCTACGAAACCTTCGTCAAAGACAAAAAGCTCGGCTTTTCAAACGTAACGCCTAAAATTTTTGCGCTTGATCTGCTTAAAACGCTCGCACTAACGCTAGTGTTTGGCACGCTGTTTGTGTGGCTAGTGCTGCTTTGCATTAGATTTTTGGGCGATTTTTGGTGGCTTTGGGCATTTTTGCTAAGCTTTGCCATCGCGCTTGTTATAAATCTCATCTACCCGACGCTCATCGCGCCAATTTTTAACAAAATGCAGCCGCTAGAAGAGGGCGAGCTAAAAAGCCGTATAGAAGGGCTTTTAGCGCGGTGCGGGTTTAAAAGTAGCGGCGTTTTTACGATAGACGCTAGCAAGCGCGACAACCGCCTAAACGCCTATTTCGGCGGCCTTGGCACGACTAAACGCGTGGTGCTTTTCGACACGCTCGTTAAAAAGCTAAGCTTAGATGAGATAATCGCTGTTTTGGGGCATGAGCTGGGGCATTTTAAGCATAAAGATATCCTAAAAATGATCGCTCTAAGCGCGGTTATGCTTTTTGCGATGTTTTTTATATTTGGCAACATCCCTGACGCGGCGTATCAAGCGCTTGGGCTTCATAGCGGAGGCGGCGGAGTGATCGTGTTTTTGCTGCTTTTTTCGCCGATTTTCGGGTTTTTATTTTCGCCGGTGAGCTCGTATTTTAGCCGCGCGAACGAATTTGGCGCCGATAGATTCGCTGGCGAAATTTCAAACAAAGCCGACATGATAAGCGCGCTAAAAAAACTAGGCAGCGAAAACAAGGCCTTCCCGAAGGCTCATCCGCTCTATGCGTTCGTCTATCACTCGCACCCAAGCCTTTTTGAGCGTATAAACGAGCTGGAAAATGAAAATTGAAGAAGCTCTTAAAGAGGCTAGTTTAAGGTTAAACTCACTTTGCCAAAATCCAAGCAGAGTGGCTAAAATTTTGCTTATGAACTATCTTGATGTAAGTATTGAATGGATATTTTTAAATCAAAAAAGAGAATTTGATGAGAGTGGCTATTTTGCTCTAGTTAAAAGGTATGAAAACTACGAGCCTCTTGAATATATAACTGGTAAAGCTAGCTTTTATGGGCTTGATTTTTACGTGGAAAGTGGAGTGCTTATCCCAAGGCCTGAAACAGAAATTTTAGTGGATAAAGTAATAGAAATTTCACGCGAATATAATGAACCAAAGATCGCAGAAATAGGCACAGGAAGCGGCATTATTAGTATCATGCTAGCTCTAAAAACAAATGCAAATATTGTAGCGACAGACATCAATGAAAAAGCTTTGATGCTTGCTAAAAAAAATGCAGATAAATTTGATGTAGGTGGGAGGATCAAATTTTTAAACTGCTCTTATGTGGATGAAATTTTAGAAGATATTGATATTTTGGTTTCAAATCCGCCATATATTGCAAGAGGCTATAAACTTAGTAAATTTGTACTAAATGAGCCAGAAAGTGCGCTCTTTGGAGGCGAAGTAGGGGATGAAATCTTAAAAGACATTATTCTCATAGCCAAAGATCGTAATATCAAAAACGTTGCTTGTGAGATGGGGTACGATCAAAAAGCAAGTATGCAAAATTTTTTAGAGGCCAATGGTTTTGAGTATAGTTTTTACAAAGATTTGGCTGGCTTTGATAGAGGCTTTTGCGCGAAGTTAAAAATATAAAGGAGAGAATTTGAGAGGAGTTTATTTTTTGCTTTTAGCAGTACTTATAGGAGCTGAGCTAACACTTGGTATCTTGGTGGCGCCAGTCATATTTTTCCCGCAAAACATCATAGGAGATGGCATACTTACGCATTTTATGAGCGGTCAAATGATGACAAAGATATTTTTGAAATTTAATTATATTTTGCTTTTTGTAAGCATAGTTGTAATGATTGGTGAGCTATTTGATCTTAGAAAAAAGCTTATTTTTTCACTAAAATTTAGCATGTTAATGCTTGCTTTTTTAAATTTGGCTTTAGCTTTGAGCTTTGTATTTTTCTTTACGCCTTTTATAGTTTATGCTCAAAATTTGGGGGTCGATGTGACACAGACGGCTGAATTTGCCAAAATGCATAGCGCGAGTGAATATGTGATGAAAATCATGCTTGTTTTACAAATCATTTTATTTTTTGTGAAATTTAAGATTATCCAAAATGAACGCAAAGCCTGATATTCAAGTTTTAACAAATTTTCTAGCTGAATACACGACGGCGATGGTGAGCGCTGGCACCTACACAGCGCGTGTAGAAAAGTGTGTAGATCGCATAGCTAAACACTACGGCTACGATATTAGCGTGACGATTTTCGTGAAGTATTTTACCATTAGCGTGATGGACTCGGCCGACAACTCCCTGCGCCGAACCTACGTTAAAAAGATCCCGATAGGGCAGGTGAGTTTTAACCGTATTTCCGAGCTTTCGTCGCTTAGCTGGCGGATTTTGGATGAAAATTTAAGCCTAGACGAGGCCAAAGAGCAGTTTGAGGGCGTCCTGCGCATCGGGGCGCATAAATTTGCAAGCTCACTTATTTTAATAAGCCTTGCAAATGCGGCGTTTTGCAGGCTTTTTGGCGGCGATGCGGGCTCAGTCGTATGCGTATTTTTCGCGACGCTCGTGGGATATAGCCTTAAATTCGTGCTTGCTAAAATTGGCGTAAATTTAAAAATCCAGTACGTTTTGGTGTCATTCGTCGTCTCTTTTATCGCCTACCTTGGCGTATTTTACGGCTTTACACACACTAGCGACGTGGCGATTGGCTCGTCGATACTCTTTTTGATGCCGGGCGTTTTTCTCATAAACTCGGTCTTTGACATCCTAAACGACAACACGCTTGTAGGCATAAGCAGGGCCGTGAGTACGGGCATCTTGATACTTTGCATCGCGGTTGGTGTCTATATCACGCTCTCGCTTAGCAATGCGGAGATTTTACATGTTTGAGCTTTTGACCGCGACTCTCATAGACGGCGCTTTTGCTGCGGTGGCGGGGCTTGGCTTTGCCTACGCTAGTTCGCCGCCTAAAAGAACTCTCGTATTTTGCGCGCTGCTTGCGGCATTTGCGCACGCTAGCCGCTTTTGGATCATACAGATGGGATTTTTTAACATTAGCGTCGCCACCCTCATCGTCTCTTTTTTAAGCGGGATTTTAGGTATGCTCTTTGCCAAACGGCTCAAAGTGCCGGCTGAAATCATCGCGTTTCCCGCGCTTTTGCCGATGGTGCCGGGAGTCTATGCGTATAAGGGCATTTTGGCGCTGTTTTCGTTTCTAAACGAGCCTGATATCGCTAAGAAAAACGAATACCTAATCATATTTTTCGATAACGCGATCACGACTACGACAGTCTCGCTAGCCCTAGGCGTCGGAGTTTCGGTAGTGCTTATTTTATTTTACGATCAGTCCTTGATGGTTACTCGCGGCGCTAAGTGTGATCTAGCGGCGAGGAAGACGCGCGAGTAATTTTAACTTTCGGCATAGAAATTTTGTATGGCTTTTTGATAGTTTTTATTATTTTTACTAGATATTTTCTCAATTTTGCCGATGTAGCTTAAAACCAAATTTTAAAAGGATTTATGATGTTAAGCGGTATCGGCGGATTTTCTAGTGTCGCTAAAAATTTTCAACTAAATGAAAAACGTAGCATAAAGAGTCAAATCATATATAAAAATGAAATCTCGCAGCCGGATACGGTCGAGCACAAATTTAACGAAGTTTTAGGCTATAAAGTAGGTGCGGACGGATATTTTACGTCCGAATTTAACGAAGCCGCAGGTATCCCAAAGGACTACAAAATCCACTCTGATACCTTAAAATCTCTCGTGAACGTAAATGATAAGGCTATTGCATTTAATAAAATGTTTTCAAAAATCGACATAGCAAAAACCGTCGGTAATGCATATAAAATTCTCTCCCAAGTAGCGGGCGACGAGCTACTAAACTCAAAAGAGAGCTTTACCAAAGAAGACCTTGCCAAATTCCCTCAAGGATACGAGTACGAGAAATCAAGTCTAAAAGTAACTAAAGTAAATAAAAACATCTACGACTATGCGTCGGTACGTAGCGCCTTTGACGATAAGTCTGGAAAAACCAATATGGAAACGCTATTTTTTAATAGTTCATATCATGCGTTAACAACAACGCCGCAATATAAGCCGTCAACCAATATCTTTGATAACAATAACGGCGGCAAAGAGAGCGAAAACGTGAGCGTGTTTATAAATCCTCACGGCGAAAGATACACCAACCCTGACGGTAGTATAACCAAAGGAGGCTTGATAGCAGCCGTAATAAACTCAAATTTAGACGTACGAGAGGGGGAAACTACGGTTTGGGGCAAGATGCAAGATTATGACAAAAGCATAAGCGGTAAAGAATACAGACAAAAGCTGGACGCCTTTATTGATTCGCGCAACATCTACGGCATCAAAGAAAGCGAGCTTGACGGGCTTAGCAAGGATTACCGAGAATATGTACTAACATTTCAAAAAATGCAAGAGTCGCTTTTGCCCGGTAGCACTGCCTTAAGCGGCAACTCTAACATAACTTCCGACGGCAAAGAATCAAAAAGCCTCTTTGAAATAATGCAAGAGGATATGAAAGAGGCGCAAAAACGCCTAGAAAAGCTAACCAGGCAAGAAAAGCGAACGCAAAAGATGCTAGATAAAAACAGAAAATACAACAAAGAGCTAGAGCAAAATACTAGAAAAAATTTAGAAGAACTTTGGGCGATGATGAAATTTAACGCTAAGAGCGTGGATATAAAGGCTTAAAAGGATTAATATGATAAGCGGCATAAACGGATTTAATGCAAACGCAAATTATGATTTTAGTAGCGCTCACGAGCGAAATTTAAAAGCACGCGAGGAAAAAGAGGCGGATATAATGGGTCTTTTAAGAAAAATCAGTAAAATGTGCCTTAATCTAAAAGCCTAAGGAGTGGCTGTGAAAATACGAATCTACTACGAAGATACCGATGCTGGCGGCATAGTCTATCATACAAACTACATTAAATTTTGCGAGCGAGCTAGAAGCGAAGCATTTTTTAAGGCTGGGCTAAATTTCACAAAAGAGGGCGGATACTTTGTAGTTTTGTCGCTTGAGGCTAAATTTATAGCTTCTGCTGTGCTTGGCGATGAAGTATTTGTTAGAACCAAAATTTTAGAGCTTAAAAAAGCTAGTCTTGTTTTGGAACAAGAAATTTATAAATTTGATGATAAAAATGCCGAAAAGCTACTTTTTAGGGCGACGATTACGTTAGCCTTTATGAAAGAAGAGAAGCTTGCTAAGATAAATGACGAGATAAAGAAATTTTTGGAGAATTCTAAATTTTAGATCGTGGCTAAATTAAAAATTTAACTTTAGCCACTTTGTGCTTTTACATTGAGCTATTTTGATCGAGCAAAATTTCTTGATTTGCTTCGTCAAAGTAGTCGCCTTTTGCGTTATAAATTTTAACTCCATATAAGACTTGAGAGTTTTCAACCCTTTCGGTAAAAATTCTATCAGCACTTTTATCTATAAAATTTGTGTATATGTACTCGGCACCAAAAGCGCTTGAATAGCCGATTTGCGAATATCTAAAATCTACATCAAAAAGATCACCAAGTCCCAAAAATAAGTCGTTAACAGGACTTAGTGAGTTTGCGATGAAAAGATTTTGTCTATCTCTTTGCGCGATGGCATTAAAAATATTTGGTAAAAAATTTATCTGTGTGCTTAAAAGTGCGTATGGTTTTATCTCAAAGCCCCTCATCTGCGTTGCTACAAGAGAAGCTTTGACGATTGGGATGTTTAAAAATATACTTGCGTCATCAAATTTGGATTTTTTACTTAAAGTGTCATTTAAATTTATATCTTTGCCTACGATAGAGGCTTCATGATAATCGCTACTTTGCATGCGGACATATTCATTTAGCTTTTGTCCTAATGAACTACCATCGTCAAATGCAACTATTTTTTCGTTCGAGTAAGCTAGCAAAGCTGAAATTTGCTCTTTATAATCAATGCCACCAAAGATCAAATTTGGCTTTGGATTTATGATAAAGGAGCTATGAACGCTTGGAATGTAGATAAGCTCATTTGATAGAACTAGCGAATTTATAATGTTTGCACCATTTGATGTAAGGGCTGCGATAAAATAATTAAAGCCTTGGGCCCTAGCCGTTTGCATAGCATTTGTAAGACTTTGTGGGCTTTCATCGTTGCTATTTATAAATTTGATCTCGATATCTGCGTCTTGCTTTAAGACATAGCTCAAGACCGCATTTGATACAACATTTGCATAAGATTTTATAATCTTTTGTGGAATGATTACAGCGATTTTGCCGCTTTTATTAACTTTTAAAATAGCTTCACCACCAAGAGAGATATAAAGCTCTAAAAGAGCGTTATCGTCTATTTTTGTTGGTTCAAATCTCGCCATAAAACTAGCCAGTAAATCAGCCTTGATAAGCTCATTTAAGCAGGCATTATCACAAAATTCTGGTTCTAAATTTATATAAGTAATCTTTGCTGGAGGTATGCTTGATATACTTTGGTTTTTTGTAACATTACTCTCAAAATTTATCTCATCTTGCGATGCAAAAATAGTCGAAAAAATGGCTAAAAAAAGTAAAATTTTTCTCATATCACTCCTTTGATCTTTCTTAAATCATCTATAAAAATATTTTCAAAACTAGGATTTTTGCTGATCCACTCTGGCGAAAACGTTGGCAAAATAAGGCTATTTTCATTTTTTAAAATACTACCTCTTATGCTTGAAAATCCACCTTTTAACAATAAATTTGGGTATAAATGCATAAAAGCTTTCTCTCCTAAAGTCACAATTATCTTTGGCTTTATCAGCCTAATCTCTTCAAACAAATAAGGACGACAAAGCTCAATAGAACGGCTTAAAATCGGACTTTTATCATCACTTTGTGAAATTTCACACCGAAGTAGAGAACTTATATAAATTTCTTTTATATCTAAATTTAAACTATTTTTTATGGCATTTTCTAAAAATTTTTTACTGTTATTTTCATAAGAATCACTTTTTTTAGAAAATAATATAAACATAATTTTGCTATTTTCATTACCGATGCCAGCTGTTACGCCTTTTGAGCTATTTCGCAAAGAGCAAAGAGAACATTTTTTTACTTCGCGGTTTAGCTCATCAATATTGTTGTAATCATGATAATTGCTTAGACTAAGAAAATTCTTATCAATAAACTTATAGCCAATTAGTTTTAAGAAAAATAATTTTTTTAAAAGCCTATTATCTTTATTAAAATTCATTTTTGGATTATAACTTGATTTGCTTAAAGTTTGAGTTGTGGCTTTTTAAGCTAAGTTATTCAAAGGAATTTAAGTATTGCTTTGATAAAATCCCACTTTTTATATTAACTTTAAGGATAGAAATGAAAAGGACTTATCAACCTCATAAAACCCCTAAAAAACGCACTCATGGCTTTCGCTTAAGAATGAAAACTAAAAATGGCCGAAAGGTAATAAACGCTAGACGTGCCAAAGGTAGAAAAAGATTGGCTGCTTAGCTGGTTTTGAGTCGTTAAGCGGCTCAAAAGAATTCTCTCAAGTTTATAAAGAGGCTAGCAAGTGGCATTGTGATGCTTGCATTATTTTTTATAAACCAACAAATGAAAAAAAAATAGCAGTAGTTGCTAGTAAAAAAGTAGGAAAAGCGGTAGTTAGAAATAGAGCTAAAAGACTTTTGAGAGCCGCTTTTTTTAACATTTCTAGTGAATTAAAAGATGGCACATATATTATGATCGCAAAAAATGGAATTACAGAAATTTCATTTGAAAAAATTTGTAAAAATTTAAGTTGGTCTACAAAAAAAATGGGATGTTTAAAATGAAAAAAATTGCGATTAAAGCTATCGCTTTTTATCAAAAATATATTTCCATACTTCTACCAAAAAGCTGTCGCTATTATCCGACTTGTTCACAATACGCGATTTGGGAATTTCAAACAAATAGTTTTTTTTCTGCTTTTTTTGCAACATTTATGCGAATTTTAAGATGCAATCAACTTTTCGAAGGCGGTATCAATTACCCAATCATCTACAAAAAATTTAACTTATGTTTTATATCTCAAAAAAGTGATACCAAAAATGTAAATTTTTGGTTTGTCCCTTGTCGGAATAGTAAATTTTATGTCGTAAAAGTATTAGATAAATTAAAGGAAAAAAATTAAAATGGAACAGATGTCTATGCAAAAAAGGTTGCTTCTTGCAGCGCTTTTATCTATTGTTTTTTTTATAGTGTATGATTTTTTTATGCCAAAAAGAGTGGTGCCTGAGCAAAACCAAACTACAATGTCTCGAGCAATAGATCAAAATAAAGCTCCAAATACAAATCAAAATACACCAAAATCAAATGAAAATTTAGCTTCAAATGAGATAATCGCTACTATCAAAGGTCAAAGCTACGAAGCAAAGGTAGATAAGCTAGGGAGAATTTCAAAATTCTATTTAACCGAAGATAAGTATAAAACAGAAGATGGCAACAAAATCGAGCTTGTTTCGCAAAATCCATTGCCACTTGAGCTTAGATTTAACGATAGTACGCTAAATGCCGATGCTTTTAAGGTTGCATATAGTAGTGACGCTAGCGAGATAGATGCTAGCAGTGAGCCTAAAATGATAAAACTTACTCAAAATTTAGATGGAGTTACAGTCACAAAAAATATCAAATTTTACCCAAATGGTAGATATGAAGTTGAAGTAAATTTAAGTAAAAATGTTGATTATTTCATCACTCCTGGCTTTAGGCCAAACATCGCAGTAGATAGCTATACAGTTCACGGCGTGATGCTTAGAAACACGGATGATAGCCTAAACATCATAGAAGATGGTGACGCTAAAGAGGTTAAAAACTATGCAAATACTACAATAGCAGCCGCATCTGATAGATACTATACAACGCTATTTTACTCATTTGAAAAGCCATTTGAAGTAGCCGTAGATAAAGATTCTAACAACAATCCTATTCTTTTTGTAAAGGCAAATGATAATTTAAAATTAGGTGCATATATCGGACCAAAAGAGCATAAAATTTTAAGTTCGATGGATGAGAGACTAAACGACGTTATTGAGTATGGTTGGTTTACATTTATAGCAAAACCGATGTTTGCATTTTTAAATTTCTTGCATAACTATATTGGCAACTGGGGCTGGGCTATAGTTGTGCTAACACTTGTTATAAGGATAGTTTTATTCCCACTTACATATAAGGGTATGTTATCTATGAATAAGCTTAAAGAGCTTGCTCCAAAGGTAAAAGAACTTCAAGTAAAATACAAAGACGACAAGCAAAAAATGCAAGTTCATATGATGGAGCTTTATAAAAAGCATGGCGCAAATCCAATGGGTGGATGCTTGCCGATCTTGCTTCAGATTCCGGTATTTTTTGCAATCTACCGCGTCTTACTAAATGCGATCGAGCTAAAAGGTGCTCCTTGGATACTTTGGATACACGATCTTTCAGTAATGGATCCATATTTTGTATTACCTATTTTGATGGGTCTAACGATGTTTTTACAGCAGAAGCTTACACCAACGACATTTACTGATCCTATGCAAGAAAAGGTGATGAAATTTTTACCTCTTATATTTACATTTTTCTTCGTGACATTCCCAGCCGGTCTTACACTTTACTGGTTTGTAAATAACGTTTGCTCGGTTGTTCAGCAAGTATTTGTAAATAAACTTTTTGAAAAACATAAAAAAGCTGCGGAGGTAAAGGCTTAATGAAAATAGAAGCAAATACCCTTCAAGAGGCATTTCAAAAAGCAGCCGAGCAGCTTAACTGCTCAGTAACTCAGCTTGATATAAAAGTTTTACAGCATCCAAGTAGTGGTTTTTTGGGATTTTTTAAAAGAAGTGCGATCATTGAAGCAAATTTAGAAAATCAACCAAAGCCACAACACAAGCCAAAAAATGATAAAAATTTTGTTAAAAAAAATGATGAGAACGAGGCTATAAAAGAAGATAAAAAGCAAGCTAAAAAACACGATCATAGTGATAAAAAGCGAGGTCCTAAAAAACATAGAGATGAAAAAAGTGAAACTAAATTTGAGCAAAAAGGGCATAAAAATGAAAAGTCGAATTTAAGTGAAAAAAATGAAGCTCTAGCCAAAGATGCGTTTGCTCAAAAGAGTGAAGAAGAAGCTGAACCAGGATATGTGATAAAGAGACTTGATGAGCCAAAAGAAACAAAGGAGCCACAAGTTAGCAAAAATGCTCCTAAAAATATTTTGGATAATTCTATTATTGAAAATTTTAATCAAACTGATGAAGATAGTGCGGCTCAAGCTTTACAAAAAGAAAAAAAAGAAAAAGCAACAATCGACTTTGATAAAATTTTACCTGAGATCAAAGAGGGCATGAACCGTCTTTTTAAGGCAAGTTGTTTTGATATTAGTAAAATTGAAGTTAGCAAATTTGACGATGAAACGGTACTTATAGAGCTTGATGGAGCTGATGCGGCTCTACTTATAGGCAAAGAAGGTTATAGGTATAAAGCGATATCTTATATGCTTTATAACTGGCTAAACTCAAAATACAACCTTGCTATCCGCCTTGAAATCGCGCAATTTTTGCAAAATCAAGAAGCGATGATGGATCAGTATCTAAATGGCGTGATCGAGCGTGTGCAAAATAGTGGCAGAGCTCAAACAAAGCCACTTGACGGGGTTTTGGTCAAGATCGCACTTGAGAAGCTTCGCGAGAAATTCCCAGATAAATATGTCGGCATAAAAAGCGGCAATGACGGCAAATTTGTCGTCGTAAATGACTTTTTCAAAAAATGAGTGAAACCATTGCAGCCCTTGCCACAGCTTATGGCATCGGCTCAGTTTCTATCGTAAGGCTTAACGGCAAGGACGCCCTGGCCACCTCTTTAAAACTGCTTAAACTTTCAAATTTAGAGCCAAGATACGCAAAACTAGCCAAAATTTACTCCCTTGATGATGAAATTTTAGACGAGGGCATCGTTATATATTTTAAGGCTCCTGCAAGCTTTACTGGCGAGGATATCGTCGAGTTTCAAACTCATGGCGGCGTGATGGTGAGTGAGAGAATTTTAAATGAGCTAATAAGAGCTGGTGCTAGGCTTGCTATGCCGGGCGAGTTTAGCAAGCGAGCGTTTTTAAATGGCAAGATGGATCTAGCTAAGGCCGAGGCTATGCAAGGGCTCATCACTTCAAAAAGCGAGATCGCTGCTAAAATTTTGACCCGCCAGATGCAAGGCGATCTTAGTAAATTTGTAGGCGAGATCAGGGGCGAAGTGGTCAAAACTCTTGCCTTTGTTGAGACGTTGATTGATTATGCTGATGATGATTTGCCTGCAAATTTACTAGAGCAGACTAAGCAGATGCTTTTAAAAAATAGCGAGAAGCTAGAGCGCATAGCAACTCTTAGCGAGCAAAGAAGAGGACTGATAGATGGCTTTAAGATCGCTATCGTTGGTAAGCCAAATGTTGGTAAAAGCTCCATTTTAAACTCGTTTTTGGCATACGAGAGAGCGATCGTTAGCGACGAGGCGGGCACGACCAGAGATAGGATAGAAGAAAATTTCAAGATCGGCTCACATCTAGTTCGCATAATAGATACCGCTGGCATCAGAAAAGATGCTGGAAGGATCGAGCAAATCGGCATAAACTACTCGATTTCTGCAATAAATGAAGCTGACATCATCCTAGCTATCTTTGATGGCTCAAATATAAGCGACGAGCAAGACAAAGAGATAATTAGGCTCGTTTCTAACTCAAGTAAAAAAGTCTTTTTTATCCTAAACAAAAGCGATCTGGCGTTTAAATTTGATATGGAGCTAGAGGGTGCTATCAAAATTTCAGCAAAAAATGATACGAGTACAGTTTTAAAAGAGCTTGAGGAATATCTCAAGACGCAAGATACTGATGAGATCATGCTAAGCTCAAACCGCCAAATTTTAAGCTGCAAAGAGGCGAGCGAGGCTTTAAAAAGAGCGTTTTTGAGACTCAGCGAAGAGGAGCTAGAAATTTTTGCTTATGAGCTAAATAGTGCGATAAAGGCGCTTGCAAGCATCACAAAGCCATTTGAAAGAAGTGAAATTTTAGATGAGATGTTTAGCCATTTTTGTTTAGGAAAATGATAGTTTTTTTGGTTAAAATTTTCATTTTTTAAGGAGATACGATGAAAATTTTACTTATAAATGGTGGTAAAAAATTTGCCCACTTAGATGGTAGACTAAATCAAACACTTCACGATATTGCGTGCGAGAAGCTCGCAAAAATGGGTCATGAGATAAAGCAAACTACAATATATCAAGGCTATGATATCGAGGCTGAAGTTGAGAAATTTCTCTGGATGGACGCCGTAGTTTGGCAGATGCCAGCTTGGTGGATGGGTTAGCCTTGGATAGTGAAAAAATATATCGACGAGGTCTTTACCGCAGGTCATGGCAAGCTTTATACGAGTGATGGCAGGCACAGGGCCGATCCAACTAAAAACTACGGTAAGGGCGGCTTACTAAATGAAAAGAAATTTATGCTAAGTCTTACTTGGAATGCTCCAGCCGAGGCATTTAGCGATCCAAATGAGTTTTTTGATGCACGCGGCGTTAATGGGGTTTACTTTCATTTTAGAAAGGCAAATGAGTTTTTGGGCATGAAGCCACTTCCATATTTTGTCTGCTACGATGTTATCAAGATGCCAGATGTGTCAAGATACCTAAAAGAGTACGAAGCACATCTTGAAAAAGTTTTTAAAAATACGAAATAGAAATTTAAAATAGAAACAAAACTGCAAATATGAATAAAAGTGGCAATAAAATAGCTACGAGCTAGGTTTGAAAATTTTGCCGCTTTTTATTGCTATGCTAGTTAAAATAAAACACTGGCATAAATTTTAAAATGCTAATATAAAAAGGCCTTATCAAAGTAGGCAAAATTCTCTCAATAATGCTTTATTCTGCTAAAATTCAAAAGGCTTTTTAGTAACTTTTTATAAGCAAGATTGTAAAATGGCTTAAAATTCTTAAAAGGTTACATCAATGGATAAAGCTACCATACAAGCACATAAAATCAGCGACGAAGAATATGAGGAGATCTTAAAAATTTTAGGCCGTGAGCCAAATTTACTAGAGCTTGGCATATTTTCAGCGATGTGGAGCGAGCACTGCAGCTACAAATCAAGCAAAAAATACCTAAACGGCTTTCCGACAAAGGCACCTTGGGTCATTCAAGGGCCTGGTGAAAATGCTGGTGTCATCGACGTTGGCGATGGGATCGCAGCTGTGTTTAAAATGGAAAGTCACAATCATCCAAGCTTTATCGAGCCGTTTCAGGGCGCTGCAACTGGCGTTGGTGGAATTTTAAGAGATGTCTTTACGATGGGCGCAAGAGTTGTTGCGAATATGAACTCGCTTCGTTTTGGTGAGATAAGAGGCGATGGCGAGCTAGCCAAAAAGCATAGATATCTACTAAAAGGAAGTGTCGCTGGCATAGGACACTATGGCAACTGCATGGGCATCCCAACGATCGGTGGCGAAACCACATTTGATCCTAGCTTTAATGGCAATATCCTAATCAACGCCTTTGCGCTTGGCCTTTGCAAAAGTGATGAAATTTTCTATGGTAAGGCTGAAGGTGTGGGCAATCCAGTCATTTACGTGGGCTCAAAGACCGGTAGAGACGGACTTGGAGGTGCTGTGATGGCGAGTGATAGCTTTAACGACGAAAACAAATCACTTCGCCCAACGGTGCAAGTGGGCGACCCATTTGCCGAAAAGCTGCTTATGGAGGCGTGCTTAGAGCTCTTTAAAAAAGACTACATCATCGGCATCCAAGATATGGGTGCAGCAGGGCTTACAAGTTCTAGCTTTGAGATGGCTGGCAGAAGTGGCAGCGGTATGAAGATGTATCTAGACCGCGTGCCGATGCGCGAAGTTGGCATGACGCCTTATGAGCTGATGCTAAGCGAGTCTCAAGAGCGTATGCTAATATGTGCCAAAAAGGGCTATGAGCAAAAGGTGCTTGAAATTTTTAGGAAGTGGGATCTTGACGCTGAGATCATCGGCGAGGTCACAAGTAGCGGCGTGATGCAGCTTTACTGGCATGGTGAGCTTGCAGGCGAAATCCCTATCGGCCCACTTAGCGAGGCAGCTCCGGTGCTTGATCGCCCAGTTGCACGTCCAAAATACCTTGATGAGATAGCAAATTTAGAAATTCCAAATAATGTTGATAATAAAACCGCATTTTTCAAGCTTTTAAAAGAGCCAGAAGTACTAAATAAAAGCTTTATCTATGATCAATATGACGCAAATATCCAAACAAACACGATAAAACAGCCAGGTCACTTAGGCGCTGCAAGTATCAGAGTAAAAGGCACTAAAAAAGCCGTCTCTATGGCTGCGCAGTGCGATCCTAGAGCAAATTTCGTTGATCCTAAAATTGGCGCTGCAAGAGCCGTCGCGGCAGCTGGCAGAAAAGTAGCGATGAGCGGCGCTGTGCCACTTGCGATCACTGACTGCCTAAACTACGGCAATCCACAAAATCCAGAGGTAATGTGGCAGTTTAAAGAGGGCTGCGAGGGCATAAAAGAGGCTTGCCGCGAGCTAAATACACCAGTTGTTAGCGGCAACGTGAGCCTTTATAACGATACTGACGGTGTGAGCGTCTATCCGACACCAGCCATCGTCACAGTTGGCGTCAATGAAGATGCAAATTTAAACCTAAAAAGCACATTTTTAAGCGAGGGCAGGGCGATCTATCTGCTTGGTAAGACAAGTGGAGAATTTGCAGCTTCACTTTATGCAAAAGCACTATTTGATGTGGTTGGCGGAAAGCTAAAAGAGGTTGATTATAAAGCTGAGCGAGCTCTTTGGGATCTAATAATCGAAGCAAATAAAGAGCAAATTTTAGAATTTGCAAATAGCGTAGGCGTAGGCGGTCTTGCTATCACGCTGGCAAAAATGGCTAGCATATCAAACATAGGCGTAAACTGCGAGGTGAAATTTAAAGAGCCAAATTTCATCTTTGATGAAAGCTTTTCAAGAGTAGTCGTAGGAGTGAAAGACGAGGCTAAATTTGAAGCGCTTGCGGCTAAATTTGGTGTGAAATTTGAAAAGATCGGCGTTAGTGGTGGCAGAAGATTTAAACTAAATGATATCGATGAGAGTGTGGATGAGATAAGAGAAATTTATCTAAATGAGTTTGCAAAAATCGTTAGAAAAGAGGATTAAGAAATGGCTTTAAAAAAGAGCAAGGTTGCTGAGGCTGAAAATGAGCAAAAGGAAACAGAGCAAGTTGAAAAGCGGGGTGTAGCAAAACCGCCAGTGCTTTTTAGTAAGACACAAAATTTAATAAAATCGATCGAAAAAAGACTAAACGCTACCTTGATAACTTACTATAATTCAAATGCTGGTAGCGTTTGCGGCAATGACGCAAGTGCTATGTATGAAATTTTAAAGGGTAAAAAGATAGATACTGCTTATCTTTTTATAAAAAGTGACGGCGGAAGTGGTATCGCCGCTCTTAGGATCATCACCACACTTAGAAATTACTGCAAAAATTTAATAGCTCTAATACCTGCAAACTGCGCCTCAGCTGCTACCATGATGGCACTTGGCGCAAATGAGATTGTCATGGGCCCACTTGCCTATCTAACACCTGTTGATACCTCACTCAAACACGAGCTTAGCCCGACAAACAAAGGCAATGAGCTTGTGAGCGTTTCGATGGACGAACTTAGTCGTGTGGTCAAGCTTTGGAAAGAGCAAGATAAAGATAGGCCAAACGACACAAACCCTTATAATTCGCTTTATGAGTATATTCATCCGCTAGTCTTTGGTGCGGTTGACCGTGCTAGCTCGCTATCGCTTAAGATTTGCACCGAGCTTCTTAGGTATCACATCGATGATGATAAAAAGATCGCAGAAATTTCTGAAAGGCTAAATGGCGACTATCCAGCTCATGAATATCCAATCCTTTTTAGAGAGGCGCACGAGATCGGCCTTCATGTAAAAAAGATGGATGATGATCTAAATGAAATGCTTCAAGAGTTAACGCTACTTTACTCTGAGATGGGTCAGCGAGCTTTTACCGACTACGATGAAAATAGCTACCACGATAACAATATCGCAAACATCATCGAAACAAATGGCAAGCAAATTTACTATCAGATAGATAAAGACTGGTTCTACCGCCCTGAAGAGCGTCGCTGGAATGTGATGAATGACGAGAGCTCTTGGCGTAAAAATGAGTTAGTAAATGGCAAAATAAAAAATACCATCTATCACTTGTGGTAATATGTCTGGAGTCCTGTTTTTACTGATATTAGGCGGTGCGATATTTCTCTTTATGAATGTCCAAATAGGTAGTAACCGCAAGAAACAAGCAGATGTAGATGAGGCTAAATTTCTAGTCTCACTGCTTGCAAAAGTAGCTAAAAGTGACGGCAGAGTTAGCGAGCTAGAGGCTAGGCTGATCACTCAAGTGCTAGATGATCTAAGCCAGAAAGTTAGCGGCGTTAGCGGTGTGCGTGAGTATCTAAAAGAGGTTTATAAGAGCCAAAAAGAAAATGTAGATAACGCCTACGAAACCGCTAGAAACTACAAGAGTGCTTTTAATCTAAACTACGATATATGCGTCGCTAGGCTCACATTTTTTCTAAATTTAGCCTACATCGATGGAGAATTTAACAAAAGTGAGCAAGATGTTATAAGAAATATCGCTTATGGATTTGGCATTGATAAAGAAACGCTTGATGAGATTATTTCAAAATTTGATAGCTTTTATGGCTCAAAATTTGAGGCAAATACTGATAAAGTAGTCCAAGAAAAAGATGCGTTTGAGATTCTAGGACTTAGTAAAAATGCAAGTCTTGAAGAGGTAAAAGCTCGTTACAAAGAGCTTGTAAGGCAGTATCATCCCGACATTTTAATGGGTAGGGGTGAGAGTAAAGAGGTGATAGAGCGCTCAACTAAAAAGCTTCAGGAGATAAACGAGGCTTATGGGCGATTAAAAGAGAAATTTGGAGTTTAGATGAAGAAATTTATTATTTTGCTGCTAGCAGTGGCTGGCTTTTGTAATGATTTTAAAGTGGTAAATATCGATGGAAAAGAGATAAAATTTAAGCTTACGCAAAGCGAGCTTTATCAAGATAAAAGATTAGTCATCAGCAACTACGATGTTAAAGATAGCAATGTGAGCATAATATTTGTCGACAAAGATGGCAACAAGAGCGACATTATGTCAGTTCAAGTAAAAAAATTAAATGAAATTAGTGAGTATATCTTTTCGTATGATCGCGGCATAAAGGTGATGAAATTTAGCTCGAAAAAGCCGATATGCGAGGCACTTGAGAAAGAGGAACCTGTAAATTTAAGCGTATTAGATGCGAGATATTTTGATGGCAATCAAATTTCAAGCTATGCCTTTAGCGTTGATATTGTTGGTCAAAAGCGTGAAAACTTTGTAGAGAGAAAAGACTATTATATAGATGCAGCTGCAAATGTTATAGTTACGCTAGAAGCCTTATCGATAAAGAATATCGCAAAGGATATAAAAATGGGGCAGCTTCTGCTTGTAAAAGGTATGTGTTTAACAAAAAGATAAAAATTTAATAAAGGAGAAAAAATGAGAGCGTTGCTTAGTGTTAGCGATAAAGAGGGCATTGTAGAGTTTGCAAAGGGGCTAGAAGAGCTTGGCTGGCAGATACTTTCAACTGGTGGCACATTTAAGCTTTTAAAAGAAAATGGTGTCAAAGCAACTGAAGTTAGCGAATTTACGGCGTCGCCTGAGATGTTCGAGGGCAGGGTAAAGACGCTTCATCCAAAGATACATGGCGGCATCTTGCACAAACGTGACGACGCTACGCACGTGGCTCAGGCAAAAGAGTATGGCATCGAGGGCATAGACCTAGTTTGCGTAAATTTATATCCATTTAAAGAGACTACCATCAGGACTGATGACTTTGCTGAGATCATCGAAAATATCGATATCGGTGGCCCAGCCATGGTAAGAAGTGCAGCTAAAAATTTTAAAGACGTGCTTATCGTTACAAGCGTGCTTGATTATGATGAAATTTTAAAGCGCCTAAGAGAAAAAAGGGATGATTTTGAGTTTAGAAGATCGCTGATGATAAAGGCATTCGAGCACACAGCGGCTTATGATAGCATGATCGCAAACTATATGAATGATAGATTTAATGGCGGTTTTGGCGATGCTAGATTTATCGTGGGAAGCAAGGTTTTTGACACTAGATATGGCGAAAATCCACATCAAAAAGGCGCACTTTATGAGTTTGATTATTTCTTCACAAACAACTTTAGAGCCTTAAAAGGCGAGGCAAGTTTCAATAATATGACCGATATAAATGGCGCATTGATGCTTGCAACTAGCTTTGATGACGCGCCAGCAGTGGCTATTATCAAGCACGCTAACCCTTGCGGCTTTGCGGTAAAAGATACGTTGCTTGAGAGCTACGAGGCTGCGCTTAAATGCGATCCGATCTCAGCATACGGCGGCGTGGTAGCAATAAACGGCACACTTGATGAAAAGCTAGCTAAAAAGATAAATGAAATTTACGTTGAGGTAATAATAGCTGCAAATGTCGATGATGCAGCTCTTAAAGTATTTGAGAGTAAAAAACGCATCAAAATTTTCACTCAAGACAATAAATTTTTAGTTCGCTCAAATGATAAATTTGACTTTAAGCACGTTGATGGTGGATTTGTATTTCAAGAAAGAGACTATGTAAAAGACGAAGAGCTTGAAAATATGAAGCAAATGAGTAAGAAATTTGCAACTGGTAGCGAGCTAAAGGACGCTCAGATCGCGTGGAAAGTGGCTGCGCTAACGAAGAGCAACTGTGTAGTTTATGTAAAAGACGGCGCTATGGTAGCCATTGGCATGGGTATGACAAGCCGTGTGGATGCTGCACGTGCGGCTGTGGCAAAGGCAAAAGAGCTAAAGATCGATCTAAGCGGCTGCGTGCTTGCTAGTGAGGCGTTCTTTCCGTTTAGAGACAGCATCGACATCGCTAGCAAAGTCGGCGTAAAATGTGTCATCGAACCAGGTGGTAGCATCAGAGATGATGAGGTGATAGAGGCTGCCGATGAACACGGCATGTCGCTATACTTTACTGGCGTTAGACACTTTTTACACTAAAAATTTAGGGGCGCTTGCCCCTTTCTTCACACTTTATAACTTTAATTTTCGTATAATCTTTCAAAAACGAAAGGAGATAGAATGAAAAGGATCTTAAAATTTATCTTAATGGCGGCAGTGTTTTTTGGTCTAAATTTGATGGCAAAAGATGAGCTTATAAAGGAGCAGACGATGGCAGGGCAAAATTTGAAAGAAATTTATCTAGCAGGCGGTTGCTTTTGGGGTATGCAAGGATATTTTAAAAAGATATTTGGTGTAGTGGATACAAAGGTAGGCTACGCAAATGGCAAGAGCGAAAATACTAGCTACCGCGAGCTTCATGAGAGCGATCATGCTGAAACGCTTTATGTAAAATACGACGAAAATAGAGTCGCTTTGGCTGAAATTTTGGCTCATTTTTTTAGAGTGATCGATCCGACCTCTCTAAATAAACAAGGCAATGACGTCGGTAGGCAGTATAGAAGTGGAATTTACTATGTGAGCGAAAGTGATCTGCCAACGATAGAGAGCTTTATGAAAATAGAGCAAAAGAAATTTAAAGATAAGATCGTGGTTGAGGTGGCGCCACTTAAAAATTTCGTCTTAGGTGAGGAGTATCATCAAGATTATCTTGATAAAAATCCTTTTGGATATTGTCACATTGACCTAGGTTTAGCTGATAAACCGCTTTACGATGAGGCAAAATTTAAGCCGCTTAGTAAAGATGAGCTAAAGAAAAATTTAAGTAGCGAGCAGTATGCCGTGACGCAAGAAGCGGCGACTGAGAGGCCGTTTAGCAGTGAGTATGATAAATTTGATAAAAAAGGCATTTATGTAGATATAACGAGTGGAAAGCCACTTTTCTCAAGTGCAGATAAATTTGATGCAGGATGTGGCTGGCCAAGCTTTACAAAGCCTATAACGACAACAGCTCTTTCATATAAGGAGGACAACTCTTTTATGATGAAAAGGGTCGAAGTTAAGTCGCAAAATAGTGACGCGCACCTTGGGCATGTTTTTGACGATGGCCCAAGCGATAAGGGTGGGCTAAGGTACTGCATAAATGGTGCAAGTCTTAAATTTATACCGCTTGAAGACATGGTTAGGCTGGGATATGAGGAATTTATACCTTACGTAAAATAGCTTTTGTTGAAGCAAATCAATAGTTTGAAAAGTTTAATCAGAGTATAATTCTCCAAAATTAAAAGGAGAAAAAATGAGCGATTTTTTCAAAAACGCAGAGCAGTTTAATGTCGATGGTGCAACTGTGCCATTTTATAAATTTAATGAAAATGGTGTAAATTTTGTTGGCTTTGATTCACGTCCTTGCGTGCCGCCAGAGCCAATGGTCAATGCATTAATCGCTATTAAATTTGCTGATAAAGACACAAAAATTATGATGCTAAATCATAAATTTCCAGCTGGTCTTATACCAAAGATAGATAAGAGCTTTGATATAGAGCGTGAAGATATAGATGGTGGGGCTGTAAAGATGATTTTTAGCCTAAAAGACGGTGCAAACATAGAAGACGTAGATATGAGTCTTTGCCACTAAGATGCTTTTAAATACTTACGCACCACCATTTAAGTTAGTTGGTGGATATTTTATTGCTGGAATTTTGTTTTTGGCATTAAGTGTGCCGGCATTCTTTTATGCAGATTTTGATGCGATTAGCTCACTAAATACAGCTGGTTTTTTGCATATATTTTTTGTTGGCTTTGTTATGAGTATTATTATCGGAGCACTCTATCAGCTAACTTCAGTCATCTTAGAAAAGCCGTTTTTTACAGCAAAAGGTGCTATTTTAAATTTGGTTATTTTTTGTCTATCATTGCTGGGCATGTGCTACGGGATGTTATTTTCTGAGGCCAAAATTTTACAAATTAGTGGAGTTTTGCTTTTTTGCTCGCTTACTTTTTTTGCTACGACTTATGCGTTAAGCTTTATGGATAATGAAAAAAAGAGCTTTGCGGCCTTTGCACTTTTTGTTTCAGCTATCTTTTTGCTAATTGGAATAACGCTTGGTTTTTGCTTGCTTATGATACTTGGCGGTACGTTGATGCTTGATTTTGAGATGACATTAAAATTTCACGTTTATTTTGTGCTAGGTTTTGTGTTTCTTGTGATACTTGGAGCTGCTAGTGTACTCTTACCTATGTTTGCATTGGCTCATGATCTAAAATTTACACTTAGCAAGGCCTCACTAGCATGCTATATTTTGGGTGGTATCTTACTAGCTTTTAATGAAAATTTGTCTATTTTGTCAATATGCGTGGCGGCTTTACTTTTTATAGCTCAAGCACTTTATATTTTAAAAAAGCGTGTTAGAAAGGCGTATGATTACTGGAATGTAAATATCGTTCTTTCTTTGGTGGCTTTGCTTGGTGCTGCTGTTTTTATAGCTTTGGATAAATTAAATTTAGCTGCATATTTTTTAATATATGGCTTTTTATTTGCTTTTATCGTAGCTCATCTTTACAAGATCGCACCATTTCTCATATGGTATCACTACGTAGCACCTTTTGTCGGAAAGGTAAAAGTGCCACTTCTTGATGCCATGATACTAAAAAAGATAGCTTATTTTGGTATAGCTTTTAATGCTATCTCGCTTCTTTGCTATCTTTTCTCAACTTGCTTTGAACTAGAAATTTTAGTGCAAGCAAGTATGATTTTTATAGCTATTAGTATAGTTTTACTATCGATAAATATAATAAATATTTTTAGATTTACTGGTTTTAAAGGATAAAAAATGAAAGAAAAAATTTATAACGCACTGTCAAATATCGTTGATCCAGAAGTTGGCTTTGATATCGTTTCGCTCGGACTTATATATGATGCGAGCTGCGATGAAAATGGCAAAGCAAAGGTTACTATGACTCTTTCAACTAAATCTTGCCCACTACATGAAATGATACTTGGCTGGGTAGAAACTGCCGTGCTTGATATAGAAGGTGTCAAAGAGTGCGAGATCGATCTTGTCTGGGAGCCTGAGTGGAATATACAAATGGCAAGCGATTTTGTAAAAGCACAACTTGGAGTTTAATTTTTAAGTTTTTAGATTTAAAAGTTTGTAAAATTTTAATAAGCTAGAGAGCAAAAGCTCTCTAGAAATTTTAAGGAGTTTATTTTTTTATTAGTCCATTTGATGGCGCATAAATGATGGCACATCAAGTTGTGACATATAGTCTTCGTCATATCCACCACTAACTTTTTTAAGTCTTAATATACGCTCTTTTTTTATGATATCGCTTGTATTAGAAGTTTGTATTTCATCTTTTTTTTCAGCTTCTTTTTGTGAGCTTTGAAAACCTGTTGCTATTATTGTAACTTCAACTTTATTGTCTTCTATTTTGTCATCAGTTGTTGTACCAAATATAATTTCAGCATCTTCATCTGCTGCCTCATGAATAATACTCATCGCATTATTGATATCAGCTAGTGGGCAACTAGGGCTTATTCTAAAATGAACTAAAATACCAAATGCACCATTTATTGTCATGTTATCAAGAAGCGGTGATTGTATAGCATTTTTTATAGCTTCTTGCGCTGCATCCTCGCCACTTGCTTCGCCGACACCCATTAAAGCCAGTCCTCTATGGCTCATAATCGTTCTAACATCTGCAAAGTCTAGGTTTATATCACTTTTTCCTGAGTCAAGTACGATCGTACTCATACCATTGACGGCTCTTGCAAGTACTTCATCAACCATTTCAAAGCTTTCTTTTATACCAGCATTTTTATCAATTAGTGTTAAGAGTTTATCGTTTGGGATTACAACAATAGAATCGCTTTCTTTTCTGAGCTCTTCAAGACCACAATCAGCCAATTTTCTACGTTTTTTTCCTTCAAACATAAAAGGCATGGTAACAACTGCAACTGTTAGTGCACCAATATCTTTTGCAGCTTGAGCAACTACTGGAGCTGCACCTGTACCAGTTCCACCACCAAGTCCTGTACCAATGAAAACTATATCTGATGTCTCAAGTGCACTTTTTACTTCATCGTAGCTCTCTTCAGCAGCGGCTTTTCCTATTTCAGGTCTCATGCCTGCACCTAGACCTTTTGTTGTCTTTTCTCCAAGCTGTATTTTTGTATGTGCAAGAGAATTTTCAAGAGCCTTAGCATCTGTATTAGCAACAATAAGATCTATATTTAAATTTGGATTAACTCTTATTATGTGGTTGACCATATTGCCACCACCTCCACCTACACCTACGACCTTTATCTTTGCACCATAGATGCTTTTATTTTCTTCTACTGTGAAGCTACTCATTTTTGAAATTCTCCTTAAAATAATTGTGTAATACTATACCAAAATTTTGCAAAAGCATTTGGCTTTTTTTCTTGTTTACTAATATCTGCAATATTGGCAAGCTCTTCTTTGTTTTTTGATTTATTTGCTACCTCTAATTCGAAATCTTTATCAGAAAAACTATCCTCTTTTTCATTTAGATCCTGTGTTTCTTGTCCAAAATTTTGTACATTTTCTTCTTCTATAAAAACATTCCTAAAATTTGCTTTCGGTTTTGAGGCTATTTCCCCTTGGTATCTCATTTTTTTCTCAGAATCAATCTCGTATGGGCTAAAGTTGCCAGCACCATATAAACAAAGTCCTATAGCACAAGAATTTGCTGGATCTCTTAAAATTTCAAATAATCCATCCATCTCTTTTGGTTTTGCTATACGAACTGGCATTTTGTCAAATATTGCAGATGCAAGATCTCTAATACCTTCTAGCTTAGTCATACCACCAGTAAGTATTATTCCAGCACCAATGCTATCTTTATAGCCGCTATCTTCTAGCATTTTAGCAAGTACCATAAGGGTTTCTTCTGCTCTGGCATATATAACATTTGATATTATGTCTAGTGAAACTTCATGACTTTTTGTTTCGTCTCCAAGGATCGGAAGTTCTATTAGATCAACTGACTTATTTATTAAAGCACCATAACCTAATTTTATCTCTTCTGCCTTTGGAAGAGGTGTATGTAGAGCCATAGAAAGATCATTTGTAATGTTTGCTGAGCCGACAGGTAAAAATTCGTTGTATCTTATAGAATTTCCAGAATGTACTACAAGATTACAAGTAGCACCACCCATATCAACAAGTGCGGCACCAAGCTCTTTCTCATCTTTTGTTAATGTTGCTATTGCAGAAGCATATCCTGAAAGGACTATATTATCTAGTTGAACGCCTGCTAAATTTACGGCTTTTCTTAGGTTGCTAATAGATGACTTTTGTACTGTAACAATATGTGTTTGAACTTCTAGCCTACTACCATTCATGCCTATTGGATCTTCAATATGTTCTTGTCCATCTACTTTAAAATTGTAAGGAAGAACATGTAGCTTTTCATACTCATGAGGTATATCAGCTGTATGATCAGCCATTTGCATAGCACGTTCGATCTCTTTTATACCTATTTCATGATTTGGTATATTTACTACACCACTACTGTCAACGCTTTTTGTATACGCACCAGAAATAGAAACTATGACTTTTTCATAGCGTGTTCCTGCAACTCTTTGTGCTTCTATTAATGCATTTTTTATTGACTTTGCAGCTTGCTCAATATTAGTTATAACACCTTTTCTTATTCCCTGCGTTTTTTCAGTTCCAATTCCAATTATCTTAATACCATTTTCATCATGTTGTGCTATTACTGCACAAATCTGGAAAGAGCCGATATCTATACCTAAAATTTTTGTACTCAAGATAAATTACCTTTTGATATATTCTTTAATTTCATAGTATTTTTTTAGTTTGTTTGTTAAATCTTTTATTAACTCATTATTTTTAAGCATTGTAACGTTTTGCTGTGTTATTTGCTTATAGTTATTATCTATATTATCTACAAGCAACCTTTGTTCCAAAATATCGTATATAACGGCCTTATCTTCTAATATAACATAATCTTTTTTGTTGTTAGTTTCAAAAAGTTGAGAAACAAAAGCTCTAGTTTCACTTTCATTTAGTTCTGAGATAGAGCTATTTATATCTCTACTGATAAAGCCTATATCAGTTCCTTTGAAATTTTGTAAAGACTCTTTTGCCATAGTTGTTAAGTTTTCTTTTTTCTTTTTATCTTTGTAAATTTCAAGTACCATTGCTCTTGCTTGTTCAAAACTCATAGGTTGTGGAGGAGTTATACTTTTTACTCTAACTATTAAATATCCATCTTTATATGTAAATGGTTTTATAACCTCACCAACTTTTGCCCCTTTTATTTCATCAAGTGAGAATGTTGCATTATCTTCATTTATACTAACAAATTCATTTGTTGCAAGCTCAGCTTTTTTGATAGAGGTATATTTTTTTAAAGCATCAGTCTTGCTTTTCTCGATATTGTAGTCTTTTATAACTTCAGTCTTTACTTCGTCAAATGATTTGATTTTATCATCAGAGCCTTTATATCTCTCCTTGTTTTCGTTGTAGTAGTCACTCAAAGTAGTTTGATTTACATCATTTTTGTTTGACTCTATAAAGTATGTTTCAAGACCGTATATAGTCTTTGTCATATAGTTGTTTTTATTTGTTTCCCAAAGATTCTTTAGCTCTTTTTCATCTATTTTTATATCACTTTGACTAGCATTTATTATCTGTATTGCTAATTTGTCTTGCATAAAAAAGCTTGCTTCCATCATCGCAATGTCTTCTTTATTGGCTGGTAAATTTAAAATAGTTCTAAGTTTATCAAGTAGTATTGTTAGTTTTAAATTTTCTTCAAAATCGGTTGGGTTTATTCTGGCTCTTCTTAAAATATCGTAGTATAAATTTTTATCAAAAGCACCATCTTTTTGAAATGTTGGATCCGCGATTATATATTTTAAAATATCATCTTTGCTAACACTAAGACCTATATCGTCTGCAAAATTTAATAGTAAATTCTCTTGAATTGTAGCCTGAAGTGCAGCATTTTGTAATCCTAACTCATTAGCCTTTTCTTGCGTTAATTTACCATCAAAAAGATTGTTGTAGTATTGATACAAACTATCGTATTTTTGTTGCAGTTCTTGAATGCCTATATTTCTGTGTCCTACTTTTGCTACTGAAGTGGCTCGATCGCTGTTTAAATCATATGCTCCCCAGCCTACAAAGCCTGCTCCAACAAAGGCTATTGTACTTACCCAAATGGTAACAACTAGGTATTTTTTATGTTTTTGCATCCAAGACAACATTAAATTTTCCTTTAAAAGACTAACGAAATTTGTATGATATATTATATAAAATTGCCTTAAATAAGCTTAAAATAGGGGCTTTAAAAATATCTTTGTGGAGGATTTTGCTAACAATTTTTTGGTATTGTTAGCAAAATTTTTAAATACTATAATCGCTATAACCACTAGTTAAATGAAGCAATTTGCAGCTATTTTCTAGTAAAGCTATCTCTTTTGCAAGAAGTTGTGGGCTTCTGCTGTATGCATAAATACCATATCCTTTAATGATAATAATGTTTGTATTTTTTTCAACCATATATCTATAAATTTCAGTTTCTGCACGTTCATACCAGTCATCATATTGTTTTGGATCATAAACAGAAATTTTATCAAATCTCATATACCCAAAATAATCTTTCGGTACAATTTTTTCATGTTTCATTGCGTAGGCAGTTGCGTATGGTGGCATCGCGTAGCAAACAAATCTTGCCTCATTTATATTTTTATAAATATTTAAGTGTATATCAGCATCAAGACTAGCTTCATTCCAGCGATAGTCTTTTTTTGATGAAAGAAGTGTCAAATCATCATCTTTTAAATTATCAAAAATGGCATTTTGTTTATTGATTATAAATTGATTTTTTTCGACTCTTGCCGAAATCGAGCCGTGAAAGACGCCAAAAAAATTCTTTCTAAACATAGAAAGTGATATTGTTTTTATCTCATTTATTGAGTGTTCTAGCTCCATTTTTTCTCCTACGTTTAAGCGATTATATTTAAGCTATCTTAAAATTTATGTAAAATTTTGTGTAATGATAACTTTTTAAGTAAAATTTCGATAAATTTTCCACACTATTTACTATAAAGAGGCAGTGTTGCAAAGTCCACATATCAGTGTTTTACTTGATGAAGTTCTATCTTTTTTTAAAAATTTAAATGGAAATTTTATAGATTGTACGCTTGGATATGCTGGGCATTCTAGCGCCATTTTATCTCAAAATAAAAATTTAAATTTAATTGCCTGTGATAGAGATAATGAAGCTATAAATTTTTCACTAAAAAAACTTGAGCCATTTGGTAGTAGGGTTAAAATTTATAAAAGTAACTTCTCTGAATTGACTAGCAAGCTAAGTCAAGAAGAAATTTTAAATGTTAGAGGAATTTTGGCTGACATCGGTGTTAGCTCACTTCAGATAGATAAAGACGATAGGGGCTTTAGTCTTGGCTCAAGCACGCTTGATATGCGCATGGATAAAGAGCGAAATTTTAGTGCGTTTGATGTTGTGAATGGATATTCTTTTGATGAGTTGATTAGAATTTTTAGAGATTATGGTGAGCTAAAAAATGCTGCCGGGATCGCAAACAAGATTATAAATGCTAGAAATTTAGGCAAGATAACGAGTGCAAAAGAGCTTGCAAATTTAATAGGTACAGCCCAGATAAAAGGGCGCGGAGTTAGCCCTGCAATACTTGCCTTTCAAGCCATCAGGATAGAGGTAAATGGTGAGCTAGATGAGCTAACAAATTTACTTGATAGTATAGAAAAATGTGGGTTTAAAGATTGTCTTGTGGCGATTATTACATTTCACTCGCTTGAAGATAGGATCGTAAAAGAGCGCTTTAAAAAATGGGCAAATAGCTGTATCTGCCTACCTGGTGTTTATAGATGTGAGTGCGGAAATAACCACGAATTAGGCGAAATTTTGACAAAAAAGCCACTAACAGCAAGCCAAAATGAGCTAAAGATAAACTCACGAAGCAAGAGCGCAAAACTGCGGGTTTTTAAGATAAAGGGATAAAGATGCAAGAAAAAGAAGAGCTACTAACGCTTCACGACGAGGAGCAAAAACGTGAGGTAAATTTAAGCTTTAAGACATTAGTGATGGTCTATTTAGCTGTTTTTATAGCTCTAGCTATATTTTTGCCAAAAATTTACATAGCAAATCAAATTTATTATATAAGTAGAGATATAGCGGACATTAGCGGTAAACGAGATATGCTTTTAGAGGAAAATAGAGCTCTTAATATAAAGCTTGAAAATTTACGTTATAAAAATCAAATTTTAAACAATATGCAAGAGCGTCAATGGAAATAACGAAATATTTAAATTTTTATTTATTCTCATCTAAATCTTGGCGATTCAATTATATTGGCAAATAATATAGCCATTTTGTATATAACTGCACAAAAATAAAATTAGCTCAATAAACAAAGCCTAGCTTAACTTACTAATTAATTACTCTCTTTTTGAGAGATTAGCTTTTCATATATATATTGTTCTAAATCTTTTTTTGATATGTCATTTTTTATAGCAGTATTATAAATTTCTTCGACCTTGCTTGAGTATTTTTCATAGCTAAAATAAGGAAAATGCACGCTCCAAGCTTTCTTGATAAGATCGTGGCTTATCTCTCTTCTTGCCCAAACTTTAAACATATCAAAGCCAATGAAAACGGCCGAAGTGACGACAGCAGTCGCTATTATCGATATATGTGCGTCAGTTTTTGCTAAAAAATGATGCGTGATGATTAACAATGGAAATAAAATGACAAAACAGATAAGTGCATAAATCTGATAGAGCTTGATGTGATTAAATCTAAAATTTAGCTTTGCTCCATCTATTAGCATACCTTCGTTAAAAAGGGCATTTGCTTCAAGTAGATCCCTGAATAAAACTGGCTGTTTTGAAACAAAAAAAACGTTTTTTATGATTCTATCTTTTAAAGTTTCTTGCATTTTTTATAGACTTTTTACCTTTGAAATTTTGACTCATTATATCTAAGAATCTATAAATTCAAACAAAATTAGATACAATTTGCCCAAAATTTAAGGAGCTAAAAATGGCAGATCAAGCTTTACAAACCGTCTTTTTAAATGGAGAATTTTTGCAAAAAGACGAGGCAAAAGTTAGTGCTTTTGATAGAGGATTTATATTTGGTGATGGAATTTATGAGGTTGTGCCTGTGATAAATTCAAAAATGGTTGATAAAGATGGATTTTGGGCGAGATTTGAAAGAAGCTTAAACGAGATAGATATAAGCTTGCCCTACGAAAAGGAAAAATTTGAAGCGATTTTAAACAAGATAATCGCTAAAAACACCTTAAAAGAGGGCGGAATTTACATGCAAGTAACAAGAGGCGTGGCGTTTAGAAATTTCTATTTCATAGAAAATTTAACACCAAGCGTCTTTATCTTTTGCTACGAGAGTGAAATTTTAAACAATCCTGCTGCAAAAACTGGCATAAAAGTCGTAAGTGTCGAGGATATCAGGTGGAAAAGGCGTGATATCAAGTCTATCTCACTTCTAGCTCAGTGCTACGCTAAAAATGAAGCTCACAAAAAAGGCGCAGACGAGGGCTTTATGGTAGAAAACGGCTTTGTCACAGAGGGCTGTAGCTCAAGTGCTTTTATTATCAAGGATAAAACTTTAATCACAAAACCGCTTTCAAATGAAATTTTGCCAGGAATTCGCCGAATGAGACTTTTAAAGATTGCTAAAGATATTGGCCTTAAGATAGAGGAGCGAAAATTTAGCATGGATGAAGTTTATAGTGCTGATGAGGTCTTTATCTCGGCTGCGACGCTCATACTCTTACCAGTCGTTTATGCAGATGGCAAGGCGATAAATGGCGCAAAAGTAGGAGAAATTTCAAGCAAACTTCGAGAAATTTATGCTGGTGAACTTTTAAAAGAAGCTGGACTTTGAGAGAAAAAATCTTAATAAGTGCTTGCCTAGTCGGCATAAATTGTAAATTTAACGGCGAAAATAATCTTTTAAATAAAGATGTTTTAGATGAAATTTCAAAGAGATATCACCTGCTTTTTGTTTGTCCGGAGGTTTATGGTGGGCTTAGTACGCCAAGGGAACCAGCTGAGATGAAAAATGGTGCAGTTATTTGTAAATTTTCAGGTAAAGATGTGAGCGAAAATTTTAAAAAAGGAGCAGAGATTTGCCTGAGAATAGCCAAGCTAAATGGCTGCAAAAAGGCTATTTTAAAATCAAAAAGTCCAAGCTGTGGAAGTGGGCAAATTTATGATGGAAGTTTTAGCAAGAGGCTTATTTTGGGTGATGGTATCACAGCAAAACTGTTAAAAGAAAATGAAATTTTAGTTTACAGCGAAGATGAGATAGCAGGGCTTGATGTCTGATAAACTAAAAGACAACATTATGCTTGAGGTAATCTTTAAGTGCGTCGTGGTAAGGTTTTGTAAATGCTCTCAATGATGTAAAAGTAGGGCAGCTTTCAAAGAAATTTGGTTCTGATATTGTAGAAATTTTAAGGTCAAATGACATAAAAGTAAAAAGCGAGAATGAGACTATGAAGCAAATTTGCAAAAATAACGATGAAAAGATGTTTTATATTTTTGTTTTGATAGTAGAAGCTATTTTTAAGGATAAGGAAAAAAATTGAAAAAGGGTATATTTTTAGCATTTAGTGTTGCTTTGTTTTTGGGATGTTCGCAGACCCAGCCAAAGCCAAATGTGCAAAATTCTTTACCGGATGAAAATGTATATAAGCCAAATGAACGCATTAGTTTGCTTGATTTTGAAATGAAGCAAGACGCCTCGTCGCTACCGCAAAATATACAAAGTGCAAGCTTTGACCAAGAAGAAATTTTAAAAAGAAGGTTTAAGGTTTTTACATTAAGGGGCGTAAAATTTAATCCAAACGATGTCTTTTGGGCATTTAATATATATAAACCAAGCAAAAAGAGAAAGTATTTTGGCTCAAATTTTAGAGAGATACCTCAAAGCTGGTTTGACACACAAAAAGACAATGCAAATTTTTCAGCTCTTTCAAGCATCTCTGCTTATGCTCTAACTTCAGCAAACACAGCTTTAAGAAATTTTCCAACCGATGAGCCGATATTTTTAAATCCGCAAACTCCAGGCGAGGGCTATCCGTTTGATTATCTGCAAGAATCAACCCTAAGCATCGCTCATCCACTTTTTGTGTCACATCTTTCTAAAGATAGGGCATGGGCGTTTGTTAGCGATGATGCGGTTTGGGGCTGGGTAAAGGTCGAGGATATAAAATTTATAAGCGACGATGAGGCAAATACCTATCAAAAGTCAAGTTTTGTGACTATAAAAACGGACAAAATGCCGGTTTATGACAAGGCTGGAAATTTTTTATTTTATTCAAGGGTTGGAGCGATACTGCCTGTTTTGGCGCAGGATAGTAAAAACTACTATGGTAAAATTTATGTGAGAAATCTCTTGAGAGAATTTGTTTTGCCAAAGGCTGTTGGTGCTCTTTTTCCTCTTAAATTTAATGACTCAAATCTAAAAACACTTATTAGCTCCCTTCTTACTCAGCCCTATGGTTGGGGTGGGGTCGATAAGCTAAGAGATTGCTCGCTTTTTACTAAAGATTTGCTAGCAAGTTTTGGTGTGTGGTTGCCTAGAAACTCAAGAGCCCAAGCAAATATGGGACAAAAATTTGATCTAAAAGGACTTAGTAACGCTGCTAAGACAAAAGAGATAAAAGAAAAAGGTGTGCCATATCTTACACTTGTGCATCTGCCAGGGCATATCATGCTTTATGCTGGATACAAGGGCGATGATATATATGTAGTGCATGATGCTTGGGGACTAAAAACCGAAAATAACGGCAGAGCGTTAATCGGTGCTACGGCAGTAACTACGTTAAACATCGGACAAAACAGAAGCGATATACAAAACTCAAATTTACTCATTTCAAAGGTGGACTCTATAAACGTCATAAAACCTGAAAATTTCATAAGCGACAAAGCGAGGAAAATTTCTGCCCTTGAGCGTGCTTATGGGGTTAAAGTGGAGGAAAATTTAGTCAAATTTAGCGATGGCACGAGTTTAGTCTATGATGACTTTAAACAAAAAGATGATGAGTGTAGTATCGGTGCTGATATAGAGGATATGAATGCGCTTGATTACGCTGCGTTTTCGCCACTTAGCGCGGCCCTTAGTGATGCTGGGAGGTGCAGAAACTACGAGCTTTTAGGTAAAATTTATGGCTCAAGCGAGAGTGCTGTAAAGGCAAATTTGGTTGATGTCATCTGGCTAAAGGACTTTTTAAATTTGCCTTTGAAATTTAACTCTAAAAATGGAGCTGCAGCCGCTTTGCAAGATGTAAGTAATGAGCTAAATGAGATGGTAAAACATGATATGAGTTTGCTTGAGTATTTAAAAGATCCAGGTGGGACATTTAAATGGCGCATTATCGCTGGTACAAACCGCTTGAGTCCGCACAGCTACGGCATCGCGATCGATATAAATGTGAAAAAGAGCCACTACTGGCAGTGGAGCAAGGGCTACCAAAACCTCATCCCTGAAAAGATAGTGCGTGTTTTTGAAAAACATAAATTTATCTGGGGTGGACGCTGGAAGCACTTTGATACGATGCATTTTGAGTATCGCCCAGAGATGTTTGAGTAGATGCTAGATCAAATTTTAGAAATTTTATCTCGCTCAAACGTCTTTTTAACAGGCGGTGGCGGTGTTGGCAAGAGCTATCTAACTGCCTCTGTCATCAGATACTACAAAGAAAATTTTAAAAACGTCATAATCCTTGGCTCAACTGGTATAAGTGCCGTTAGCCTTGGAGGAGTTAGCTTGCATAGCTTTTTTAAATTTGGCTACTGCAAGGACTATGAGGAGCTAAGGCGCTTTGACTATCATCAAAAAGACAAACTAAGCAAGCTAAGAAATATGCTAGATGCTTGCGATCTGCTAGTTATCGATGAAATTTCAATGGTGAGCTCAGATTTAATGGAGATGATAAGATACCGACTACTTACTTCCAAATTTAAAGGTAGGGTGCTTATAGTGGGTGATTTTTATCAGCTTCCGCCAGTGCAAAAGGAACAAAATGAAAATAGACTTTTTAATTTTTTATACGCTTTTAACTCCGGTGCGTGGGAGGAGATGAAATTTACAAATGTTGAGCTACTAGTCTCAAAACGTACGAATGATCTGAAATTTTATGAGATTCTCTCTCGTCTTAGAGTAGGCGAGCTAGATGATGAAATAATGAGCTATATAGAGAGTTTAAGAGTGACCAAGATAGAGCCAGATGATGATACGAGTGTGCTTTTTGGCAGAAATGCCGAGGCTGAAATGCTAAATCAAAAAAGGCTTTTGGAACTTGACGAGCCACTTGAAATTTCAAACTCAGATGTGAGCATTTTGGATGAAAATTTAGATAAAAAAGAGTTTGAAAAATGGGCAAATACGCTAAACATCTCAAGGGATTTGGAGATGAAGATAGGCGCTAAGATTATCTTTACGTCAAATAAATGGGGCGAGTACTATAACGGCGAGCAAGGCAAGATCATGCAAATTTTAAAAGAAAATGGCATCATCTCAAGCGTGATCGTGAAAAAAGATAGTGGCGAAATTTGCGAGATAGAAAAAGCCGCTTATATATTTAGTTCGTTAAATTTAAACGAAGATGAGATCAAAGAAAATGTACAAGCATCGCTCTATCAGTTTCCATTTAAGCTTGCTTACGCCCTAACCATCCACAAATCTCAAGGAATGAGCATAAACTCGCTCATTTGCAATATCAACCACATTTTTGCCAAAGGACAACTCTACGTCGCACTTTCTCGTGCAGTAAGTCCTAAAAATTTAAAACTTTTTTATGATAAAAAAAGTGATTTTAGGCAGCATTTAAGAAAAGTGGTTAAAATTGACGACGAAGTTAAGAAATTTTACCAAGAAAACGTATTTTTGCATATTAAGGAGAATTTATGAAAAAGCTATTTTTAAGCCTTGCTTTTTGTGTTTTTGTATTTGCAGACGTGCTAAAAGTAAGAGATTTTCAAACAGATATCTACTCAAAAGCTGGACAAAATTTAACAAAAAAGATAAATATGAACCTTGAAGTCGTCGGACGTGATGTTGAAGAAAATGAAGCGTATGTGCTTGATGCTTTAAACATAATAGTTGGTAGTTTTTACGTGGAAGATATTTTAACCTCAATGGGAAAAGAGAAATTTAAAGAGCTTTTCATAAAATACGCAGCCAAAAAGCACTCTCTTGATATCGATGATGTGCTTATCTTAAATATAAAAGTGATAAATAATCTTGAACTAAGCGAGATCATAAAAGCGATAAAAAGCCAAAATTTATGCTCCGATCAAAGTGTTAATGAAGAGATTGTAACAAAACCAGAAAAGAAGAAAAAGGGCAATGAGATCATCATCTCGCCAGATCCAAATGACGTAGTTCAAAAACCTATTGATCTAAATAACGTTCAAGAATTTGGAAAAGATTTTGGAGAGAAGTGAGTAAATTTGGCTAAAAGCTAGCCAAATTTATTGATTTACGATGTCGTAACCTTGAGGAATGACAGGAGTTAGCGTCTCTTGTGGTATGAGCGCGTCTTTTACTGGGTTGCTTAGAGTTATTTTTATCTTATTTGAAAGTTTATCTTTATAGTCAATCGTCGTTGGAAGCGTGTTTTTAATAGTTATAAAGTATTCAACTCCGTCATATATCGCTTTGTAAAGTGTTGGTTGAATTTGCTCCGCATGAGCCAAAACTTGCGTCAAATTTGGCGTATCATCAAGCTTTGAAATGATGGCTTGCTCAAGCTCGTCCTCAATAACGATCACACGTTCTTTGTTAAAATAAATTCTCTTTGGCGTTGGACTTTCGTATATCCAAAGTGCAGTATTGTCGTTTTTTGCGTAAAATCTACCCTTGTAATTTATGCTTTTTCCTTCGCTAAAAACAGTTTGTGTAAAGTCACTTTGCAGGCTTTTAAAATTTAAGCCAGCACCAAATGAGCAAACTGCGACGAGAGATGCAACTAGAAATTTTCTCATTTTTTATCCTTTTTTGGCGTATTCTAGCCCAGTTTAATTAAATAAATAGTTAAACTATGCTAAGATCCAAAGTTTAAAAATTTAGGAAGGTAAAATAATGATTTCATCGGTATTTAGAAAGATTTTTGGCACGAAAAACGATAGAGAAGTCAAAAAATATATAAAACGCGTGGCGCAGATAAACGCGCTAGAGCCTACTTATGAGAAGATGAGCGATGATGAGCTTAAGATCAAATTTAACGAGCTAAAAGCCCAAGTCGTCGAAGAGAAAGTCACTTTAGATGAAATTTTAAATGATGTTTTTGCGATCGTTAGAGAGGCTAGCAAAAGGGTGCTTAAGATGCGCCATTTTGATGTGCAGCTAATTGGCGGCATGGTGCTAAACGAGGGCAGGATCGCTGAGATGAAAACGGGCGAGGGTAAGACCTTGGTAGCAACTTTGCCAGTTATATTAAACGCGATGAGTGGCAAGGGCGTGCATGTAGTTACTGTAAATGACTACCTTGCAAAGCGTGACGCTACGCAAATGGGCGAGCTTTATAACTTTTTAGGCTTAAGCGTTGATGTAATACTAAGCGGCGGATACGATGATAACGTAAGACAAGCCGCGTATAACGCGGACATAACATACGGCACAAACTCAGAATTTGGCTTTGACTATCTTCGTGATAATATGAAATTTGAAGCTGGTCAAAAGGTGCAAAGAGGTCATAACTTCGTTATCGTAGATGAGGTCGATAGTATTTTGATAGATGAAGCAAGAACACCACTTATAATATCAGGTCCAACAAATCGCACACTTGATGGTTACATAAGAGCTGATCAAGTCGCAAAACAGCTTACTAGAGGCACTCCAGCTGATCCAAACGTGCCAGGATCAAAGCCAACAGGCGATTTCATAGTAGATGAAAAAAATAGAACGATAATGATCACGGAATCTGGTATCAGCAAGGCTGAAAAATTATTTAGTGTTGAGAATTTATATAACCTTGAAAATGCCATACTAAGCCACCACTTAGATCAAGCTCTAAAAGCTCACAACCTCTTTGAAAAAGACGTTCATTATGTCGTAAAAGATGGCGAGGTAGTCATTGTTGATGAATTTACTGGACGTCTAAGCGAAGGCAGACGCTTTAGCGAGGGGCTTCACCAAGCGCTTGAAGCAAAAGAGGGCGTAAAAATCCAAGAAGAGAGCCAAACGCTAGCCGATACAACATATCAAAACTATTTTAGGATGTATAAAAAGCTTGCAGGTATGACTGGTACGGCTCAGACAGAGGCTACTGAGTTTTCTCAAATTTATAACCTTGAAGTTATCTCGATCCCTACAAATTTACCAGTTAAAAGGATAGATCAAAACGATCTTATCTATAAAACCCAAAATGAGAAATTTAAAGCAGTTATTGATGAGGTTAAAAAAGCTCATGAAAAAGGTCAGCCAGTGCTTGTGGGAACTGCAAGTATCGAGCGCAGTGAGGTGCTTCATGAGATGCTTAAAAAAGTTGGCATCCCACACTCTGTGCTAAATGCCAAAAATCACGAAAAAGAGGCCGAGATCATCGCTCAAGCTGGTGTAAAAGGTGCTGTGACTATCGCTACAAACATGGCTGGACGTGGTGTTGATATCAGGATCGATGATGAGGTTAGAAATTTAGGCGGTCTATATATCATAGGCACCGAAAGGCACGAGAGTAGAAGGATAGATAATCAGCTTCGTGGCCGTGCTGGACGTCAGGGTGATCCTGGTATGAGTAGATTTTATCTAAGTCTTGAAGATAATCTTTTAAGAATTTTTGGTAGCGACCGCATAAAAGCGATCATGGATAGGCTTGGTATCGACGAGGGCGAAAGTATCGAGAGTCGCATGGTAACAAGAGCTGTTGAAAATGCTCAAAAGAAAGTTGAGAGCTTGCACTTTGAGGCTAGAAAGCACTTGCTTGAGTATGACGACGTGGCAAATGAGCAAAGAAAAACCATCTATAAATACCGCGATGAACTACTTGATAAAAACTACGATATGAGCGAAAAGATAGCTCAAAATAGAAAAGAGTACGCTGCAAATTTACTTGATATGGCTGAAATTTTCCATGGTGGCTTGAAAGATGACTTTGATATTAAAAATTTATGCTCTATCATTCTTGCAGATTGTGGCGAAGAGATAGACGAGAGTGAGCTAAAAGGCCTAGAGTATGATGAGCTAATAGAAAAGCTTGCACAAATTTTTGAAGTAAGATATAACGAAAAAATGAGTGTGCTAAATGAAGATCAAAGAAAAGAGATAGAGAAAATTTTATACCTTCAAGTGCTTGATAATGCGTGGAGAGAGCATCTTTATCAAATGGATATCCTAAAAACTGGTATCGGCCTTAGAGGGTATAATCAAAAAGATCCGCTTGTTGAATACAAAAAAGAGAGCTATAACCTCTTTATGGAGCTAGTTAGCAGGCTAAAAAGTGAGAGTGTTAAGACGCTTCAGGTTGTAAGATTTAAGAGCCGTGAAGAGCAAGAAGAGCAAGCTAAAATGATGCTTGAAGCTAGTCAAAATGCTGAAAATGAAAATTTAAGCTACAACAACCAAGGCGGAGATGAAAATTTCACACCAGAAAAAAAGATACCAAGAAACGCTCCATGCCCTTGTGGAAGCGGTAAAAAATATAAAGATTGCCACGGAAAAAGTGGCCCTAAAAAAGGCATATTTGCTTAAAATTTCTACTTTTAAGGCGCCAAAAGCGCCTTAATCTTTTAAAGGCTATTTGATGACAAGCTTACCAAAGTACCTACTTTTTAAATATTTAAGATTTGATAAAACTCAGCCATTTATCACTCTAAGTGCCTTGCTCGCCTTTCTTGGTGTTAGCATAGGGCTTATGGTTTTGATCGTTGCGATGGCGATTATGAATGGTTTTGACAAAGAATTTGAGCGCAAACTTTTTACGATGAACTATCCAATAACCGTTCAAAGTGCCTTTAAAGGCTCTATTGATGATGATTTTGTTGATGAGCTCAAGGTTAGATTTAGCGACCTAAAATTTAGTCCATTTATAAGCACACAGGTCATTTACCGCTCGGCAAATGCTCTTGAGGGCGGACTGGTTTATGGCGTAAATTTTAAAGATGAAAAACAGATAAACTCAGTCGTAAATGAAGCTTTAAAAGATAAAGAGCTAGATGGTTTTGAGATACTTGTGGGAAGTGGCATAACGAGTGAGTTTAGACTAAGAAACGATGAAAAACTAACGCTTATCTTTACAAAGGCTGATCCTGCTGGCTTTTCTCTAACGCCAAAGATGAAGCGCTTTGATATCGGTGGCTCATTTACATCTGGGCTAATCGCCTACGATAAGGCGTTTTCATATACTTCAGTTGATGCTTTGAGGAAAATTTTAGACTATCCAAAAGGCGTTTATGATGGAATTCATATCTTTTCAAGTAAACCATTTGATGATATAAAAAGAGTGCGTGAAGGGCTTCCAGCTGGCACTGTTGCCATTGGTTGGTGGGAGCAAAATGGCAACTTTTTCTCAGCGCTCGCACTTGAAAAACGAGCACTTTTTATCGTTTTGATGCTTATTATCCTTGTGGCTTCGCTAAATATCATAAGCTCGCTGCTAATGACAGTGATGAACCGCAGGCAGGAGATTGCCTTGCTTCTTGCACTTGGAGCTAGTAAAGGCGAGATAAAAAGAAGCTTTTTTTATCAAGGGCTAGTAATAGGCGGAGGCGGCATTATATTTGGCTTAGTGCTTGGCTTTTTAGGACTATTTTTGCTTGGAAATTTCAACATTATAGACTTGCCGGCTGACGTTTATGGCTCAAGCAAACTACCACTAGAGCTTTCAACCATCGATCTTGTGCTTATTGTAGTTGGAGCTGTATTTATCGTGGCTATATCGTCTTATTATCCAGCTAAAAAAGCCACAGAAGTAAATGTGCTTCAAACTTTAAGAAATGAGTAGAGCCCTAAAGGCTTAGGCTTGCTCATTGCTTGTAAAATTTATTTTTAAAAGATTATTTTAAAACTGGCATAAACTCGTAAAATTCTAGAATAAATTTATAATTTTACGCTCTTATATCATGATCGATTTTGCATTGAAGAGCCTCGTGTACGAGTGTTTTTGCCATGACGCGCTCTTCGTTTATTAGGTGGAAATTTTTACCTAACTCACCAAAGATATCTTTATTACCTTCGCCATTTATTTTTATTATAGTTTGGGTGTTTACGCCGTAGTCTTTTATCTTTTGCGCGATGAGCTCCACTCTTTGCTCATTGTTAACAGTTATAATAACAGCAGCTGCATCGCTTAGGCAGGCATTTTCAAGTGTGTGACTTTGAAGAACGTTACCTAAAAATACATTTTCCCCGCGGCTCCTACCAAGCTCAACTAGACTAATATCGTTATCAAGCACAAGGTACAAAAGCTTTGTCTCTTTTAGTCTTAAAACGACCTCTTGTCCAAGCCTCTCATAGCCAAAGACTACGATGTGATTTTTTATTTTTTGCGGCTTTAGAGTTTCATTTGGTTCAACAACGATCTCACGTTCTATGAGGTCTGCTATTGCGTCTAGTTTTTTAAGTATAAAAGGCGTGGCAAACATCGACACAACTGATGCTGCGATAAAAATTTGAGCTGTTTGTATATCAAGTAAATTTCTAGTAGTCATTAGTCCAAAAACAGCTAGTGCAAATTCGCCTATTTGACAAACACTAAGTGCGGTTTTTGCAGCAACTCTTCGCTTTAAGTAGATGTTTAAGATAGCAAAAACAACAACTGCTTTTATCACCATGACACTAAATACTAGGCCCAGAACAAGCCAGATGTTTGAGATGACGACAGCAAAATTTATCTGCATACCAACGGTTATAAAAAATAGCCCTAAGAGCAAATCTCTAAAAGGTATGAGATCAACTTCGATTTGGTGTTTATACTGTGTCTCAGCCATCATCATACCGGCCAAAAATGCACCCAAAGAGTATGAGAAGCCAAAGAAGTGAGCCAAAGTACTGGAGCCAACGACCATAAATAAAATCGTAGCTATAAAAACCTCTTGCGAATTTGTTTGAATGACTTTATAAAATATCCAGTTGATGACATATTTACCAAGTAAAAATAGCACAACAATAAGAATAATCGCACTTGTAAATGTCTTTAGTAAAAGCTCATTTATCGAGGCATCTTGTGAGCTAAACATATCTATCATAAGTAAAATAGGAATGACGGCAATATCTTGAAATAGTAAAATTCCAAGTGCTTTTCTGCCGTAAATTTTACTCACATCGCCACTATCATTTAGCGTCTTTAGCACGATCGCAGTTGATGAGAGTGCAAGTGCAAGGCCTGCAATAAGCGCTGTTTCGTCTTTTAAGTGAAGGGCATAATAAAGCATAACGCCCATTATAAAGCCACTTAAACAAACCTGTAAGCCGCCGTTTAAAAAGACCTCTTTTTTCATTCCCATTAAGTGTTTAAAGCTAAACTCAAGCCCAATGGTAAACATCAAAAATGCGATACCAAATTCCGCGATATGAGAAATTTCATCATTGCTTTTTAGGTTGAAAAATTCTGATATAAGCGTACCTGTTACGATGTAGCCGATAATGGTTGGTATCTGAAATTTTTTAAAAATGACGTTTAATGCGACTGAGATCGCTGCAACAAGCAAGAAACCTTCTAAAATTTGTTCCATAAATTATTTTTTACCTTCATAAAAGACTAGATCAAAGCTATTTTTTCTTTTTACGAGCGATCTTTTTGTGCTAGTTTGGCTGGTAGCTTCGTGCAATTTTTTATTTAGCTCATCAATAGTTGATTCTAAATCGTCAATTTTTTCTTTCAACTGAAGTATCACATCAACGCCGGCTAAATTTACACCTAGTTCTCGGGTCAAATTTAGTATAGTTTTTACGCGATCAACGTCTTTTTGTGAGTAGAGCCTCATCTTACCATCTGTTCTTGATGGCTCGATAAGTCCCTCTCTTTCATACTGTCTTAAAGTTTGTGGATGTATGCTCAAAACCTTTGCAACAACGCTTATTAAAAAAAGTGGTTCTTCATAATTTTGCATTTTTTACTCCGGTAATTTTTCTTTTAACTCTTTTACTAAGCCTTCATCAAGCTCACTGATATTTGGAAGTTTTACCCTGGCTTTTAAGTAAAGATCGCCATAAATTCCGCTCTTTCTATTTTGCACGCCATATCCTTTTAAGCGGATCTTTGTGCCTGTTTTTGAGTTTTCAGCGATCTTAATCGTGACATCTTTTTTGTAAGTATGTACATCGACTTTTCCGCCAAAAAGCATAGTTTTTAGTGGAATTTCTATATCTTTATAAAGATCGTCTCCGACTCTTTCATATTCGTCGCTTGGCTCAACGCTAATAGCAAGTATAAGATCGCCTTTTTGACCACCAGCACTCTTGCCTTTGCCTTTTACACGAAGCTTCTCGCCGCCTTCTATGCCACTTGGAATTTTTATCTTAATGCTTTCGCCATTAAAATTTATCTTATGTTCGCCACCAGTTACAGCTACGTCAAATGGTATAGAAATTTTTGCATTTACGTCTAGATCAGCTCCGCCAAAGCCAAATCCACCACTACTAAATCCGTCAAATCCACCAAAATTACTACCAAATCCGCTGCTAAATTTAGCTCCACCGCCGCCAAAACCACCTGAGAAGATATTCTTTAAAATTTCATTTAGATCGCCCATATCGGCTGAGCTGCTAGCAAAGTCGTGGAAATTTTGACCGCCAAACATAGTATCGCCGTACTGGTCGTATTGAGCTCGTTTTTTATCGTCGCTTAAAATTTCATAAGCAGCATTTATCTCTTTAAATTTATCTTCTGCTCCAGGGTCTTTATTGATGTCTGGGTGATATTTTCTGGCAAGTTTTCTATAAGCTTTTTTTATCTCGTCACTTGAGGCACCCTTTGAAACCCCTAAAGTCTCATATAAGCTTTCACTCATATATTCTCCTTATATTTTTTTGATACGGATTATATCACAAAGCTTTAGTCTATGCAAGTCAAGTTTATTTTTGTTTAATAACAAGAAAAAGTGTTAAGATTTTATTTTTTCACTATATTTATAATTTGCAAAAATTTTTAGATTAAAGGAAAAAAATGAAAAAGATTGTGCTAATTTCATTAGTAGCAGCTTCTTTTTTAGTGGGGGCTGATATTAAATTTAATGAAGCTAACTCTAATATCACGAGAGTCTCGCCACTTAGCGATAAAAATAGCGTACTTTCTTATTATGACTCGATCGCTCAGGCAAAGCTTTCAGTTGTAAATATCTCAACTACAAAAACGGTAAATAACGCTGGCATTGAGCAGATGTTTAACGACCCTTTTTTCAATGAATTTTTTGGATTTAACTTTGCAAAACCAAAAGAAAAAGAAAAAACTACTTCGCTTGGCTCTGGCGTTATCATCTCAAATGATGGATATATCGTTACAAATAATCACGTTATAGAAGATAGTGATCAAATAGTCGTAACTCTTGCAAATGGCGGCAAAGAATTTAAAGCCAAATTAATAGGAAGTGATCCAAAAACCGATCTAGCCGTCGTAAAGATAGAAGCAAACGGACTAAATGCTGTCACTTTTGCAGACTCGTCAAAACTACTTGATGCAGATGTCGTATTTGCAATAGGCAATCCATTTGGCGTTGGTGAAAGTATCACTCAGGGCATCATTTCAGGTCTAAATAAAGATAATATCGGCCTTAATCAATATGAAAATTTTATCCAAACAGATGCTTCGATAAATCCTGGCAACTCAGGCGGCGCTTTGGTTGATAGCAGGGGCTATTTAGTCGGAATAAACTCAGCCATACTTTCAAAAAGTGGTGGTAATAACGGCATTGGCTTTGCGATCCCATCAAATATGGTCAAAGATATCGCTAAAAAGCTGATAACTGACGGCAAGATCGAGCGTGGCTTTATCGGAGTTACGATTGCAAATTTAACAGATGAGCAAAAAGAGCTTTATACAAATAAAGAAGGTGCTTTAATAAGTGGTGTAGAGCAAGGCATGCCAGCAGATGAGGCTGGACTAAAAAGAGGCGATTTAGTCATATCAGCTAACGATAAAGCTATAAAAAACGCAAATGATCTTAAAAATTTCATCGGTTCACTAACTCCAAATAGCAGCGTTGATATAACTTACGAGCGATCAAATAAAATAATGAATGCAAAAATCAAGCTTGCAAACGCTGATCACAATTCAAAAGACATAGCAAAAAGCATTATCATCGAAGGACTTAGCGTTAGCAATCTAAGCGATGAGATAAGATATAAATACAAAATTAGCCCAGATACTCAAGGCGTGCTAGTAACTGATGTGAAATCAGGCTCAAAAGCTGAAGACTTTGGCTTTGAAAGAGGCGATGTGATCGTGCAAGTTGGCGAAGAGAGCATAAAAGATCTTCAAACATTTGCAAATACTATCAAAAATACAAAAGGCAAAAAGACACTAGTGTGGATAAATCGCGGTGGTATCATACAAGGTCTTGTTATAAAATAATCATCTAAGAGCTGAAATTTCAGCTCTTAACCATTTTAAATTTTTAAAACCTTAATCTGCTATAATCCTTAAAAATTAAATTTACAACAGGAAAGATCATGACTAGAATTTTAATGATAGAAGATGATATGGAGCTTGCTGAAATTTTAACCGAATATCTAGAAAACTACGATATTGAAGTAGTGACTGCTGAAGAGCCATATATCGGACTATCTACGCTAAATACAAGTAAATTCGACTTAGTGATATTAGATCTTACATTGCCTGGCATGGATGGATTAGAGGTTTGTAAAGAGATCAGGAAAAATCACAATATCCCTATAATCATATCAAGTGCAAGGCATGATATAACAGATAAGGTAAATGCTCTTGATAATGGAGCGGATGATTATTTGCCAAAGCCATATGACCCACAAGAGCTTTTGGCTCGTATCAAAAGTCATCTAAGAAGGCAGAGTATCACCCCGGCAAATGAGGCAAGAAATTTAAACAAAGACTTGGTTTTAAAAGAATTTGAACATGAAATTTTATTTAAAGGAAACGTGCTAAATTTAACTGCCGCAGAATACGATATCTTAAAATATCTACTTTTAAAAGAGGGCGGAGCGGTTACTAGAGAGGAACTCATCTACAATTGTGAGAGCATAAATGAAGATAGTTCAAACAAAAGTATCGACGTCATTATCGGCAGGATTCGCCAAAAATTAAATGAAAATCCAAAAGAGCCAAAATACATCCACGCGATCCGCGGTATCGGCTATAAATTGGTTCTTTGATGCCAAGATCGTCTATTTTTATAACCATAACTTTTATCTTTGCTCTTGCGCTCGTTTCGATATTTCTAGCTTTTTTATGGCTCATGGGCTTTGATAAGCAAAACTATACAAGAGAGCTAAATAACAAATACTCAAACGTTGCTAGGACAAATTTGTTTTATATGGGTGGCATCATAAATAAAGCTCAGTACGACCGCCAGCTTTCAAATATCGATATGCCAGAGATAAAAGACGAGAAGAAAAAGGATGAAATTTTAAAGCAAGCAACCGTTTTAGAAGAAATTTCAAGTGATCTAGGCTCAAGTGCGATCTTGCTTTATGATAAGCATCACTACTTAAGGATTGAGCATTTAGACGAGCTAAAACTTTTAATGGATAAAGAATTTCAGCCTTACAGATACGAGGTGATAAAGGCTGTCTTTTTGGTGGTTGCGGTCATTTTGCTAGGTGCTTACATTTTTGTTATCTATAAGATAAAACCACTTAGAAAGCTAAAGCGTCAGATCGTAAAATTTGCAAATGGTGAACTTGATGGCGTGCAAAATGTTGGCAACGGCAAGGATGAAATTTCTGAAGTTTCTGAAGCATTTTATGAGGCGGTTTGTCAGATCAAGGCGCTTAATGACTCAAGGCATCTTTTCTTAAGAAACATAATGCATGAGCTAAAAACTCCTATCACAAAAGGGCTAATCGCCGCTCAAATGATAGAAAAAAGCAAAAATCAAGAAAGGCTAATCTCTGTCTTTCACAAGCTTGAAAATTTGATAAACGAACTTGCGGCGATCGAGCAAATAACATCGAAAATAGGACTTAGCAATAAAACGCCATGTTTTATGAGAGATCTCATCGATGAGGCCATAGATATAGCCATGGTTGAAAAAGAGTGTGTTGGTGTCAGTGAGCTTGATGAGGTTAGGGTGCTTGTTGATTTCAAGTTATTTTCGGTTGCTATAAAAAATATGATAGATAATGGTATAAAATACTCAACTGATAAGCACGTAAATATCGTTGTTAGCAAGGATCATATGAAATTTATAACTCAAGGCGAGAAGCTAAAAAATGATCTTGACTTTTATATCCAGCCATTTATCAAAGGAGAGGATACTCAAAAGAGTTTTGGCCTAGGTTTATATATTGTTAGCAATATACTTGATGCTCATGGACTTAAATTTAGATACGAATATAAAAATGGAATGAATGTCTTTGTTTTTGAAAATTTACAAGATATAATAGTGACTTAAATAAAACATAATAAACAAAAAAGGGCTAAAAATGGCAGCAAAAATTTTCTCACCAGTTGATATCTTATCAATAATAGATCTTGAAATAGCTTTTATAAATCGTTATAAAAATGTAAAAGATTATGCAAAAAATTTATCTTTGATATATTTTTCTTTGCCAAGCACTAAAGAGTATAGTGAACTATTTGAAAAATTTTTAAGACAAACTGATGTTGTTGTAAGAGAAAATGAGCATTATGTGGTTTTGCTTCATGGAACAAACGAAAGAGGAGCTAGTGAGCTATTATCTGGTATTCAAGAGTTTTTAAACGCTGAGCCAATCGATTTGATAGTAAGCTATCCAAAAGACGGAAGGAATGCTAAAGAGCTTACTACTAAGCTTCAAGATGAGATAAAAGATAATTATGGTGTATTGCTTGAAATGCTTTCAAATCAAGAAAAATTTGAAGCTTTTGAAAGTATGATTTAATATAATTTTGTGGAGTTTGTTTGGAGAATTTACTACTATTTTTTGCAGTTTTGCTTATAACTAGCATTCTTTTAAGTAAGATCTCTGATAAATTCGGAATTCCATCTTTAATAATATTTTTAGGCGTTGGTATGCTAGCTGGCTCAGATGGGCTGCTTGGTGTAAATTTTGATGATCAAGTGATCGCTCAAAATGTCGGCATGCTGGCACTCATATTTATACTTTATGCTGGTGGGCTAGATACTGATTTTGCAGCGATTAAGCCTATTTTTGGCAGAGGTTTAGCGCTCGCTACACTTGGCGTTTTCTTAACCGCGCTAGCCATCGCTCCAGTTGCAAAATATCTGCTTGATTTTACTTGGGCGGAAGCCTTTTTGCTAGGTTCTATCATCTCTTCAACAGATGCAGCAGCGGTATTTGCCATACTAAGAGCTAAGAAAATTTCACTTAAAAATAGCATTGCGCCATTGCTTGAACTTGAATCTGGCTCAAACGATCCAATGGCGATATTTCTAACTATGACGATCGTTCAAATGATCTCACTAAATACCATGCCGACAGTATCTGAGTGGGCTATTACGCTAGTTAAGCAGTTTGGCATAGGTATCACTATAGGCTATTTATTTGGCGTTGCTTTGCCAGCTATCTTTAATAGACTTCGCTTAAAAAGCTGGGGCCTTTATCCAGTTTTTTCTATCGCTTGGATATTGCTTTTATACACGCTTTGCTTTAAGGTTGGTGGCAATGGCTATTTGGCTGTTTATATAGCTGGAATTTTTATAAATAAAAAAGAGTTTTCTCATAAGAAAAATTTAGTCGGTTTTCATGACGGTATCGCTTGGACGATGCAAATAGTTGTCTTTTTGACACTTGGTCTTTTGGTAAATCCCTCCGAGCTTCCAGCAACGGCGCTAATGGCGCTTGTTTTGGCATTATGGCTTATGTTTTTTGCAAGACCACTTGGTGTTTTTGCATCGCTTGCATTTTCAAAATTTAAGATAAATGAGCAAATTTTTATCTCTTGGGTTGGGCTAAGAGGCGTCGTGCCAGTGGTGCTAGCTACCTATGTTTATGTCGATGGCGTACGTGATGCAGATATGATTTTTAACATTATATTTTTTATGGTTTTGATTTCGATTTTGATACAGGGTATGTCACTTGGCTTTGCGGCTGATAAATTTAAAGTCAAAGATAGTGAGCAAGAGGATGTTAAGCCGGTAGAAAACTCTCCGATCTTAAGCTACACGCTTCGCCAGCATACCATTCACTATGGCTCAAAACTAATCGGCAAAGATTTGGCTCAGCTTGAGCTTCCAACTGAGTTTTTAATCATCCTAATAAAGCGTAAAAACGAGTATCAAAAGCCGACTGGCTCAACAATCTTTGAAGAAAATGACCTGTTACTGATACAATGCGAAAATCAAGTGCTTTATCAAGATACAATTAAGTATTTGACCTATTAAAATTTTGATAAAACTTGCCACATTTCATTTCTCTTTGTAAATTTTTAAAACTTTACTCGCTTGCCTTAGCAGGCTACTAAATTTAGGTTACACTTCGTTTAGCACTAAATTTAGAGCCGTGATATGCTCGCTCATAAACTTTAAAATTTGCCAGAGTTTTTAATAGCATGCGGTGCGTTAGCACCTTTGTGTGCTACCTCTGATGTGCGAGGTGATTGAGGGATTAAAGGGGGATAAGGGGACGGCCTCATAACTTGAGTCCTCTTGTCTCCCTTTTGATAAATTTACACCTCAAAGCAAATTTTAAAACTTTCATTTACTCGCAAGAATTGACTACTGATTTTAGGCCTCGCAAAGCTTGCCACTAAAATCAGAGCCGAAATTGCTCGTTCATGAAATTTTAAAATTTGCCTGAGCTTCATATATGTAAAATTACCTACTAAAATTTGGCTTCACTTGCAGCTTAGCTCAAATTTTAAGGCCAAAACAAATCCGTTCAGTCTCATTTTATTTTGCTTTTTATAAAATCACTAAAACACTAGCAAAATGGGAGGCAAAATGCTTGATAGTATCATCCTTGCGGTCTTGGTATATTTTGCAACATTCTTATTTATGTTTTTTCTGCTTGCCTTTTTTGCCTTTTGGTATATAAGCATGCCGCTACTTGTCATCTACATCGTTATAAAATTTATAAGACAAGCAAAAGAGTGCGAGAGGATATGTGGCAAGCTTGAGTAAAATTTAAATTTCTAGCCCAAATGAGCTAGAAATTTCTTTATTCTAAGGCTTGAGCCAGATCAGCGATCAGATCCTCGGCGTTTTCAAGACCTATGCTAACTCTTATTAGTTCTTTTGTGATTCCGGCTTTGATGAGCTCTTCACTGCTTAGCTGTTGGTGGGTCGTTGAGGCTGGGTGCGTGATGAGTGACTTTGTATCGCCGATATTTACCACGATCTTAAAGAGTTTTACGCGCTCTAACATCTTTTTTGCGCGCTCAAAGCTATCAGTTTCAAAGCAAAATAGCCCATTTGCCATGCCATCTTTAAAGTATTTTTGCGCCTTTGCGTGATCTACGTTGTCGGCAAGTCCAGGATAAGCCACGCTTTTTATATGTTTGTGAGAGTTTAGAAATTTAGCCACTTTTAGCGCGTTTTGCGAGTGTCTTTCAACTCTAACAGCAAGCGTTTCAAGCCCTTGTATAAGCTGCCAAGAGTTAAACGGAGAGATTACAGCACCGATATCGCGCACGATAGCAAGCCTCATTCTTAGCGTGTAGATGTCAAAACGATCCGTCATATCAGCATAGACGATATCGTGATAGCTCGCATCTGGCACGTTAAAATGCTCATATCTCTTGTTGCCTTTTAGCTTTTCGTTTAGGTGATTTGCGCTTACGACCACACCTGCCAGGCTAAGGCCCTGACCGCTCATATATTTGCTAGCACTATGCACGCAAACATCGACACCGTGGCAAAGTGGCTGAAAGATGATAGGCGTTGGCACGGTGTTATCGGTGATGCTGATGATGCCATATTTGTTTGAAATTTCTACGATTTTCTCGATATTTGGGATAGAAATTTGCGGATTTGAAAGCGTTTCAAAAAATATAGCCCTCGTTTTATCATCTATCAAAGCCTCCAGATCATCAGCAGTGTCGCTGTCAAAGACTCTAGCCTCTATGCCAAATCTTTTTAGCGTGTGCGTAAAAAGTACTGTCGTGCCGCCATAAATTTTCTTAGCGATGATGATGTTATCGCCTGCTTGGGCTAAATTTATGATGCTATAAAACAAAGCTGACTGACCGCTCGCAGTCGCTATCGCAGCGGCTCCGCCCTCAAGTGCAGCGACCCTTTTTTCAAAGATGTCTGTCGTTGGATTGCCAAGTCTTGTGTAGATGTAACCACTATCTTTTAAATCAAACCTAGCAGCTGCGGTCTCGGCACTTCCAAAGTCGTAAGCCGTGCTTTGAAAAATAGGCACAGCCATCGTGCCAAAGCCCTCATGTGTGTCGTAGCCTACGTGGATCGCAGCGGTTTCTTGCCTCATTTTTGCTCCTTTTAAGGTAATTTTGGCGTAAATTATACATTAGCAAAGCCAAAATTCAGGGGATAAAATCAATTTTTGATATAATTTGCCAAAAAAAGGAAAAATTTGAACCAAGTTACGGACAAATTTAAGCGTGTAAAATATCTTCGTGCGTTAGAAAAATTTGCAAAATCAGCGATAAATGGTCTAAAAAGAGATGACTTTGACGAGGGAGAATTTCGCCAAAGAGTTGAGAAAAACGCGAAAGTCATCGAAAAAATAGAGGCTGTCTATCTTGATCAGCCATACTCAAAGGCACTAGAAAATTTTATAAATTTGCTTATCAAAAATGCCCCAAAAGAGGAGCTTTTAAAGGCGGCAAATCTACTTGATAAGCTCAAAAATCAAAAGACATATAAGAAAGAAAAACATAAAAATAAATTTAAGGATGAGGATTGAAAGTAGTTATTTTTGATATGGATGGCACGGTGATCGATAGCGGCGAGGCGATATATAAAACGGTAAATGAAGTAAGAGATGAGCTAAATTTGCCGCCACTTGAAAAAGAATTTATCATAAAAGCGATCAATGAGCCAGGTAGAAATTTGGCACTTGAGTTTTACGGCATCGACACGCCAAGCAGGAGCTTAAAAGAGGGTTTTGAAGAGAAATTTAAGAAATTTTACGATGAGTGCGCGACTACCTATGAGGGCGTAAAAGAGCTTTTGCAAAAGTGCAGAGATGCTCACTATAAGGTCGTTTTGGCAAGCAACGCACCGCACGATACGCTAGAGAAAATTTTAAAGAAAAATGAAATTTACGAGCTATTTGACGAGGTCATCGGAGCTAGTAAGGAGATACCGCAAAAGCCAGATCCTGCGATGCTTCACCTAGCTGTTAGTAAAACTAAAGCTAGTAAGGCGATCTTTATAGGAGACAGCCTAAAAGACGAACTGGCGGCTAAAAATGCAAATATGCCTTATGTGCAAGTTTGCTGGGGATTTGGCGAGGAGAGCAAAACTGCAACTTATAACGCTAAAAATGTTAGCGAGGCGTGGGAGATAATATTAAATTTTTAACTTAGTTTTAATTGGCTATAATCTTAAGAAATTTTCGAAGAAACAGCGATGATAGATATATTTGAGGGCAGTGCGAGGGATAAATTTTATGACATTTTGTTTAACGCAAATGCCGTTTTGGTTAAAAACGAGATAGATAAAATTTTTGAGAAATTTGTGGCTATGAGCGAGCTTTGCGAAAAGCATGGCGTTGGCGAAGATGAGATCAGAAATTTTATAGCCTCAGAGCAAGATAAAATTTATAACGGAGTAAATGACCTATATATCGAGCTTAGCGGAGAAATTTTAAGCCAAAATGAGTAGAATTTTTGCGCTCATTGCTTTGCTAGTCGCTCTTGTCTTTGCAAAAGAGCCAAATTTTGACCCAAATTCGGTGCATACATTTGAGCTTAAAAAAGACGAGTGGGCGAGGGTCTTTATAACTGAAAAGCGAACTCAAAGGGTTGAAACTTTTGACTTTCGCTGGACGCTGTTTGATAGCACAAATATCACCGTGCAAAGCTTTTTTAGGCGCCATCCAAGGCAGATGGTCTTTTCGCTAAGACAAGGACAAAACACCTACATGCAGCGAGTTTTGCCTGATTTTATGATGCCGCCAAACGAGAGCGTGAGCCTTTATATATCATTTATTGATTTTAAGGATAAAAAGGCGCATTTTAGGGTGGCGCTGCTAGATGAGAGCAAGCGTGTGGATGTGGGTTTTAGAGATCCAGATGAGGCTAAATAGAAGGATAAAAATGGATAAAATCGATGAAATAATGGGTAAATTTATAAGCGAGCTTGGCTATAAAGAGGCGTTTGAGATGTTTGTAAAGATAAGCTCAGGCAAGAAGCTGCGCTCAAAACTTCTTTTAAAGATCGCAGGAGAGAGCGAAAATTCTCTTAAGCTTTGCGCTATCATCGAGCTTATCCACCTTGCAAGCTTACTGCACGACGACGTCATAGACGAGGCAAATATAAGACGCGGCAAGCCAAGCATAAACGCGCTTTTTGGTAGTAAAAACTCGGTTATGTTGGGCGACATCCTCTACTCAAAGGCTTATTTTGAGCTTACAAAATTTGATTCAAGCATCGCAGCTATCATCTCAGATGCAGTCAGCAAGCTAAGTATCGGCGAGATGATGGATGTGAAAATGGCTGAAAATTTTAATGAAAACGAGCAAGAATATTTAAAAATGATCTACTATAAAACAGCTGTTTTGATAGAATCCACGGCTATTTGCGGAGCAAAGCTAGCTGGCAAAGATAGCGAGAAATTTGGAATTTATGGCAAAAATTTAGGTCTTGCTTTTCAGATCGTGGATGACATATTAGACATAACTCAAGATGAAAAAACGCTTGGCAAGCCAGCACTTAACGACTTCGTTGAAGGCAAAACGACACTTCCTTACATTTATCTTTATAAGAGCTTAGACGAAGCTGGTAAGACAAAGCTTAGATCGCTTTGGTCAAAGAAGCTAAACGCGAGTGAAATTTCATGGCTAAAAGAGGAATTTATTAAGACAAATTCGCTTCAAAAAGCAGTAAATGAAGCAAAAAGGCTTGGAGCTGAAGCGATAGAATCGATAAAAGAGTATAAAAACGCTGAGCTTGAAGGGATCATAAAAAGCATGATAGATAGGGAATTTTAATGCACTATTTAGATATAAGTTTTACATATAAAAATACTGATATTTCAGTTAGAGAAAAGCTTGCATTTGATAGCGATGAGAAAAAAGAGCAAATTTTAAAACTACTAAGATCAAACAAAAGTATAAACGAATGCATGGTTTTAAACACATGCAACCGCGTCGAGATAATTGCAAGCGTTAGTGATCTAGAAAGTGCAACGACGCATGCGTTTAGATGCATGTCTGTATTTTCAGGTGTTTTTGAAGATGAGCTTTATGAAAGGGCTGATATTTATGAAGACAGCGGAGCCGTGCACCACCTCTTTGCCGTGGCAAGCTCGCTTGATAGCCTAGTCGTCGGCGAAACTCAGATCGTTGGTCAGTTAAAAAATGCCTTTAAATTTGCTTACGATAGCTCAGCTTGCGGCGAACAAATCAGTAAAATCATCCATTATGCATGTAAATGCGCTGCTAAAGTTAGAAACGAAACTCAAATTTCTAAAAACCCGATCTCCGTTTCAAGTGTCGCCGTAGCAAAAGCAAAAGAAATTTTTGGTACGCTTGAAGGAAAAACTGCTATCGTCGTAGGAGCTGGCGAGATGGGCGAACTAGCAGCAAAACACCTAATCTCAAGTGGCGCAGAGGTGATCATTATAAACAGAAGCTCCGAGCGTGTTGAGCAGCTAGTTGATAGCCTTGGTGACAACGCTAGCTGGGATAGTATTTTAAAATTAAAAGAGTATGTAAATAATTATGATCTAATATTTTCAAGCACCGCAGCCCCGCACGCGATCATCACAAATGCCATAATCGAACCAAGAGAATTTCATAGATACTTTTTCGATATTGCCGTGCCAAGGGATATTGATCTTATAAATACAGAATTTATTAGCGTCTATACAGTTGATAGTTTAGAGGAGATAGTAAGGAAAAATTTAGCCCTAAGAGAGGAGCAAGCACAAAAGGCTTATTCGATCGTAGGTCAAGGTACAAGTGAATTTTTAAAAATTTTAAAAGAAGATATGAGCGTGCCGCTCATAAAATCTATCCGCAAACAAGCTGAAATTTGCGCTAAAAACGAGCTAGAAAAGGCGATAAAAAAGGGCTATTTAAAACATAGTGATTATGAGGAGGCACAAAAGCTCATTCATCAAGTTTTTAAAGCCTTTTTGCACCAGCCAACGATGAAGCTAAAAAGCCTTGCGGACGATGAGAGATCTAGCGAGCTTTCAAATGGAGTTAGATTTTTATTTGATATAAAAGAAGAGCAAAATTTTCAAGTGGGAGATATAGATGAGATTTAGTAAATTTTATGCACCAACGACCAAAGAAGCACCAAAAGACGCATCTTTGCCAAGTCATAAATTTTTAATAAGAGGTGGATTTGTCGAGCAGATAGGCTCAGGACTTTACAACTATCTACCGCTTGGAAAGATCATGCATGAGAAAATTTCTCGTATCGCACGAGAGGAGATGGATGAGGCTGGAGCGCTAGAGGTGAGCTTTAGCGTGGTTACTTCAGGCGAGCTTTGGAAGCAAAGTGGACGTTACAACGTCTTTGGCAAGGAGCTTTTGCGCTTTAAAGATAGAAAAGAAAATGATTTTGTTATAAGCCCTACAAACGAAGAGGCAGCCGTTGCTTTGGTACGTGGCAAGGTGACTAGCTACAAGCAGCTACCGCTAAATTTATACCAGATAAATACTAAATTTCGTGACGAAGCAAGACCACGCTTTGGCTTGCTAAGAGGACGAGAATTTACAATGAAAGATGCTTATAGCTTTCACTCTAGCAAAGAGGATCTAAAGCGTGAGTTTGACCTTATGGAGGCAACTTATAGTAAAATTTTCACTCGTTTGGGGCTAAATTTTAGAGCTGTTGAGGCTGATAGTGGAGCTATCGGTGGTAGCGGCAGTAAAGAATTTATGGTGCTTGCAAGTAATGGCGAAGATGACATCCTTTGCTGTGAGGCTTGCAAATACGCTGCAAACATAGAAGCTGCTAGAAGGAAAGCTAGAACAACCGAAGCTGAAGCGCCAGAGGCTGATGCGGCTAAATTTAAGACACCAGATACAAAGACTATAAAAGGTGTGGCTGAGTTTTTTAAAGTTAGCGAGTTTTACTGCATAAAAGCTGTTATTAAAAAAGCTATTTATGAAGACAAAGAAGAAGTTGTGGTCTTTTTTGTAAGGGGCGATGACGAGCTTCAAGAGACAAAGGCGCAAAATGCTTGCAAGGCGCTAGAACTTGTCGATGCTAGCGAAGAAGAGATTATAAAAGCTGGGCTTGTGGCTGGATTTTGCGGACCAGTTGGGCTAAAGGATGTAAAATTTTACATAGACAACGAGCTAAAAGGCGCAGATAATATGATATGTGGTGCCAACGAAAAGGATTATCACTTTGTTGGAGTTAGTGTTAGCGGGTTTAACGAAGAGAGATTTAAAGACCTTGTAAAGGTAAAAGAGGGCGATAAATGCCCAGAGTGTGGCGGAAATTTAAAACTTAGCAAGGGCATAGAAGTCGGTCATATCTTTCAGTTAGGCGATAAATATTCAGCTGCTATGAATGCGACATATCTTGATGAAAACGGCAAGGCAAAGCCATTTTTGATGGGCTGCTACGGCATCGGCATCAGTAGGCTGATTGCCGTAATGATAGAGGCTAGCCACGATGAGAAGGGCTGCATCTGGAAAAAAGAGTGTGCGCCGTTTGACGTGGAGATCATCATTTCAAATTTAAAAGATGAAGAGGGCGTAAAATTTGCATTTGAGCTTTATGAGAGCCTTAAAAAAGCTGGCGTTAGTGTCATCATCGACGATAGAAACGAGAGATTTGGCGTTAAGATGAATGACTTTGAACTCATCGGCTTCCCTTATGCGCTACTTGTAGGTAAAGAATTTGTAAATGGCAAGGTCGAGTTTATAACAAGAGATGGTTTAAGTAAAGAAACGATCGGCGCAAACGAGGCCTTTAAAAAGATAAAAGAAAGCTTATGAGATTTTTCGCATTTTTGTTTTTTTTGATAGAAGCGATATTTATCTATCTTTTTGTTGATAAATTTGGCTTTTTAAACTATTTTCTCGAGGTGCTAGTCTCTGGATTTGTAGGTATTGCACTTCTTTTTAATGCTGGATTTTCTAGCTTAAATTCGCCTCAAGTGGCGCTTAAAAGCTTTCTTGGTGGAAATTTATTTAGTCAGTTAGGACTTAGCTTTGGTGGAATGCTTTTGTTTCTGCCAGGAATTTTAACAGATATTTTTGGCATAGCCGTAGTTATTTTTTCTTTGATATTTAAGAAAAATGCAGCAAAAAATGAGAGCTATCAGGAGTTTAAATTTCAAAATTTTAGCGAGCAGAGTGCTAAAAAAGATGATGGCGAGATCATCGACGTTGAGGTTATCGAAGAGCCAAAAAGAGTAAATTAGGAGTGATAATGAAAGAGATAAAAATAGCAACTAGAAAGAGTATCTTGGCGCTTTGGCAAAGCGAACATATCAAAGCCAGAATAGAATCAAAACATAACGATATAAAAGTTGAGCTTATTGGTATGAAGACAAAGGGCGATGTGATTCTTGATACGCCACTTGCAAAGATCGGTGGTAAGGGGCTTTTTACAAAGGAGCTTGAAGATAGCATGCTAAAAGGCGAGACTGACATCGCAGTACATAGCCTAAAGGATGTGCCAGTAGTCTTTCCAGAAGGGCTTAGACTAGCTGCCATTTGCTCACGTGAGGATACGAGAGATGCGATGATAAGCGAGAAATTTGCTAAATTTAGCGACTTGCCACATGGCGCAAAGGTTGGTACAACGAGCCTACGCCGCAAGATGCAGCTACTTATCATGAGGCCTGATCTTGAGATTATCTCGCTTCGTGGAAATGTACAAACTAGACTTAGAAAGCTAAAAGAGGGCGAATTTGACGCGATCATTTTGGCTATGGCTGGCATAAACCGCCTAAATTTAAAGGCTGAAGTGGCGCACATCTACACATTTGGCTTTGACGAGATGATACCTGCAATGGGGCAGGGTGCTCTTGGAATAGAAGCCAGAGATGAGAAGCAAATTTTAGATGAGATCTCTTTTTTAAATGATGAAAATGCAGTCATAGAAACGACCATAGAGCGTGACTTTGTGGGAGTTTTAGAGGGTGGCTGCCAAGTGCCAATAGGCATAAGTGCAAGGCTAAAAGGTGATGAAATTTCTATCGATGCGATCGTTGGTCTGCCTGATGGAAGCGAGTTTATAAAAGATAGCTTAAAGGTTAGCAAAGATAAATTTCAAAGCGTTGGCAAGGAGCTAGCTCATAAATTTATAGAAAAAGGGGCAAAAGAGCTTTTAAAACGCGCTGAAGAGATGGCTTAGAGTGTGTTTGAGCTAAAATTTAAAGCAAAAGCCCTAACCGCTACTAAAAATAGCAAAGACAACTACTATATGATCGGTCTTGCAGACGACAAATATGACTACAAAAACTACATAATCTTTCAAAGACCGATCAAACTAAAAAGTGATGACGACGAAAACGCCGACATAAACGGCCTATATGCTGAGTGTAATGGCGACGTTTGCTATAACGCTTGCAAAAAGGTGAAGATCACTGATAAGAGCATCATTTTTGAGGTGCAAGATAGCCTCATTTGCGTAGATACCGAGGATGTAAAGCTTAATGAGCGCTTTATGAAATATAGCAAAGAGATATTTGGCAAACTGCTAAAATGTAACATATCGGAGTAATTAAAAAATTTACTACCGTTTTCAAAACTGCTATGCTATCTAGTGTTTAATCTAACAAAAAAATTGTGATGAATTACTTTGAAAAGACGTAAGTATACTGGCGCCATACATAGGTGTGCGTTGAGCGCAAGTTTGCGGACATTACGACAATGGAGTATAAATTTAGTACTTGCGTCTATTTAAACGGCGAGATAATACCGCAAAGAATGCGTCCGAAACAGCGATCGATACTCTGATAGCTATCGGTGCGTGCGGCAAATAATAAATACCCGCTTTGCTTCGCCTTTTTCAGCTATTTTTGGCTAAAATCGCCCAAAAATCAAAAAGGCGAAATATGGACTACATCAAGCTTTTAAAAGAAAATAATCTGCTTCGTGTTATCGATGAGCCAACAGATATTGATCTTGAGATCGCACACGCAAGCTATATCGAGGTTAAGCGTGAGGGTTCGCAAGCGCTACTTTTTACAAACCCAGTCTGTAAAAAAACTGGGCGTAAATTTGCCCCTGTGCTTACAAATATCTATGGCTCAAAACGCGCACTTGAGCTTATATTTGGGCTAAATCCTGATGAGATTGCAGCCGAGATAGAAAAGCTTTTAAAGCCCAAAAAACCTGAAAATTTTAAAGAAAAGCTTGATTTTTTAGCCTATCTTTTTAGCATGAGAAAAATTTTTACTAAGAGATTAAAAGGTGAGGGTGAGTGCCAGCAGGTGAAATTTATAGGTGAGGATGCTGATTTGCTATCGCTTCCAGCACTAAAGACATGGCCGCATGACGGAGGTGCTTTTATCACTATGGGCCAGGTTTATACGCAAAGCTTGGATGGAAATTTGCAAAATTTAGGCATGTACCGCCTACAAATTTATGATAAAAATCGCCTTGGCATGCACTGGCAGATCCACAAAGACGGTGCAAATTTCTTTCACGAGTACAAGCGTGCAGGCAAAAAAATGCCAGTCTCTGTAGCCATTGGCGGCGATCCGCTTTATATTTGGTGCGGACAAGCGCCGCTTCCAAAGGGAGTTTTTGAACTTTTGCTTTATGGCTTTATCCGTAAAGAGCCAGCCAAACTTGTAAAATCCTTAACGAATGAAATTTACGTTCCGCACGATGCGGACTACGTGATAGAAGGTTTCGTGGATACGGCTAAGTGCGAGCTTGAAGGGCCATTTGGCGATCACACTGGCTTTTATACGCCTATCGAGCCTTTCCCAGTGATGGATGTAACGGCGATAACTAGCAAGCGTGAGCCAGTATTTCATGCGACTGTGGTTGGAAAGCCGCCACTTGAGGATAAATATATGGGCTGGGCGACTGAGCGGATTTTTTTGCCACTTTTGCGAACGACCGTGCCTGAACTACTGGACTACAATATGCCTGAAAATGGCGTCTTTCACAACCTAATCTTAGCCAAGATAAATACGCTCTATCCAGCTCATGCAAAGCAGGCTATGCACGCATTTTGGGGCGTTGGGCAGATGAGTTTTGTAAAACATGCCATTTTTGTTGGAGCCGATGCGCCTGAACTTAAAGATTATGATGAATTTACTAGCTTTGTTCTAAATCGTTTTGGTAGTCAGAGTGTGCTAATAAGCCAAGGTGTGTGCGACCAGCTCGATCACGCCAGCCCAAACTCGTGTTTTGGAGGTAAACTCGGCGTAGATGCGACGCAAGACTTTTGTAAATTTAGCCCTATGGTTTTAAGCGACAGTGAGCTTTTGGCTAAGTTTCAAAGTATAGCGCCAAATGTAAAAGAACTTAAGCAGTTTAAAACGGATACAAAAACGCCTATTTGTCTGGTGAAATTTGAAAAAGATTGTGTGGTAAAAGAGCTTTTTGACAAGCTTTTGACATTTAGAGATTTTTTCAAACTCCTTATCGTTGTGGATATGCAAAATCACCTTGAAAACCCATATATGCTACTTTGGCGTGTGACAAATAATATCGATGCTTTACGTGATATTTTCATAGATGGTGAAAATTTCTGCGTGGATGCGACGAGCAAGGACGAGCTAGAGGGATATACGCGTGGTTGGCCGTTACAAACGGATTGTGACCGCGAAGTAGTTGCTGATCTAATTAAGCGCGGTATCGTAAAAGATGAGCCAGAGTTGTTTAAAAAATTTGAAATATTTGGCTAGCTTTGAGGGGCTCAAGTAAATTTATAAATTTTGCTTTTTGCTGCGGATTTGAAATTTTTAATAAGACTTGCTTAATCAAATGCTAGTGTTTTTATGCTAATTTAAAAATAGCTTTTAGACTGGGTCTAAAAGCTTAATTTATTTTTAGCTCTCTTTTAAGAGCTTGCTTGCGAGCATATCGGCTTTTGCTTTATCTGTATCTTTTTTTACGGATTTATAAATTTTAGATATATAATTTTCCAAAACTTCGTGGCAAGATATTATTTTTTCATTTTCACTTCTTGCAACTTTTACGTATTCGCCGCTATTTTGTAGCTCAAAAGCTAGGTCGTTATCGCTTAGCTGAAGCTCTAAAATTTCAAGTAGTCTCTCTTGAAGTCTTGGCTCAAAAATAGGAGTCATAAGCTCTAAGCGACGCTCTAGATTTCGCGGCATCCAGTCAGCACTTGAGATGTAAATTTTTGGCTGAGCATGTTTAAAATATAAAATTCTAGCGTGCTCTAAGTATTTGCCAATGATCGAGCGAACTTTTATGTTTTCACTTTTACCTTTTATACCAGGCCTTAGTCCGCACACACCACGAACTATAAGATCGATCTTCACGCCTGCGTTTGATGCACGGCTAAGCTCATTTATCACATCTTCGTCGATTAGCGCATTCATTTTGGCAATGATCCTGCCCTCGCTTCCTTTGCTTGCCTCTACTCTTATCTTTTCGATAATGCGCTCTTTTATCTGAAAGGGCGACATGCTAAGAGCGTTTAGACGGCGATTTTTATTATATCCTGAGAGGATGTGAAAAAACGAAGTCGTATCTTGGCTAAATTCTTCTTTGCTCGTAAATAGACTAACGTCAGTATAAATTTTAGCTGAACTGCCGTTGTAGTTGCCAGTACCAAAGTGCATGTAAAATTTGAGTTTATCGCCGATTTGGCGAATGACCTGGCTAACTTTTGCATGCACCTTAAAGCCTGTGATGCCGTATATCACGTGCGCGCCTGCGTCTTCAAGTGCCTTTGCCCAGTGTAGGTTATTTTCTTCATCAAACCTTGCTTTTAGCTCAACCATCACAGTTACTTGCTTGCCGTCACTTGCGGCGTCTATTAGACTTTGAATTATTGGCGAACTTTTATCGACTCTATAAAGTGTCATTCGAATAGATATTACTTTTGGATCTTTGCTGGCTTCTTTGATAAAGCTTACAACTGGATCAAAACTCTCAAATGGATGCACTAAGAGCACGTCTTCTTTATCTATGGCATCAAACACCGAGATGCCATTGCCAAATGGTGGTAGTGTCTTTGGAACGTAAGGCGCATTTGCTAGGTGGGTAAAATTTTTGCTTCCAGCTATCTCCCAAAGCGAGCTAAGAGTGAGCGGAATACTTGAAAAATAGACATCTTTATGAAAAATTTTCATATGAAAATTTAAGAATTCCAAGATATCAGCGTCTACGTTTTTATCGATTTGCATACGAACAAAAGCCCCTTTTCTGCGAAGCTTTAGTCCTTGCTCAAGTATCATCATAAAATCATCCGCTTCTTCTTCTTCGATGACGATATCAGCGTTTCTTGTCACTCTAAAAGCAGCCGAGCTAAGTAGTTTATACCCTGGAAAAATTTCTTCTGCGTGGCGATGTACGATCGTTTCAATCGGCACAAAAACATTGCTACTTGGCTGTGTAAAACGTGGCAAGACTCTTGAAATTCTTATCATGCCGTATTTTAAAATTTCTGGATGCTCAATATCAGCAAGCTTAACTGCAAGAGAGAAGCTAAGGTTGTTTAGGTGCGGAAATGGATGAGTCGCATCGACAGCGATAGGCACGATAACTGGCAAGATATTTGAGAAAAAGTATTCGTCGCACTTTTGCTTCAAGCTATCATCAAGCTCGTCATAATTTTTTATAAAAAGCCCCTCTTTGCTAAGAGCATTTACTGTTTTTTTATAGTGATCTTCTACTAAATTTTGCTCATTTTGTAGATATTTTCTAATCTCTCTTAGCTGATCAAGTGGGCTCATGCCATCGCCACTGCTTGTAGTAGCTCCAGCTGCAAAGAGCTGCTTTAAGCCAGCGACTCTGATCATATAAAACTCGTCTAGATTTGTCATATAAATGGCTATAAATTTTAGCTTTTCAAGTAAAGGAATTTTCTTTTCACACTGAGCGAGTACCCTTGAATTAAAGCGTAGCCAGCTTAATTCTCGGTTTATAAAAAGAGTTTCATTTTCGCTCATCATCTTCTCCTTGTGCGTTTTTGAGTTATTTTACGATATGTGCGGTTATAAAGTTCTTACTTTATTTAAAATTTTGGTTACAATAAGCCAAAACTTAAATTTAAAGGCTTGTTATGTCTGATTATGTGATATTAGTTGGTATCTTTTTAGTGGCAGTCGTTGTTTTTGCGCTTATTAAAAAGATATCGTTTTAGCTTTTAAATTTCTCCCACCACAAATAAGCAAAGATGAGCCCAAAACCCTTGACTTTGCTCTCGTCGAAGGCAAATTTCATCATATCTTCTCGTTTTATGAAAACAAGCTCGATATCTTCGCCATCGATACCACCGCCAGAATTTACTTTCATACTCTCATCGATCTTTGCGTAAAACATAGTTTGTGTGTTGCCTCCAAAGCCAAAAGCACCGTATGTCATAGTGATACGCTCTATCTCTTTTAGCTTATAGCCCACTTCTTCGACCGCCTCTTCTCTAGCTGTTTGCTCTTCGCTAAGCCCTTTATCCATAAGCCCTGCGCAAAGCTCGTAAGTAAAGCCTTGCTCATTTGTTTTGATGCCTTCTTTTTCCTGCGAGTACCAAACAGCTGGGCGAAACTGCTTTACAAACAAAAAGGCATCTTTTTGCTCGTGATATAAAAAAATACTAACGCTATTCATCACTTTTACGCAGTCCCAGTCTCTTTGGATGCCATTTTGTATAAATTTCATCTTAAATGGTTTTAGATATTTTGACTCGCCAAGAGGCAGAATTTTTAAATTAGTTATAGTAGTATCCATTTTGCAAGTCCTAAAAAGCTAAAAAATCCTATCGCATCAGTAAAAGTAGTAAGAATGACGGCTGAGCCGACTGCAGGATCTATGTTAAAGCGCTTTAGCGTCAAAGGTATGATCGTGCCAAAAAAGCCAGCAAAGAATAAATTCGTAACCATGCTAAGCCCAATAACAACGCCAAGCATACCTTTGTCAAACCAAACAGAGGCGATTATGCCCATTACCACACCAAAGATTAGTCCATTTATGAGTGAAATACTAACCTCACGTTTTAGAACATTTTTGGCATCTTTAAACTCGATCTCACCAAGTGCTAGACGGCGAACCGTAACGGCAAGCGCTTGTGTGCCGGTATTTCCACCCATTGATGCAACTATTGGCATTAAAACAGCAAGAGCGACGTAGGCTGCGATTGTCTCGTCAAAAAGCCCGATTATAGATGAGCTAAAAAGAGCTGTTAGTAAATTTACACCAAGCCAAACCGCACGACCACGACCAGCCTTAAAAAGCGTATCGTCCTCTTCTGACTCGTCATCAACGCCGGCCAGGTTATAAATTTGCTCAGTTGCACTCTCTTGAATGTAGTCGTGGATGTCATCAGAAGTGATACGACCAAGCAAAATTCCAGTGCTACTAGTAACTGCAATAACGTTTAGATCGTACTCTTGAAACATATCAGCGACATTTTGCATAAGGTCCATATCATTTGCAACATGTGGCTTGTAGTGATCAATCTGCGCTGACTCGATATTTTGCTTTAGTGTCTTTGTAAAATCAAAAAGTATAAGATCTTCAAGCGGGATAGCGTATTGTAAAACGCCATTTTTATCGATAATAAAAAGCTGCGAGATATTTTCTAGCTTGCCTTCTTGCTTTTCTCGTCTAAGTCTTGCTACTGCATTGCCAAGCTTTTCTTCAAGGTGAGCCGAAAAAAGCTCTGTTTGCATGTGAGCACCGGCTCTATCTTCTTCGTAGCTTCTAAGTCTTAAAATTTCATTTTGGTTTTCTCTATCAAGCTCGTTAAAAAGCTCTCTAGCTTTATCCTCATCGATATCCTCGATGTATTGAAGCAAGTCAGTCGCATCATCGCTCTCTAGCTCTTCAAGTGCTTCTACGATCTTTTCGGCTGGAAGTTGTTCGATCACATCTTTTAGCATGTGATCAGGTAGCTCGATAGCAACATCGCCTAAAATTTCAGGATCTAGCTTTTCAAGATAGTGAGCAAAAAGCTCTTCGTCGTGCTTTTTAAGTGTTTTTAGGTGCTGGGCTAGCTCGTAAGGCGAGAGTTCGTTATCTTCTAAATTTTCATCTAAATGCTGATCTATCAGCTCTTTTGCTTCTTCTAGTTCTTGGCTCAAGTTTTACCTTTAAAATTCTATTACATTAGGGAAAAATTCCACTTTGTGATACTCTTTTTCATTGCTTAAAGCATTTTTTATTAACTCGTCATTTTTGCTAACAACTGCCTTAAATTTAGCTGATTCTTTCTTATCCTCTAGGCTTTTAACGACCTTTATTGCACTTTCTGGATTGATAGGTTTATTGTCCCTATAAAGACCAAAATGAAGGTGTGGCCCTGTGCTCATACCGCTTGTACCAACGTAGGCTATGAGCGTACCTTGCTTAACTTTTAGTCCGCCTTTTATGCCTTTAGCAAAGCCATTTAGGTGAGCATAAAGCGTTTCGTAGCCACCAGCGTGAGAGATGATGACGGTTCTGCCATATCCGCTTTTTTGTCCGACAAATTTAACCGTACCATCGCCTGCGGCTTTGATTGGTGTGCCTTTTGGAGCACCGTAGTCAACGCCAAGGTGCGCTCTATATCTTTGGAGAATAGGGTGCCATCTTTTTAGAGTAAAAGCTGATGTGATTCTGGCGTTTGCAAGAGGGCGGACTAGTAAAAATTTATCATTTTTCTTACCATTTTTATCATAAAATTTATCTTCAAATTTATACATAACATATCGTTTATTTTTCGTTTCTATCATCGCAGCATAGATTTCTGGAGTGCCAAAAGAGCGGCCCATGCGTATTTTTTGATTATAAACGATAGCGATCGTATCGCCTTTGTTTATCTTTTTAAAATCAATGCCACTTCCTTTAAAAATTTCTTTAAAGCCAAGAGCTAGCGTGCCAGAGCCAGTATAGTCAAAAATGTCCTCAGAGACTGATTTGTCCACCTTTAAGGCTAAAAATTTATCCTCGCTTTGATAAGAGATGGGAAGAAATTCGAGTTTAAATTTATCATTGTCATCTCTAAAAATATGCATTTGAAGCTCGTCACTAACAGGGATTAGTACTTGTTTGGTGTTGCCGTTGTCGTCTTTGTAAATTTGATACTTTGTGCCAGCGATGATCTCTTCTGTTAGTTCTTGATCTTCGGTTGCTAAGTTATAGTAAAGTGAAAGTGGGATTTTGTTTGTCTCTAAGAAATTTAAGAAGTTACTTCCATTTGGCCAGCTAAGCTCATCGATGCTTGGCTTTATAGCGTATAAATTTATAGATAATATTGCAAAAATTATAAAAATACGAGGCATTAATGTCCTTTTAAAAAGCTGGTGGGATTTTAACTAAAACTTGCTTTAATTTTGCAAAAGATAAAGCATTTTAGGCTATAATCGCTCTAAAAATTTAAACTTAGGAGATATTTTTGAAACGTATATTTGTGATTTTATCGCTAGTTTTTGGCTTTGCTTTTGGGGCTGATTTTTCTTTAAATGAGTATAGAACTCCTATAATTAGCGTCGATAGTGATGGCACAGCGACGATAGTTGATAGTCCAGAAATTTTAATCGGCTCAAGTGGTGTCGTACTTCATAAATTTGATACTGATAGCTCTATCATCGCAAGAGTTAGTGTTATCTCAAAAAATTCTGGCTTTGCTAAGATTAGATTTGAGGTGTTTGATCTGCTTGAGCAAAAGGCGCTCCCACTTCCAGGCATAGCACCTGCAAATGGCGATATGGTCGTGCTAAACTATCTTTATAACCGCTCATTAATCATCGTACCAAATAAAGAAATTTACGAAGAGATTACATCTGCGTTTCCAAATATGATATTTATCCACCCAGATATTATAGGAGCGTATCTAAGCTACGAATACAAGCCAAATCCAAGCAGAGATGACTTTAGAAAAATGTGTGCTCAAAGTGCAGCTGGTCTAATTTTCGTAGCGATGGATGGCAGAAGCGTTTTTGCTGATTGCCAAAGCTTTAAAGTACTAAAAGAATTTAAAAGTGGCGAGGTTGAGTACTATCAGCTACCATTTTATACAAGAGTTAGCGACATAGACACCGTCTTTTGGAAGCTAAATAGCGAGCACATCAACAACTACGACGCTCACTACGAAAAACTTTTTGAAGAAGATAACTGATAAATGAGCCGTTTGTCCTTAAGTAAGCAAAGCTTAAAAGAGTTTTTAAATTTACTCCCAACGCTTAAGGACAAAGAGCTCTTTTACTACGCTTCAAGCCTTAGTTTCCATACGATTTTATCGATCATTCCGATACTTCTTATATCGTTTTCTATCTTTACAAAACTGCCTAGTTTTGAGGACTATTACGCCAAAATTCAAGACTTTATCTTCTCGGCTCTTTTGCCAAGTAATCAAGAGATCATCTCAAACTATTTGCAAAATTTCTTACAAAATAGCGGAAATTTAGGCTTAGTTGGCTTTGTAGCGATGATATTTACATCAGCCATGTTTTTTAGCGACTATGAATATGTAGTTTTAAAAGTGACACGTGCAAGTAAGGCTAGAGGATTTTGGTCAGCACTTAGCTCGTATTGGACTCTTATCACGCTCGCGCCACTTGGTCTTGCTGGTAGTTTTTATCTTTCAAGCCTCATTCAAGAGATGCTAAACTCAAACGTGATCACAAACTCGATAAATTTTTTGAGCATATTCCCATATCTCATCATTTGGGCGATATTTTGCATCACATATCTCATCTCAGTAAATGACGAGATAAAGTTTAAAAGTGCATTTTTTAGCTCATTTGCCGCTTCGCTCGTTTGGTATATTGGCAAGTCGGCCTTTGTCTATTATGTCCTTTATAATAAAACCTATCTAAGCGTTTATGGCTCGTTTTCAGCAGTGCTTTTCTTCTTTGTCTGGATCTACATCTCGTGGATCATCTTTTTATATGGACTAAAGCTTTGCGCTTATCTCTCAAACAGCTCAAAATTTAAAAGATAAATTTAATAGTTCACACCAGCTAGCGTGATTTATATTATTTTATGTAAAATCTTATGTAAAATCAGCGTTTAAACTCGCAAATTTCTATCTTTATACCAAGCTCTTTACTAAATTTGCTAGCAGTCTTGGCCAGCTCATCTTTGTCAAAGCAGATAAGATCTATGTAAGATCGCATCTCGCCATTTGCTTCACCTATGATCTCGCAAATTTCACTCTCTTGTAGCGTATCTGAAATTTTATTTTTGCTATCAACGCCAAACTGTATGTCGCCACCGTGAGATATGGCTAAAAAGCAAAAATTTATGCCAAGCTCAAAAGCTTCGTTATAAGTATCGCTTGCGCCGTCGTAGTATTCGTTTAGTAGCTCGCTAAGAGATGTAAATCCTGTGAAAACGTCGTCACGTAGCTTGTTTGAACGAGGCTCTAGCTCGTAGACCATAAAATTCTTAAGCGGCTCCTTTGAGGCTTCTTTACCAAATTTTTCATCTATAAGATCGGCAAAGTCGATCAGTGGTATGCCTTTTTCTCTTGGCTTATCTATTATCTCAAACTCTCCAAGCATATTTATCATGATCATCTCACCAACTACGTTGTCACAAAGTATGAGCGATAATGTATATGCCTTATTTTCATCTTCGCTTTTAAGTTTGCTTAGAGTCTCGTTATATAGGTACATATCTACGCTTTTGTCGTTGAAATTTGCATAGACCATGACCTCATTTGCATCAACGCTTACGCCATACATCTGTATAGTAGCGACGTTTCGCGGTGCACGTGGCTTGCCAAGTGTACAAGTAAGCTTTGCTTCATACTCTTTTGGCATGCGCGACTTTATAAATTTAAGCCACAAAAGCCTATGTTTGAGTCCTTCTGGAGTGAGTACTAGATCGATCTTTCCATCAATAAGCCCTATCATAAAAGTTGGATCAACCAAACATAAATTTAGTGCCTCTTCGGTCATTTTGCTTGCAGCTTCAAAATTTTTATCTTCTAAATTTTGTTTGATGGCGTCTAAATTTTTGCCAAACTCGCTCCAAAATTTATCAACTCTGCTTGCAAAGCTAGAGCTCTTTTTAGAAAACCACATTTTTATCCTTGTTTATTAAAATTTTCAACATTTTTTTGCGTATAAATTTTCATCGATGGAAATTCTAAGGCACTTAGTTTATCATATCCTTCTTCATTAAAAACACATCCCGTATCGATATTTGCGCTATTTGTATAGAGCTTAGCCTCGCGCACTGGCGTATGTCCGTAGACATTAAATATGCCTTCAACTTGTATCATATCGCCTCTGCCTGATAGTACATGCCTTCTAAACTCATCTCTTGAGCTATCATCATCTCTTAAAGTCCAAAATTTGCCAACAGCCGAGTGCGAAACGACCAAATGCTCGCCATTTTGGTTTTTACACTCTTTAAACTCCAGATAAACTGGCCTTGTTTCTAAAAAATCCACATGCCTTTGCTTAAACTTCACACTTTGTCCAAGGTATGATCTATATGTCTCTTCTCCGCCGTTTCCAAAGAACCAGCTCCTGTCAAATGGCACTTTGTTGTTTAGAAATTCAAGTTTATTACTTAGCAGCCTGCGCTCATGATTTCCCATTACCATTTTATAGTTATTTTGTATGATAAGCTCGACTACATCGCAACTAAAAAGCCCCCGATCTATCACATCTCCGACAAAGCAAATTTGTGATTTTTCTTTGTCTGGAAACTGCTTGATAAGCTCTAAAAGCGTGTTAAAACAGCCGTGCACATCGCCTATGATATAAATTTGCTCGCTCAATTTTTCTCCTTTGTGCCAAATTTTAGTCTATTAAGCTTAAAAATGTAGTGTTAAGAAAACACTTTTGTATAGTTGTACTATATTGGCGTAATGCTAGCGATATATTAAAGTTAAAACCTAGTAAAAGATATTTAAAATTTAAGGAATTTAAAGTAGAAGGGAGCCTAAGCTCCCTAAAATCATTGTGCGTAAAAGCCGCTAACCTTGCCGGTTAGGTCGATCATTATGTTTTTCATTTGAGTGTAGTGCTCAAGTATGATTTTGTGTGTTTCGCGGCCGATACCTGAGTTTTTATATCCGCCAAATGGGCTTCCTGCTGGGATTTGGTTGTAGGTGTTGATCCAGACTCTACCAGTCTCCATAGACCTTGCAACACGAAGTGCCTTTGTGATGTCTTGTGTGAAAATTCCGCCACCTAGGCCGTATTCGCTATCATTTACCATTTTGATAAGCTCGGCTTCATCTTTAAATTTAATGACAACACCAACTGGACCAAAAATTTCTTCTTGCGCCACTCTCATATCATTTGTCACATCAACTAACAACGTTGGCTCGACAAATGCGCCCTTGTCGCAACCATTTGCAGTGTAGGCTTTGCCACCGACTGCCACTTTTGCGCCTTCTTTTTTGCCGATCTCGATGTAGTTTAAAATTTGCTCAGCTTGTTTTTTATTGATTTGTGAGCCCATTTGAGTGCTAGGATCAAGCGGATCGCCAACTTTTATGGTGCTAAATTTCTTAACCGCAGCCTCTATAAATTTGTCATAAAAGCTCTCTTCTACGAAAATTCTTGAACCTGCGCAGCAAACTTGACCTTGGTTAAACAAAATTCCAAGCTGAAGGCCATCAAGCGCTTTGTCTAAATTTGCGTCGCTAAAGAAGATATTTGCGCTCTTTCCGCCAAGCTCAAGTGTGGCTGGGATGATACGACGAGCCGCAGCTATGGCGATATCTCGGCCGATCTCGGTTGAGCCAGTAAATGCTAGCTTGTCAAGGCCTGGATGGTTTTTGATCCACTCGCCGCTCTTGCTGCCTTTACCAGTTATGATATTTATAAGGCCTTTTGGCAAAATTTTATCTATCAGCCTAAATAGCTCAAGCACGCTTAGGCTTGTCTCACTTGAAGGTTTAAATACGCTCGCATCGCCTGCTGCGATCACTGGAGCTAGCTTCCAAGCTGCCATCAAAAATGGAAAATTCCAAGGTACGATCTGACCCACAACACCTATTGGCTCGCGTAAAACGATAGAGAGCTGCTTCTCATCAAGTACGTTTGCACTGCCTTCTTCACCCATGATAACGCCAGCAAAGTACCTAAAATGCTCGGCTGCAAAAGGAATATCAACATTTAGCGTCTCTCTAATCGGCTTGCCGTTGTCCATGCTTTCAACTTTTGCCAAGTGCTCTTTGTTTTCATCGATGATATCAGCGATCTTGTTTAGTAGCTTTGCACGCTCGCTAATTGTAGTGTGTTTAAATTTCTTAAAAGCCTCACGTGCAGCACGAACTGCGTCATTTACATCTTCTTCGGTAGCATCAGCGATCTTTGCAAGGTGCTCGCCGTTTGCTGGATTTTTTGCATCAAGTGTAGCGCCGTCTTTTGCGTCGCGCCACTCACCATTTATGAAAAGCCCATATTTTTCTAGTAGTTTCATACTTTTCTCCTCGATTAAGATTTTGTAAAAGGATTATAATATTAATAAAATTTATCAAAAATAAATTTTGGACATAAATTATCTTTTTTAATAAATTTTATTATTTAAAGTAGGATTATTTTAAAATTTAACTTTGCCAAGAGAGCAAAAACGTAGTCTCGCCATCAAGTTCGCTTTGGCACTTTACTTCGATACCATTTTTTATGCAGCAGCTTTTTACTAGACTTAGTCCTATGCCAAAGCCACCCTGATCGTCGTTAAATCTCGTGTAGCGGTCAAAAATTTTCATCTGATCCTCTTTGCTGATGCCTCGACCGGCGTTGCTTATGCTAAAGAAATTTGGCTCTAAAGTGATGTGTACTTTTGAATTTGGCGCTGCATATTTGGAGGCGTTGCTAAGAAGGTTGTCTAAAATTTTGCTCACATCCCCAAGATCTGCATTTATAAAGCTTGGCTTTAGGCTAGTATCTATCTCAAGCCCGCGTTTGGCAAAAAATGGCGAGAAATAGTTCAGTCTTTGTGTGGTTAGTAAATTTAGATCTATGATCTCTTTTTTGCTAGGCTTATCTAGGTTAAAGCTTAGATGAACGAGCGCGTCATAAATGTTATTTAGGCTCTTTGCGGCAAGACTGATATTATTAAAACGCTTTAAATTTCGCTCATTTAGGTTGTCAAGATCGGCTGTTTCTATGCTCATCGAGATGACGCTTAGAGGTGTATTTATCTCGTGTGTTGAGTCTTTTATAAAGCGGTTTAGCGTATCTATCTTTTCATAAAGCGGTCTTAGGCTTAGTTTTGCGAGGTAAAAGGCGACAAAGAGCAGGGCAAAAAAGAAAAAGAGCGCCTTTAGCGTGGTTGAAATTTGTAAAGATAAAATTTCAGCCTTGATATCTTTGCCAACTAGAAAAATATCTGCGTGTGAGAGCTCGTCTGTGGTGTTGTCGTCCATGTATTGGATCTTTTCAAATATCGCGACCTTGCCGCTGATCAAATTTATATTTTTGCTTTTGTCGATTTTTTGACAGTCAAAGTCTTTATAAATTTTCTCACCATTTTTTAGCACGATGCAAGCATGCACGCCTTTTTCTTTTGTTAGACTTGAAATTGAGTCAAGTCCATTCATTCTAGCTTTCATGTAAATGCCCATTTTTATCTCTTTTAAAGACTTCACCTCGTTTAAAATGAGCGTTTCTTTTTTGTTTTTATAGTCGTGTATGAAAAAATATCCTAAAAATAGCACAGTGCTAACAAGATAGAGGGATAAAATTTTAAATAAAATTTGCGTCTTTTCAGACATAGACATAGCCGTCCCCACGCCTATTTAAAATGGCATCTTTGCCTAAAATTTGGCGTAAATTTTTTATATAGACACGAAGGCTAAGCTCGCTTGGCTCCTCGTCAAATTTCCAAATTTTATTAAAAATTTCATCTTTGGTTAAAATTTTGCCTTTGTTTTGCAAAAATAGGGCGAGTAGGTCGCTCTCTTTACTAGAGATATTTACGTTTTTACCATCTTTACTTAGTGTTTTGCTCTGTGGATGAAAGCTAAATTCGCTTGAAATTTTGATCGCATCGCCACTGTGATGTGAGAAATTTCTCTTTAGAAGTGCTTGTATACGCATGAGTAGTTCTTTTAACTCAAATGGCTTTTTTAGATAGTCGTCGCAGCCACTTTTGTAGCCTTTTTCAAGATCATCAATGGTATTTAGCGAGGTGGTAAAGATGCTAGGTGCGCTAACACCTAGCTCTCTTAAGGAAGAAAGAAGTGAAAAGCCATCTCCTTGTGGGAGTTTGACGTCAAGTATAAGCAGGTCGAAATTTTGCTCGTAGGCGAGATCAAGCGCTTCTTTGGCATTATCTGAAGTAGTGACCTCATAGCCATTTTCGACTAGATATTCACTGATGAGATCAAGTAAAATTTCATCATCTTCAACGAGCAAAATTCTAACCATTAAGCACCTTTACATGCCTTTTTTCATTTCGTCTTTTTTCATACCCATGTCGTCTTTCTTCATTTCATCTTTCATGCCCATGTCGTCTTTTTTCATTTCATCTTTTTTTATCATGGGTTTTTTGCCCATGTCATCTTTCATCATCTGCTCTTTCTTCATCATCTCGTCTTTGCCCATGTCATCTTTTTTCATCATTTCAGTAGCATTTGCAAGACCACCAAGCATAAACATAGCACCAAGTGCAACTAGTAGTAATTTCTTCATAACGTCTCCTTTAAATGAAATATGATGAAATACTATCTCTTTAGTGTTAAGTGAGTGTGAATTTACGCAAATACAAAATATATAACTGGAAGCGTGATAAATGAAAATAGCACGCCTATGGCCACTGATGAGATGGCTAGTGAACTATCAAGGCCAGCTTTTATGACCATCGCACTTGCAAGGGCTGATGTTGGCATCGCACATTGAAAGAGACCAACGACCCAAGTTTTGTTCATCTGGATACCTGAAAATTTTAATATGATGAAAAATACGATAGCTGGCAAGATCATCTTACATAAAAGCACGACACTAACGCCTTTATATGAGCTTGTGATGCTGCTAAAGTTAAGACCAACACCGATCGCAAAAAGTGCCACTGGAGTGACGCTGCCTTCAAACATCCTAAGTGGCGCAAAGATAAAATCTGGAAGTGGGACTTCTTTTAAGATAAGAGCCATAATAAGCGCGATAAATGGTGGAAATTTTAAAATTTTCATTGTATTTTGAAATAGCGAAACCTTCTCAGGTGCAGCAAAAGAGAGAATAAGTGGCCCAAGGATCGAAAGTGGGATGCCAGTGGCTATTTGATCGTAAAAGATGACTTCATTTACCATCGCATCGCCAAAGAAGCCTTGAATGACAGGCATACCGACAAATAGGGTATTACCAAAAAGGCTTAGCATGACCATACTAACAGTTGTTACTTTAGTAAATTTGAAGATCTTGCCAAGTACCAATGCCATGACAGCACTGATAGCTGTTGAGCCAAAGCCAATTAAAATTGTATTTATGAGCGAAACATCGACGTTTACGTGATAAATTTTGTCAAAGATTAGCGCAGGCATTGCAAAACAAAGGACAAAATCCACAAATGGGATCGAGTGCTTTTGCTCAACAATGCCGACTTTTTTAGCAAAAAAACCAGTTGCGATTATGAAAAAAATTGCAAAAAGTGGAGTAAAGTTCATAGCATTCTCTTTATAAATCTAAATTTTTACGGAAAATTGATTATAGGACCCATAAGATTAAATTACAATAAACCTTTTTTAAAATTTGCTCTTAA